>NZ_JBIRLM010000005.1:0-38002 GCF_044330565.1 Streptomyces sp. NPDC017448 | reverse complement strand
TGGACACCGGGGGCTATTTGCGGCGCACGGGGGGGGCGCGCCGTGGCCGGACGGGGGCCGCCGCTGCGGGCGCGGCGGCAACCGGGGGGGGGGCCCGCCCGGCGCCGGCGCGCCCGGCGGGCCCCCGGGCCCGTACGCTCCGGCTGACCGCCTCCAGGCGGTCAGTCGGCCTTGACCGTGACCTTCTCGTCGTTGTTGAGCTGCTGCACCAACTGCTTCACCTTGGCCTTGTCCCAGACCAGGTTCCCGTTGACGCTGCCCGAGATCGGCATGTTCATCGACGTGCCGTCGCCGCCGGTGACGCCCTTCATGGCGAAGAACATGTTGCCCAGCGACCAGAGCGACATGTCCTTGTCCACGATCAGCGTGTCCAGGCCCGCCCCCATCGTCGGGTACAGCTTGAACGGGTTGATGATCGTGGACGGGGTCGCCGTCTGGCTCGCCAGCGCCGCGAGGAACTTCTGCTGGTTCTTCGTACGGTCCAGGTCGGCGCCCGGGAACGCGTAGCGCGTACGGACGAAGGCGAGGGACTGCTCGCCGTTCAGCGTCTGCTTGCCCGCCTGGAAGTCGGCCCCGGACTTCTTGTCCTTGAACGCCTTCGGGATGTCCAGTTCGACCCCGCCGATCGCGTCCACGATCTTCGCGAAGCCGCCGAAGCCGATCTCGACGTAGTGGTCGATGTGCAGGCCGGTGTTGAACTCCACGGTCCGCACCAGCAGTTCGGGTCCGTCCTCGGCGTAGGCGGCGTTCAGCTTCACCTGTCGGCCGGTGCCCTGGAACTTCTTCCCGGACTCGGACCCCACGAAGGACGGGATCTCGACGTTGGAGTCGCGCGGCAGGGAGATCAGCGTCGGGCCGTTGGAGCCGTCGTGCAGGATCATCATCGAGTCGGTCCGCTTGCCCTCGGCGGAACCGGTGCGGAGCCGCTTCTTCTCCTCGGCCGACATGCCCTCGCGGCTGTCGGACCCGACGATCAGGTAGTTCGTGCCGTCGCCGGTCTCCGGCCGCTCGATGACCTTCGAGAGGTCGACCTCGCGCTTCAGCTTCGAGTCGGCCCAGAAGTACGTCGAGATCGAGACCGCGAGCACCACGACCACCAGGGTCAGCGCGCCGAGCTTGATCCGGCGGCGCCAGTCCGGGGCCGGGCGGCCCACGTAGCCCCCGTCACCGCCGCCGCGACGGCCGCCGCCGCCCCCGCCGCTCCCGCCGCTCCCCGAGCCGTAGACCTGGCCGGTGTTGTAGCCGCTGTCGTACCCGGGTTCGGGCGCGTTGCCGTACCCGCCGTCCTGGTAGCGGTCGTCGTAACCCTGGCTCTGCGGCGGCACCTGCGGTCGCCGGGGCGGCACCTGCGGCCTCTGCGGCGAGGACGGGCGGCGCTGGACGTGCGGCATCGCCCGCGCACCCTCGGGCTGGGGGCCGGCGCTGCCCCGCCCGTAACGCTCGCTGCGGTCGCCGGTCCGTCGATCGGGCCAATCGTTCATCCGAACAGTGTGCCGCCCCGGCCCACGGCTCTTACAGGGTGTAAGGGAAATCGCACCAGGGCTGTTGCCAACCTGATGCATTCTGCGGGAGCACGGAGCCCGCATAAGGTGGACGGTATGACAGATCAGGCCACTGGCGTAACAGATCCGGCCAACCGCTCAGAGGAAGAGATTCCGGGCAAGCCGACCGCGGCGTCCCGGACCACCCTCAGCCACATCATGACCGGCAGCGACACCAACCTGCTCGGGACGGTGCACGGCGGCGTGATCATGAAGCTGGTCGACGACGCCGCGGGCGCGGTGGCCGGCCGCCACTCCGGCGGCCCCGCCGTGACGGCCTCGATGGACGAGATGGTCTTCCTGGAGCCGGTCCGCGTCGGTGACCTCGTCCATGTGAAGGCCCAGGTCAACTGGACCGGCCGCTCCTCGATGGAGGTCGGCGTCCGGGTGATGGCCGAGCGCTGGAACGAGTCGACCCCCGCTCAGCAGGTCGGCAGCGCCTACCTCGTCTTCGCCGCCGTCGACGGGGACGGCAGGCCCCGCCGCGTGCCGCCGGTGGTCCCCGAGAGCGAGCGCGACAAGCGGCGCTACCAGGAGGCGCAGATCCGGCGCACCCACCGGCTCGCCCGCCGCCGAGCGATCAAGGAACTGCGCGAGAGGCGCGCCGCGGACGGCATCGACGACTGAGGCGTCTGAGGCGTCTGAGCCCTCTGGGGTGACTGAGGCGATTGAGCGGACGGTGTCTCCGGCGGAGCCGCACGGGTTCCGCACACCGCGCCGGGCGGCCGGGGCCCGGTCCGCACACCGCGCGGGGCCGGAGCGGAGAGCGCCCGCCCCCGCCCTACGGGCACACCACCTCGTCGCCCCGCACGGGGGATAGGTCACCCGTCGTCCCCCGGCTCTCCGCCCGCACCGGCCGCACCCGCGTGAAGTCCGCGCCCACCGTCACCTTCATCTGCGGGCCCTGGTCCTCCACCGGCTTCAGCTCGCTCCCCGGCAACGCCGTGGCCAGGGACTTCGCCGACCGGTCCCAGCGCGGGTCGTACTCCACGAGCGTCCGCTCCACCTCCCGCGCCTCCCCGTTGAGCGGGACCTCGGTGGTGGCGAAGCCGGTGGCCCGCAGGGCCTCGTCCACGGACCGGCCGAGCCCGTTCTTCGGGGTGCCGTTGTAGACCTGCACCCGGATCTCCTTCGGTGCGACGTCCACCAGCGCGGCCGGGGGCCGTTTCCCCGCCCCGGCCTTCGGCCCCGGCTTCGGCTTCGCCGGGGCCAGCGGCTTGTCCTCGCGCAGGGCCTGGAACAGCTTCTTCGACTCCTCCGCGTCCCACCGCACCGTCGAACCGATGCCCTCGACCGGGAAGCTCGGGTCGCCGACGGGCACGGAGGCGAACTCCGAGGAGGCCGGACCGAAGTCCTTCATCGCCCGGCCGAGCGCCAGCATCTGCTCCGTACCGAAGTCCTTGTCGGCCCGGACCGAGTCCAGCACCGTGGCCGAGACGTCCTTGAACCGCATCGGGTTCAGCAGCACCCCGCTGCTCGTGGCCCGCTTGATCAACGCCGCCATGAACTTCTGCTGGCGCTCCATCCGGCCCAGGTCGGCCGCCACGTCCACATGGCGCGAGCGCACGTACTGGAGCGCCTGGCCGCCGTTCAGCTCATGGACGCCGGCGGGCAGGTCCAACCCCGTGTACGAGTCCTCCATCGGGCGGGCGGTACAGATCTCCACCCCGCCCACCGCGTCCACCGTCTTCATGAAGCTGGTGAAGTCGATCTCCAGGTAGTGGTCGATCTTGACCTTGGTCATGTTCTCGACCGTCCGGACGGTCAGCGTGGGCCCGCCCTCCGCGTACGCGGCGTTCAGCTTCACCGGATGGCTCTCGTGCCGCTCGCCCGTGGTGCGGTCGGTGTGGGCGGGCATCTCGGCGTAGCTGTCCCGGGGGAGGCTGACCACGCTCGCCCGCCGCCGGTCGGCCGACAGATGGACCAGCATGATCGTGTCGGTGCAGTGGCAGGGCGCGCCGCCCAGCCGGTACTTCTTCCGCTCCTCCTCGGTGATGGTGTCCCGGCCGTCGGTGCCGACGAGCAGCAGATTGGTGCCGTGGCCCCCCTGCGGGCGGTTCTTCATGTCCTTGAACGGATCGACCCGGCCGATGCCGTCCTCCAGGCCGCTCACCACGGCGTGACCGATCCCGCCCGCCCCCAGCACCAGCACCGAGAGACCGATGGCCACCCGCATGCCCCAGCGGGGCCGCTCGTCCTGCCTCCGGGGGCGCACCGGCCGCGTGCCCTGCGGCGGACGGCGGCGCGGGGGAGAGGGGCGGGGCTGCGGCGGGCGCTGCGGTACGGGCACGGGGGAGACACCTCCGGGGTGCAAGGGAGACACCTCTGCGGTGCAAGGGGGACCATCGCACGGTAGGCCCATACGATTCTCCGCCCCGGCCACGACCCGGCGGCGCGCACCGGTGTCCCCCATTCGCGGTAACGTGGCGGCCGAACAACGACGCCTCCAGGGTGCGGAAACCCCCTGGCGCCCCGAGGACCCACCCGAGGACCACATGTCTGCCGCGCAGTACCCCGCCGTCTCCGTGATCATGCCGGTGCTCAACGAGGAACGCCATCTCAGGAACGCGGTCCGGCACATCCTGGAGCAGGAGTACGCCGGTGAGATGGAGGTCGTGATCGCGCTCGGCCCCTCCGTGGACCGTACGGACGAGATCGCCGCCGAACTGGTCGCGGAGGACCCCCGGGTCCACACGGTGCCCAACCCCACCGGCCGTACGCCCGCCGCCCTCAACGCCGCGATCAAGGCGTCCCGCCACCCCGTCGTCGTCCGGGTCGACGGCCACGGCATGCTCTCGCCGAACTACATCGCGACCGCCGTCCGCCTCCTGGAGGAGACCGGGGCGCAGAACGTCGGCGGCATCATGCACGCCGAGGGCGAGAACGCCTGGGAGGAGGCCGTCGCCGCCGCGATGACCTCGAAGATCGGCGTCGGCAACGCGGCCTTCCACACCGGCGGCCAGGCGGGCCCGGCCGAGACCGTGTACCTGGGCGTCTTCCGGCGCGAGGCGCTGGAGCGGGCGGAGGGCTACAACGTCGAGTTCATCCGCGCCCAGGACTGGGAGCTGAACTTCCGTATCCGCGAGGCGGGCGGGCTGATCTGGTTCTCGCCCGAGCTGAAGGTCCAGTACCGCCCCCGCCCCTCGGTCAAGGCGCTCGCCAAGCAGTACAAGGACTACGGCCGCTGGCGCCACGTCGTCGCCCGCTACCACCCCGGCTCGATCAACCTCCGCTACCTCGCCCCGCCGACCGCCGTCGTCGCCATCGCGGCGGGCCTGGTCCTCGGCGCGGCCGTCACCCCCTGGGCCCTGGTCGTCCCGGGCGGGTACGTGGCCGCGATCGTCGCCGGGTCGCTCCCCGCGGGCAAGGGGCTGCCGCTGAAGGCCCGCGCCCAGATCCCCGTGGCGCTGGCGACGATGCACATGTGCTGGGGCTTCGGCTTCCTCACCAGCCCCCGGTCCCTGGCCCGGCGGGTCATCGCGAGCCGCCGGCCGGCGATGGCGGACAGCGCCGGGACCGCCTGACCCGGACGGCCCGGCAACCGTGGCGAAGGGCCCCACCGCTGAGCGGTGGGGCCCTTCGCCACGACTGTCCTCACCGCGTCACCAGGTGTAGTTCGGGTTCACCTTCATGCACGCCTTCTCGTCGTCGCCCTTCAGCGCGCCCGCCGACTCCGGCGTCTTCTCCGTGCCCTTCGACACCGGGTAGGTTCCGTCCTCGCGCCAGTCCGCGCCCACGGCGAGCGAGATCCCCGAGACGTCGGTGGACTTCTTCACCTGGGAGACCGGGACACCGAGCGCCTTGGCGACCGCCTGCGCGTCGCCCTCCAGCTCCGCGCTCGGGAACAGGACCGTCGTCCGAGCCGCCCCGGACACGTCGTTCGCGTCGACGGTCGTCCGCGCGAAGCCCGCGGCCTTCAACTGGTCCGAGACCTCCCGCGCCCTGCCCGACGCCGGGCCCTGCCCGTCGGTCGCGGTGGCGTTCCGCACGGCGACCGCGATCTCGGCGACCGGGGCCGACGCGTCCTTCGCCTCCTCCACCGGCTTCTTCCGCTTCGACCCCTTGCCGTCCAGCGGCACGTCCTCGCGGACCATGCGGAACAGCTGCTCCGCGTCTCCGGCCTTCGGGTAGACCCGGCCGCTGTTCACACCGGTGCCGTACACGTTCGGCATGGTCGACATCGTGATGCGCTGGGTAGGGACCTTCTTGAACTCCTCCGCCAGGTCGTACAGCTTCTTGACCGTGTCGAGGCCCTTGTCGACCGTCAGCGCGTCGGTGGCCGCCTCGGCGAGGTTCATCAGCTTCGCCGGGTCCGTCAGCTTGGTGCCCTTGCGCAACTCGCGGACCATGGAGTTCATGTACTGGTGCTGGGCCTTCGCCCGCCCGAGGTCGGTGTTGTCCTCGAAGCCGTAGCGGGTGCGCAGCCACTGCAGGGCCTGCTCGCCCTTGACGTACGTGGTGCCCTTCTCCAGCTTGAGCCCGGAGCCCTTGCCGTCGGCGCCGCGCGAGTGGATGTTGGCGTCCACGCAGACCGGGACGCCGCCGACCGCGTCGGCCATCGAGACCACGCCCGCGAAGTCGATCATCATGAAGTGGTCGATGCGGATGCCGGTCAGCTCGTACCAGGTGGCCACCGTGCACCCCGGACCGCCGCGCCCCAGGCTCTCGTTGGTCTGCACGTCCCGTTGGCCGGCGGGGAAGACCTTGCCGTCCGGGGCCGTGCACTTGGGCATCTTCACCATGGTGTCGCGCGGCATGCTGATCACCGACAGGTTGCTGCGGTCGGCCGATATGTGGAGCAGCATCTGCACGTCGGCGAGGGGCGGAGCGCCGAAGGTCTCCTTGGCGCCGCCCAGCTTCTGGTTGGCCTTGGAGTCCCGCGCGTCGGAACCGATGAGCAGGATGTTGATCGGGGTCTGCCCGGCGGCGTTGGCCTTGTGGTCGGCCATCTCCTTGTCGCCGAGGGTCAGATCCTCTTTCTTGATGTTGTCGTTGAGGTGCTCGTAGTAGAGGCAACCGGCGCCGCCGGTGCCGAGTATCAGCACGGCGAGCACGGAGGCGCTCCAGCGCAGGACGCGCCGCTTGGGGCTCTTGGGCGCGCGGCGGCTGGTGGCGCCCCCGGCACCGCCGCCCCCTCGCCGGCCCTTCGCGGAGCTCCGGCCACCCCCGTCGCCGGGCTCCCTCCTCGACCGCGGGCCCGCGCCCGGGGCCCCGGAGGCGCGGTCGGCGTCGTCCCCCACGACGCCCCCCGGCCCCTCGCCGCCCTTCTCGTGCGGGCTCGCACTCCGGCCGGCCCCCCCGGCTCGATCGCCGCGGCGCACGCGTGACCGCGCCCGCTCCCCAGGCGTGCTGCTCCGTCCCACCGGACCCCCCATGCTGTTCAGATTTCCGCTACGGCGCGGTGACCCGGTGTCACTTGGCGCATACCGCCTTGTCGGCGCGGGCTTGGTCGACGCCCTCCGGAGCCTTCGCCGGCCCGGTGATGAGCTGTCCGGCGCCCTTGAAGTCCCCCCCCAGCGTGAGCACCATCGCTTCAAGGCCCTCGGCGTCCGTGGTGCCCTGCTTCATGGCGGTGGCGGGCAGCCCCATCATCTCGGCGAGCGCCCGGGCCTGGTCGGCCTGGTTGGGCGCGTACTCCAACGTCGTCTTCTTGATCTTCTCGGGTGCGTTGGCCTTGTTGGTGGACTTCAGCACCCCCTGCTCGTTCTGGAGCCAGGTGACGGTCGAGCCGGCCGCTCCGGGGAGGTCGCCTCCGTTGAGGACGTCCACGCGGACATCGGCCGGGGCGGCCTTCGGGCCCTTGAGCAGGGCCGCCTGCTTGCCCTTGGCGGCCTTCTCCTTCCGCTTCACCTCGGTCAGCGAGGTGTCGGAGCGCAGCATCGCGAAGAGCGGTTCGGCCCTGGTCTCGTCCACGACGACGGTGACGGGCTTGGGCTCGGCGGGGTTGTCCTTCACCGGCATCGTGACGAAGGTGATGTTCCCCGTGTCGACCTTGGCGATCTCCTGGGCGAGCGTCATCAGCTTCTTCGCGTCGCCGATGGCCGTGTCGACGGTCAGCGCCTTGGTGGCGGCGTCGGCCAGCTTGTAGAGCTTCTTCGGGTTGGTCAGGGTGTCGCTCGACTTCATCTCGCGGATCATCGAGCCGAGGAACTGCTGCTGCACCTTGATCCGGTCCAGGTCGCTCCGGTTGCCGAAGCTGTCGCGCGTACGCAGCAGGGCCAGCGCGTTCTCGCCCTGCACCGTCGACTCGCCCTGGGGCAGCTTCAGATGCGACTTCGGGTCGTCGATCGGCTTGGCCATGCAGACCTTGACGCCGCCGACCGCGGTGGTCAGCTCCTTGACCGCGTTGAAGTCGACCATCATGAAGTGGTCCGGCTTGACGCCGGTGATGTTCTCGACCGTCTTCATCGTGCAGCCCGGGTCGCGCCCGTTCTGGCCGAGGCTGGTGTTGAAGCGCGCGCTCGCGGTGCCGGGGATGGCCGCACTGGTGCCGTCCTGCTGCTTCGTCTCGCACTCGGGGATCTCGGTCACCAGGTCGCGCGGGATGCTCATCGCCGTCGCGTTGGTGCGGTCCTCGGAGACGTGGAACAGGATGTTCGTGTCGGCGTGCCCGGTACTGCCCTTGTCGCCGTAGCCCTCGTTGCCCTTGCCGGTGCGCTTGTCGGTGCCGATGACCAGGATGTTCATCGGGCCGTCGGTCACGACGTTCTTGCTCCCCGCGTCACCCACGTCGATGGCGTCGATGTTCCCGTTGAGCTTCTCGTACAGCAGGTACGCGCCGAGCGAGGTGCCTACCACGACGAACGCCATCACGCCGCCCGTCCACAGCAGCGCCTTCTTCTTGCGCGTCTTCCGGGGCTTGCGCTTCCGGCGGCCCGCCGCGGGGGGTTCGGCGGAGGCGCCGCGCGTCCCCTGCGCGCTGCGGCGGCTGCGCTGGCCGGGCACCTCGTGGCGCTTGGTGACCGGGACGTCCTCCCGCGTACCGGTCCGGGAGCCGGCGCGGCGGCCGCTCTCCTCGGCCGTGGCCGTACGCGAAGCGCCGCCCCCCCCGGAAGTGCCGCTCGACTCCCCTGTGGAGTGATCCAGTCGCAATTCGTAATTGCCGGTGTGCGGGTTGAGTACCCACTGGTCGGCGGGGTCGATATCGTCCGCCCGTCCACGACTGTGCGCGTCCACGGTTGCCTGCGTCCTCCGTCGGTGCCACGCGAGGCGCCCTCCCCCGGCAAGGCGCTCGTTCCTTCGCTCCAGCAGTGCACGACCTGACGGCCGGAAGCACCGGATCGCGTCACACTATCCGGCCGATTCCGCGTCGAGCGACGGGCGTGACACATTCCACGCCCCTTACAACTGGGCATTCTTCCCATTACGCGTCGATTGTGTTCGGTGTCTTGGCAATTGCTTTACTGCTTGCACAGGTCGTCCGCCGCACTCGATCCCGAATAGGTGGGCGTGGGCGTGGGGCTTTCGGAGCCGGCGCCGTCCGGCTTGCCGTCCCGCGTCCTCTCCTGGTCCTGCCGCGCTTCCTCGAGTTCGTCGGCCGGGACCACCGCGACGGGCCGGTCCTCGCGGAGTTGCCGGAACAGCTCGCCCGCGTCCGGTTCGACGAGTTCGTCCCGGTTCGGGTCCTGGCGGTACGGCTGCCGGGGCACGGTCAGGAACTGCACCTGGTCGGTGGGCACGTCGCGCATCCCGCGCACCAGGTCGTACAGGTCGCGCAGCGAGTCGAGCCCCGGGTCCGTGGTCAGCGACTTGGTCGCCGCGTCGAGCACCGGGTAGAGCCGCGTCGGGTTCAGCAGAACGCCGTTGCTCTGCATCTTGTTGACCAGCGCGCCCAGGAACTGCTGCTGGCGCTCCATGCGTTCGGTGTCGCTGCCGTTGCCGAGGGACTTGCGCGCCCGTACGTAGCCGAGGGCCTCCTCGCCGTTCAGCGTCTGCCGGCCGGCCGGGAGCTCCAGGTGCGCGTCCTTGTCGTCGATCGGCTTCTCGAGGCAGATCTCGACCCCGTCGACGGCGTCGACCATCTCCTTGAAGCCGTTGAAGTCGACGACCATGTGGTGGTCGACCCGGATGCCGGTCATCCGCTCCACCGTGCGGATCGTGCAGGCGGTGCCGCCCGTCTCGAACGCCGAGTTGAACTGCGCGAACCGCTCACGGGACTTCTTGTCGTCCGCCGTGCGGCAGCCGGGGACCTCCACCATGAGGTCGCGGGGGAGGGAGACCGCCGTCGCGCTCTTCCGGTCCGCCGCCAGGTGCAGCAGGATCGTGGTGTCGGAGCGCTGGCTGCCGCCGTCGTCCCGGCCGTACTCGCTGTTCTCCCCGGCCCGGCTGTCGGAGCCGATGAGCAGGATGTTCCGGGCGTCCATCACGACCGGCGTCGGCCGCTCCTCCTCGTACGCCTTCAGCTCGGCGGCGGCGCTCGTGTCGGTGGTGATGTTCCCGTCGAGCTTCTTGTACACCCACCAGCCGACCCCGGCGGCGACCAGCACGAGGAACGAGGCGGCGAGCGCGGTCCAGCGCAGCCAGCGCCGCCTGCGCGCGACGACGGCGCCGTCCTTGGACCGGTCGGCCCAGGTCTGAGCGCCGGGGCCGCTCCCTCCGGGCCCGGCGGCGGCCGGGCCGCTCCCGTCGGACCCGCCCTCGGCGGCGCCGCTCCCGGCCGCCTCGGCAGCCTCGGCCGCTCCGGCGGCGTGGGGCTCCCCGGTGGGCCCGGCCTCCTGGCCGCTCCCGGCCGTTCCGGGGCTTTCGACGGGGTCGTCACCGCCGTCCCCGGGGGCCGGGCCCCCGGGGACGGACTCCTCCTGCGACCTGCTCTGCGGCTTGTCCCCGGCCGGGCGGCCCGGGTCGGACGGCGGGCCAGCACTGTCGGTCACGTCTGCGTCCATCCTTCACGTTCGGCGGCGCGAGGGGCCGCCGGTCGCAGGAGTAGACGGCTGAAACTCGCGCTTGGTTGTGCACGACAAGGAGAGTGGTCCGTACCCCCCGATCATCTCCCCGCGCGCGTGCCGATCACCGAGGACTCGGCCCGCTGTGGGCCGGACGGGTGGGCCTCGGAGCGCTTGTCATACCGCGGAGTTCGTGACCCGCTCGGCCTCGACCCGCTTGGCCAGCCCGGCGGCGTCGAGCTGCCCGAGGTGGCGGCAGAGCACCACGGACCCCCCGGCCGCCAGCGGGGCGAAGAGCCCGGCGCTCAACCCGTCCCAGCTGTCGTACGTACGTCCGGTGAGCAGCCGGGAGCCCGGGGCGAGGCCCAGGGCGGAGGCGTCCTCCCGGGCGCGGGCGACGAGCTGGGCACCCGTCAGCTCGACTCCGTCGACGGCCAGCGCGGGCCCCTCGGGGTCCACCGGGGCGAACGGCGCGAAGCGGTCGCCCTGGCCCGGCACCTCCACCGCGTAGTCCGCGAACCCCTCGGGCGGTTGCGGGAAACGGCCGCCCAGCGGCCGCAGCGCGAGAGCGACGCGCTCGCCCCGGCAGGCCCGGGCCCGCTCCAGCGTCTCCGGACCGGTCACGACGAGGTCGGCGGCCGCCGGGTCGCCCTGCACGTCGGCGACGACCCCGACGGAGGAGCAGGCGAGCAGCCAGACCGCCGACTGCCAGTGGGCGGGGAGCAGCAGGGCGAGCCGGTCGCCGGGCTCGGCGGCGAGATCGCCCTGGAGCAGGTTGGCGGTCTTGGCCACCCAATTGGCGAAGGTGGCCACCGACAGTTCGACGCGCTCTGCGGTGGCGTCGTCGTAGAAGGTGACCAGGGGGCGGGCGGGGTCCGCGGCGAGGGCGGATCGCAGCAGGTCGGCAGGGGTGCGGTCGCTGGAGTTCACCCGCGCAAGCGTACGCGGGGGGCGTACGCGGAGCGGGCCGAACGGGTGGCCGGCCGGGCGCCGCCCCCACCGGTTCGGCAGACGGCGCGTCGCACCGGGGCGGATGTCCGGGTAGCCGGACTGATGACCCTATGGCAAATATCGTACGTATGCGCTCACTTATGGTCACTTCGATCGGTGTCACCTGCGCGGCGGCCCTCACTCTGCCGCTCGCCGCCCCCGCCCTGTCCGCCCCGGTCCCCCACGCCTCCGCGGCCCGCCCGCCCTCCCTCTCCCCGGAGTCGCCGGGAGCCGGTCCGCCGGCGGTGCGGACCGCCGACCCCGGGGCGGCCGAGGACCGGTCCACCGAGTCCCCCGCCACCGAGTCCCCCGCCACCGAGTCCCCCGCCACCGAGGACCGGTCGGCCGGGCTCGCGGGCTCCACGCAGTCCCTGCCGCTGGAGCCCCTCGCCACGCCGTCCGACCGCTCGGCGGGGCCCGCCGATCCGGGCCGGGGGCTGGACCGGCGGACGACCCGGCCGTTCTCCCTGGTGGGCGTGGTCTGGGACGACGCCGGGGCCGAACTCCACGGCAGGGTCCAGGTCCGCACCCGGGCGGTCGGCGGCGGGGGCTGGTCGGGCTGGCAGGACGTCGAGACCCACAACGCCGAGCACGCCGCCGACCTCGACAGTGACGAGCGGGCGTCCGGGACCGTGCGCGGGGCGACCGCCCCGCTCTGGGTCGGGGCCTCGGACGGCGTGGAGGTACGCGTGCACCCGGAGGCCGCCGATGAGCAGGGCCGCTCCATCGCGGTGCGCCTCCCCGAAGGCCTGCGCCTCGAACTCGTCGACCCCGGCCCCGACCCCGTGTCCGCCGGGGAGGCGGCCGGCGGCCGGACCGCCGTCCCGGCGGGGCTCGCCGTCCACCCCGGACCGCCCCCCGCCGGCACGGCGGCGGTCGTGCCGGAGGCGCTCACCGCCGAGTCCGCCGCCGCATCGGCCGTCAACGCGGAGCTCGCGCCGCTCGGCGCGTCCGTCATCCCCGCGCTGAGCGAGGCGGAGACGGCGGAGGCGGCCGAGTTCAACGCCCCCGGGGCGAAGCCGTACATCGGGCCCCGGCCGAAGATCATCACCCGCAAGGGGTGGGGCGCGGACGAGAAGCTCCGCGAACGGAACTTCGCGTACACCAGGACCGTCAAGGCGGCCTTCGTGCACCACAGCGCGACCGGGAACAACTACACCTGCAAGCAGGCCCCTTCCGTGCTCCGCAGCATCTACCGCTACCACGTCAAGAGCAGCGGCTGGCGCGACTTCGGGTACAACTTCGCCGTCGACAAGTGCGGAAACATCTACGAGGGCCGGGCCGGCGGCGTCTCGCGGCCCGTCCTCGGGGCGCACACCCTGGGCTTCAACAGCAACACCATGGGCATCGCGGTGCTGGGCTCCTACTCCTCCACCACCCCGCCCGCCGCCGCGGTGACCGCCGTCGCCAAGCTGACGGCGTGGAAGCTCGGACTGTTCGGGGGCAACCCGAAGGGGAAGGTGACGCTCGTCTCCGGCGGAAGCAACAAGTACAAGAAGGGCAAGAAGGTCAAACTGAACGTCATCTCGGGCCATCGGGACGGTTTCGCAACCGAATGTCCCGGAGCGCGTCTCTACAAGAAGCTCGGCAAGGCCCGGACCAGCTCCGCCCGACTGCAGGGCCGCTGACCGGGGCGTATCCGACCGGTCTGCTTAAACTGGCCAGCCACGAACCAGGCCAGGCCCCACCAGGAAGCAGAGACGGTGCTGTGACAGAGGCAAAAGAAGCGATTCTCCTGGTCGGTGGCAAGGGCACCCGACTGCGCCCGCTCACGGTGCACACTCCGAAACCGATGGTGCCGGCGGCGGGCGTCCCCTTCCTCACCCACCAGCTGGCGCGCGCCCGGGCGGCCGGGGTGGAGCACATCGTGCTCGCCACCTCCTACCTGGCGGAGGTGTTCGAGCCGTACTTCGGCGACGGCTCCTCGCTCGGCCTGCACATCGAGTACGTCACCGAGCAGGAGCCGCTCGGCACCGGCGGCGCCATCCGGAACGTGGCCTCCAAGCTGTCCTCGGGCCCGGACGACCCGGTCCTGATCTTCAACGGCGACATCCTGACCGGGCTCGACATCCGGGCCCTGGTCACCGCGCACACCGCCTCCGGGGCGGACGTCTCCCTCCACCTGACCCGGGTCGAGGACCCGCGCGCCTTCGGCCTCGTCCCGACCGACGACACCGGCCGGGTCACCGCCTTCCTGGAGAAGCCGCAGACGCCGGAGGAGATCGTCACCGACCAGATCAACGCCGGGGCTTACATCTTCCGGCGCTCGGTCGTCGACTCCATCCCGACGGGCCGCCCGGTCTCCGTCGAGCGCGAGACCTTCCCCGGACTGCTCGCCTCCGGCGCCCACCTCCAGGGCATGGTCGACTCCACCTACTGGCTCGATCTCGGCACCCCGGCCGCCTTCGTCCGGGGCTCCGCCGACCTCGTCCTCGGCCGCGCCCCGTCCCCGGCGGTCCCCGGCCGGTGCGGCGACCGCCTGGTCCTGCCGTCCGCCTCCGTGGCCCCGGACGCCAAGATCACCGGCGGCACGGTGGTCGGCGCCGACGCGGTGATCGGCGCGGGCGCACGCGTGGACGGTTCGACGATCCTGGCCGGCGCGGTCGTCGAGGCGGGCGCGGTCGTCACGGACTCCCTGGTCGGCGCGGGAGCCAGGATCGGCGACCGTACGGTGCTGACGGGTGCGGTGATCGGCGACGGGGCCCGGGTGGGCGCGGACAACGAACTGCGCGACGGCATCCGGATCTGGTGCGGCGCGGTGCTGCCGGACGGTTCGGTCCGCTTCTCCTCGGACCAGTAGGAGGCGGGGGCGCGTCCGCGGGGGGCCCGGACCCCGCCGCCCGCCGGGCTCAGCCCGAGGGCCCCCGACGACCAGCGCGGGACTTCCCCCGAGCCCGTACGCGCGCCCCCGTACCCTCAAGGGGACCGACCTCCGCACCAGGAACACCGAGGCCCCTCCGTGGCAGGACGATTCGCCCCCCGCACCGCGCGAGCGGCGCTCCCGCCGCGGACGACCGTGCCGATGGGCCGGCCCCCGGCGCCTCCCGGCCCGTCCTCCCCGCCCGACGCCCCGCCGGTGACCCGGGAGTGGACCCCGCCGGGCCCGCTGGACCTCCGCCTGGTGCTGGGCCCACTGCGTCGGGGCCCGGCGGACCCCACGTTCCGGATGGCCGCGGACGGGACGTTCTGGCGGGCCTCCCGTACGCCGCAGGGGCCCGGCACCCTGCGCGTCGCGGCGCGCGCCGGCCGGATCGAGGCGACGGCCTGGGGCCCCGGCGCGCACTGGCTGCTGGAAGGCCTCCCCGCGCTCCTGGGCGCGGAGGACGACCCGGACGCGTTCGTGCCCCGGCACCGCCTGCTCGCCCTGACCCGCCACCGCCGCCCCGGCCTGCGGCTGCTGCGCACGGGGCTGGTGATGGAGTCGCTGATCCCCTCGGTCCTGGAGCAGAAGGTCACCACGGACGAGGCGTACGGCGCCTGGCGCCGTCTGGTCCGCCGCTTCGGCGCCCCCGCCCCCGGCCCCACCGCGGAGCTGGGCCTGTACGTGATGCCGGAGCCGCGCGACTGGGCGATGATCCCGTCCTGGGAGTGGCACCGGGCGAACGTGGACGCCAAGCGGTCCTCGACGATCCTGCGCGCGGTACGCGTGGCCCGCCGACTGGAGGAAGCGGCGGCGATGGACCTCCCCCAGGCCAAGGCCCGCCTGGAGCTGATTCCCGGCATCGGCCCGTGGACCTCGGCCGAGGTCCTCCAGCGCTCGAACGGCGCGGCGGACGCGGTCACCGTCGGCGACCTGCACCTGCCGGGCATCGTGGGCCACGCCCTGGCCGGCGACCGCGACGCGGACGACGCGGAGATGCTCGCCCTGCTGGCCCCCTACGAAGGCCAGCGCCACCGGGCGACCCGCCTGATCCTGCTCTCCGGCCGCACCCCGGAGCGCCGGGCCCCGAGGATGACGCCGGGCGACATCGTGAACCTCTAGGGGCGCCGGGCAGATCCTGGCCGGGTCCGCGGCGCCCGGCCCGACGAACGGCGGCGGTCCCGTCGCGGCCCGCCCCCGCCCGCCGGACCGGTCCCTCACCGCACGGTGATGAACTCCTCCGGCTCCCGGGGCCCCCGCTCCCGGGGCGCCTTCGCCGGGCGCCCCACCGCCACCGCGCCCAACGGATCCCACGACGACGGCAGCGACAGCGCTTCCCGCACCACCGGTCGGCAGAACATCGTCGAGGACACCCACGCCGATCCCAGCCGTTCGCCCGCCAGCGCCACCAGGAAGTTCTGCACGCCCGCCCCCGCGGCGACCACGAACATCTCGCGCTCCGCCGTGTCGCGGCGCTCGTCCCCGTACGTGTGCGAGCCGTCCATCACCAGGCACGGCACCACCAGGTACGGCGCGTTGCGCAGCACATCGCCCCGCCGGACCCGCTTGGCGATCGACTCCTCGCTCTTCCCGTCACGCCGCAGGTCCTCGATCCACGCGTCCCGCATGGCGTCGAGCAGCCGGGTCCGCGACGCGGCGGACTCCAGCAGGACGAACCGCCACGGCGTCGTGCGGTGCGGCGCCGGGGCGGTCACCGCGGCGGCCACCGCCCGTCGCACCGCCCCCGGGTCGACCGGATCGTCGGTGAACTCGCGCACCGTGCGCCGCAGGGTCATCGCCTCCCGTACGGCCTCCGACGTACCCAGCCGGAACATGTCGTCGGCGGCGCCGCGCACCAGCGCCCGGGCGCCGGGACCGTCGTCCCCGGCCGCCACCACGTGCGGCAGCCCCCGGACCACCGCGACCGGCAGTCCCTCCGCCTTGCCCTTGACCAGGTCCCCGGCGGCGGCCAGTTCGTCCGCGGTGGCCACGACCGTGGCGCTGAGCGGATTGCCGTACGCGTCCGTGCCGCCGCGCAGGTCGTCCAGGACCCGCACCCCCGCCGCGCCGATCGCGACATCGGTCAGCCCGGCGCGCCAGGGCCGGCCGAAGGTGTCCGTGACGACGACGCCGACGTCCACGCCGAGGGCGTCCCGCAGCCCGTCCCGGACGGCGCGGGCGGAGGCGTCGGGGTCCTCGGGCAGCAGCAGCACGGTCCCGGCCGGGGTGTTCGAGGCATCGACCCCGGCGGCGGCCATGACGAGCCCCTGCCGGTTCTCCACGATCCGCAGGGTTCCGCGGCGGGCCACGACCCGTACGGTCTCGGCGTCGATCGCGGCCTCCCGGTCGGCGGCCCGGACGATCCGGCCCTCGGCCTTGGAGACGATCTTCGAGGTGACGATCAGGACGTCGCCGTCGACGAGCCCGGGCTCGGCCGCGGCGATCAGCCCGGCGAGGTCGTCACCGGCCCGCACCTCGGGCATCCCGCGCAGCGCCCACACCCGGAAGGAGGGTGCGGAGCCCCCGCCGCCCGCGGGGCCGGAGCCCTCTTCCGTACCGCTCGCGGTCCCCCCGGCGGCCCCGGCGGCGGCGCTCACGCCCGGACCTCCTCGGCCAGGGCCAGCGCCTGCCGGGCCATCTCGGCGGTCGCCTCCACGTCCGTCATCATCAGCGGCACCGCCCGGCAGCGGATCCCCGCCGCCTCCACCGCGTCGACCGCACCGGCGTCCACCGTGTCGACCAGCCACCCGTCCAGCAGCCCCGAACCGTAGTGCCGGGCCACGGCCGAGGCCGTCGCCTCCACGCCCACCGCGGCGAGCACCTTGTCCGCCATCCCGCGCACCGGCGCGTCCCCGACGATGGGGGAGAGGCCGACCACCGGAACACCGGCGTCCGCGATGGCCTCCCGGATACCGGGCACGGCGAGGATGGTGCCGACCGACACCACCGGGTTCGACGGCGGGAAGAGGATGACGTCGGCGGCGCCGATCGCCTCCAGCACCCCCGGGGCCGGCTTGGCCTGCTCGGCCCCGACCGGCACGATCGCCCGCGCCTCGACGGAGGCGCGCAGCTTCACCCAGTACTCCTGGAAGTGGATCGCCCTGCTCTCGCCGTCCACCTCGACGGCGACATGCGTCTCGACCCGGTCGTCGGACATCGGCAGCAGCCGCACGCCCGGCCGCCAGCGGGCGCAGAGCGCCTCGGTGACCGCGCTCAGCGGGTAGCCCGCGCCCAGCATCTGCGTACGGACGATGTGGGTCGCGAAGTCCCGGTCGCCGAGCCCGAACCACTCGGGGCCCACGCCGTACGCCGCGAGCTCCTCCTTGACCCGGAAGGTCTCGTCGGCCCGGCCCCAGCCCTGCTCCTCGTCGATGCCACCGCCGAGGGTGTACATCACGGTGTCGAGGTCGGGGCAGACCTTCAGCCCGAACAGATGGATGTCGTCACCCGTGTTGCCGATCACCGTGACGTCCGCGTCGGGTGCGGCCTGCTTGAGGCCGCGAAGGAAGCGGGCACCGCCGATACCACCGGCCAGAACAACAATGCGCATGCGCAGCAGTCTGTCAGGCGGGTACGGCGCCCACGGCCCTCGGGGCGCTCTGCGCGGCGTGCATCGGCATCTCGGTGAGCCCCGGGTAGTAGAGGTGCAGACTGACGGCCGGTTCGAGCGAGTCGTTGACCACCTCGTGGACGTACCCCGGGGCGAAGACGCGCTCCGTGCCCGCGCTCAGCGACCGGGCTCCGCGCTCGGTGCGCTCGGTCAACTCGCCTTCCAGGACGGTCAGCACGCCGGCGGAGGGGCCGTGGCCGTGGAGACCGCTGCCCTGGCCGGGCACCCAGCTGAGCAGCCACACCTCGTACCCCGGGCCCTGGCGCAGGCGGTGGTACCAGCGGGAGGCGGAGTCGTACCGGACGAGGTCCGCCCACCGTGCGCGGTCGGCCGCGATGGAGCGCGCGAGGCCGACGAACTCGGAGACGGTGGAGGGGTGCTCGCGGGCGGGCTGCAGGAGGTGCTGGACCTCGAGGATGTCGCCGGCGATCTGGAGGTCGCTGTCGCTGTTCATGGCTGCGGTGGTTCCTCGGCATGGGGGGCGTGTGCGGGGGAGTCGCGGGGAGCGTCGGCAGCCCGGAGAGGGCTGCGGGAGGCGCGGGGTGCGGGGCGCGGAAGAGTGGGGAGGAGCGAGGGGAAGGAGACGTCGCTCGACCGGAGAGACCCGTCCGGCGGGGCTGGATCAGAGCTGGAGCGCTACGGCATCAACAGCTGCGACAGCTGGAACAGCAACAGCGGGCCTGGACAGCGCTGCGGAACCCACGGACGTGGGTGACGTGCAGAGCTGAGGTCGCTGGCATGGGATCAAGGAGACCGGTTCGCCCCTCCCCTGTCAACCTGATGCCTGGTTTAGGGGCAATGGTTCACCCCTTCCGGTCGTCGGGCTCGCAGAAAGGTTTATGCGCCCCAGGTGGGGTTATGCGGCGCATGATTCGCGCTCTCCGCCGCGGCTGACGGGCCGTGACCTGACTGTGATCTTGATCGCTTCGGTGATCGAATCGCAACACAAGGGCACCCCCGCTCGTCTTCCCGGTGGAAGGTGCGGAGTCGTGAGTCCCGTGGCATATGTCAGGTTTTTGCTGATTTGAACACTTTCTGCATACGCTTGGTGCCGCAGAGTGAATCCCTGGGCCAATAGCAGATCCTCGCTTGACTGGCTCGGAGCTACACACTTGTAATTTCACTCGTGTCGTTCAGTCGCAAACGGCTGCAACACGGGACGCAAGAGACAGACGAGGGGCGCACATGACCGAGCTGTTCCAGCAACTGCTGGTCGAGGACGCGGACGAGGAGCTCGGCTGGCAGGAGCGCGCACTGTGCGCCCAGACCGACCCCGAGTCCTTCTTTCCCGAAAAGGGCGGATCGACCCGCGAGGCCAAGAAGGTCTGCCTCGCCTGCGAGGTGCGCTCGGAATGCCTGGAGTACGCCCTCTCCAACGACGAGCGCTTCGGCATCTGGGGCGGGCTCTCCGAGCGGGAGCGGCGGCGCCTCAAGAAGGCCGCGATCTGACGACCGGCGCCCGGTGACCGCGCGCGGTCCGCGCCCGGCGCCGCGCTTCAGGCCGGCGCGGCCCCTCTCGTCGCCGCACCGGCCCACCGGCCCACCGGCCCACCGGCCCACCGGCCCACCGGCCCACCGGCCCACCGGCCCACCGGCCCACCGGCCCACCGGCCCACCGGCCCACCCCGACGGCCCGTCCACCGCCCTCCCCGAGGGCGCGGTGGGCGGGCCGTCGGCGTGCCCCCGCCCGGCCCTTCACCCGCTCGGGCCGTCGCCACCTGTCCGTACCGTTAGTGTGGGGCCCCGTCCGAGATGCGCCAACGCCCCGCCGGGGCGCGCGTGTACACCGATGCAGCCCCCGGGGATCACGCCCCCGGACCCGGCCGGAGGGCCCGTACCCCGATGTCCGTGCACAGCCACTCGGCGGCGCCGAACGCGGCCGCCGCCGCCCCAGAGTTCCCCCGGCACGTCGTCACCGCCGTGCTCGTCTCCCACGACGGCGCCCGCTGGCTGCCCGACGTGCTGGCCGGGCTGCTCGGGCAGGAACGCCCCGTACAGAACGTCGTCGCCGCCGACACCGGCAGCGCGGACGATTCGGCCCGGCTGGTCACGGAGGCGCTTGGCGACGAACGCGTCCTGCACCTCGCCCGCCGCACGAGCTTCGGCACGGCCGTCGACGAGGCGGCCCGCACGGCCGGCCCCCTCACCCCGGACGACCTGCCCTACCTCAAGCGCCCCAGCGGCTGGGATCCGGCCACCCGGAGCTGGGTGGACGAGAACTACGACCTTCCCGAACTGCCGCACGGCGAACCGGTCCAGTGGCTCTGGCTGCTGCACGACGACTGCGCCCCCGAGCCGGACGCGCTCGCCGCCCTGCTGCGCGTGGCCGACACCGACCGGCACGCCGCGATCGTCGGCCCCAAGCTGCGCGGCTGGTACGACCGCAAGCAACTCCTCGAAGTCGGCGTCTCCATCGCCAACAGCGGACGCCGCTGGACGGGGCTGGACCGCCGCGAGCAGGACCAGGGCCAGCACGACCAGGTCCGCACCGTCCTGTCCGTCTCCTCCGCCGGCATGCTCATCCGCCGCGACGTCTACGAGGAGCTCGGCGGCTTCGACCGCGGGCTCCCCCTGATGCGCGACGACGTCGACCTGTGCTGGCGCGCCCACCTCGCCGGCCACCGCGTCCTCGTCGCCCCGGACGCCGTCCTGCGGCACGCCGAGGCGTCCGCCCGCGAACGGCGGCCCATCGACTGCGCCGGCCGCTCGGTCGCCAGCCCGCACCGCGTCGACAAGGCGGGCGCGGTCTTCACCATGCTCGTCAACGCCCGCGCCAAGGCCCTGCCCTGGGTCCTGCTGCGGCTCGTCGTCGGCACCCTGCTGCGCACCCTCGCCTACCTCGTCGGCAAGGCGCCCGGCCAGGCCCTCGACGAGGTCACCGGCCTCCTCGGCACCCTGCTGCGGCCCGGCCGCGTCCTCGCCGCCCGCCGCGACCGCGGCAAGAGCGTCGTCGACCCGGCCGACCTGCGCGCCCTGTTCCCGCCGCCCGGCGCGACCGTCCGGGCCACCGTCGAACAGGTGGCGGGCAACTTCGGCGGCCGCAACGACGCCGACTCGGGCGGTTCGCGGCACGGGGCCGTCGAGTCCGGGCCCGGCGGCGACGACGCCGACTTCCTCGAAGTCGACCAGTTCGCCCGCCTCAAGCGCATCGGCCGCAAGCCCGGACCCCTCCTCTTCGCGCTGCTCCTCGTCGTCTCGCTCATCGCCTGCCGCAACCTGCTGAGCGGCGGCGCCCTGGCCGGCGGCGCACTGCTGCCCGTCCCGGCCGAGGCCGGCGCGCTCTGGCGGCAGTACGCGGACGCCTGGCACACCGTCGGCACCGGCGGCACCCAGTCCGCCCCGCCCTACCTCGCCCTGCTCGCCGCCCTGTCGGCCCTCTTCCTCGGCTCGACCGGGTGGGCGGTCGGCGTGCTGCTGATCTGCTCGATCCCGCTGGCCGGGGCCACCGCCTACTTCGCCTCCCGCCCCCTGCTCCCCTCCCGGCTGCTGCGCGCCTGGGCGAGCGTCGCGTACGCCTTCCTGCCCGCCGCGACCGGGGCCCTGGCCACCGGCCGCCTGGGCACCGCCGTCCTCCTCGTCCTGCTCCCGCTGATCGCCCGGGCCGGCGTCGCCGCACACGGGCTGCGCGCCGACGGCGCGGCGGGGGAGCGCGGCAGCTGGCGCGCCACCTGGGCGTACGCGCTGCTGCTGACCGTCACCATGGCGTTCACCCCGATCGTCTGGCCGCTCGCCGTGGTCCTCGGACTCGGCGTGCTGGTGCTGCGGCGCGGTGACATCACGGCGTACGGCCTCCGCTTCGTCGCCGCCGTCGGCACCCCGCTGCTGGTCCTCGCCCCCTGGTCGCTCACCCTCCTGACCGACCCTGCGGCGCTGCTGACCGAAGCGGGCCTGGACCTCGGCACGGGCGACACCTCCGGCCTGGACCTGCTCGGCATCAGCCCCGGCGGCCCCGGCGCGGTGGGCGGCGTCCTCCTCCTCGGCATCGTGCTCGCGGCGCTCGCCGCCCTGCTGCGCGAGGACCGCCGGTTCGCCGTCCGTACCGCCTGGGCGGTCGCGGTCGTCGCCTTCGCCTTCGCCGCCCTCGCCAACGGGTCGACCTGGGCCGGACCGGCGACCCTCGTCTACGGCACCGCCCTGATCGCCGCCGCCCTGGTCGGCGCGGACGGAGCCCGCATCCGGGTCGCCGAGCAGAGTTTCGGCTGGCGCCAGCCCGTCGCCGTGCTGATCGCGCTCGCCGCCGGGCTGGCCCCGGTGCTCGCCGCCTCCGGCTGGATGATCGGCGGCGCCGACGGCCCGCTGGAGCGCCGCGACCCCGTCCAGGTGCCCGCCTTCGTCGCCGAGGAGAGCACCACCCGCGACCAGCCCCGCACTCTCGTCCTCGGCGGCGCCTCACCCGGCACCGTCGCGTACAGCCTGGTCCGCGGCTCGGGCGCGCGGCTCGGCGACGGCGAGCTGACCGAGGCGGGCGGCAGCAACCGCCACCTCGACAAGGTCGTCGCCAACCTGGTCGCCGGCTCCGGCGCCGACCAGGGAGACCAGCTCAGCGGCTTCGCGATCCGCTACGTCCTCGTACGGGACGGAGCGCCGCGCCGGATGAGCCGGGTCCTCGACGCCACTCCCGGCCTCAGCCGCCTCAGCCAGCTCGACGGCAGCGCCCTGTGGCGGGTGGACCGGCAGGTCGCCCGCGTCATGATCGTCCCGGCCTCCGGCGAGGGCGAGCACGTGCCGGTCGGCTCGGAAGCCGTCGAAGCCCACTCCGACATCCCGTCCGGGGCGGCGGGGCGCGTCCTGCGGATCGCGGACGCCGCCGACCCGGGGTGGACGGCCACCCTGGACGGCAAGCCGCTGACCCGCAAGACCGTCGACGGCTGGGCCCAGGGCTTCGAACTGCCCGCGGACGGCGGCCGGCTGGACCTCACCCACGACGCCCCGATCACCCACACCGCGTGGATCTGGGCCCAGGCCGGACTCCTCCTGGTCCTGGTGGTCATGGCCCTGCCGGGCCGCCGCCGGGAGATCGACGACGACCTGCCCGACGAGGCGCCCGCCGTCGCGGCCGAACCGGTGGACGGCGAGGGCCGCCGCGCCCGCAGGCTGCGCGCCGCCGCCCTGGCCGAGGCCGCCGCCGAGGAGGCCGGGGACGACCCCTCGCGCACCGTGCACCCGGAGGAGCACATCCCGGCGCAGCAGTCCGCCGACCCGTACGCCCCGCACCCGCCGGCGCACGCCCCGGACCCCCGGGGCCCGGGCGACCCGCAGGAGGCCACCGGCGACTACGCGGCGGTCCCGCAGCAGCAGTACGGCGCGTACGCGTCGTGGGACGGGCAGCAGCAGCCGGGCGCCGACCCCTACGGGACGTACCGGCAGCAGGACCCGTACGCCCCGTCGAACCCCGATTACCAGGGCGGTTACGGCGCCCAGGACCCGTACCCGCAGCAGTACGCCGACCAGGGCGGCCTGTACGACGACCGGGGCGCCGGGTACGACGACCGGGGCGCCGGGTACGGCGGGCAGGGCGGCGGGTACGACGAGCGGTCCGCGTACGACGAGTACGGCCGCTACACCGGCGGGCAGTACCCGCAGCACCCGCAGCAGCCCCCGTACGCCGATCCCGCCCGGCACCCCGCCGAGAACGGCGAACAGACCGACCCCCCGGCCCCGGGCCAGGCCCCGTGGCAGACCGGTAACGCATCGCGAGGCGAGTCCGAGTGAAGTCCACCCACCTGTCCCTGATCGCCGGCGCGGCCGTCCTGGCCGCCGTCACCGGCTTCGCCACGGTCACCGCCCCCGGCGCCCCGGCAAAGACCGCGGCGAAGCCCGCCGCGCTGCTGCCCGTCGAGCGCTCCAGCCTGGTCTGCCCGGCGCCCAGCGGCTCCGACCTCGCGGAGACGCGGTACACGGCGTTCACCCCTGCGGGCAAGGGCGGCGAGGCCGAGGGCGTCGCCGAGCTGAAGCCGGCGCTGCCCGTCGCGGACGACGAGGACGAGGCCGACCCGAAGAAGGCCGAGAAGGCCGAGAAGGCGGCGAAGAAGGCGAAGGAGAAGGCCGAGAAGCCGGTCCTCGCGGTCAAGGAGCCCGGAAAGCCGGTCACCGCCGAGGCGGACGGCGCGGGCGCCCCGGCCCTCCACGGCACGGCTTCCGGCGGGCTGGCCCCCGGCTGGACGGCCCAGCAGACCACCGAGATCACCGCCGGAGACGCCCGGGGCCTCCTCGGGGTCACCTGCACCGCTCCCGACACCGACTTCTGGTTCCCCGGCGCGAGCACCGCGAAGTCCCGCCAGGACTACATCCACCTCACCAACCCCGACGACTCCGCCGCCGTCGCCGACATCGAACTGTACGGCCCCGAGGGCGCGCTCAAGTCCGAGGTCGGGGACGGCATCACCGTGCCGGCCCGCTCCGGCGTCGCCGTCCTGCTGTCCACGCTCACCCCCGAGGCGGTCGACCTGCTGACCGCTCACGTCACCACCCGGTCGGGCCGGATCGGGGCGGTCGTCATGAGCGCCGAGGACGGCGCGGGCGGCGACTGGATCACCGCGTCGGACGGCCCCTCCGGCACGCTCGTGCTGCCCGGCATCCCGGCCGACGCCACCTCCGTGCAGCTGGTGGCGTACGCGCCCGGCGAGGACGACGCCGATGTGAAGGTGCGGCTCGTGGGGAAGAACGCGACGTTCTCCCCGGCCGGGAACGCCACCCTGCACATCAAGTCCTCGATGACGGCGGCCGTCGACCTCAAGGACATCACCCGCGGCGAACCGGGCTCCCTGCTCCTGACCCCCGTACGGAAGGAGCGCGCGACGCCGATCGTGGCCGCGCTGCGCGTGGTCCGGGGCAAGGGCGGGAAGCAGGAGGTCGCCTACATCCCGGCCACCGGCCCGGTCGGCGCGCGGGCGAGCGTCCCGGACAACGGGGCCGACGACGCGACGCTGTCCCTGACCGCACCGGGCGCTGCGGCAAAGGTGAAGGTCACCGCCTCGGCGGGCAGCGAGGGCGGCGAACCGGTCGTGGAGACGTACACGGTCAAGGCCGGTACGACCCTCGCCGTCACCCCGAAGGCCCCGGACGGTCTCAAGGGCGCCTACGCGCTGACCGTCGAGACGACATCGGGCGGCCCGGTCCACGCCGCGCGCACCCTGGCGCGCGCGAAGGGCGGCGTCCAGATGTTCACCGTGCAGACGCTTCCCGACGACCGGGGCACGGTCGAGGTCCCGGCGGCCCGCCAGGACCTCTCGGTCCTGGACGACTGAGCGGGACGGACGCTCCTCGGGCGCGGGGCCTCCGGCCCGAGGGCCCCGGGCTCACGGGTACGTCCCGCCGGGACCGGACGAGGGAGCCTTCGGCCCCGGCGGGCGGCCGGAGGAGCCGGAGGGCGGGTCGGAGGAGCCGTCGGAGGACGCTACGGGAGGGTCCGGCCGGGCCCCGGCGTCAGTCCTGCCCGTACCGGGGATCGACCGATTCGGGCGCCAGCCCCAGCAGTTCGGCGACCTGCTCGACGACGACCTCGTGCACGAGCAGGGCGCGTTCGTCGCGGCTCTTGGTGCGGAGCTCCACGGGCCGCCGGTAGACGACGATCTGCGCGGGCCGTTCCTTGCCCGCCGACACCGCGCTGCCCAGCGGAACGACATCCTCCGTGGTGGCGGGGACGTCGAGGACGACGAAGTCGACCTCGGCCAGCTGGGGCCAGCGCCGCTCCAGCCGCTCCACCGAGTCCTGGACCAGATCGCGGAAGACCTCGCCCCGGCTGGCCGACAGCGGCACCTGCGGCGGTGCGACCGGCCCGCGCATACCGCGACCATGACGATCACGACGCCGGGGCCGCGGCTCGAAGGCGGGAGGGGGTACGGGACTGTCCATCACCGACGCAGCGTAACGCTCCGGGGACCGGAGCGAACGGGAGGACGACACGGTCGGGACCATGGGGGAGCTTCTGCGGGACGGACCGGTCCGGAGGCGCCGGGGCCGGGACGGTCCGGGCGGGCCGGGGGCGCAGAGGCCGGGCCGGGCCGCGCCGGGGCCCGGGCGGTCCAGGGGGTGGGGGCGATCCGGGGCGCAGAGGCCCGCGCGGATCGGGAACGCGGGGCCGGGGCGGCCCGGAAGCACCGTGACGAGGGGAAGCGGATGCCTCACTTCCGGATGTCCGCAGTTGAATATTTCGGCCAAGGTTGCGCCCTTTTCAGGCCCGTAATCCGATCATCACCCCTCCGTCCGGCGGGGCCGCCGGCTTCCGTCCGTGAGCGGGGCGAACGCGGTGCGGGACCCGGACGCGGCCCCCGCGCAGGTCAGGGCGGCCGCCCGGGAAGGAGACGTGCCGCAGGTCACAGGGCGACACGGTGGAGCAAGCCGAGGGGGAGTCGTCGCAGCCCGCTCAAGAGTGCGGTACCGTCCAACATCGTGAGCCCTGTACGTCGCTGTTCGCGCACCGCGTGCGGCCGCCCCGCCGTCGCGACACTGACGTACGTCTATGCCGATTCGACCGCGGTCCTCGGCCCGCTCGCCACCTACGCCGAGCCCCACTGTTACGACCTGTGCGCCGAACACAGCGAGCGGCTCACCGCGCCACGCGGCTGGGAAGTGGTGCGGCTCTCCGACGGCTCCGCACCGACGCACCCGAGCGGTGACGACCTCGAAGCGCTGGCCAACGCGGTCCGCGAGGCGGCACGCCCGCACGAGCGGGGTGCGGACGGCGGGGGCCGGGGGCCCCGTGCGGCGGACCCGGTGGAAGTGGCCCGCAGGGGCCACCTCAGGGTGCTGCGCTCCCCGGACCCCTGAGCCCGGACCCCTGACCCCGTTCCCCCGCGCACGCCCCCTGTGAACGTCTCCCCTGACCACGTCTCCTGAGCCCGTCACCAGGGGTGCGCCCCGGCCGGGTAGTTTGGGCGGTCCGCAAAGACCCCCAGGAGGACCGGCCGTGGTTGCTGACCTGTCGCAGCTCGTGAAGGCGTACGACGTGCGCGGTGTGGTGCCCGACCAGTGGGACGCATCGCTGGCCGAGCTGTTCGGGGCCGCGTTCGTCCAGGTCACGGCTGCCGACGCGATCGTGATCGGCCACGACATGCGGCCCACCTCACCGACCCTGGCCGGGGCGTTCGCGCGCGGCGCGGCGGCCCGGGGCGCGGACGTCACGCTCATCGGCCTCTGCTCGACGGACCAGCTGTACTACGCGTCGGGGGCCCTCGGCCTCCCCGGCGCGATGTTCACCGCCTCGCACAACCCGGCGCAGTACAACGGCATCAAGATGTGCCGGGCCGGGGCCGCCCCGGTCGGCCAGGACACCGGTCTCGCGGAGATCCGGACCCTGGTCGAGCAGTGGTCGGAAGGCGCCCCGCGGCCCGCCGCCGCCACCGCCCCCGGCACGATCACCGAACGGGACACCCTCACCGACTACGCGGCCCACCTCCTCGGCCTCGTCGACCTGACGGCCGTCCGCCCCCTCAAGGTCGTGGTCGACGCGGGCAACGGCATGGGGGGCCACACGGTCCCCACCGTCTTCGCGGGCCTCCCGCTCGACCTCGTCCCGATGTACTTCGAACTGGACGGCACCTTCCCCCACCACGAGGCCAACCCCCTCGACCCCAAGAACATCGTCGACCTCCAGGCTCGCGTCCTCGCCGAGGGCGCCGACCTGGGCCTCGCCTTCGACGGCGACGCGGACCGCTGCTTCGTGGTCGACGAGCGGGGAGCGGGCGTCTCCCCCTCCGCGATCACGGCCCTGGTCGCCGCCCGCGAGCTGGCCCGCAACGGCGGCGAGGGCGTCGTCATCCACAACCTGATCACCTCCTCGTCCGTTCCCGAAGTGGTCCGCGAGAACGGCGGCACCCCGGTCCGCACCCGGGTCGGCCACTCCTTCATCAAGACGGAGATGGCGAAGCACGGCGCGATCTTCGGCGGGGAGCACTCGGCGCACTACTACTTCCGCGACTTCTGGAACGCCGATACGGGCATGCTCGCCGCCCTCCACGTCCTGGCCGCGCTCGGCGGCCAGCGGAAGCCGCTCTCCGAGCTGGTCGCGGAGTACGACCGGTACGCCGGCTCCGGCGAGATCAACTCCACCGTCGCCGACCAGGCCGCCAGCCTGGCCGCGGTCAGGGCGGCCTACGGAGCCCGCGTCGGCATCGCCTTCGACGACCTGGACGGCCTCACGGTCACGGCCGCCGACTGGTGGTTCAACCTCCGCGCCTCCAACACGGAACCGCTGCTGCGCCTGAACGTGGAGGCGAAGGACGAGGGGACGATGGCGGCGGTACGCGACGAGGTCCTGACCCTGATCCGCACCAGCTGACCGACCGGCCTCTTTCCCCGCCCTCGTGCCAGGGCACCCGAGCCCGCCCGGCGTCCGCTCCGGGCGGTGCCGGCCTCGCCGGTGTCCGTTCCGGGCGGTGCCGGCCCTCCCGGTCTCCGCTCCAGGTGGTTTCAGCCTCTCCGGCGTTGGAGAAGCGGGGCCCGGAGCGGAGCCCCGGTTACGGGACGGGAGGCGGAGAGAAGCCCGCCGCAGGCGCCCACCCCCCACCCTCACCGGCCCCCTCGCCCCCACCGGCCCCTCCGCCCCCACGGTCACCCGCATCGAGCCCCCGGCTCCCGGGTCGTGCCGTCCACCGCATCGAGCCCCCGCCTCCCGGGTCGTCCCGTCCACCGCATCGAGCTCCCGGCTCCCACCGGGAGGCGCCCCCCCCCGCCGCACACCGCCCAGCGCTCCACCCCGCTCCGCCCTCCGTCCATCCCCGTTCCGACCCCGTGGCCAGGCCGCGTCCCCTCCGCCCCAGCGGTAGGCTGACGGCGCCTGATCCGCGCGGATCGCAACCCGCATGCTCGAAGGGACTCACCCCATGGCGCTCGAAGCCGGCCTCCTGGAAATCCTGGCCTGCCCGGCCTGCCACTCCCCGCTCGACGACCGCTCGGCGGCCGACACCCCCGAGCTGGTCTGCACGGGCGACGGCTGCGGCCTGGCCTACCCGGTCCGGGACGGCATCCCGGTCCTCCTCGTCGACGAGGCCCGCCGCCCCGCCTGACCGCGAGCGACCCGCGTCACGGGCCGACGGCGCGTACGCCGTCCCGGCCGACCGCGAGCGAGCCGTGGCATGCAAGGGAAGACGGGTCCCGCGCCCCGCCGGGCGGCCCCCGCCGCCCGGGCCACCCGGTCCGGTGACCCGCCGCCTCCGGCCCGACGGCCCCCGCGCCCGGCCCCGCCCGCACCCCGCACCCCCGGCGATCGGAGCCCACCGCCATGCTCGACGAGTCCCTGCTCGACGCCCCGGACGCCCTGGCCCGAGCCGACCGCCGCGATCTGCTGCGCGGCGCGGCCGAAGCAGGAGCCAGGGTCCGTACCGCCGCCCGGCACGCCGCCGAGGCCGGCATCGGCGGCCTGAAACCGGAGGGCCGGCCCCGGTCCGTCCTCGTCGCGGGTTCCGGCACCGCCGCCGCCGGTGTCGCGGACCTGATCGGCGCGCTGGCCGGCGCGGCCGCCCCCGTCGCCCGCCTCCGGCCCACCGGCGTCGCCCCCGCCCCCGGCGCCCTCCGCTGGGCCCTGCCCGGATGGGCCGGGTCGGTGGACCTCCTCCTCATCGCGACCGCCGACGGCTCCGAGCCGGGCCTCGCCCTCCTCGCCGAGCAGGCGTACCGCCGAGGCTGCACCGTGGTCGCCGTCGCCCCCACCCGCTCACCGCTGCGCGAGGCGGTCGACGGGGTGCACGGCCTGGTGGTCCCGATGGCCGCCGCCCCTCACGGCGAGTACGACGCGGAGACCTCGGCCGCCGGCCCCGGCACTCTGTGGGCGCTGCTCACGCCGCTGCTGGCGCTCCTGGACCGGGTCGGCCTGGTGACCGCGCCCCCCGAGGACCTGCAGAAGGCGGCGGACCGCCTGGACCGCACCGCCGAACGCTGCGGCCCGGCCGTCGCCACGTACGGCAACCCGGCCAAGACCCTCGCCGCCGAGCTCGCCGACACCCTGCCGCTGCTGTGGACCGAGGGCGACGCCGCGGGGCCGGTGGGCCGCCGCTTCGCCGCCGTTCTGTCCGAGCTGGCGGGCCGCCCCGCCCTGGCCGCCGAGCTGCCCGAGGCGCTGCCCGCCCACGGCACGCTCCTGGCCGGGGACTTCGCGGCGGGCGCGGACCCGGACGACTTCTTCCGTGACCGGGTCGAGGAGGGAGAGACCCTGCGCGCCCGGGTCGTCCTGCTCCGGGACCGCCCGGCCGGAGGCCTCAGCGCCTGCCCGGCCGCCCGGGAACTGGCGCTCGGCCACGACGCCCCGGTGAGCGAACTGGAGCCGGAGGAGGGCAGCGCACTGGAGACCCTGGCCGAACTGCTCGCGATCACCGACTTCGCCGCGGTGTACCTCTCCCTGGCCTCGACCCCCGACTCCTGACCGAGCCGTCCCGGCGCCCGCCGGAGCCGCCCCGGCCCCCGCCGGAGCCGCCCCGGCCCCCGCCCCGGCTCCTCCGGAACCCGCCCCCGCCCCCGGCGCCCGACCGAACCGTCCCGCTCCCCGTCTCCCCAACCCCCGACTCCCCGTCTCTCCTACTCCCGCCTCGGCCGCCCCGTCTCCTGACCGAGCCCACACCCCCCGGTTACTCCCGCGACGCCAGGACCTCACGTAACACTGGTATCCCTGGTGGCTCACCCGACCGCCCCGCCCCACCCGAGGACGACTCCATGGACCGGCTGTCCAACACCGTGCGCCCCTACGCTTGGGGGTCCACCACGGCCATCCCCGCCCTGCTCGGTATCGCGCCCACCGGTGAACCGCAGGCCGAGATGTGGATGGGCGCCCACCCCGGAGCCCCCTCGCGCATCACCCGCACCACCCCCTCCGGTACGAGGGAACTGCCGCTCACCGAGGTCATCGCCGCCGACCCGGAGGGGGAGCTGGGCGCGGCCACCGCCGCCCGGTTCGGCCCCCGCCTCCCCTTCCTCCTGAAACTGCTCGCCGCCGGCGCCCCCCTCTCCGTACAGGTCCACCCGAACCTGGAACAGGCCCGCGAGGGTTACGCGGCCGAGGAGGCCCGGGGCGTACCGATCGACGCCCCGCACCGCACGTACAAGGACGCGAACCACAAACCCGAACTGATCTGCGCCCTCACCCCCTTCGACGGGCTCTGCGGTTTCCGCCCGCCCACCGAGGCGGCGGACGCGATGGAGGCGCTGGGAGTCGACTCCCTCAAGCCGTACGTGGACCTCCTCCGCGCCCACCCCGAGGAGGCGGCCCTGCGCGAGGTGCTCACCGCGATTCTCACCGCCGAACCGGCGGAGACGGCCGAGACCGTGGCGGAAGCGGCGGCGGCGGCCGAACGCCTCGGCGGCGCCCACGCCCCGTACGCCCGCATCGCCCACCACTTCCCGGGCGACCCCGGGGTGCTGGCCGCGATGCTGCTGAACTTCGTACGACTCCAGCCCGGGGAGGCCCTGTTCCTGGACGCGGGGGTTCCGCACGCCTACCTCGACGGCCTCGGCGTCGAGATCATGGCCAACTCGGACAACGTGCTGCGCTGCGGCCTGACCCCCAAGCACATCGACGTCCCCGAACTCCTGCGCATCGTCCGGTTCGAGGCCGCCGAACCCGGCGTGCTGCGCCCGGAAGCGGCCCCGTCGGGCGAGGAACTGTACGAGACCCCCGCCGACGAGTTCGCCCTCTCCCGCTACACCCTCGCGTCCGGCGCGGCCCCCACCGAACTGACCGCCCCCGCACCGCAGATCGTGCTCTGCACGGCCGGCACGATCACGGTCGGCGAACTGCCCCTGGCACCAGGGGAGTCCGTTTACGTCCCGGCCGGCGAGCCGGTCGGAGCCACGGGCGCGGGCATCCTTTTCCGGGCCACTGTGGCGGCCTGACCGACAGACCGCCGGGACGGCTGCAACAATGTCCCGCCTCACCACGGCGGCATGTGCCGCGCACCGACGAAGGGACACCACGCACTTATGAGCGCGTCAGGCGGAACCAAGGCGATCGTGGCGGCACTCGCCGCCAACCTCTCGATCGCCGTGGCCAAATTCGTAGCGTTCCTCTTCAGTGGCTCCTCGTCGATGCTCGCGGAGAGCGTCCACTCGCTCGCCGACTCGGGCAACCAGGGACTGCTGCTGCTCGGCGGCAAGAGGGCGAAGCGCGAAGCCACCCCTGAACACCCCTTCGGCTACGGGCGCGAGCGCTACATCTACGCGTTCCTCGTCTCCATCGTCCTCTTCTCGGTCGGCGGCATGTTCGCGGTCTACGAGGGCTACGAGAAGATCAAGCACCCGCACGAGATCGAGGCCTGGTACTGGCCGGTCGGCGTGCTGGTCTTCGCGATCATCGCTGAGATCTTCTCCTTCCGGACGGCGATCAAGGAGTCCAACCAGACGCGTGGCAAACGCTCCTGGACCGAGTTCGTCCGCAGGTCCAAGGCGCCCGAACTCCCGGTCGTCCTCCTGGAGGACCTCGGCGCCCTCGTCGGCCTGATCCTGGCGCTCGGCGGCGTCGGCCTCGCCCTCGCCACCGGCAACGGCGTCTGGGACGGCATCGGCACCCTCTGCATCGGCATCCTGCTGATCCTCATCGCGATCATCCTGGCCGTCGAGACGAAGTCCCTCCTGCTGGGCGAGTCCGCCGGCATCGAGGACGTCGAGAAGATCAAGGCGGCCGTGGTGGACGGCGAGACCGTCACCCGCATCATCCACATGCGCACCCTGCACCTGGGGCCCGAGGAACTGCTGGTCGCCGCCAAGATCGCGGTCCAGCACGACGAGACCGCCGCCGAGGTCGCGGACGCCATCAACGCAGCCGAGAACCGCATCCGGGAAGCCGTCCCGATCGCCCGGGTCATCTACCTGGAGCCGGACATCTACAACGCCGAGGCCGCGGCCGGCGGAACCAACCCGGGCACGGACGCGGCCACCGCCCCGTCCACCCGCGCCGGCGAGGGACCGGCCGCAAAGGATTCCGGCCACTGACCCTCCGCACATCAGCCCCGATCGGCCCGGTGACCCCTCACACACGCCCCTCCCCCCGGACGGGCTGGGGCTCACTGGGCCGTTCGGTGTAGATTCGGATACGGATAACAGACGTCGCTGCTGATGGCGGTCGACCGGTCGCCGGGAGTGGGCCGGGCGAGGGACAGAGGGCCTCCGACGGACTGCACTGCGAACGCCCGGGCATTCGTGTGTCCCGCCGCGCCGCAGAGTCAGCCCAGACAGCCCACCCTCGACCCATCACGAGGAGCAGCCCGTTATGACGACGGCCACCGACCGCCAGGACTTCAAGGTCGCCGACCTCTCCCTCGCCCCGTTCGGGCGCAAGGAGATCACGCTCGCCGAGCACGAGATGCCCGGCCTGATGTCGATCCGCAAGGAGTTCGCCGCCGCCCAGCCCCTGGCCGGCGCCCGGATCACCGGTTCGCTGCACATGACCGTGCAGACCGCCGTGCTCATCGAGACCCTCGTCGCCCTGGGCGCCGAGGTCCGCTGGGCCTCCTGCAACATCTTCTCCACCCAGGACCACGCCGCCGCCGCCATCGCGGTCGGCCCGAACGGCACCCCGGAAGCCCCCGCGGGCGTCCCGGTCTTCGCCTGGAAGGGCGAGACGCTCGAAGAGTACTGGTGGTGCACGGAGCAGGCGCTGACCTGGCCGAACACCCCCACCGGCGGCCCGAACATGATCCTGGACGACGGTGGCGACGCCACCCTCCTCGTCCACAAGGGCGTCGAGTTCGAGAAGGCCGGCGCCGCCCCGGACCCGTCGACCGCGGACAGCGAGGAGTACGCCCACATCCTCACCCTGCTGAACCGCACCCTCACCGAGTCCCCGCAGAAGTGGACCCAGCTCGCGTCCGAGATCCGCGGTGTCACCGAGGAGACCACGACCGGCGTCCACCGCCTGTACGAGATGCACCGGGACGGCTCCCTCCTCTTCCCCGCGATCAACGTGAACGACGCGGTGACCAAGTCGAAGTTCGACAACAAGTACGGCTGCCGCCACTCGCTCATCGACGGCATCAACCGTGCCACCGACGTCCTCATCGGCGGCAAGACCGCCGTCGTCTTCGGCTACGGCGACGTCGGCAAGGGGTGCGCCGAGTCCCTGCGCGGTCAGGGCGCCCGCGTGATCGTCACGGAGATCGACCCGATCTGCGCGCTCCAGGCGGCGATGGACGGCTACCAGGTCGCCACGCTGGACGACGTGGTGGAGCAGGCCGACATCTTCATCACCACGACGGGCAACAAGGACATCATCATGGCCAAGGACATGGCCCGGATGAAGCACCAGGCCATCGTCGGGAACATCGGCCACTTCGACAACGAGATCGACATGGCCGGCCTCGCGCAGATCGACGGCATCGTCAAGGACGAGGTCAAGCCCCAGGTCCACACCTGGACCTTCCCCGACGGCAAGGTCCTCATCGTCCTGTCCGAGGGCCGCCTCCTGAACCTGGGCAACGCGACCGGCCACCCCTCCTTCGTGATGTCCAACAGCTTCGCGGACCAGACCCTCGCGCAGATCGAGCTCTTCACGAAGCCCGAGGAGTACCCGACCGACGTCTACGTGCTGCCCAAGCACCTCGACGAGAAGGTCGCCCGCCTCCACCTCGACGCGCTGGGCGTCAAGCTCACGACGCTGCGCCCCGAGCAGGCGGCGTACATCGGCGTCGACGTGGAAGGCCCGTACAAGCCCGACCACTACCGCTACTGACCGACCACGACCGCCCCGGCCGCCACTGCTACCGGCCGGACCGCGCGTCACCGGCCCACCTGGTGTCCGAGAGGGGGAAGCCCCCTCTCGGACACCAGGTGGTGCCAGAGCCACGGCACCAGCTCCGAGCGCAGGCCCCCGCACCCCCGTGGCGGGGGCCTGCTCCCGTCACCGCCCCCGCACAGCCCGAGGAACCCGAAGGACCCCATGCCCCGCGGCAGGTATTCGCTCCACGACCTTCACGATCACACCCCCCTCGGCGAAGAACACTTCCACTGCGCACCCGGCCCCTCCGGATGGCGCTACGTCTCCCGGACCACGTCCCCCTCCGGGGACCACCTCGGCTCCGTCGACCTCGCCCTGGACGGACTCGGCCGCCCCATCCGCCTCGAACTCCACGCCGCGAGCTGGCAGGTGCGGGGAGCGGCCCTCCAAGGGGTCACCTGGGTCCGGACCGACCCCACCGGCAGCCACGCCACCGAGGGCAACGTCCGCGCCCACGCCTTCGCCGGCACGTCTCCCGCGTTCCTCGTCGCCATGACCCGGCTCCTGCGCCTCACCCCCGACTCCCCCACGACCCGCGTCCGCGTGGTCACCTTCACGGACCCGGTCCTCGCCCCCAGGACCGTCGATCAGTCCTGGGCGCTGGTGAACAGTGAAGCGCACGCCACTGACAACGGCCCTCTGATCGTGGACGAATACCAGGTCAGCGCCCTGGACACGGGGGAGCGGCACTCCGTCCACATCGCCGGTGACGTGGTCCTCGCGGCCCCCGGCATCGAACTCGAACACCTGGAGACGCCTCCGTCGCCCCGGGCCTCCGGCCCCCCTGCCGACGAAGACGGCGGGGCCGGTGCCACCGCAGACGGGTGGCCCGACCCGTGACCTGCCGTCAGGCTCTACCAGGGCGGGGCGAACCCGCCGGCAGGAGCCGCGGCGTCCCCACGCGGCTGCTCACGCACCCCACCGGCACGGGCGGCGCCGCCCGCGGTGCGGGGGCCCCCTCCGAAAGGCCCGCGGCCCGGGCCGTCCTGCGCGGCGGACCCACCCGGCGCGGCGGAAACCTGCGGCACGGCCCCTCCGGCGCCGGCCCCGGCCTCGCCGAACACGCGGCGGGCGTCCCGCTCCCGTCGCTCGTGCAGCACGGCGGCCAGGAACGCGGCCGCGGGAACGCCCTGCGGCGCGGCGGTTCCGGTCCGCGCGACCAGCTCACCGGCCAGCCGGTCCGCGATCGAGCGACCCACGCCGGGGTCCAGCTGCTGCATCCGCGTCAGGTACTGCCGTATCGCGAGCCAGAGTTCGTCCGGCACGGCTGAGAGGTCCACCTGCGTGAACCGTCCGACCAGCCAGGGCGGAGGAGGCGGCACGGCGACGGACCGGCCCGACGCCCCGACCCGCTCCCGGACCACCAGCGTCCCGGCGAAGAGGTCGCCGATCCGGCGTCCCCGTGCCGAGACCAGGGACGCGACGGAGGCCAGAGCACCGAAGGTCATCAGGATCTCGACGAGCCCCATGCCGCCGCGTACGAGGGCATGCCGGAACCGGATCGGCCCGCCGTCGTCCCGCACCACCCGCAGCCCGCACACCAGTTTCCCCAGGGAGCGGCCGTGGCTCAACGTCTCCACCGCGACCGGCCCCCCGATCAAAACCAGCAGGAACGAGGCCGCGACGATCGCCGCGACGGCGGCCTCGTCCAAGGAGGCGGAAGCGATGGCCAGCAGGACCGATATCAGGATGAACACGGCGAACGTGGCCGTCAGATCGATCGCCGAGGCCAGCGCCCGGCTCGGCAACCGCGCGGGCCTCAACCCCAGGACGACCGCGTCCCCGGTCACCAACTCGCTCATCGGGCCCCACCCTTCGCCGACCTTCTCGTCCCCAGCCGGGCCCAGTCTGCCAAGCTGACCGCGAGCGCGCCGCAGCAGTACGGCCCCGTACGCCCCCTTGCCTGGAGCAAAAGACGCCCATGGACCTCGACGTCTTCGTCACCGCCCACCGCACGGAGTGGGACCGCCTCGAACACCTCCTGCGCCGGGGCCGCCGCCTCACCGGCGCGGAGGCGGACGAACTCGTCGTCCTCTACCAGCGCACGGCGACCCATCTCTCGCTGGTCCGGGCGAGCAGCCCGGATCCGCTCCTCACCGGCCGTCTCACGCAGCTCGTGGCCCGCGCGCGGTCGACGGTGACGGGCGCCCGCAAGGCGTCCTGGCGTGACGCGGCCCGGTTCCTCACCGCCGGGTTCCCCGCCGCCGTCCATCGCTCCCGCCACTGGTGGATCCCCACCGCGGTGCTCTCGATCGCGCTGGCGGCGCTGCTCGGCTGGTGGATCGGTACCCACCCCGAGGTCCAGGCGGCGATCGCCGCCCCGGAAGACCTCCGCGCGATGACCGAGCCGGGTGGTGAGTACGAGACCTACTACTCCAGCCACCCGGCCGCGTCCTTCGCCGCACAGGTCTGGACGAACAACGCGCGGGCCGCGGCCCTCTGCCTCATCCTGGGCGCGTTCCTCTGCGTACCGGTGATCTGGATCCTCTTCCTCAACATGCTCAACCTCGGCGTCGGCATAGGGCTCATGTCCTCCGCGGGGAGGCTCGACGTCTTCCTCGGCCTGGTGCTTCCGCACGGCCTGCTCGAACTGACGGCCGTGTTCGTCGCCGCCGGCACCGGGCTACGCCTCGGTTGGACGGTGATCGACCCAGGCCCCCTGTCCCGCCGCGACGCCTTGGCCCAGCAGGGCCGCGCCGCACTGGGCATGGCCATCGGTCTGGCCCTCGTCCTGTTCGTCGCAGGGCTCATCGAAGGTTTCGTCACCCCTTCCGGCCTTCCGACCTGGGCGCGGATCACCATCGGCATCGTCGCTGAGCTGGCCTTTCTCACGTACGTGTACGTCCTGGGCGGTCGTGCGGCACGCAGGGGGGCCACCGGCGACCTCGCTGCGGTCGAACGCAGCGCCGAGCTTCCCACTGCAGCCTGAGCGTCGATGTGCTTTCACCCCCGCTGAGCTGCTAGTCTCCTCCTCGCCCACAAAACCGTTGACACGGCAGATGTGGGGAGGTAGATTTGAACGGTTGCCTCGGACTGGACAGGTTCGAGATGAGCGCATATGGTCTACCTCGCTCGTGCAGGAGTTCAGTTTCACTCCGCCGGGCCACATGATTCTCCTTTCTCGAACCTCTCCGAGTCGTTGGTTTAACTCCGAGAGTTTCTGATAAAGTCGGATCCGCCGAAAGGCAAGGCCCCTCCACGGGTCGCCGGAAATCGAATTCGGACCGGAAACGGAACGGAAAAGAGTCTGGTAACGTGGGATTCGCCGGAAAGGGAGAACGCGGAAGCGGGAGACCTGGAAAGCGAAAAGGCAGGATTGCAGGGCCCGCTTCGACCGGGAATCGGACACGAAAGAGTCTGATAGAGTCGGAAACGCAAGACAGCAGGACACAGAAGAAAACGAAGGGAAGCGCCCGGAGGGGC
>NZ_JBIRLM010000004.1:231795-388020 GCF_044330565.1 Streptomyces sp. NPDC017448 | reverse complement strand
CTGTTCCGCGAGTTCGGCTTCACCCCCGAGCACGTGGCCACCGCCGCCCGGGAATCTCTCGAAGCCGCCGCACGCTGACGCCGGTAGACACCACTAGTAGGAGATGCAACTCATGACAGACGCACTCAAGCGCCTCTCCGACGAGGGCGTGGCGATCTGGCTCGACGACCTGTCGCGCAAGCGGATCACCTCCGGCAACCTGGCCGAGCTGATCGACCAGAGCCACGTCGTCGGCGTCACCACCAACCCGTCGATCTTCCAGAAGGCGATCTCCTCGGGCGACGGTTACGAGCAGCAGCTCACCGACCTCGCCGCCCGCAAGGTCACCGTCGAGGAAGCCCTGCGCATGATCACGACGGCGGACGTCCGCGACGCCGCCGACATCCTGCGCCCGGTCTTCGACGCCACCGACGGCCAGGACGGCCGGGTCTCCATCGAGGTGGACCCGCGCCTGGCCCACAACACCCTGGCCACCGTGGCCGAGGCCAAGCAGCTGGCCTGGCTGGTCGACCGGCCGAACACGCTCATCAAGATCCCGGCGACGAAGGCGGGCCTCCCGGCGATCACGGAGACGATCGGCCGGGGCATCAGCGTCAACGTGACGCTGATCTTCTCGCTGGAGCGCTACCGCGCGGTCATGGACGCCTACCTGGCGGGCCTGGAGAAGGCGAAGGCCGCGGGCCTGGACCTCTCCAAGATCCACTCGGTGGCCTCGTTCTTCGTGTCCCGTGTGGACACCGAGATCGACAAGCGTCTCGACGCGATCGGCTCGGACGAGGCGAAGGCCGCCAAGGGCAAGTCCGCCCTGGCCAACGCCCGCCTCGCCTACGAGGCGTACGAGGAGGTCTTCTCCTCCGACCGCTGGGCGGCCCTGGACAAGGCGCACGCCAACAAGCAGCGTCCGCTCTGGGCCTCGACCGGCGTCAAGGACCCGTCGCTGAAGGACACCCTGTACGTCGACGACCTGGTGGCGCCGAACACGGTCAACACCATGCCGGAGGCGACGCTGGAAGCGGTGGCCGACCACGGCGAGATCACCGGCAACACCGTCGCCGGCGGTTACGACCGGGCACGCGCCGACCTCGACGCCATCAAGAAGCTCGGCGTCTCGTACGACGAGGTCGTACAGCTGCTGGAGGACGAGGGCGTCGAGAAGTTCGAGGCGGCCTGGAACGACCTGCTCAAGTCGACCGAGGCGGAGCTTTCGCGCCTCGCCCCCTCGGAGGGCTGACCACTTTGTCTGCTGTTCCCGGAGCCAACCCGCTCCGTGACGCACAGGACCGACGGCTCCCGCGCATCGCGGGGCCGTCGGGCCTGGTCATCTTTGGCGTCACGGGCGATTTGTCCCGTAAAAAGCTGATGCCTGCCGTCTACGATCTGGCCAATCGCGGCCTGCTGCCGCCGGGCTTCTCGCTCATCGGTTTCGCGCGCCGCGACTGGGAGGACGAGGACTTCGCCCAGGTCGTCCACGACGCCGTCAAGGAGCACGCCCGCACCCCGTTCCGCGAGGAGGTCTGGCAGCAGCTCATCCAGGGGATGCGCTTCGTCCAGGGCAACTTCGACGACGACGAGGCGTTCGAGACGCTCAAGGACACCATCCAGGAGCTGGACCAGGCGCAGGGCACCGGAGGCAACTACGCCTTCTACCTGTCGGTGCCGCCGAAGTTCTTCCCCAAGGTCGTCCAGCAGCTCAAGAAGCACGGCCTGGCGGACCAGAAGGAGGGCTCCTGGCGGCGTGCCGTCATCGAGAAGCCCTTCGGCCACGACCTGGCCAGCGCGCAGGAGCTCAACCAGCTCGTGCACGACGTCTTCCCGCCCCACGAGGTCTTCCGGATCGACCACTACCTGGGCAAGGAGACGGTCCAGAACATCCTGGCGCTGCGGTTCGCCAACACGATGTTCGAGCCGGTCTGGAACCGGTCCTACGTCGACCACGTACAGATCACGATGGCCGAGGACATCGGCATCGGCGGCCGGGCCGGCTACTACGACGGCATCGGCGCCGCCCGCGACGTCATCCAGAACCACCTGCTCCAGCTGCTGGCGCTGACCGCGATGGAGGAGCCCGGCTCCTTCCACCCGAAGGCCCTGGTCGCGGAGAAGCTCAAGGTGCTCACCGCCGTCGAGCTGCCCGAGGACCTGGGGCTGCACACCGTGCGCGCCCAGTACGAGCACGCCTGGCAGGGCGGCCAGGAGGTCCTCGGCTACTGCGAGGAGGAGGGCATCGACCCCAAGTCGACGACCGACACCTACGCGGCGATCAAGCTGACGATCAACAACCGCCGCTGGGCGGGCGTGCCGTTCTACCTGCGTACCGGCAAGCGGCTCGGCCGCCGGGTCACGGAGATCGCGGTCGTCTTCAAGCGCGCCCCCTACCTGCCCTTCGAGTCGGGCGCGACCGAGGAGCTGGGCGGCAACGCCCTGGTCATCCGGGTCCAGCCGGACGAGGGCGTCACCGTGCGCTTCGGCTCCAAGGTGCCCGGCACCTCGATGGAGGTCCGGGACGTCACGATGGACTTCGCGTACGGCGAGTCGTTCACGGAGTCCAGCCCCGAGGCGTACGAGCGGCTCCTCCTGGACGTCCTGCTCGGGGACGCCAACCTCTTCCCGCGCCACCAGGAGGTCGAACTCTCCTGGACCATCCTCGACCCGATCGAGGAGTACTGGGCCAAACACGGCAAGCCGGCGAAGTACCCGGCCGGCACCTGGGGCCCGGCCGAGGCCGACGAGATGCTCGCACGTGACGGACGGAGCTGGAGGCGGCCATGAAGATCGATCTCACGGAAACCACGTCCAGCAAGATCAATCAGGCGCTGGTCTCGGCCCGCCGCGCGATCGGCACCCCGGCCATCGGCATGGTGCTCACGCTGGTCGTCGTCACCGACGAGGAGAACGCGTACGACGCGCTCAAGTCGGCCGGTGACGCCTCCCGCGAGCACCCTTCCCGGATCATCGCGGTGATCAAGCGGGTCAGCCGCTCGCCGCGGGCCCGCCGGGACGCCCGGCTCGACGCCGAGGTCCGGGTCGGTTCCGACGCAGGCACCGGGGAGACCGTGGTGCTGCGGCTCCACGGCGAGCTGGCCAACCACGCCCAGTCGGTGGTCCTGCCGCTGCTGCTGCCGGACGCCCCGGTCGTGGTGTGGTGGCCCGAGGGCGCCCCCGCCGACCCGGCGAAGGACCCGCTCGGGGCGCTGGCCCAGCGCCGGATCACCGACACCTACTCGGCCGAGCGTCCGCTCGACGAGCTGGCGGTGCGGGCCGCGACCTACAGCCCCGGCGACACGGATCTGGCCTGGACCCGGATCACCCCGTGGCGCTCGATGCTGGCCGCCGCGCTGGACCAGCAGCCGGCCGAGGTGATCGGCGCGACCGTCGAGGGCGAGAGCGACAACCCGAGCTGTGAGCTGCTCGCGATGTGGCTCGCCGACCGGCTCGACGTGCCGGTGGAGCGTACGCTCTCCGAGGGCCCCGGGCTGACGGCGGTCCGGATGGAGACGAAGAACGGCGTCATCGTCCTGGACCGGGCCGACGGTTCGCTGGCCACGCTCTCCATGCAGAACCAGCCGGACCGCGCGGTGGCGCTCAAGCGCCGGGAGACCGCCGAACTGCTGGCGGAGGAGCTGCGCCGGCTCGACCCGGACAACACCTACGCTTCGGCGGTGAAGTTCGGTGTGGACCGGCTGCACGCGGGCGGCGAGGTCAAGGCCACGCCGGTCGAGGGGCCGGTGGAGAAGGCGGACAAGGCCGCCGACGCCAAGGCTCCGGCCGCGAAGAAGGCCCCGGCCAAGAAGGCGGCGTCGAAGTGACCCCGCCCCAACTGGTCGTCCACCGCGACAAGGAGCTGATGGCGCAGGCCGCGGCGGCCCGGCTGATCACGAAGGTCGTGGACGCCCAGGCGTCCCGGGGCCACGCCTCGGTGGTGCTCACCGGCGGGCGCAACGGCAACGGCCTGCTGGCCGCGCTCGCCGCCGCGCCCGCCCGGGACGCGATCGACTGGGCGCGCCTGGACCTGTGGTGGGGCGACGAGCGGTTCCTGCCCGAGGGCGACCCGGAGCGCAACGCCACCCAGGCCCGGAAGGCGCTGCTCGACGCGGTGGGACTGGACCCGGCCCGGGTGCACGCGATGCCCGCGTCCGACGGCCCGTACGGCGACGACGTGGACGCCGCGGCGGCCGGTTACGCCGACGAGCTGGCCGCGGCGGCGAGTCCCGAGGACCACGGTCCGGTGCCCGCGTTCGACGTGCTGATGCTGGGCGTCGGCCCGGACACGCACGTGGCCTCGCTCTTCCCGGAGTCGCCCGCGGTACGGGAGACCGAGCGCACCGTCGTCGGTGTGCGCGGGGCCCCCAAGCCGCCGCCGGTCCGCGTCTCGCTCACCCTGCCCGCGATCCGCGCGGCGCGTGAGGTGTGGCTGCTGGCGGCGGGCGAGGACAAGGCGGAGGCCGCGGCGATCGCGCTGTCCGGGGCCGGGGAGATCCAGGCTCCGGCGGCGGGCGCGTACGGCCGCAGCCGTACCCTGTGGCTGCTGGACGCGGCGGCGGCCTCGCGGCTGCCGCGCGCGCTCTACCCCCCGGCGTCCGCCTGAGCGCTGACGCCTCGTGAGGCCCGGCCCGCCTTTCCCGGCGGTCCGGGCCTCACGCGCGTCCCGGCGTGAAAGGCTCGCCCCATGGTGCATATCGGAACCGTGGTGATGGGTGCGGCCGACGTGGCGCGGGCCGCCGCCTTCTGGAAGGCGGCGCTCACCTACACCGAGCGCGAGCCGGGAACGGACGACTGGGTGGTGCTGGTCCCGGCCGAAGGGCCCGGCGTCGGCGTGGCGCTCGGGCGCTCCGCCTCCCCCGTGCAGGAGGTCCCCCGCGTCCACCTCGACCTCTACTCCGACACCCAGGAGGCCGAGGTCGAGCGGCTGATCGGGCTCGGTGCGACGAGGGTCGCGTGGGACCTGTACCCGCCGGACCCGGACTTCGTGGTGCTCGCCGACCCCGAGGGCAACCGCTTCTGCGTCATCGACACGACGCACGGCGGCTGAGCGGTCCGGTCCCGCGGCGGGAAGGCTCGCCGCTCGGAGCCGCCCTCGGCGAGGAGGTCGGGGGCGGCGACCGGTGGTCGTCGCCCCGGCCCGGGTACAGGCACTCGGACAGACCCGGACGTGATGCTCCCGAGCGGCCCGGGGCCGGGGTCCCGGACGCGGTGATCACGCCCCGGGATCAGAGGATGATCTGGTCCGTCCCCTGTTCCAGCTTGGTGATCGCGGCCCGGCAGGCGCCGACGAAGCGGTCGAAGACCGGGGTCGTGCTGCCGGCCCGCCCCGCACGGGTGTTGACGGTGAACATGGCGGCGCGCAGCTCCGTGGTCAGCTCCAGCTGACCGCCCTTGGCGAGCATGGTGCGGTTGACCGGGTTGGCGGGGTTGACCCCGGCCAGGTCGGGCACCTCGTTGCCGTCGCGCCAGGCGACGCCGACCGCGTCGAACTCGGCCTTGAGCAGGGTCTTGAAGCGGGTGTTCAGCCCTCCGACGACCACGGCCTGCGGGACGGTGCCCGCCTGCGCCGCCGTACAGCCGTGCAGGCTGAGGACGTTGAGGCTGCTCGCCGCCATGGAGACGGCGACGTGGTCGTCGCAGTTCTTCGCCGTGACGTGCAGGTCGCGGTTGCCGGAGGAGCGCAGCCCCTCGAACATCCAGTAGTCGAACACCCCGTGGCCGTCCGTCAGCGGGGCGAGCGTGGCCGGGTGGTAGCCGGCGATGGCGAGGCACAGTTCGGAGGTGCCGGTCTCGATGCCGCCGCCGTGCAGGGCCATGACCGTGGTCCGGTTGTACGGGTATCCCTGCGGGAGGGAGTGGTCGGCGTACTCGTGTCTCCGGTAGCGACGGGCGAACTCGACGCCCTCCTGCCCGGCGAGTTTCCTGTAGAGGTCCGTGTTGGAGGTGTAGATGTCCAGATCACCGGTGGCGTGGGCGTCGGTCGCGGTGAGCGAGCCCAGCAGCGGACCACTGACGGCTGCGGTGGCGAGAGCGGTGAGGACCGTACGACGGCTGGTGGGAGTCATGATCGGCATCGTCGTCGACAACGGTCCGGTTGCCCAGGGCGCCTTCTGTGTCATCGGTCACGGGCTGAGGGGCCCTGGGCGCTCCAGGAAGGGTTCCAGCAGCCCCGGTACGGCCTCGGCCGCGAAGGCGAGACCCTCGCCCGCGTCGGCGTCGTACACCGTGTACGCGCCTCCCCCGGCGGCCGTGGTGGCCGTGACGTCCAGCAGCCCGGCCCGGCGCTGGAACACCGACTGCCTGACCGTCCAGCCGATCACCCCGGCCCGCTCCAGGGCGGCCGTCGAGCGGCGTACCGTCCCGGAGCGGGTGACCAGGTAGCGCCCGGTGAGCGCGTGTCCGAGCCCCCGGTACGCGTCCAGGGCGAGCGCCACCGCCAGGGGGAGGGCCACCACCGCGCAGCCGAGCGCGATCCACAGCAGCACCGGCGTGAGCAGCGCCCCGAGGACGGTCAGGACGAGGACCGGGCCGAGGGCCGCGGCGAGCGACCGGCGCAGTCGGCGCCCCCGGGCGGCGGGGGGATGGGGGGTGAGCGCCGCACCGGTCGGGGCGGCCGCCTCGCGCAGGACGTCGGCGGCGGCGGCGTCGGCGCGGGCCCGGGGCGCGACGGGGAGCAGGGTGTGGTGGTCGGCGTTCCGGGTCTCGGGGTCCTTGGCCAGGCCGGTGGTGATGGCGTCCAGGCGGGCCGCGCCGAACAGCCGTACGCCCAGCGGTTCGACCAGGTCGACGCCGCGCAGCCGGGCCTCCTCGACGGAGAGGGACCGGGAGGTGAACAGACCGCGCCGCACCCGCAGCGTGCCGCCCGGCTCGCGCTCCAGGCGGTAGTTCCACCACATCTCGATCCAGAGGCCGAGCGCTCCGACGACGCCGGCGACCAGGGTGGCGAGGGCCAGGACGGCGATCGTCCAGAGCAAGGGGACCTCCCGGAGGAGGCCGCCGACCCACGCGATGACCTCGCCCTGGGCCCCGACCCAGTCGCTGACCTGCAGCACCGCCCCGGCGGCGGCCCCGCCGAGCATGGGAGCGACGAAGGAGACCGGGGCGTAGCGGATCCAGCGGGGGTCGAGGACGGCCAGTTCGCCCTCGCGGTGGACTCCCTCGTGCGGGGCGGTGACGGCACGCTCCAGGAGGAGGAGGCGCAGCCGTTCGCCCTCGGCGCGGGAGACGGGGTCCAGTTCGAGGGTGGACTCGGAGCCCTGTTCGCCGGTGCCGATCCTGACCGTGACCAGGCCGAGGAGGCGCAGCAGCAGGTTGGCGGTGAGGTCGACCGTGCGGATGCGGCCCCGGGCCAGGGAGCGGCGCTTGACGGTCAGGAGGCCGGTGTGGAGGTCGACGCGCTCCGCACCGATCCGGTAGCGGGTGCGGTGCCAGCGGACCCGGTCGGCCCCCGCCGCGCCCCCGATGACCAGGACGGCGGCGGCGAGCACCCAGAGCACGGCGGCCGGGAGGCCGAGCCGGGAGGCGAGGCCGAGCGTCGCGGGGACGGCCGCGCCCGCGACGACCCCGGCCACGACGAGGGCGGTGACCAGGACCGTACGGGGGTCGAGGCGGCGCCAGTCGGCGGGCGGGGCGGCGGTGCTCATGTGGCGTCGCCGGGGGTCTCGCGGGTGATGCGGGTGAGCTGCCGGGCGAGGCCGGCGGCGACCTCGTGGTCCAGCCCCGCGATCCGTACCGCGCCCTTGGCGGAGGCGGTGGTGACGGTGACCGTGGCCAGCCGGAAGATCTGCTCCAGCGGGCCCCGTACGGTGTCCACGGTCTGGATCCGGGACATGGGGGCGATCCGCCACTCCTGCCGGAAGAACCCGGTGCGGACGTACACCGCGTCCTCGGTGATCTCCCAGCGGTGCGTACGGAACCACCACAGGGGGAGGAGGGCGGCGGCCGCCGTGCCCGCCGCGGCCAGGACCGCGGCGGGCAGCAGCAGCCAGAAGCGGGCCGGCTCGATCAGCGTGCCCAGCACCGCGAGCGGCACGACGGGCGCGGCCGTCAGCAGCAGCCACTGGGCCCGCCACCAGCCGACGGCGCGCTCGTCCAGCGTGTTGCGCGGCGGCCGCAACCGTACCGCCGCCCCCTCCCCCCGGACCATCGGGTCAGCGCCCGCGCAACGTGCGGTAGGCGTCGACCAGGGCCGCGGTGGAGCTGTCGAGCTGTTCGGCGTCGGCCGCGGCGCCCTCCTCCGTCAGCAGCGGTTCGATCCTCTTGGCGAGGACCTTGCCGAGTTCGACGCCCCACTGGTCGAAGGAGTCGATGTTCCAGATCGCGCCCTGGACGAAGACCTTGTGCTCGTACAGCGCGATGAGCTGGCCGAGGACCGAGGGGGTCAGCTTGTCGGCGAGGACCGTCGTCGTGGGGTGGTTGCCCCGGAACGTCTTGTGCGGGACCAGCTCCTCGGGCACGCCTTCCGCGCGGACCTCGTCGGGCGTCTTGCCGAAGGCGAGGGCCTGGGTCTGCGCGAAGAAGTTGGCCATGAGCAGGTCGTGCTGGGCGATCAGACCGGGCAGCAGGTCGTGGACGGGTGCGGCGAAGCCGATGAAGTCCGCCGGGACCAGCTTGGTGCCCTGGTGGATCAACTGGTAGTACGCGTGCTGCCCGTTGGTGCCGGGGGTGCCCCAGACGACCGGTCCGGTCTGCCACTCCACCGGGTCGCCCTCGCGGTCGACGGACTTGCCGTTGGACTCCATGTCGAGCTGCTGGAGGTAGGCGGTGAACTTGGACAGGTAGTGGCTGTACGGCAGCACGGCGTGCGACTGGGCGTCGAAGAAGTTGCCGTACCAGACGCCGAGGAGGCCCATCAGGAGCGGGGCGTTCTCCTCGGCGGGGGCGGTGCGGAAGTGCTCGTCGACGAGGTGGAAGCCGTCGAGCATCTCGCGGAAGCGCTTCGGGCCGATGGCGACCATCAGCGAGAGGCCGATCGCGGAGTCGTAGCTGTAGCGTCCGCCGACCCAGTCCCAGAACTCGAACATGTTGGCCGTGTCGATGCCGAACTCCTCGACCTTCTCGGCGTTGGTCGACAGGGCCACGAAGTGGCGGGCGACGGCGTCCTGACCGGCCCTCAGCTCGGTCAGCAGCCAGTCCCGGGCGGAGGTGGCGTTGGTGATGGTCTCGATCGTCGTGAACGTCTTCGAGGCGATGACGAACAGCGTCTCGGCCGGGTCGAGGTCGCGGACGGCCTCGTGGAGGTCGGCGCCGTCGACGTTGGAGACGAAGCGGAGGGTGAGATCGCGGTCGGTGAAGGAGCGCAGCACCTCGTACGCCATGGCGGGGCCGAGGTCGGAGCCGCCGATGCCGATGTTGACGATGTTCTTGACCGGCTTGCCGGTGTGGCCGGTCCACTGCCCGGAGCGGACCTTGTCGGCGAAGGCGGCCATCTTGTCCAGGACGGCGTGCACGGCCGGGACGACGTTCTCGCCGTCGACCTCGACGACGGCGGAGCGCGGGGCGCGGAGCGCGGTGTGCAGGACCGCCCGGTCCTCGGTGGTGTTGATCTTCTCGCCGCGGAACATGGCGTCCCGCAGCTCCGCGACCCCGGTGGCGGCGGCGAGGTCGCGCAGCAGGCGCAGCGTCTCGTCGGTGACCAGGTGCTTGGAGTAGTCGAGGTGGAGGTCGCCGACCCGCAGGGAGTAGGCGGTGCCCCGGTCCGGCTGCCGCGCGAACAGCTCGCGCAGCTGGGGCGCGCCGAGCTCCTCACGGTGCTGGGCGAGAGCCGTCCACTCGGGCGTCTGGTTGAGCTTGGTTCGGCTTGCTGCGTTCATCCCGGATATCAGCCCGTTTCTTCTCGTTGCTCGGCATCCCCGCCGCCCTTCCAACCTAATTGATCGAGGCGGCGGGCGGCGGAGGCGGAGGGCCGGTGGCGCGGGAAGACGACACGGCCGGACACCCGTGGGGTGTCCGGCCGGTGAAGGGCTGGAGGGGCGGTGGCGGAGGGGCGGGCGTCGTGGGACCGGTGGGGGTCCGCCGGGCGCGTCCTAGATCTCGCCGCGGAGCTTGGCCAGGGCCTCGGCGAGGATCGCCTCGCCGTCCTCGTCGCTGCGCCGCTCCCGTACGTACGCCAGGTGCGTCTTGTACGGCTCGGTGCGGGGCGGGTCGGGCGGGCTGTCCTTGTCCTGTCCGGCCGGGAAGCCGCAGCGTGGGCAGTCCCAGGTGTCCGGCACCTGCGCGTCATGGGCGAAGCTCGGCTGCGTCTCGTGCCCGTTCGAGCACCAGAAGGAGATGCGGAGGCGCGGTGCGGACTCGCCCCGCTCGGCCTCCCCCATCGGCCCCGCTCCGACCCGGCTTCCCCGGATCGCGTTGCCACTTGCCACGGTCGTAACTCCCTGCGTGATGGTGCTCGAGCGATGCCCCAGTCTACGTAAGGCCCAACGCGCGTCCAGTGAAAGGAGTTACATGCTCACCGGATGCGCCGGCGTGGCGTCAGCCGTCCAGCTTGATGAGCAGGCCGAGGACCACGATGCACGCGAACCAGATCAGGCCGACCACGACGGTGATCCGGTCGAGGTTGCGCTCGGCGACCGAGGAGCCGCCGACGGAGGACTGCATTCCGCCGCCGAACATGTCGGAGAGGCCGCCGCCCTTGCCCTTGTGCATGAGCACCAGCAGCATCAGCAGCAGGCTGAAGACGATCAGAGCGATCTGGAACGCCAAAACCACGGCTGGTCCCTACTTTCCGGAATTCTCGACTACTGCGTGTACGTACACCGGGGGCCGAAGGGCATTGGCCCCTTCGGCCCCCGCAAGGGTACGACGGATCCGCGCTACCGCATACTCACTGGTCGCGGAAGCGGACGATCTTGACGAACTCGTCGGCGTCCAGCGCCGCGCCGCCGACCAGGGCGCCGTCCACGTCGGGCTGCGCCATGATGGCCGCGACGTTGCCGGACTTCACCGAACCGCCGTACTGGATGCGGACGGCGTCGGCCAGCTCCTGCGAGTACAGCTCGGCCAGCCGGCGGCGGATCGCACCGCAGACCTCCTGGGCGTCCTCGGGGGTGGCGACCTCGCCGGTCCCGATGGCCCAGACCGGCTCGTAGGCGATGACGATCGTCTCGGCCTGCTCGGCGGGGACGTCCTTCAGACCGCCGTCGAGCTGCGCGAGGGTGTACGCGACCTGGTTCCCGGCCTTGCGGACGTCCAGGCCCTCGCCGACGCAGAGGATCGGGGTCAGGCCGTGCTGGTAGGCGGCCTTCACCTTGGCGTTGCAGATCTCGTCGGTCTCGCCGTGGTACTGGCGGCGCTCGCTGTGGCCGACGGCCACGTAGGCGCAGCGCAGCTTGGCGAGCATGGAGCCGGAGATCTCACCGGTGTAGGCGCCGGACTCGTGCGCGGAGACGTCCTGGGCCCCGTACTTGATCCTCAGCTTGTCGCCGTCGACCAGGGTCTGCACGGAGCGCAGGTCGGTGAAGGGCGGGAGGACGGCGACCTCGACGTCCTCGTAGTCCTTCTCGGTCAGCGCGAAGGCGAGCTTCTGGACGTGGGCGATGGCCTCCAGGTGGTTGAGGTTCATCTTCCAGTTGCCCGCCATCAGCGGGGTGCGGGTGGTCATGAAAGGTCAGTCCTCCAGTGCGGCGAGCCCGGGAAGCGTCTTGCCCTCGAGGTATTCGAGGCTCGCGCCGCCACCGGTCGAAATGTGTCCGAAAGCATTCTCGTCGAAGCCCAGGATGCGGACGGCCGCGGCGGAGTCGCCGCCGCCAACGACGCTGAAGGCCGGGGAGTCGACGAGCGCCTGGGCGACCGCGCGGGTGCCGTCGGCGAAGTCGGGGTGCTCGAAGACGCCCATCGGGCCGTTCCAGAAGACGGTGGCCGCGTCGGCGAGCTTCGATGCGTAGAGCTTGTTGGTCTCGGGTCCGTTGTCCAGCCCCATCTGGCCGGCCGGCATGGCGTCGGCGGCGACGGTGGTGGGATGGGCCGGGGCCTTGGTCTTCAAGTCCGGGAAGGAGGGGGCGACCACGACGTCGACAGGGAGGACGAACTCCACGCCCTTCTCCTCGGCGCGCCGCAGGTACTCCTGGACGGCCGGGATCTGGTCCTCCTGGAGCAGCGAACTGCCGACCTCGTACCCCTGGGCCTTGAGGAAGGTGTACGCCATGCCGCCGCCGATGAGGATGCGGTCGGCCCGCTCCAGCAGGTGGTCGATCACGCCGAGCTTGTCGGAGACCTTGGCGCCGCCGAGTACGACGGCGTAGGGCCGCTCGACGTCGGTGGTGAGCTTCTTGAGGACGCCGACCTCGGTGGCGATCAGGTAGCCCGCGTAGTGCGGGAGCCGGGCCGGGAGGTCGTAGACCGAGGCGTGCTTGCGGTGCACCGCGCCGAAGCCGTCGCCCACGTAGACGTCGGCGAGCTCGGCCAGCCGGGCGGCGAAGGCGCCGCGCTCGGCGTCGTCCTTGGACGTCTCACCGGGGTTGAAGCGGAGGTTCTCGACGAGCGCGACCTGGCCGTCCGCGAGGCCGGCGACCGCGGCGCGGGCGGACTCGCCGACCGTGTCGGTGGCGAAGGCGACGTCGGCGCCGAGGAGTTCGCCCAGACGGGCGGCGACGGGCGCCAGCGAGAAGGCCGGGTCCGGGGCGCCCTTGGGGCGGCCGAGGTGGGAGGCGACGACGACGCGCGCGCCGGCCTCGGCGAGCTTGGCGATCGTCGGGACGACGGCGCGGATACGGCCGTCGTCGGTGATCCTGGTGCCGTCCAACGGCACATTGAGGTCGGCGCGGACGAATACCCGCTTGCCCGCGACCCCTTCGGCGAGAAGTTCGTCGATCGTCTTCATCTGGTCTTCCGTTACTCCTTGCAAGGACGGATGAACATGCTAAGAGGCTCGACCGGCGCGTCGTTGCGCCGGTCGAGCCCCTTACTCACATCGTGGTGCCGCCGACCCCGAGGATCAGAGCTGCTCGCCGACGAAGACCGTGAGGTCGACGAGGCGGTTGGAGTAGCCCCACTCGTTGTCGTACCAGCCGAGGATCTTCACCGACGTCCCCTCCTGGACCATGGTCATGGCGGAGTCGAAGGTGCAGGACGACGGGTCTCCGACGATGTCCGAGGAGACGATCGGGTCCTCGGTGTACGTCAGGAAGCCCTTGAGCGCGCCGTCGTCGGCCGCCTTCTTGAACGCGGCGTTGACCTCGTCCTTGGTGACCTCGCGCGACAGGGTCACGACGAGGTCGGTGGCGGAGCCGGTCGGGACCGGGACGCGCATCGCCATGCCGTCGAGCTTGCCCTTGAGCTGCGGGAGGACCAGGGCGGTGGCCTTCGCGGCGCCGGTGGTGGTCGGGATGATGTTCTCGGCCGCGGCGCGGGCGCGACGCAGGTCCTTGTGCGGGAAGTCCAGGATGCGCTGGTCGTTCGTGTACGCGTGGACCGTCGTCATCAGACCCTTGACGATCCCGAAGTTCTCGTCGAGGACCTTGGCCATCGGCGCCACGCAGTTGGTGGTGCAGGAGGCGTTGGAGATGACGTTGTGCTGGGCCGCGTCGTACTCGTCCTGGTTGACGCCCATGACGATGGTGATGTCCTCGTCCTTGGCCGGAGCCGAGATGAGGACCTTCTTGGCGCCGCCCGCGATGTGCTTCTCGGCGTCGGCCTTCTTGGTGAAGATGCCGGTCGACTCGATGACGATGTCGACGCCCAGCTCACCCCAGGGGATGTCGGCCGGGTTGCGCTCGGAGAGCACCTTGATGGTGTGACCATCGACGGTGATGGTGTCGGCGGTGTGGCTGACCTCTGCCTTGAGACGACCCAGGATGGTGTCGTACTTCAGCAGGTGGGCCGTGGTCGCAGTGTCACCCAGGTCGTTGACAGCCACGATCTCGATGTCCGCACCCTGCTCGAGCAGCGCGCGGAAGTAGTTGCGACCGATGCGGCCGAAGCCGTTGATGCCTACGCGGATCGTCACGAACCGATCTCCTCGTTAGGTACGCCGGTTTTCGACGCCGGCGAGTTGTATAGGGATGTCCCCGACCGCTTCCGACCCTACCTCTCCAGGGGCCGGGAGGTGACATCGAGAGGGCCCCTCCGCGCCACCGGATACGGCCGGAGGTCCGTACTCGCCGGTAGGATCACGCGCCTCCGTTTCACCGGGCGGGGGTCCGGGTCGCGCCGGGTCCGGGACCTCGGTCACGACCGGCCGGGACCGACGTCCCCCGCCCGCCCCGGAGTCGGCGGACGGCCGCCGGGGGACGTCCGCTCAGCCGACCAGCCCGTCGGCCATCTCCTCGCTGAGGGTCGACTCGGTCCCCGGGATGCCGAGGTCCTGGGCCCGCTTGTCGGCCATCGCCAGCAGCCGGCGGATCCGGCCGGCCACGGCGTCCTTGGTCAGCGGCGGGTCGGCGAGGGCGCCCAGCTCCTCCAGGGACGCCTGCTTGTGCTCCATGCGCAGCCGTCCCGCGGCGGCGAGGTGCTCGGGCACTTCCTCGCCGAGGATCTCCAGCGCACGGCCCACCCGGGCCCCGGCGGCGACCGCGGCGCGGGCCGAGCGGCGCAGGTTGGCGTCGTCGAAGTTGGCGAGCCGGTTGGCCGTGGCGCGGACCTCGCGCCGCATCCGCCGCTCCTCCCAGGCGAGCACCGCGTCGTGTGCGCCCAGCCGGGTCAGCAGGGCGCCGATCGCGTCGCCGTCGCGGACCACGACGCGGTCCACGCCGCGCACCTCGCGCGCCTTGGCGGCGATGGAGAGCCGGCGGGCCGCTCCGACCAGGGCGAGGGCCGCCTCGGGCCCCGGGCAGGTGACCTCCAGGGAGGAGGAACGGCCGGGCTCGGTGAGCGAGCCGTGGGCGAGGAACGCGCCGCGCCAGGCCGCCTCGGCATCGCAGGTGGCCCCCGAGACCACCTGCGGGGGCAGACCCCGGATCGGGCGGCCGCGGCCGTCGACCAGTCCGGTCTGGCGGGCCAGCTGGTCGCCGCCCGCCACCACCCGTACGACGTACCGCGAGCCGCGCCGCAGGCCGCCGGGGGCCATCACGATCAGCTCCGAGCTGTGCCCGAAGATCTCCAGGATGTCGCGCTTGAGGCGGCGGGCGGCGTTGCCGGTGTCCAGCTCCGCCTCGATCACAATCCGGCCGCTCACCAGGTGCAGCCCGCCCGCGAACCGAAGAATCGCCGAGACCTCCGCCTTCCTGCAGCAGGTCCGGGTGACGGGAAGATGAGAGATTTCGTTCTTCACCGCTGGCGTCATCGCCATGGGCCGATCCTTCCATGCATCCGAAAAATACGGTCGTACGCGGCGGCCAACAGCTCCTGATCATGGACCGGAACGCCGTCGGGCGATGCCACCGGCGCCAGCTCGACCGCGGCGCCGAGCCGCTGGGCGGCGTCCGCCAGGGAGCCGCGATCGGGCACGGCGGCCTCGTCGGCCAGCACCACGTCCAAGGCGAGTTTAGGGGCGTGTCGCCCCAAAACCTCCACATGACGCTGCGGTGAGAAGCCTTCTGTTTCACCGGGCTGGGGGGCGAGGTTCAGCGAGAGGACCTTGCGGGCCTTGGTGGTCACCAGGGCGTCGAGCAGTTCGGGCACGAGGAGGTGCGGGATCACGGAGGAGAACCAGGAGCCGGGGCCGAGCACCACCCAGTCGGCGTCCAGGACCGCTTCCACCGCCTCCGGGACGGCCGGCGGGTCGGGCGGGACCACGTGCACGGACTGCACCTCGCCGGGGGTGAGCGCCACGGTCGCCTGGCCCCGCACGGTGACGATCGCGTCGGGCAGCTCCGGGTCGTGGCCCTTGACCAGCGCCTGGAGCTCCAGCGGGACCGCCGACATCGGCAGCACCCGGCCGTGCGCGCCGAGCAGCCTGCCCACCAGGTCGAGCGCCTGGACGGGATCCCCGAGCTGCTCCCAGAGGGCGACGATCAGCAGGTTGCCGACGGCGTGCCCGTGCAGTTCGCCCTGGGACTCGAAGCGGTGCTGGACGACCCGGGACCAGGTGCGGCCCCAGTCGTCGTCGCCGCACAGCGCCGCCAGCGCCTTGCGCAGGTCGCCGGGGGGCAGCACCCCCAGCTCCTCGCGCAGCCGGCCGCTGGAGCCGCCGTCGTCGGCGACGGTGACCACGGCCGTGAGATCGCCGGTGATCCGGCGCAGCGCCGTCAGGGACGCCGAGAGGCCCATGCCGCCGCCGAGCGCGACGACCTTGGGCTGAGCACCGCGTTTGCGGCCGGAGAGCGCCGAACCGGCGCGGCTCAGGCGCCGCATCCGCAGATTGCGTCCGGTCACTCTCGCCCCATGTCACGGTGGACGAGGACGGTCTCGATGCCTTCGGCGGCCAGCCGGGCGGAGAGCTTCTCCGACATGGCGACGGAGCGGTGCTTGCCACCGGTGCAGCCGACCGCGATGGTCACGTACCGCTTGCCCTCGCGGCGGTAGCCCGCGGCGATCAGCTGGAGCAGCTCCGTGTACTGGTTGAGGAACTCCTTGGCGCCCGGCTGGTCGAAGACGTAGTCCGACACCTCCGCGTTGACCCCGGTGAAGGGGCGCAGCTCGGGAACCCAGTGCGGGTTGGGCAGGAAACGGCAGTCGACGACGAGGTCGGCGTCGACGGGCAGGCCGTACTTGTAGCCGAAGGACATCACCGTGGCCCGCAGCTCCGGCTCCGACTCGCCCGCGAACTGGGCGTCCATCTTGGCCCGCAGCTCGTGCACGTTGAGGCTGGAGGTGTCGATGACCAGGTCGGCGTCGCCGCGCAGCTCGCGCAGGAGGTCGCGTTCGGCCGCGATGCCGTCGACGATGCGCCCGTCGCCCTGGAGGGGGTGCGGGCGGCGGACGGACTCGAAGCGGCGGACCAGGGCGTCGTCGGAGGACTCCAGGAAGACGATCCGCCGGGTGACGTGCTTGGCCTCCAGGTCCGCGAGCGATTCGCGGAGGTTGTCGAAGAAGCGGCGGCCGCGCACGTCGACGACGACGGCGATCCGGGCCACGTTGCCCTGCGAGCGGGCGCCGAGCTCCACCATGGTGGGGATCAGGGCGGGCGGCAGGTTGTCGACGACGAACCAGCCGAGGTCCTCCAGGCACTTGGCGGCGGTGCTGCGGCCGGCGCCCGACATCCCGGAGATGATCACCAGCTCGGGGATGGCCGCCTCGCCGGTCTCGTTCGGGATGTTCGTACTCACGTCTGGTGCTCCGTCTGCTCGTTCTGCGGCGTTCTGGGCGGTCGTGCGGCTGTTCTCGGTCATGAGCTGCCCCCGTCGTCCTCTTCGATGATCTCTCCTGTGGCCGTGTTCACGGCAGGCCCCGCGGGCGCGGTGGCGGCGAGGGCGACGGCCACCGATTCCGCCGTCCTGCGCCCTACCCCGGGGACCTCGCAGATCTCGTCGATTGTCGCCTGCCGGAGCTTCTTCACCGAGCCGAAATGCTTGATCAGCGCCTGCTTCCGGGTCTCGCCGAGGCCGGCCACGTCGTCGAGGGGGCTGGAGCGGATGCGCTTGGCGCGCTTGGCGCGCTGGTAGGTGATGGCGAAGCGGTGGGCCTCGTCCCGGATGCGCTGGAGGAGGTAGAGGCCCTCGCTGGAGCGGGGCAGGACGACGGGATCGTCGTCGTCGGGGAGCCAGACCTCTTCGAGCCGCTTGGCGAGGCCGCAGACGGCGATGTCGTCGATGCCCAGCTCGTCCAGGGCGCGCTGGGCGGCGGCGACCTGGGGCTGCCCGCCGTCGACGACGACGAGCTGCGGCGGGTAGGCGAACCGCCTGGGCCGGCCGTCGTCCTCCCGGGGCTCGGTCGCGTCGTCCGGGGCGGGGACGGGGCCGCTCGGCGCGGGGCCGGAACCGGCGGGTCCGGTGGCAGCGGGTCCGGTGGCGGCCGGGCCGGAGCCGGACGGGGGCTGCTCCTCCCACTCCCCCGTGCGCTCCTTCTCCTGGAGGTAGCGCTTGAAGCGGCGGCCGATCACCTCGTGCATCGAGCGGACGTCGTCCTGGCCCTCGAAGCCCTTGATCTGGAAGCGGCGGTACTCGCTCTTGCGGGCGAGCCCGTCCTCGAAGACCACCATGGAGGCCACCACGTCGTCGCCCTGGAGGTGGGAGACGTCGTAGCACTCGATGCGCAGCGGGGCGGCGTCCAGGCCCAGCGCCTCGGCGATCTCCTCCAGGGCGCGGGAGCGGGTGGTCAGGTCGGAGGCGCGCTTGGTCTTGTGCAGTCCGAGCGCCTGCTGGGCGTTGCGCTGGACCGTGGCCATCAGGTCCTTCTTGTCGCCGCGCTGCGGGATGCGCAGGCTGACCTGGGAGCCCCGGCGCTCGGCGAGCCACTGGGAGACCGCTTCGGGGTCCTCCGGCAGGGCGGGGACCAGGACCTCCTTGGGGACGGCGTCGCCGCGCTCCTCCCCGTACAACTGCTGGAGGGCGTGTTCGACGAGGCCGGAGGTGTCGACCGCCTCGACCTTGTCGGTGACCCAGCCGCGCTGGCCGCGCACCCGGCCGCCGCGCACGTGGAAGATCTGGAGGGCGGCCTCCAGCTCGTCCTCGGCGACGGCGATCAGGTCGGCGTCGGTGGCGTCGGCGAGGACGACGGCGCTCTTCTCCATGGCCCGCTTGAGCGCCCCGACGTCGTCGCGGAGGCGGGCGGCCCGCTCGTACTCCATCTCCTCGGCCGCCCGCGTCATCTCCTTCTCCAGGCGGCGGATGTAGGCGCCGGTGCGGCCCGCCATGAAGTCGCAGAAGTCCTCGGCCAGCTCGCGGTGCTCCTCGGGGGTCACCCGGCCGACGCAGGGGGCCGAGCACTTGCCGATATAGCCCAGCAGGCAGGGGCGGCCGGTGCGCTCGGCGTTCTTGAAGACCCCGGCGGAGCAGGTGCGGACGGGGAAGACCCGCAGCATCAGGTCGACCGTCTCGCGGATGGCCCAGGCGTGGCCGTAGGGGCCGAAGTAGCGCACCCCCTTCTTCTTCGCGCCGCGCATGACCTGGACGCGGGGGAACTCCTCGTCGAGCGTGACCGCGAGGTACGGATAGCTCTTGTCGTCCCGGTACTTGACGTTGAACCGCGGGTCGAACTCCTTGATCCAGGAGTACTCCAGCTGGAGCGCCTCGACCTCGGTGGAGACGACCGTCCACTCGACGGAGGCGGCGGTGGTCACCATCGTGCGCGTACGCGGATGGAGGTTGGCCAGGTCCTGGAAGTAGTTGGCCACGCGCTGGCGCAGGTTCTTGGCCTTCCCGACGTAGATCACCCGGCGGTGCTCGTCGCGGAATTTGTAGACCCCCGGGGAGTCGGGGATCTGTCCCGGCTTGGGGCGGTAGCTGGAGGGGTCTGCCATGTCTCACACCCTACTTGCGGGCGGTGACAGCGCCTCGTCCTCATGTGTCGCCGGGGGCGGTGCCGCGCTCCGGGGCGCCGGGGAGGGGTGTGCGCACCCCGGAGCGCGGTCCTGCGGGGCCTCGGCTCAGCCGTCCGCGGCCGGGGACCGCCCGGTACGGCGGCGCCGGCGGAGCGCGGCGGCCCCGGTCAGCGCCAGGGCGAGCGCCGCCCCGGCCCCGGCGGTGGCCGAGACGGCGGTGAGGGCCGTGTCCGGGGAGCCGGCGGCCGTACCGGCGCGCACGGGGCGCGCGGCGTGGTCGGCGGTGTCCGGGGCGGCCGGGGCGGTGTCCGGGGCCGGGGCGGGGGCCCGGTCCTCGGCGGCGGCCCGGTCCGGCGAGGCGGGCGCTTCGGGACCGTAGCCGCCCGCCTTGCCGGACCGGGCGTAGCCGGAGCCGGGCAGCTTGTCGCCGTACGCCTTCCCGACCCGGTCCCGGTAGGCGTCGAGCGTGGCACCCTCCACCCCCACGGCGGTCTTCGCGTCCTCGTCCAGCGGCAGGACCCGGGAGCCGTCGTGGACGTACCAGGCGTCGATCTGCGGTTCACGGAAGACGGTGCCGCCGGGCAGCACGCGGGCCCCCTGGGCGACGTAGCGTGCCTCGTCGTCGCCGGTGGCGATGTTCACCACCTGCCAGTCGCCGCCGTCCGCCCCGGGGACCGTCCACAGGGACGCCTTCCGGCCGTCCGCGGAGACGGCGGTGCTGGCGAGGTGGTCCAGGGTGCTCGGGGCCGCCCCGGGCCTGCCGGCCACGAAGGCGGCGGAGAGGGTGCGGACGGGGACGGCCTTCCCCTCGATCCGGGGGGTGCTCGCCTTCGCGCTCGCGGCGCCCTCGCGGGCGAAGAACCGGGAGAGGGTGTGGAGGACCGCGGGCGTGGTGGCCGCGTCGTGGGCGGCTTCGAGGGTGGTGGCGGTCAGCTTCACCGGGGCGGGGCGGCCGTCGTCGGCGAGGGCGGGAGCGGCGGCGGCGAGCAGGGCCGCGCCGGTCAGCGCGGTGGCGGCGGCAACGCGGCGCGTGGTGCCGGTGCGGCGGGTGGTGGAGTTCATGTCCTCACGCCCCGATCCGGTAGAGCGAGTGGGTCCAGGAGAACTCGTTGTTGTTCACGTACCAGGCGTGCGAGGCCCAGTTGTAGCGGTTGCTGGAGGGCCACGGGTCGCCCCAGTGGACCCAGCTGCCGGCGTCGTCGTACCCGTGGACGACGTGCATGTGGCCGCCGCCGGACGACCACTGGATACGGGTCTCGATCGGCCGCCGGGCGGAGATCTCGGTCTGCACGGTCGGGTAGCGCAGCCAGCCGGTGACGTAGCTGCCGGGCCTGACTCCGGCCCAGGACAGACCGGTCTGGACGTTGCCGAGGGTGGCCTGCGCGTTGGGGCACTGCGTGTTCTGGCTCCGGTTGAAGGCGGCGTTGCAGAACTGGTTCTGGCTGTGGGCGCGGCCGAACCAGGCGGCGATGGTGTTGCCGCCGGCCGCCCAGCACCAGTTGGTCTGCTGCTGCGCCTGCATGGTGATGTCGAGCCGCTGGGCGGCGGCGACGGTGGACTCCGCTGCGTCCGGGGACTGGGCCGCGGTGGCGGTGCCCGCGGGGACGGCGAGCAGGACGGCGGCCAGGAGGGCGGTGAACGAGGACCTTCCGGGCTTGACTCTTCGGGTGCGCATGGCGTTCCTCCCAATGCGGGGGTGGGGATCGGAGGAGCGCGTCCGGACGCTGACGATGAGCATCCGGCGTTGTCCGGAGCAGGTCAACACGCTTCAATGCGAGGTGACATCACGGTGTGAACGGCGCGGCGTCCGTGTGAACGGCCCGGTCCCGGTCACCTGCTCCCCCGCGTCCCCGGCGGGCGGTGTCGCCGCTCCCCACGTGAACGTTCACCGGAGGCCCGCCGTGCGGCAGACCGAGACCGAACTGGCGCAAGTGCTGCGGACGGGCCCGTTCCACCTGGCGTTGCGCACGGCTCTGTCGGTGCGCGGGCTCCCGCTCCAGCGGGTGCAGCACCATCTGGCGCACCGGGGCGTCAAGCTCGGGGTGACCAGTCTCAGCTACTGGCAGCAGGGTGCGCGGCGCCCCCGGCGGCCCGAGTCGCTGCGGGCCGTGCGGGCGCTGGAGGAAGTGCTGTCGCTGCCGGCCGACTCGCTGCTGCGGCTGCTGCGCGACGGCGGCGTTCCGGCGGAGGGGGACCGCCCGGCGGGGCGTTCGTACCGGTCGCTGGTGGAGGCGTCCGGGTCGGTGGAGCGGCTTCTCGCGGCCATGGAGTCACCGGTGGACGGCGGTCTGCACACGGTGGGGCACCAGGAACGGGTACGGATCGGGGCCCGCCGGGAGCTGGCGGGCCGCACCTCCCGGCACGTGGTGCGCGCGCACCGCGACGGCGTGGACCGCTATCTCGCCGTGCACCGGGGCGACCCGGGGTGCGAGCCGTCGCGGGTCGTGGTGCGGGCCCTGGAGAACTGCCGGACGGGGCGGGTCCGCTGGGACCGGGAGGCGGGGGTGGTGGTGGCGGAGCTGTTGTTCGACACCCGGCTGCGGTCGGGCGAGACGTACCTCTTCGGCTACGGCTTCGAGGACGGCACGGGCGGGGCCGGCGACGAGTACGTGCGCGGCTTCACCTTCGGGGGCGGCCAGTACGTGCTCCAGGTCGGCTTCGACGAGGCGGCGCTCCCGGTACGGTGCCGCCGCTTCGCCCAGGCGTCGGCGGGGTCGGCGCGCGGCTCGCGCGAGGACCTCACCCTGACCGGCCGGCACCGGACCGTGCACCTGGTGGAGGAGGGCGTACGGCCGGGGCTGATCGGGATCGACTGGGACTGGGAGTGAGGGGCCGGGGCGCGGCCCCTCACCGCTCGGACACGCGCGGACACCGTCGGGCCGGCCGCCGGGTGCGGCGGGGTCGGGCCGGACCGGGTGGGGCGGGACCGGGGCTCTCGGGGTCCGATGAGCCCTGGTCAGGCGCCGGGGCCCGCGACGAGCTTTCCGCCCTCGGCGGTGACCGGCACGGCGGGCAGCGGCACGGTGGCCGGGCCCTTCACCGGCTTGCCGGTGGTCATGTCGAAGCGGCTGCCGTGGCAGGGGCAGTGGCCCTCGGTGCCTTCGACCTTGTCCAGGACACAGCCGCCGTGGGTGCACTGGGCGCTGAACGCCTTGTACTCGCCCTTGGCCGGGCAGACGACGACGAGGCGCTGCTCGCGGTAGAGCCTGGCCCCGCCGACGGGCACCTCGGAGGCCGCCCCGAGCTCCACGGGGGCGGTGGGGGTGGGGTTCTCGGCGTGGCCGAGCTTGGAATCGGTGGAGCAGGCGGCCGCTCCCAGCCCGGCGGCGCCGGCGAGCGCGGCGCCCTTCAGCACGGTACGGCGGGCGGCGGGCAGACCGGGCATGGGGACTCCACGGGTCGTTGTTCGGGGTGGATCACGAGAGATCGCGACCGGGGCGGGCCGGCCGCCGGACGGCAGGGGCGGCGGGGGCGAACCCGTGGCCCGGTGACGGAACCGACGATACCGGCGGGGCTCGGCGGCCCCGCGACCGGGCCGCCCCGCCCGCCCCGCCGGCGTATGCGATCCGGGGAGGGGCGGGCGGGGCGGCGCCGCGCTCAGGACGTGCGGGCGCGGGTGGTCTTCTTCGCGGCGGCCGCCTTGCCGGTCGCCGCCTTGGACGTCGCGGTCTTCTTCGCGGCCGCCTTCTTCGCCGGGGCGGTCTTGCGGGCGGCCGCCTTGCGGGGCGCCGCGCGGCCCGAGGGCACCGCGGCCTCCGCGATCCGGTCCGGGTCCAGGATGGACTGGAGGAACTTCCCGGTGTGGCTGGCGGGAACCGAGGCGACCTGCTCCGGCGTCCCCTCCGCGACCACCAGGCCGCCGCCGCTGCCGCCCTCGGGGCCCATGTCGACGACCCAGTCGGCGGTCTTGACGACGTCGAGGTTGTGCTCGATGACGATCACCGTGTTGCCCTTGTCCACCAGGCCGGAGAGCACGGTGATCAGCTTGCTGATGTCCTCGAAGTGCAGACCGGTGGTCGGCTCGTCCAGGACGTAGACCGTGCGGCCGGTGGAGCGCTTCTGGAGCTCGCTCGCCAGCTTGACGCGCTGCGCCTCGCCGCCGGAGAGGGTCGGCGCGGACTGGCCCAGCCGGACGTAGCCGAGGCCGACGTCGTTGAGGGTGCGCAGATGGCGGGCGATGGCCGGGACGGCCTCGAAGAACTCCAGGCCCTCCTCGATCGGCATGTCCAGCACCTCGGCGATGGACTTGCCCTTGTAGTGCACCTCCAGCGTCTCCCGGTTGTAGCGCGCTCCGTGGCAGACCTCGCACGGGACGTACACGTCGGGCAGGAAGTTCATCTCGATCTTGATCGTGCCGTCGCCGGAGCAGTTCTCGCAGCGGCCTCCCTTGACGTTGAAGGAGAAGCGGCCCGGCAGATAGCCGCGTACCTTCGCCTCCATCGTCTCCGCGAACAGCTTGCGGACGTGGTCGAAGACCCCGGTGTACGTCGCCGGGTTGGACCGGGGGGTCCGGCCGATCGGGGACTGGTCGACGTGCACCACCTTGTCGACCAGGTCGTCGCCGTCGACCCGCGTGTGGCGGCCGGGGACCGACTTGGCGCCGTTCAGCTCGCGGGCCAGGTGGGTGTAGAGGATGTCGTTGACCAGGGTCGACTTCCCGGACCCGGAGACGCCCGTGACGGCGGTGAGGACGCCGAGCGGGAAGGAGACGTCGATGTCCCGGAGGTTGTTCTCCCGGGCGCCGTGCACCGTGAGGCTGCGGGCCGGATCGACCGGGCGGCGGACGTCCGGCATCGGGATCGACCGCTTGCCGGACAGGTACTGGCCGGTGACCGACTGCTTGTTGGCCAGCAGCTCCTTGAGCGAGCCCGAGTGGACGACCTCGCCGCCGTGCTCGCCCGCGCCGGGGCCGATGTCGACGACCCAGTCGGCGACCTTGATGGTGTCCTCGTCGTGCTCGACGACGATGAGCGTGTTGCCCATGTCGCGGAGACGGACCAGGGTCTCGATGAGCCGGTGGTTGTCGCGCTGGTGCAGGCCGATGGAGGGCTCGTCCAGGACGTACAGCACGCCGACCAGGCCGGAGCCGATCTGGGTGGCCAGCCGGATGCGCTGGGCCTCGCCGCCGGACAGGGTGCCGGCCGCGCGGTTCAGCGAGAGGTAGTCCAGGCCGACGTCGACGAGGAACTTCAGCCGTTCGTTGACCTCCTTGAGCACCCGCTCGGCGATCTTCTTGTCGCGGGCGTTCAGCTTGAGGCGGCCGAGGAACTCGGCGCACTCGCTGATCGACATCGCGGAGACCTCGGCGATGGACTTCTCCATCACCGTCACCGCGAGCACGATCGGCTTGAGGCGGGTGCCCTCACAGGTGGGGCAGGGCACCTCGCGCATGTAGCCCTCGAACCGCTCCCGGCTGGAGTCGCTCTCGGCCTCGGTGTGGCGCCGCTTGACGAACTGCACCGCGCCTTCGAAGGCGGGGGTGGTGTAGGCGCGCTCGCGCCCGTACCGGTTGCGGTAGCGGACCTCGGTCTGGATCTTGTGGCCGTACAGCAGGGCCTTCTTGGCGCGCTGCGGCAGCCCGGCCCAGGGGATGTCCGTACGGAAGCCGAGCGCTTCGGAGAGGGCGCCGATCAGGCGGCCGAAGTACTCCTTGGTGTGGCCGTGGGACCAGGGGTGGATCGCGCCCTCGTCGAGGGACTTCTCCTCGTCCGGGACGATCAGCTCCGGGTCGACCTCCATGCGGGTGCCGATGCCGGTGCAGTCCGGGCAGGCGCCGAAGGGCGAGTTGAAGGAGAAGGAGCGCGGCTCCAGCTCCTCGAAGGAGAGGTCGTCGTACGGGCAGTAGAGGTGCTCGGAGTACATCCGCTCGCGCTCGGGGTCGTCCTCGGGGAGGTCGACGAAGTCGAGCACCACCATGCCGCCGGAGAGGCCGAGCGCGGTCTCGACCGAGTCGGTCAGCCGGCGCTTGGCGCTCTCCTTGACGGTGAGGCGGTCGACGACCACCTCGATGGTGTGCTTCTCCTGCTTCTTCAGCGTGGGCGGCTCGGCGAGCTGGATGGTGGCGCCGTCGACCCGGGCCCGGCTGTAGCCCTTGGTCTGGAGGTCGGCGAAGAGGTCCACGAACTCGCCCTTGCGCTCGCGCACCAGCGGCGAGAGGACCTGGAAGCGGCTGCCCTCGGGCAGGCCGAGGACCTTGTCGACGATGGCCTGCGGCGACTGCCGCGAGATCGGGCGGTGGCACTGGGGGCAGTGCGGCTTGCCGATCCGGGCGAAGAGGAGCCGGAGGTAGTCGTAGACCTCGGTGATCGTGCCGACCGTCGAGCGCGGATTGCGCGAGGTCGACTTCTGGTCGATGGAGACGGCCGGGGAGAGGCCTTCGATGAAGTCCACGTCCGGCTTGTCCATCTGCCCGAGGAACTGCCGGGCGTACGAGGAGAGCGACTCGACGTAGCGGCGCTGCCCCTCGGCGAAGATCGTGTCGAACGCGAGGGAGGACTTGCCCGACCCGGAGAGCCCGGTGAAGACGATGAGGGAGTCGCGGGGCAGGTCGAGCGAGACGTTCTTCAGGTTGTGCTCGCGCGCGCCACGGACGATGAGACGGTCGGCCACGCCGGTCCGCACCTTTCTAGAGAGAAGCGGGGGAACTGAGCCCCTCTCCCAGGGTATGGGGGGCGCCACAGCGGTGTCAGAGGCTTTCGACTCCGAGCGTATAGCACGCACATTCGATTTACGGCTACCCTCGGGCTCCTTCACCCGAACGGGTGGCGGAGCTAGGCTCGGCCGCATGACGGATCATGCGCATGACCTGGGAGCTGTACGCGGGGCGACCGAACGGCTGCTCGTCGCAGCCGGTCGTCTGGACAACGCCTCGATCGGTGAGGCGTCACGGTTGCCCGGATGGAGTCGGGGCCATGTCCTGACCCACCTCTCCCGTAACGCCGACGCGCTCGGAAATGTTCTCCGGGGCCTCCCGATGTACGCGAGCAGCGAAACCCGCGACGCCGACATCGCCGCCGGCGCCGGCCGTCCGGCGGCCGAGCAGCTGAAGGACCTGCGGGAGAGTGCGGAGGGCTTCCTCGCCGTCGCGGCCGAACCCGCCGACTGGACCCGTACCGTCACCCTGCGCAACGGGGTCACGGACTCCGCGGCCCGGGTGCCCTTCCGGCGCTGGATCGAGGTGGAGCTGCACCACGTCGACCTCGGCGTCGGCTACGAGCTGGAGGACCTGCCCGCCGCGTTCGTGGAGCGGGAGATCGCCTTTCTGGCCGACCGGTTCCTCGGCGACGAGAATGTGCCCGCCACCGCCCTCACCGACCGGGACGGCCGCACCTGGAGCACGGGCGGCGGCCCCCCGAGCGCGCTGGTGACCGTGCAGGGGCCCGCCGTCGAGCTGCTGGGCTGGCTCAGCGGGCGCCGTGACGGCTCCGCCCTGACCGCCGCCGGGGGCCCGCTGCCCTCGCTGCCCCCGCTATAGGCTGAGCCGCATGACGTACAGCGGAGCGGTGAAGGTCGGCGGACCGGCGAGCGTGCACGAACTGACGGACCTGATGATCTCCAAGGTCGCCGTCGGCGCGATGGACAACAACGCGTACCTGCTGCGCTGCCGGGCCACCGGCGAGCAGCTGCTGATCGACGCGGCCGCCGAGCCGGAGACCCTGCTCACGCTGATCGGTGACGACGGCATCGCGTCCGTCGTCACCACCCACCGGCACGGGGACCACTGGCAGGCGCTGGCCGAGGTGGTCGGGGCGACCGGCGCCCGGACGTACGCGGGCCGCCACGACGCCGAGGGCATCCCCGTGCCGACCGACGTCCTGGTCGAGGACGGCGACACGATCAGCGTCGGCCGGGTCGAGCTGACCGCCCGCCACCTGGTCGGGCACACCCCGGGCTCCATCGCCCTGGTCTACGACGACCCCTACGGCGCCCCGCACCTGTTCACCGGGGACTGCCTCTTCCCCGGCGGGATCGGGAACACGCACGAGGACCCCGAGGCGTTCGCGAGCCTGCTGGACGACGTGGAGACGAAGCTGTTCGACCGGCTGCCCGACGAGACGTGGGTCTACCCCGGCCACGGCGACGACACGACGCTCGGCGACGAGCGCCCGCACCTTCCGGAGTGGCGCGCCCGCGGCTGGTAGCCCGCGCCCCACGGCCTTCCGCGCGCGTCCGCCGCGTACGGGCTCGCGGCGCACGCGCTTCTCCCGCACACCTCCGGAACGCCGCGCACACGAAAGCGGCCGGGGCGGGAACGGCTTCGCCGTCACCGCCCCGGCCGCTGCCGGTGCGTCCCTGTGCCGCCCGGGGCGGCCCCGGGTCAGCTGAGGGTCTTGCTCTCCTCGTCGGCCGGACCGGCGGTCTCCGCCTTCCGGCCCTCCTCCGCCTCCGCCGCCGCCTGCTTCTTGCTGGCGATGAGGCTGGTGATCGTGGTGATCACCAGGACACCGCAGATGACGGCGAGCGAGAACGGGATGGAGATCTCGGGCACGTGCACCCCGGACTCGTGCAGGGCGTGCAGCACCAGCTTGACGCCGATGAAGCCGAGGATCACCGACAGGCCGTAGCTGAGGTGGACCAGCTTCTTCAGCAGACCGCCGATGAGGAAGTACAGCTGGCGCAGGCCCATCAGCGCGAACGCGTTGGCCGTGAAGACGATGTACGGGTCCTGGGTCAGACCGAAGATCGCCGGGATCGAGTCCAGCGCGAACAGCACGTCGGTCATCCCGATGGCGAGCATGACCACCATCAGCGGGGTCAGGACGCGCTTGCCGTTCTCGCGGATGAAGAGCTTGGTGCCGTGGTACCGGTCGGCGACGCCGAAGCGGTGCTCGATCGACTTCAGGAGGCGGTTCTCCTCGAACTCCTCGTCCTCCTCGTCGGCCCGCGCCTCCTGGATGAGCTTCCAGGCGGTGTAGATCAGGAACGCGCCGAAGATGTAGAACACCCACGAGAAGTTCGCGATCACGGCGGCGCCGGCGGCGATGAAGATCGCGCGGAGCACCAGGGCGATCAGCACACCGATCAGCAGCACCCGCTGCTGGAGGTGGGAGGGTACCGAGAACTTCGCCATGATCAGCACGAAGACGAAGAGGTTGTCGACGCTCAGCGACTTCTCGGTGATGAACCCGGCGAAGAACTCGCCGGACGCCTTGCTCTCGCCGAACACCATGAGGCCGAGTCCGAAGAGGATGGCCAGAGCGATCCAGACGACCGTCCAGATCCCGGCTTCCTTGGTCGACACGTCATGGGGCTTGCGCCCGATGAAGAAGTCGACGGCGATGAGGGCCGACAGACCAAAGATGGTCAGGGCCCATACGGTCCATGAAACGTCCACTGCGCCTCCGGCAGTTCGCTACGGCTACTTGATCAGCGTCGTCGCTGCCGGAGGTCTCTTCCACCCCCGCACACGATGTGTACGGGGACCGGCGCCCCGGGACCGAATAACGGGCCGTATTGACGGGACGTCGCGTAAGGAGTACTCCCCTCCGTTCGTCGAAGAGTACAGGCATCACCAAGGGTTGGTAAAGAAAAGAGTAAAGAGCTCACCAAAACCGCAGGTGAGGGTTGGTGGTGCGTCAGCGCCCAGCGGCTCGGCGGGCGGCCGCGACCGCCGCTAGGACCTCTTCCAGGACACGGCTGCCCGGCGGGACCGCCGGGGGTTCGTAGGTCCAGGCGTGCCCGACCCAGGGATCGGCGAGGTGGCTGTCGGCGACCGGGGTGATCCTCAGCAGCGACCGCCACAGCGGGTCGAGCACCGGCCCGTACGCGCTCGCCTCCTCCCGGTCCGCGACCATCATGAGGTGCACGCCGACCGAGGGGCCCTCGTCCGCGAGGTAGCGGAGCTGGGTGACGGCCCGGTCGTCGAAGCCGTGCGGGAAGTCGTTGACCACCAGGAGCTGCTCGCCGGTGTCCAGGTCGGGCGGGAGCGAGTCGGCCGCGCGGGCCCGCACCGCCATCTGCACCAGGTCCACCCGCCGGGTGAGACGGGCGAGCACCTCGGCCACCCCCCGGGCCCCGGAGGCGGGCGGGCCGGCGAGGACGCCCGCCTCGACCAGCGGCGCCAGCGGACCGGCCGCCGAACCCGCCGGGTCGATGACGTGCACCGAGAACTCCCCGGCGGGGTGGACCGCCAGCAGCCGCGCCGCGTGGGCTACGGCGGCCTCCATGGCGAGCCGGCGCAGGCGGGCGGCGTCCACCGACGCCGCCGCCTCGGACGCCGTCCGGCCGCTGTCCACCCAGATCCCGCGCTCCAGCGGCAGCCGGACCAGCAGGGGGATGCGCAGGTCGGTGCGCTCGGGAAGGTGGAGATCGCCGATACGCAGGGCCATCGGTATCTCCATGGGCACGCGGTGGGCGTGCCAGACGGGGTTGCCCCACCCGGCGTACGCGGCCGGGAGCGCGGGCTCGACGACGGCCGCCTCGGCGGCCAGCTGGGCCAGGTCGCGGTCGAGGGCCTCCCGGGCCCGTGAGGCCAGCTCGTCACGGTTGGCACGGGCCTGTTCGCGGGCGCGGTCGCCGGCGCCGCCGATCCGGTTGCGGGGGTCGGACAGGGCGCGGTCGAGCTCCTGGTCCATCCGGGACTCGGCGAAGTCCACGGCGCTGCGGTAGGCGGCGACGGCACGGGCCAGGTCCTCGAACATGCCCCAGACCTGGTTGTAGAGGCGCTCGTCCATCGACCAGCCGCCGGCGTCGCCCGCGACCGGCTGGGCGGGCTGCCCGGGCGGGGCGGGCGGCGCGGTGGGGGCGGGCGGCGGGGGCGCGGCGGGCTGCCGTCGCGGGTGCGCGTAGGTGATGGGGCCGCCGGTGGCGGACCCCGGGCCGTCCTGCCCCGGCGCGGTGCGCGGCGGCGGGGTGTGCGGCTGGGCCGTGGTGGCGGTCGGCGGCTCGGGGGCCTCCGGGGCCGGGGCGGCCGGGGCGGCGGGGAGGGGGCCGGGGACCTCCGGGGCCGGGGCGGCCGTGTGCCGTACGCGGTCGCCGTCCGTGGTCCGGGGCGGCGGGGCCACGGAGCGGGCCAGGCCCCGGACCACGGCTTCCTGGATGGAGCCGGCCAGCCCTGCGGCGTCGCTCACGCCCTGGTCGGCGAGCATCTCCGCGAGCCCGCCGGCATACCCCTGCCCCACCGCGCGGACCTTCCAGACGTCCTGGCGGCGGTAGAGCTCCAGGGCGCTGACGGCGGACTCGGCGTCCAGGCCGGTGAGCGTGAAGGTGGCGATCTCCTCGCCGTCGAGGCCGGTGACGGCGACGAAGGGGGCGGGGACGGCGCCGAACCGCGTCGGGCCCCCCGCCACCGCGGGCAGTGCGAGGAGCACGGTGACGCGGTGGACGTCCGCGGGCAGGGCCTCCAGGTCGACGGCGAGCCGGTGGTCGGCCGCCGCCTGCCGGGAGGCTTCGAGGCCGGGGAGGTGGGGTGAGCCGGGGTGGGCGATCCGCTCGGCGCCGCCCACCGTGCCCCGCGCGTCGCCGAGGGTGGCCCCGGCCACGACGGGCGTGCCGGCCGATACCCGGATCTCCAGACGGGTCCGGGGCAGGGGGTGGTTCTGCCCCCGGACCAGTTCGGCCGTCATTGCGCTGTCCCCCTCGACGATGGCCCGCGCGGGTGGCCGCGGTGCCGTGCTGGTGCTGTGCCGTGCGCGGGCGGCCCCGGGGGCCGTGCCCCCGGGAACCGGCCCGCCCGTCCGTCCCGGCGCCGGGACCTACAGGTGCGGCAGGATCGACGGCATCAGGTCCTGGAAGGTGCGGCCGTTGGCCGGGTTCCCGAGGGCCGTCATCTGCCAGCCGCTGCCCGCGCGGTGCACCTTCGCCATGATCTGGGCGGTGTACTGGCCGCCGCCGTCGAGCGTGTACCGGGCGAGCTCCTGGCCGTTGGTCTCGTCGACGATGCGGCAGAAGGCGTGTCGCACCTCCTGGAACGTCTGCCCGGTGAAGGAGTTCACCGTGAAGACGATCTGGTCGATGTGGACCGGCACGCGCTGGAGGTCGACGAGGATCGCCTCGTCGTCGCCGCCGGAGCCCGCACCGCCGACCAGGTTGTCGCCGGTGTGCTTGACCGAGCCGTCGTCGCTGACGAGATGCCGGAAGAAGACGACGTCGACCGGCTGCTTGTCGGCGAAGAGCACCGCCGAGGCGTCCAGGTCGATCTCACGGGTGCGCGAACCGAACAGGCCGCGGCGCGGAGCCGCCTGCCAGCCGAGCCCCATCCGCACCGCGGTCAGGGTTCCCCCGTCGCTCTTCTGCAGGCTGATGGCCTGACCCTTGGTCATGTTGACCGTCACGCGCTGTCCCCTCTCGGCGTTGCCCCGCAACCATCCGTGTGCGGTTTCCCGAACCCTACGCATTCCACCCCGGGCGGCAGCAGGTTCGGTCTGTTTTCGTGTCGGTCTTGCAACACATCCGGCATGTGTTCCGGGCGGGGCGGAAGCGGGGCCGCCCACCGGCGCCGGGAGCGGCGCGGCGCCGGTGGACGGCCCCTGCGGACCGGACCGGACCGGATCAGGCCAGGCCCGCTTCCTTCATCTGACGCAGTTCCTTCTTCAGTTCACCGACCTCGTCGCGGAGCCGGGCGGCCACCTCGAACTGCAGGTCGGCGGCGGCGGCCCGCATCCGGTCGGTCATCTCCTCGATGATCCCGGCCAGCTCGGTCGCGGGCCGGTCGCCGCGCACCTCGCCGGTCTTGGCCGCCCTGCCCTTCGCCGCGCCCTTGGCGGCCTTGCCGCCGAGAGCGGGAACCGGGGCCTTGGCCTCGGCCTCCTTGCCCTGCCGGTAGCCGGTGCCGAGCAGTTGCTCGGTGTCGATCTCCTCGCGGGCGATGGTCGCGACGATGTCGTTGATCTTCTTGCGCAGCGGCTGCGGGTCGATGCCCCGCTCGGTGTTGTAGGCGATCTGCTTCTCGCGGCGGCGGTTCGTCTCGTCGATCGCCTGCTCCATGGCCGGGGTGACCTTGTCCGCGTACATGTGGACCTGGCCGGAGACGTTGCGGGCGGCGCGGCCGATGGTCTGGATGAGCGAGGTGCCGGAGCGCAGGAAGCCCTGCTTGTCCGCGTCGAGGATGGCCACGAGGGACACCTCGGGAAGGTCCAGGCCCTCGCGCAGGAGGTTGATGCCGACGAGCACGTCGTACTCGCCGGACCGCAGCTCGCGCAGGAGCTCGATGCGGCGCAGGGTGTCGACGTCGCTGTGCAGGTAGCGGACCTGGATGCCGAGTTCCAGGAAGTAGTCGGTGAGGTCCTCCGCCATCTTCTTGGTGAGCGTGGTGACCAGGACCCTCTCGTCCCGCTCGGTGCGCTTGCGGATCTCGTGGACCAGGTCGTCGATCTGGCCCTCGGTGGGCTTGACCACGACCTCGGGGTCGACGAGGCCCGTGGGGCGGATGATCTGCTCGACGAACCCGTCGCCGCGCGAGAGCTCGTACTTCCCCGGGGTGGCGGAGAGGTACACCGTCTGGTCGATCCGCTTCAGGAACTCCTCCCACTTCAGCGGCCGGTTGTCCATGGCGGACGGCAGCCGGAAGCCGTGGTCGACGAGGGTCCGCTTGCGGGAGGCGTCCCCCTCGTACATGGCGCCGATCTGCGGGACCGTGACGTGGGACTCGTCCAGGACGAGCATGAAGTCGTCCGGGAAGTAGTCGAGGAGGGTGTTGGGCGCGGTGCCGGGGGCGCGGTCGTCGAAGTGCATCGAATAGTTCTCCACGCCGGAGCAGGTGCCGATCTGGCGGAGCATCTCGATGTCGTACGTGGTGCGCATGCGCAGCCGCTGGGCCTCCAGCATCTTGCCCTGCTTCTCCAGCTCGGCCAGACGCTGCTCCAGCTCCCGTTCGATGCCGCCGACGGCCTTCTCCAGGCGTTCGGGACCGGCGACGTAGTGGCTGGCGGGGAAGACGTGGACCATGGGGTCCTCGCTGATGATCTCTCCCGTCAGCGGGTGGAGCGTGGACAGGGCCTCGATCTCGTCGCCGAACATCTCGATGCGGACGGCGAGCTCCTCGTAGACCGGGAAGATCTCGATGGTGTCGCCGCGGACCCGGAAGGTGCCGCGGGTGAACGCCAGGTCGTTGCGGGTGTACTGCATCTCGACGAAGCGGCGCAGCAGCCGGTCCCGGTCGATCTCCTCGCCGACGTCGAGCCGGACCATGCGGTCCACGTACTCCTGGGGCGTGCCGAGGCCGTAGATGCAGGAGACGGAGGCGACCACGACGACGTCGCGCCGGGTGAGCAGGGAGTTCGTCGCGGAGTGGCGCAGCCGCTCGACCTCCTCGTTGATGGAGGAGTCCTTCTCGATGTAGGTGTCCGACTGCGGGACGTACGCCTCGGGCTGGTAGTAGTCGTAGTACGAGACGAAATACTCCACCGCGTTGTTCGGAAGGAGCTCGCGGAACTCGTTGGCGAGCTGGGCGGCGAGGGTCTTGTTCGGCGCCATCACCAGGGTGGGGCGCTGCAGCTTCTCGATCATCCAGGCGGTGGTCGCCGACTTGCCGGTGCCGGTCGCGCCGAGCAGGACGACGTCCTTCTCGCCCGCGCGGATGCGCCGCTCCAGGTCGGCGATGGCCGCGGGCTGGTCGCCGCTGGGCTGGTAGGGACTGACGACCTCGAAAGGCCGCACCGAACGTTCGATCTTGGAAACGGGCCGCATGCAACCACCGTACGGCGCGCCACTGACAACGGCCTCGGATCAGCGGTAGCGGGGGCCGCCGGTCTCCTCCCGGAGGGCGCGCCCCGCCTTCTCCCGGGCAGGGCTCCGTACGGCCTTCCACGCCCCGGGGGCCGGGCGGCGCGCCGGGCGGCGTCCTTCCGAGGGGGCCGGGACAGGGTCCGGGTACCGGCCCGTCCGCGGGCCCGGGCCGCTCGGTCCGCCCGTCACGGCCCCGGGGTCGAACAGGAGCGCCACGGCCGCCAGGAGCAGGAAGCAGCCGGGGCCGACCAGCATCGGGCCGATCATCTCGACCGGCCGGTCGCCGGGCAGGACGTCGGCCAGGTCGGACGGCAGGGTCGGCGGCAGGTGGAGGTGCACGTCGAGTGCGGCCATCCCGGTGTAGTGCATCCCGGTCACCGCGACGGCCATCAGGATGCTCGCGCCGAGGCCGGAGAGGGCCCCCCGGAGGGTGACGGCCGCCCACAGCGCGCCCGTGGCGGCGCACCCGGCGATCAGCACCGACAGGGCGACGAGCGGGGTGTCGTAAGCGAGGCGGGCGGCCATGCGCATGCCCGCCATGCCGAGGTAGTGCATCGAGGCGATGCCGAGGCCCGTGATGGTGCCCCCGGTGATCAACGCCATGCGGGTCGCGCCCCGGTACCCGACAATGAAGATGCCGATGCCGATCATCACCACGGCCAGGGCCAGGCCGGCGAAGGTGAGGGGCTTGTCGTAGGAGATCGGGGCCTCCCGCACGGTGAAGCCCGTCATCGCCACGAAGTGCATGGTCCAGACGCCGGAACCGATGGACAGCGAGCCCAACGCCAGCCATCCGGCCCGGCAGCTACGTGTCGTACGGAGGGACCGGGTGGTGCAGCGGAGCCCGAGGGCGGCTCCCAGGGCGGCCATGAGGAACGCCGCGACCGGGGTCACCAGGCCGTAGGTGAATCCGTCGACCGTTCCTTGCATGCGCGTGCGCCCTTCGAGAAAGCCCGGGGTCGAGGAGGATCCCCAAGGGGCGAGTCCCGGCAGACAGACAAAGAACCCCCCACTTTACCGGTACGCCTCCGTGCCGGGCTCCACGGTGGTCCCCCGGGACCGAAGGTTCCGTTCATGTCGCGGCCACCACCGCCCCGCCGGGTGTTGGCGGGCCGCTGTCACTCTCTGCGTGTCCGCACACTCCCGACGTGAGGAGTCCCCGTGTTCGTCCGCACCGCAACCGCCTCCGCCACGGCCGCCGCCCTGTTCGGCGCCGGCGCCCTGCTGCTCCCCGCCGACCGGCCCCAGGCGCCGGCCCAGCTCTCCGCGCAGCGGGCGGACCCGGTCGTCGTGGCCCACCGGGGAGCGTCCGGTTACGCGCCGGAGAACACCCTCGCCGCCGTCGACGCCGCCGAAGCGCTCGGCATCGACTGGGTCGAGAACGACGTCCACCGCACCCGCGACGGCGTGCTCGTCGTGCTGCACGACACCGGCCTGAAGCGCACGACCGACGTGGAGCAGGTCTTCCCCGACCGGGCTCCCTGGGCGGTCAAGGACTTCACCGCGGCGGAGCTGGCGAAACTCGACGCGGGCAGCTGGTTCGGCACGCAGTTCACCGGGGCGCGGATCCCGACGCTCACCCAGTTCCTGCACCGTCTGGAGCGCAATCGGCAGAAGCTCCTGCTGGAGATCAAGAGCCCGGCGACCTACCCGGGCATCGAAAGCGACATCATCCAGACGCTGGGCCGTACGGGGTGGCTGGACCGCTCCCACGTCCGGAGCCGGCTGGTCGTCCAGAGCTTCGGCGCGGACAGCATCAAGAAGGTCCACAGCCTGCGCCCGGACGTCACGACCGGCTTCCTGGGCACCCCGGCGGTGGCCGACCTGCCCTCGTACGCCGCGTTCACCGATCAGATCAACCCCTCGTACGCGACGATCGACGCCGACTACGTGGCAGCCGTGCAGCGGCTCAAGGGCGCGCACGGCAAGCGGCTGCGGGTGAACACGTGGACGGTCAACAAGGCGGCGGACGCGGTGCGCGCCCGGGACCTGGGCGTCGACGGGATCATCACCAACTTCCCCGACGTGGTGCGCGACGCGACGAGCTGAACGGCGGGGCCGTCGCGGTCGGCCGGCGTACGGCCCGCTGCTGTCGGTGGCGGGTCGTACGGTGGCGGCATGAACAGCTACGGGACCGGCGGGGGTCCGACCGTCGAGTGGGCCGTCGTGGACAGCGTGATCGGTCCGCTGCTGCTCGCGGCGACCGGGGCCGGGCTGGTGAACGTGTCCTTCCACGCCCACCCCGCCGTACGCGCCGCGGTCCTCGACCGGTTGCGGACCCGGTTCGGCACGGAGCCGGTGGAGGCCCCCGGTTCGGCGCGGCTCATGGAGCCCGTACGCGAGTTCGCGGCGTACTTCGCGGGCGGCCGGCGGGACTTCGACCTCGCCCTGGACTGGTCGTTGACCAGCGGGTTCCACCGCGAGGTGCTCCGCGAGCTGGCGTCCGGGGTGCCCTACGGAACGGTCGTCGGGTACGGGGAGCTGGCCGCCCGGGTCGGCCGGCCGGAGGGGGCGCAGGCGGTGGGCGCGGCCATGGGGGCCAATCCGCTGCCGGTGGTGGTGCCCTGCCACCGGGTCGTGGAGAGCGGCGGGGGCCTCGGCGGGTTCGGCGGCGGGCTGGAGACCAAGCGGCAGCTGCTGGCGCTGGAGGGGGTCCTGCCGCAGCCGCTGTTCTGAGCCGTTCCCCGCTGCGGGGACGGCTGAGGGGCGCGCGCGGCGGGAAGCCCCGGACGGCTTCCTCGGACCGTTTCCCGGGGGTCATGGGGTTCCCGGAGTTCATCGGGTTCCCGGGATTCATCGGGTTCCCGGGGTTCATGGGATTTCAGAATGCTTCCCTTTTTTTTCGGCGCATTTATAAGCAATTCGGTACGTTTCCTTGCGTCCGGGTCGGGCGTAGAGCCGCGTCGTAGGCGCCCGGCCCTGCGGAGGGGGTGCTGAAAGTCGGCCTCGCGGGCATTTGTTCACCCGGCCGGGTGAACGGCGGTGGTCGAGTGGTGGCACACTGCGCCGGTGACGCGACCCCTTCCCCTCCCCCCGGCCACCGCCGCCGGGCTGCCCGCTCTCCAGCGCCGGACCTCGGCCGTGCTCGTCGTCAGCCAGATACTCGGCGGCCTCGGCGTCGCCATCGGCATCGCCCTGGCCCCGATGCTGGCCGCCGAGGTGAGCGGATCGGAGGCGCTGTCCGGGCTTGCGCCGACCGCGTCCGTGGTCGGCACCGCCCTGCTCTCGCTGCCGCTGGCCGCGCTGATGACCTCCCGGGGCCGCCGGGCCGGCCTGGTCCTCGCCTATCTGATCGGCGCGCTCGGCGGGGGGCTGGTGGTCCTCGCCACGATGCTGCCCAGCTTCCCGCTGCTGCTGCTGGGCATGGCCGCGTTCGGCGCGGGGTCGCTGGCCGGTCTCCAGGCCCGCTTCGCGGCAGCCGATCTGGTGGGGCCGGAGCGGCGGGGACGGGCGATCTCCACCGTCGTCTGGGCCACCACGATCGGCTCGGTGCTGGGCCCCAACATCTCGGCCCCGGCCAGTCGGCTGTTCCGCGGCACGCCGGTGCCGGAGGCCGCGGGACCGTATCTGTGCTCGGGCGCCGTGTTCCTCGTCGCCGCGCTCGTCGTGGCGCTGGCGATGCGCCCGGACCCGCTGCTCACCGCCCGCGCCCTGGCCCAGGAGGGGCCGTCGGATCCGCCGAAGCGCTCCCTGGCCGCGGGGGTCGCGGCGGTCAGGGAGTCGCCGATGGCGCGCCTCGCCCTGGTGACGGTCGCCGTGTCGCACACCGCCATGGTGTCGATCATGGTCATGACCCCGGTCGACCTCGGCCGGCACGGAGCCGGCCTCCAGTTGATCGGCCTGGTCATCAGCGGGCACATCGCGGGCATGTACGCGTTCTCGCCGGTGATGGGGTGGCTGGCCGACCGGTTCGGCCGACTGGCCGTGATCGGGCTGGCCGTAGGACTGCTGAGCTGCGCGGCGCTCCTCGCCGGTACCGCCGGGCCCCGGCACGGGCAGACCGCCGCGGGCCTGTTCGTCCTGGGACTCGGCTGGTCGGCGGGCATGATCGCCGGTTCGGCGCTGCTCACCGACGCCGTGCCCCGGTCCGCCCAGGCGGCGGTGCAGGGGCTGTCGGACCTGACCATGAACGCGGCGGCGGGCATCGGCGGAGCGACGGCCGGGGTGATCGTCGCCCAGTGGGGGTACGGCCCCCTCAACGCGATCGGCGCCGCCCTGCTCCTGCCGGTCGCCGCGCTCACCTTGCGCCGGAGCCTGCGGCGGCCGGACGCGGCCATCGGCTGACGCGCGGCCGGACGCGGCCGACGCGCCACCGGCCCGCGTCCCCTCACCCGGCCCCGGCCGCGCCCGCCGCCCCGGTCCCCGCTCCCCGGCGAAGCCCCCGCACCGCGCACCGCCCGAACCGCACGCCGTCAGCCGCCAGTGGGCAGTCGCCAGTGGTCAGCCGTCAGGCGCCAGTAGTCAGCCGCATCAGAGCCCTCAGAGGCTGATGTGGTACGCCTTGCGCAGCGTCTCGTGCACGGTCCAGGTCGTCCGGTCGCCCTCGCGCAGGACGCAGGCGTCCCCCGGGCCGATCTCCAGCGTCGCCCCGCCCTCGACCGCGACGGTCGCCCGTCCGCTCACGACCACGAACAGCTCGTTCGCCTCGGTGTCGGTGACCACGCCGGGCGTGATCTGCCAGATGCCCCGGATCTGCTTGCCGTCGGGCGATTCCCCCAGCACCTTGCCGGTCACCACGGGATCGCCCGAGACGATCTGCGACGGATCGAGCGGTTCCGGAACGAGTTCGGCATCCGCGATGTGCACGGCGAAGGAGGCGGGGGCCTGGTCGTATGGCGTCATGGCCGGTCACCTTAGCGACCACTTCCGGCCACCCCGCGACCAGGACCCGCCGCAAGGCGTCCGCCCGTGGTTTGCACCCCCTCCGTCCGCGACAGGGATGGGGCATGCCTCAGAACTCACCCGAACCCTACGAGCCGGTGCTCTCGGCGGAGGTGCGCGCCGCTCTGAGCGCGGGGCTGCCCGTCGTGGCACTGGAGTCGACGATCATCGCGCACGGTCTGCCGCGCCCCCGCAACCTGTCCGTGGCGCTGGAGCTGGAAGGGCTCGTCCGGTCCGCCGGCGCCGCCCCCGCCACCGTGGCCGTACTGGACGGGCGGGCCCATGTCGGTCTGGGCACGGACCAGTTGGAGCGGGTCGCCGGCGACCCGACGGTACGCAAGCTGGGGCACCGCGATCTCGCACCGGCACTGGCCTCCGGGGCGAGCGGGGCGACGACGGTGTCCGCGACGGCGTTCCTGGCGGCGCGGGCGGGCATCGGTGTCTTCGCCACGGGCGGCCTCGGCGGCGTGCACCGGGAATGGGCCGTGGACCAGGACGAGTCGGCCGATCTGCGGCTCCTCGCCCGCACCGGCATCACCGTGGTCTGCGCGGGGGTGAAGTCGATCCTCGACGTCCCGGCGACCCTCCAGCGCCTGGAGACCCTCGGGGTCGGCGTCGTCGGGTACGGCACCGGGCACTTCCCCGGCTTCTACCTGAGCAGTTCCGGCGAACCCGTCGACTGGACGGCGCACAGCCCCGAGGAGGTGGTGGAGATCATGCGGGCGAAGGAGGCGCTGGGCGGGCCGGACGCCGCGCTGATCGTCGCCAACCCGGTGCCGGAGGCTGAGCAGTTGGACCCGGCGCTGCACGACCGGGTGCTGGCGGAGGCGCTGGCCGCGTGCCGGGAGCGGTCCGTCTCGGGGCAGGGCGTCACGCCGTTCCTGCTGGACCAGCTGGCGCGGCGGACCGAAGGCGCGTCGCTGGAGGCGAACCTCGCGGCCGTGCGGGGGAACGTGACGCTCGCGGCGCGGATCGCGGTGGCGGCGGCGGAACGGCGGTGACCCGGCCGACGGCGGACGGCGGACGCCCGGAGCCCCGGCCGGCGGCGGGCAGCGGGCCGCCGCCGGACCGGGCCGTGGGGCACCGCGGAGGACCGCCGCCCCGATCAGCGGCTCGCGGTGGGCTGCTGGTGGTGGGGGAGGTGGTGACGGACGTCGTGGCGCGGCCGGCGTCCCCCCTCGCGCACGGTACGGACACGAAGGCCCTCATCCGCACGCTGCCGGGCGGCGCGGGGGCCAACGTCGCCTGCTGGGCCGTGCGTTCGGGCTGTGCGGAGGTCCGGCTGCTCGCCCGGGCGGGGGCGGAATCCGCCGCCTGGCACCGGGAGGCGCTGGAGCGGGCGGGGGTGCGGGCGTCCCTCGCCGTGGACCGGGAGGCGGTGACGGCGACCGTCATCGCCCTGGTCGACGCGGGCGCCGAGCGCACGTTCCTGACCGACGGCGGGGCGGCGCTGCGGCTCGCCGCCGAGGACTTCACCCCCTCGATGCTGGACGGCGTCGGGCGGTTGCACCTCTCGGGCTACCTGCTGTTCGCCCCCGTGAGCAGGGGCGCGGCGCTGCTCGCCCTGCGGACCGCCGCGGAACGGGGTGTCGCGGTGAGCGTGGACCCGGCGTCGGCCGGGTTCCTCGGCGAGCTGGGCCCGCAGCGGTTCCTGGAGTACGCGGAGGGGGCGGAACTGCTCCTGCCGAACGCGGACGAGGCGCGGCTGCTCACCGGGACGCCCGAACCGGCGGACGCGGCGGCCGAGTTGAGCCGACGGTTCCCGCGGGTCGTGGTCACCCTGGGCGCGGGCGGGGCCGTGGTGGCGGCCGGGGGCGAGGTCGTCTGCCGCGTTCCCGCCCCGCGCGTGCGGGAGCCGGTCGACTCCACGGGGGCGGGCGACGCGTTCACCGGCGGGTTCCTCGCGGCCCTGCTGGCCGGTGCGGACGACCTGGCGGCGGCGGCCGAGGGGTGCCGGGCGGGGGCGGCGGCCGTCGCCACGGTCGGCGGCCGTCCGCCCCCGGCGGCCCGCTGAGGGAGACGGGCGGCCCGCTGAGGGAGGCCAGCGGCCCGCTGAGGGAGGCCGGCGGCCCGGCGGCCGGGACGCCGGGTTCACCCCCCTCCGGGCAGCCCCGACCAGGCCGGGTGCGACGGGTCGTCCGCGCGCACCACCACGTCCGCACGCTCCGTGGGCGCGGTCTCGTCCTCGTACCGGGCGAAGGCGGGCAGGGTCCAGTGGTCCGACTCCGGTGTGCGCCGTCGCAACGCGCCCGGGGACAGCCGCAGATGGACGGTGAGCGCGAACGGGAACCAGTGCCCCAGCAGGAACGGGCCGTGCACGATCACGACCCCGCCCTCGGGCACCTCCCGGTACGGGGTGCGGGTGGCCCGGTCCGTCGCGGGATCCCACAGGTCGGGCAGGACCCGCCCGGAGCCGCCCGCCTCCAGCGGCCCGAACACCTCGCGCCACAGCGCCCCGGTGTCGTACCAGCCGTCGAGGTACGCGTCCGGATCCCGCTTCCCGTACTCGTAGCGCAGGCTCGCCGGGCGCAGGAACCCCTCGGTGGAGACCACGAGGACCGAGCGGCCGAGCAGCCGCATCTCCTCCGCCAGGCGTTCGGCCGTCCCACCGGTGCGGGCGGCCGGCGCGCCGTCGACGCCGAACGCGAGCCGGGTCCCGCCGTCGGCGGCGGACAGCCCGTCGCCGTACCGGGCCAGTTGGCGGGCCAGCCGTTCCCAGGTGATCGCTTCGAGTCGCACGCCACCATCATCGCCGCACCGGCGCGCGGGCGCCCGGTCCGGGAGCCCCCGGCTCAGTCCCCGGACGGCCCGGCAGGCAGGAGCGGCGGGTCACTCCCCGCGCAGTTCCGCGGCGAGCGGGCCCTCCCCGGCCACCTCCACGCGCCCGTCCTTCACCGCCTCGGCGAAGGTCCTCGTGCCCTGTGCCAGCTCCCGGCAGACCTCCGTGTCCAGGGCGATCCGGGCGTCGGGGCGGTCGGCGGGGCCGTACCCGTACACCGTTCCGGGCGCCTCCGCCCCCGGGGACGCGGCCTCCTCTCCCCCGCCCACCCGGAGGTGGAACTCGCCCTCGTCGAGCCGGACCTCCAGGACGCCCTGCCGGGTGAGTCCGGCGAGGGCGCCGAGCAGGGGCAGGGCGAACCAGTGGGCGCGCACCGCGTCGGTGGGGCGGCGCTCGTCGAGGGCGGGGGCGCCCCACGCGGCGAGGGCGGTGAGGACGGGCAGCAGGCCGTGGCCGCGCCCGGTCAGCTCGTAGACCGACGCGCCCGACGGGGGCGGCAGCTTGCGGCGCACGGCCAGTCCGCCCTGCTCCAGGTCCTTGAGCCGGGAGGCCAGGACGTCCGTGCTGACGCCGGGCAGATCGGCGTGCAGGTCGGTGTACCTGCGGGGTCCGCCCAGCAGTTCACGGACGATCAGCAGCGTCCACCGGTCGCCCACGGAGTCGAGGGCGCGGGCGGCGGCGCAGAACTGGTCGTAGCTCCGGCGGCGGGCGGGGCGTGCTGGCGGCTGCTGCTGACGTGGCATGCGACGCAGTCTAGACATGTTGTTGGACTTTCCAAGCTCAAGCTTGGTAAAACCAAGTACCGCACATTCGGCTCGGGAGGCAGCGCATGGAGTTCCGGCAGTCCAGCAAGCTCAACGAGGTCTGCTACGAGATCCGGGGCCCGGTCATCGAGCACGCCAACGCCCTGGAGGAGGCGGGTCACAGCGTGCTGAGGCTCAACACGGGCAACCCCGCGCTCTTCGGTTTCGAGGCGCCCGAGGAGATCGTCCAGGACATGATCCGGATGCTGCCGCAGGCGCACGGCTACACCGACTCGCGCGGCGTCCTGTCGGCCCGGCGGGCGGTGGTCCAGCGCTACCAGGCGATGGGGCTGACCGAGGTCGGCGTGGACGACGTGTTCCTCGGCAACGGGGTCTCCGAGCTGATCTCCATGGCCGTGCAGGCGTTGCTGGAGGACGGCGACGAGGTGCTGATCCCGGCCCCGGACTTCCCGTTGTGGACGGCGGTGACCACGCTCGCGGGCGGCAAGGCGGTGCACTACGTCTGCGACGAGGAGTCCGACTGGAACCCGGACCTCGCCGACATGGCCGCCAAGATCACCGATCGGACCAGGGCCGTCGTGATCATCAACCCGAACAACCCCACCGGCGCGGTCTATCCCCGCGAGATCCTGGAGGGCATCCTCGATCTGGCCAGGCGCCACGGGCTGATGGTGTTCGCGGACGAGATCTACGACCAGATCCTGTACGACGGGGCCGAGCACCACAGCGCGGCGGTCCTCGCCCCGGACCTGGTCTGCCTCACCTTCAGCGGGCTGTCGAAGACGTACCGGGTGGCGGGCTTCCGGTCCGGCTGGCTGGTGGTGTCCGGTCCCCGGCAGCACGCCCGCGACTACCTGGAGGGGCTGACCATGCTGGCCTCCATGCGGCTGTGCCCCAACGCCCCGGCGCAGTACGCCATTCAGGCCGCGCTCGGGGGCCGGCAGTCCATCCGGGAGCTGGTCGCGCCGGGCGGCAGGCTGCACGAGCAGCGCGACCGGGCCTGGGAGCGGCTGAACGAGATCCCCGGCGTCTCCTGCGTCAAGCCGAAGGGCGCCCTGTACGCCTTCCCGCGCATCGACCCGAAGGTGCACCCCATCGTCGACGACGAGAAGTTCGTGCTGGACCTGCTGCTGCGGGAGAAGATCCAGGTGGTCCAGGGCACCGGCTTCAGCTGGCCGCGCCCGGACCACTTCCGCATCCTGACCCTCCCGTACGCCGACGACCTCGACGCGGCGATCAGCCGCATCGGCCGCTTCCTGAGCGGATACCGCCAGTAGCCCGTCCCCACCCCGGCACGGGGCCGGCAGCCCGTCCCGCCCGGCACGCGGGCCCGCCCCGGAGACGGGAGCGGGCCCGGAGGCGTAGCCGGCCTCCGGGCCCTGTGGTTGCCGCCCATCTCGCACGCCGGCACGTTTAAGGGTTCGGGTCAGTCATGATGTCGTCGCGTCCTGCCTTTGGACCACCGCAGATCGGAGCTCTGCGGGCCGGACTTGAACCGGCATCTCGACGCGCGCGGGCCCGAGCCCGTTCGATCCGGCGATCGGCGGCGCATGCTGAGTCTGGAGCAAGAGTCTGAGATTGACGGCGGTCTGCCTCTGCCTGACTTGGGCTACCCCGGCCCGTGCCGGAGGGAGGATTCGAACCTCCACGGGAACCGCGCCTTCACGACAAGCCTCAGTTTCAGCTTGCGCTCCTCGCGCACCCCGGCCCCCGCAGAAGGCGGCCGGGGAATCCATGGTCGGTCACCCGAAGAGGTAACCGAACACCGCATCACCCACCCGCTGGTCGGTGACCTCCGCGCCGTTGGCCTCCTCGCGGGCGAACTTCACGGCCTGCTGGAGCTTCTCGATCCGGTCCAGCAGTTCGTTGACGCGCCGCGCGGGCAGCGCCCCGGAGAACTTCACGGTCGTCCAGTACCCGACCGGGACGTCCTCGTAGTACACCTCGACCTGCGCCGGGTGCTTCTCGGTGGCCTCCGCCTTCACGTGGTTGCGGGGCACCTTCCTGGTACGGAGCGTACGGACCGGCTCGGTCTTCCAGGAGTCGGTCGACGGGTCCTGCACCCACGCCTCGGCCGCGTCCAGCACCGGCAGCTTGCGGACGAAGGTGTTGAGGTCGGTCAACTGCTTCTCCAGGAAGAGCAGGTAGGACACCGGCACCTGGCTCACCAGCACCCGGCCGTCCACCGTCACATCGGCGCGGGCCGCGCAGTTCGCCCAGTCCTTGGTGGCGGTCACATCGAAGAGGCGGGTCAGCGTGGCCGCGGTCTGCCGCAGCACGTCCTCCGCCTTGACCTGGACCAGCGTCGACTCGGGCGGAAGCTGCTCGCCCTCCTCGTCCTTGGGCTGGTAGGTACGGGAGATCCCGGCCAGCAGCGCGGCCTTCTGGAGACCGTGGTGCGCTGCCGTCAGCTCCTGGTGCGCCTTGGTCTTGACGCCCTTCTCCACTGCGATGATCTGATTGAGTTTCGCCACGTCGAGGACGCTAACAGGATCAACTTCCCGACGGCCAAGGGTTTTACCGCACGTAGTGGGGGTCGTCGTCCCCGGCGGCCTCCGGGACGGAGTCACCGGCCAGCAGGGCCTCCAGGACGGTCACCGGGTCGGCGCCCGGTGCGGCGCGCGGCCACCAGTCCTCGGCGCCGGGGTCGGACTCGTAGCCGTACCAGCGCATGTCCCGGCCGAACCGGAGCTGGAGCGAACCGGCCGGGTGGGTCAGGTGGTTGCACCGGGGCGTGAAGCGTGGGTGGCCGGCGGCGGCGAGCGCGGGCCTGGCCCGGTCGAAGGGGCCGGCCGGCGGATCCCAGGGCGTCTCCAGGACCGCCAGGCCCTCCGCCTCGCCCTGCCGCCAGGCGGCGACCGCGCGGGCCAGGTCGGTGGTGGTGCGGCCGGTGGCGTACGCCAGCTCCCGGTAGAGGGCGCGGGTGGTGGCGGTGAGCCCGGCGGTCGGGCGGGACGCGGCGAGGCGGACGGCGTCCTGCCACGCGGTGAGCCCCGCCAGCGGATCGCGCCCGGTGGCCAGCAGGGCGTGCGCGCGGGCGGCGGCGTCGGCGGCGAGGTGGTCCAGGCCCAGCGGATCCCGGGCCCCGGGCAGGTCCGGGTACGACGGCGGCTGGCCGGGGTGCGGCGGCACGGGCAGGGGTGCGGGGAGCGGGGGCAGAAAGCGGACGGCGAAGGCGTCCCGCGCGTCGACCGACGGGACCTCCGGGGCGGCGGGGCGCTCACGGGCGGAGTGCTCGGCGTTGCGTCGCCCCAGCTCGTCCAGCAGCTCGCGCTCGCCCCGCCCCCGCATCAGCAGCAGGACGAACGGGTCGCTGTCGAGCAGCAGGGCCGTCTGGAAGCAGAGGGCGGCGACGTGCTTGCAGGGCCGCCCGTGGTCGGGGCAGGTGCAGCTGGGGTCGAGGTCGTCGGCGGCGGGCAGCAGCCGGACCCCGGCCTCCTCGGCCGTACGGGCGAGGGAGTGCGGCATCTCCTTGGCCAGCAGCGCCGACAGGTGGCCGGGGCGTGCGGCGACCGCGTCGAGCAGGGCCTCCCAGCCGGGGTCGGCGAAGGTGCGCAGCCGCAGTTCGGCACGGTAGGGGCGGGCCCGGCTGCCGTGCACGTAGGCGACGACCCGGCCGGGGGTGACGGTGATCGCCGCGACCTGCCCGTCGTCGGCGTACGCACGGCCCCGGGCGAGGCGGGCCTCGTCCATCGACAGGGACTCCAGGGCCTCCAGCCAGGCCCGGCCCCACCAGCTGTCCGCGAAGGGCTCGCCCTCGGCGGAGGTGCGGGCGGGCACCGCCTCGAAGGTGCGCCGCAGATCGTCCGGGCCGATCCTCGCGCGGGGCGCGGACCTGCGAGCGGCCGGGCCGCTGGTCGGGCGGGGGCTCACGCGGGCCTCCGCAGGGCCACGAGGTCCGCGAGGTCGCGGTCGCTCAGCTCGGTCAGGGCGCTCTCCCCGGCGCCCAGCACCGCGTCCGCCAGGGCCCGCTTGGACTCCAGCAGCTCACCGATCCGGTCCTCCACCGTGCCTTCGGCGATGATCCGGTGGACCTGGACGGGCTGGGTCTGGCCGATGCGGTAGGCCCGGTCGGTGGCCTGCTCCTCGACGGCGGGGTTCCACCAGCGGTCGAAATGGACGACGTGGGCGGCGCGGGTGAGGTTCAGCCCGGTGCCGGCCGCCTTGAGGGAGAGCAGGAAGACGGGGACCTCGGCGGACTGGAAGCGGTCCACCATCCGCTCCCGCTCGGCCACCGGCGTACCACCGTGCAGGAGCTGGGAGGGGATCGCACGGGAGGCCAGGTGCGCCGAGAGGAGCCGCGCCATCGACACGTACTGGGTGAAGATCAGGACCGAACCGTCCTCGGCCAGGATCGTGTCGAGCAGTTCGTCCAGGAGGGCCAGCTTGCCGGAGCGGCCGACGAGGCGGGTGGGCTCCTCCTTCAGATACTGCGCGGGGTGGTTGCAGATCTGCTTGAGCGAGGTCAGCAGCTTCATGACCAGGCCCCGGCGGGCGATGCCCTCCGCCGCCTCGATCCGCCCCATCGTCTCGCGGACGGCCGCCTCGTAGAGCGTGGCCTGCTCACGGGTGAGGGAGACGGGGTGGTCGGTCTCGGTCTTGGGCGGCAGCTCGGGCGCGATGCCCGGGTCGGACTTCCGGCGCCGCAGGAGGAAGGGGCGCACCAGCCGGGACAACCGCTCCACGGCCTCCTCGTTGCCGAGGCCGGCGGCGGTGCCCGTGTTCTCCACGATCCGGGCGTGCCGGGCGCGGAACGCCTTGAGCGGGCCGAGCAGCCCCGGGGTGGTCCAGTCGAGGAGCGCCCACAGCTCGGAGAGGTTGTTCTCGACGGGGGTGCCGGTGAGGGCGACCCGGGCCGGGGCGGGGATGGTCCGCAGCGCCTTGGCCGTGGAGGAGTGCGGGTTCTTGACGTGCTGCGCCTCGTCCGCGACGACCAGGCCCCAGCTCTGCCGGGCCAGCTCGGCGGCGCTGGAGCGCATGGTGCCGTAGGTGGTGAGGACGAAGCCGCCGTCCGGGTCGCTCAGGGTCCGGTCCGTGCCGTGGAAGCGGCGCACCGGGACGCCGGGGGCGAAGCGGTTGATCTCGCGGTGCCAGTTGCCGAGGAGGGAGGCGGGGCAGACCACCAGGGTCGGCGAGGGATGCGCCCGGCGCAGGTGGAGGGCGATGAGGGTGATCGTCTTGCCGAGGCCCATGTCGTCGGCGAGGCAGCCGCCGAGCCCGAGCGAGGTCATCCGGTCCAGCCAGGCCAGACCGCGCAGCTGGTAGTCGCGCAGGGTCGCGTCGAGGCCGGGCGGCGGTTCGACGGCCGTGTCCTGGTCGAGGATGCGCGTGCGGAGGGCGGCCAGCGCCCCGGCGGGGACGGCGTCCACCCGCTCGCCGTCCACCTCGGCGCTGCCGGTGAGGGCGACGGCCAGCGCCTCCACCGGGTCCAGCAGCCCCAGCTCCCGCTTGCGCGCCTTGCGCACGAGGGCGGGGTCGACGACCACCCACTGGTCGCGGAGGCGCACCACCGGGCGGTGCGCCTCGGCCAGAGCGTCCATCTCGGCCTCGGTCAGCCGCTCCTCCCCCAGGGAGAGCTGCCAGTCGAAGGCGAAGAGGTGCTCGGCGTCGAAGAAGGACGTGCCGTCGGTGGCCGACCCGGGCGCGGGCCGCACCACGGCGGTGGCGGTGAGCGACCGGGCCAGCTCGCGCGGCCAGTGCACCGCGACCCCGGCGGCGGCCAGCCGGGATCCGGCGTCGCTCAGCAGCTCGTACAGCTCGTCCTCGGTGAGCGCGAGAACGTCGGGGACCGGCTGCCCCAGGAGCCGTTCCAGCGGGGCCCAGAGGCGGGCGGCGCGGCGGATCGCCAGCACCGCGTCGACCTGGGCGCGCGGCCCGAACGGCTCGCCCGCGACGCCGCCCCACAGGGCCGCCGCGTCCACCACGTAGGTCGGGTCGGCGAGGCTGTGGACCTGCACGACGGCCGCCGCGGCACGGCGGGCCCCCGCGTCCTCGCCGGCGTCGGTGGACGCGTGGGCGTCGCCGGTGTCGAACAGCTCGTACGCGGAGAGGTCCAGGCGCAGCGAGACGCGCACGCCCGCGTCCAGCCCCGAGGCCACTTCGACGGCCCAGGCGGCGGCGTGCGGCAGGTGCTGGGCCTCACGGGCGGCGAACGGGGCGCCCATCGCGAACGCGGCGGCGGGCGTACGCGGCAGCGTGTCCGCGACCGCGTCCAGGAACGCCCCGACGAGCGCCTCGGGGTCGGGCAGCCGGGGCGGGCCGGCCCCGGGGACCGGGACCGCGTGCCCCTCGGGCGGCAGGGCGGCGGCGACCGCCCGCAGCCGCGCGACGTCCTCGGCCTCCCTCGGGCCCGCCCGCCAGGCGTCGTGGCCGTCCGCGGTGAGTCCGGGCAGGAGCCTGCCGCGGGCGACGAGGTGCAGGGCGTGCTGCGCGGCCGCGCCCCAGCAGCGGGTGGCGGGGTGGGCGGCCGCCTGGCCCGGGGCCCGTACGAGCAGGGGCAGCGCCGCCTCCACGGTCAGCAGCGCCACGGCCGACTCGGCGGCGCGCACACCCCCGGGGCCCGCCGCCGGATCCGGCCGGACGACCGTGAGCCGGCCGGGGGTGTACGGAACGGGGTCGAGGCGCGCCGTGGCGTCGGCGGGCCCGATGGGCGTCCCGGCCGCTGTCCGCGCCCCCTCGTCCGGCCACGGCTCGGCGTCCTCCGCTTCCGGGTTCCAGAAGGCGACCCGTCCGTCCCGGGGCACCGCGCCGGGCAGGAAGACCGCCGCGCGGCGCAGCAGACGGGCGGCGTCGGCGGTCCGGGACACGCCCTCGCCACCCTCCGCCACGCCCTCATGGGGCCGTGCCGTCATCTCCGCCCCCCTTCCGCCCGCTCCCAGGTCGTTCCCCGGTCGTCTCCAGCACGGAATGTGCTGATGCCGCGAGTCTAGGCGGGAGGTCTGACACCGTGGACTCCCCCCTCATCGCCCCAGGTCAGCGACGGAGGAGAGCGGGCAGCAACCGGCCCGTCCCCGCCGAGGGCCCGGCCACGCTCGGTGACGGCGGGGAGGGCTCTCCGCCGCGCCCCGGCTCGCCCGGTCGGCCGCGCACGGGATGCCGGTCCCGCCCCGGGCGGGCAGGGTGGCCAGCGCCAGCACGTCTTCCCGACGTACCGATTCGCCGGACGAGCACCGGACGAGCAGACGAGGACCCGCCCATGTCCGTGACCGCTACCGCTCCCCGCCGCCGACGCCGGATCGGCGTCGCCGCCGGGGTCTCGCTCCTCGCCCTCGCCGCCACCGGCTGCTCCGGACTCGGCCGCACCGCCGTGGGGCCGGTGACGTACACGACGGAGCACGAAGCGGTGGTGCAGGTGAACAGCCCCTCGGTACGCGGCTGCCACCGGATCACCCCGGCCGGGGCCCACGAGGTGGAGAACGGGACGCTGGTCGACGTGATCCTCTACCCCACCCGTGACTGCACGGGGGACGGGACGACGTACGTGCCGACCCGGGCCGGCGATGTGACCGCGCCGGGCAGCGGCCCGTGGCGCAGCTACAGCTTCGTGCACTGACACGCGGCGGGCCGGGGAGCGCCGACGACGGCCGGAGCCCGGGGAGCGGCCCCGGCGGGGCCCGGGCCCGGGGGCGGCCGGGCGCCGTCGCCCGTCAGAGGACGGGGCGCGCGAGCAGCCAGGTGCCGTCGTCGGTGAGCGTGCGCTCCACCGCGAGCCCGGCCGCCGCGAGATGCCCGGCCAGCTCCTCGTCGGACAGCTCGCGCGAGAGGAAGGTCTGCGTCCACCGCGCGTCGTCGAAACGGTATTCCGCGCGCACCGAGCGCACGCCGTCGCCCACCGGGTCGGCGGAGACGATCCGGATCAGGCAGCCCGACGCGTCGGTCCGCTCCCACGGCAGCGCCGAGCGGTGCGCCACCCCTTCGCGCTGGACGAGGACGATCCCGTCGTCCCGTACATGGGTGCGGCAGACGCGCAGCATCCCGTCGCGCACGCGGTGCTCCCCGGCGTGGACCAGGAAGGAGCCGAGCAGCACCACGTCGAACCGCTCGTCGCCCAGGTCCAGCGACTCGATGGGGCTCCGCACCGTGCGCGCCCCGGTGATCTGCTCCAGCATCTCCGGCGACTCGTCCACCGCCGTCACCCGGAAACCGCGCTCCACCAGCGGATGCGTCACCCGGCCCGCGCCGCAGCCCAGTTCGAGCAGGTCGGCCCCGGCCGGGGCCACGCCCGCGATCACGTCCGGCTCGTCGCCCACGGCCAGCCGGCGGTACAGCTCGACCGCGCACCCGTCCGGAGTGATGGCTCCGGGACCGGTCCCCGCGTACCCCTCGCGTACCAGTGATCGGCTCATGGGGAAGGAACGCACCGCCGGCGGGCACGGTTCCCCCCCCACTGGCCGCCCGTTCCCCCTCCGTCCGTCACACCGCGTCGTCGCGGCCGTTCGCAGCGCAGCGGACCCGGCCCCGGGCGCCGTTCCGTCCCGCGTCCGCCGCCGGGCGGGTCCATGCTGGGAAGTGAGGTGATCGCCATGCGTACCGGAAATGAGCCCACGACCGCCCGCAGCCCGCTGCGGATGCGGCTCTGGCTGAGCCTGTGGGGGACGGCCTGGGCCCTCTTCGGCCTGGTGGCCTTCGCGCTGAACGGACGACCGGGATGGGCCGCGGTCTGCGGCGCGGTGCTGCTGCTCGCGGTGGTGGACCTCTGCCTGGTCATGTACCGGATGCGCCAGGGCGCGCGCTACCAGCCGGGCCGCGACGTCCCGCCGTACGAGCCGGACCGCGGCGGCCGGCCGCCCAGGCCCCCCGGCTGACCGGCCGGGAACGGCCCCGAGGGAGCGCCCGCACGGGGGCCGCCCGCACGGGAGGGCGGTCCGGCACGGGAGGGCGGTCCGATCAGGGCCGCTCGTCGAAGTTCGCGGCGCGCAGGTACTCCGGCTTCGGGTCCAGCGCCGCCGCCAGACGGAAGTGCCGGGTCGCCCGCTCCGGGTTGCCGGACCGTTCGAAGGTGCGGGCCAGCGCGAAGTGGGCGAACGCGTTGTCCGGCTCGCGCTCCAGCACCAGCTCGAACTCCAGCTCCGCAGGGCGGAGTTGGGCGGCGGCGAAGAAGGCGCGGGCCCGCAGCAGCCGGGCGGCGGTGTTCTCCGGGTGCGCGGCGATCACCGAGTCGAGGAGCTTGACGGCGCCCCGGGGGTCCCGGGCGTCGAGCAGACGCTCGGCCGCGCGGAAGTCGATGACGTCGGTCTCCGGGTTCCTCTCGGGCACGATCGCGTCCTTCCCTCTCCTGGTCCTCGCGAACCTTGCACGTCTTCGCCTGCGCGTCCGACGGCATCCGTGTCCGCACCCCGCGCCGACCGCGTACGCACCCTTCGCGCACACGTCCTCGCCGCACGCGGGCCCTCGCGCGCTGTCAACGCCCGGACCTCCTCCGGTATTCCCGGTCCGGCCACGGGGCGAGCCGTTCCGTGGCCGGACTCAGCGGGCGGCGGCCGCCCTGCGGACCAGTTCGTCCCAGACCGCGTCGACCCGGGACACCAGCGCCTCGTGCGACCCGTCGTTGTCCACGAGCAGGTCGGCGACGGCGCGACGCTCCTCGCGGGTCGCCTGGGCGGCCATCCTGGCGCGGGCGTCGGACTCCGTCATTCCGCGCAGCCGTACGAGCCGGTCGAGCTGGGTCTCGGCGGAGGCGTCGACGACCACGACGAGGTCGTAGAAGGGGGCGAGCCCGTTCTCGGTGAGGAGCGGCACGTCGTGGACGACGACGGCGTCCTCGGGAGCCGCCCGTTCCAGCTCGGCCGCGCGGGCGCCGACCAGGGGGTGGACGATCGCGTTCAGCGCGGCCCGCCGCTCGGCGTCGGCGAAGACGAGCGCGCCGAGCGCCGGCCGGTCCAGGGCGCCTTCGGGGGTCAGGACGCCCGGCCCGAACTCCTCGACGACGGCGGCGAGTCCGGGCGTCCCGGGCTCGACGACCTCGCGGGAGATCCGGTCGGAGTCGATCAGCACGGCACCGTGCTCGACGAGCAGTCGCGACACTTCGCTCTTGCCGGCGCCGATGCCACCGGTCAGGCCCACTTTCAGCATGGGCCGCAGCCTACGTGCTCCGTCCCGGCCCCGGTCCACGGGTTCGGCGCCGGCCGTGCGCCCGCGGTCCGGGCGGGGGCGCTCAGCCCTCGCCCTCCCGTTCGGCGAGGAAACGCTCGAACTCCCTGCCGAGCTCGTCGGCGGACGGCAGGTCGGCCGGCTCGGCGACGAGGTTGCCACGGGTCTCGGAACCGGCGACGGCGTCGTACTGGTGCTCCAGCCCCTCGACCAGGGAGACCAGCTCCTCGTCGCCCTGACGGATCTGCCGGTCGATCTCGGTCTGGGTGCGGTGCGCCTCGGTGCGCAGGCTGTGCGCGAGGGCGGGCAGCACCAGGCCGGTCGCGGCGGTGATCGCCTCCAGCACGGTGAGCGCCGCGTCCGGGTAGGCGGAGCGGGCCACGTAGTGAGGGACGTGGGCGGCGACCCCGAGGACGTCGTGGCCCGCCTCCATCAGCCGGTACTCCACGAGCGCCTCGGCCGAGCCGGGCACCTGGGCCTCGTCGAAGGGGCTGCGGTGGCCCGGCATCAGGTCGGTGCGGTTGCCGTGCGGGGTGACGCCGACGGGGCGGGTGTGCGGGACGCCCATCGGGATGCCGTGGAAGTTCACCGCGAGCCGGACGCCGAGGCGCTCGACGATCTCCTCGACGGCGGCGGCGAACCGCTCCCACTCCACGTCCGGCTCCGGGCCCGACAGCAGCAGGAAGGGCGCCCCGGTGGCGTCCTGGACCACCCGGACCTCCAGGGTCGGGGCCTCGAAGGACGTCCAGCGGTCGCGCCGGAAGGTGAGCAGGGGGCGCCGTGCGCGGTAGTCGACGAGCCGGTCGTGGTCGAAGCGGGCGACGACCTGGTGCGGCAGCGTCTCCAGCAGGCCGTCGACGATCTGCTCGCCGGTCTCGCCCGCGTCGATGTAGCCGTCGAAGTGGTAGAGCATGACCAGGCCGGCCGACTCCTGCGCCAGCGCCATGTCGACGACGGCCAGGCCCTCCGGCTCCCATTCGTACAAACTCTGCGGATCAGGCACGGTTACCGCTCCTCCTCGTGTTCCTAGGGGAGAACGCGGACGGCCGCACGAGCATTCCCCGCGGCGGGCCTTTCCCCGGCGGAGGCGGGTTCACATCCTGTCAGTCGCCCTCCCCGGACGGATGTTTCGCCCGGACCGGCCCTCCGCCCCCGATCCTGGTCCAGACCTTGACGGGTCCATGGTCCGTCCCTACCGTCACGGGGCATCTCCTGCGGAACCACTCCGCCTGCAGGTACGCGAAGACCCGCACCCCCATGTTCCGGACGCGATTCCCCGACGGGAAGGCCCCCCATGCGCACCCGCTCCCCCCTCACCCTCCTGCTCGCCGCCGCCCTGGCCGCCGGGCCCCTCACCCTGGCCGGCGCCGGGCCCGCCAACGCCGCCGTCATCGACGTGAGCACCGCGGCCCAGCTCAAGGCGGCGCTCACCGCCGCCTCCCCCGGCTCCACGATCCGGCTCGCCGACGGCGCCTACACCGGGAACTTCAAGGCCACCCGGCCCGGCTCCGCCGACGCGCGGATCACTCTCACCGGCTCCAGCAGGGCGGTCCTGACCGCGGGCGGGGGGTACGGGCTGCATCTGAACGGCGCCTCGTACTGGACCGTGCGAGGGGTCACGGTCAAGGGCGGCCAGAAGGGCATCATGGCCGACGCGGCGGACGGGGTCGTGATCGACTCGGTGACCGTGCACGACCTGGACATGGAGGGCGTCCACTTCCGCAGCTCCAGCAGGAACGGCGTCCTGAAGAACTCGCGGATCTACGACACCGGGCAGAACGGGCGCGGCATGGGCGAGGGCGTCTACGTCGGTTCGGCGGGCGACCTCACCGACCGCAGCGACAACGCGCAGATCCTGAACAACACCATCGGGCCCCGCGTCGGTGGCGAGTCCGTCGACATCAAGGAGGGCACGACCGGGGCGCGGATCATCGGCAACACCTTCGACGGCGACGGGCTGACCGGCGCCAACTACGACGACTCCTGGGTCGACGTGAAGGGCAACAACGTCCTGGTCGAGGGCAACAGGGGCTCCCGCACCACCAACAACGGCTACGAGACCCACACGCAGCAGAGCGGCTGGGGCTGCGGCACCGTCTTCCGGAACAACTCCTCGGACCTCTCCGGGGCCACCGGAGACAAGCGGCTCGCCATCAACGTCACCAACCACGGTTCCGGCTGCCGGACCACCGTGTACGCGAGCAACACCGTCACGGGCGGCAGGGGCCTGACCAACATCGCCGTCACCCCGTAGCCCCCCGAGACGCGAGTGAGGCCCGCCCCCCGAGGGGAGCGGGCCTCACTTACCGCTGTACAGCTACCGCAGCCGATCGGCCGCCGGGGTCAGAGCGTCAGCTCTGGCCGCCCGCGAGCTTCTCGCGCAGCGCGGCAAGGGCCTCGTCCGACGCCAGGGCGCCGGAGTTGTCCGCCGACTCCGAGGAGTAGGAGCCGCCGCCGCCACCGCTGCCGCCGGAGGCGGCCGGAGCAGCGCCGGCCGGGGCGGCAGCGCCCTCGGCCGCAGCAGCCTCGTCGGCCTCGCGGGACTTGATGACCTGGGCCTGGTGCTGCTCGAAGCGCTGCTGCGCCTCGGCGTACTGGGTCTCCCAGATCTCGCGCTGCGCCTCGAAGCCCTCGAGCCAGTCGTTGGTCTCGGGGTCGAAGCCCTCGGGGTAGATGTAGTTGCCCTGGTCGTCGTAGGACGCCGCCATGCCGTACAGCGTCGGGTCGAACTCGACCGAGGCCGGGTCGCCACCGAAGGACTCGTTGGCCTGCTTCAGCGAGAGGCTGATGCGACGGCGCTCGAGGTCGATGTCGATGACCTTGACGAAGATCTCGTCGTTGACCTGGACGACCTGCTCCGGGATCTCCACGTGGCGCTCGGCCAGCTCGGAGATGTGGACCAGGCCCTCGATGCCCTCGTCGACGCGGACGAACGCACCGAACGGAACGAGCTTGGTGACCTTACCCGGGACGACCTGACCGATCTGGTGCGTCCGGGCGAACTGCTGCCACGGGTCTTCCTGCGTCGCCTTGAGCGACAGGGAGACGCGCTCGCGGTCCATGTCGACGTCGAGGACCTCGACGGTGACTTCCTGACCGACCTCGACGACCTCGGAGGGGTGGTCGATGTGCTTCCAGGACAGCTCGGAGACGTGCACGAGACCGTCGACGCCGCCCAGGTCCACGAAGGCACCGAAGTTGACGATCGAGGAGACGACGCCGGAGCGGACCTGACCCTTCTGCAGGGTGGTGAGGAACGTCTGGCGCACCTCGGACTGGGTCTGCTCGAGCCAGGCGCGGCGGGACAGGACCACGTTGTTGCGGTTCTTGTCCAGCTCGATGATCTTCGCCTCGAGCTCCTTGCCCACGTAGGGCTGGAGGTCGCGGACACGACGCATCTCGACGAGCGACGCCGGCAGGAAGCCACGGAGGCCGATGTCGAGGATGAGACCACCCTTGACGACCTCGATGACGGTACCGGTGACGATGCCGTCCTCTTCCTTGATCTTCTCGATGGTGCCCCAGGCACGCTCGTACTGAGCGCGCTTCTTCGAGAGGATCAGGCGGCCTTCCTTGTCCTCCTTCTGGAGGACCAGGGCCTCGATCTCGTCGCCGACCTTGACGACCTCGTTCGGGTCGACGTCGTGCTTGATCGAGAGCTCGCGGCTCGGGATGACGCCTTCGGTCTTGTAACCGATGTCGAGGAGAACCTCGTCCCGGTCAACCTTGACGATGACACCGTCAACGATGTCGCCGTCGTTGAAGTACTTGATCGTCTCGTCGATCGCCGCGAGGAACGCGTCCGCGTCGCCGATGTCGTTGACCGCAACCTGCGGAGTGGTGGCGGTGGTCTCGGTGCTGCTCGTCATGTGGGAAAGGGCTCCGGTACGGACAGAGAGTCGTAGGTACTGCTACGCCGAAAGCCCGTATCGCCTCTGCAGAAGCCGGACAGCCTGGAAAGCGCGCAATCCGTTTCCGGAGAGACGCCTCGACAACCGAGGGGACATGCAACAGACGCGAGCGCGGCCTGCTAGGTCTGAAGCGCGCAGGCTCGCAGCGCAACTTGTAGCATACGGGGGCAGCCGGACAGGGTCAATGCGCGAAGGCGCACACCCGGGGCGGAACGCCCCATTTCCCGGTACAACTCGTGTTCTCCGAGGCCGCATCGGCCCGAGAACATTACGGCACGGCGTCGCGGACGCGGATCCGTACCCGGGGGCGCACCCCTGGTACGTACCGCGCGCGGCGGGTGAAGGCAAACTACAACGACGGGCACGATGAGCCAAGAGATCCACGGGACCTCCTCCGCACAAGCGGCGGAATCCGCCGAACCGGAGGCCACCCGCCGCCCCGCCGACGAGGCGGAGAGCAGCCGGGCCAGCCGGGGCTGGTGGGACCGGAACGCCGACGAGTACCAGAGCGATCACGGCGGGTTCCTGGGGGACGACCGCTTCGTCTGGGGGCCCGAGGGGCTGGACGAGGAGGAGGCCGGCCTGCTGGGGCCCGCCGACGCGCTCGTGGGCCTCGACGTCCTGGAGATCGGGGCCGGGGCCGCCCAGTGCTCGCGCTGGCTGGCGGGCCGGGGCGCCCGGCCGGTCGCCCTCGACCTCTCGCACCGCCAGCTCCAGCACGCCCTGCGGATCGGCGGGGACGTCCCCCTGGTCGAGGCGGACGCGGGGCGGCTCCCCTTCCGCGACGGCTCCTTCGACCTGGCCTGCTCCGCGTACGGGGCGGTCCCGTTCGTCGCCGACCCCGTCCAGGTCTTCCGCGAGGTGCGCCGGGTGCTGCGGCCCGGCGGGCGCTGGGTGTTCTCGGTGACGCACCCGATCCGCTGGGCGTTCCCGGACGAGCCCGGGCCCGAGGGCCTGTCCGTCGCCGCCTCCTACTTCGACCGCGTCCCCTACGTCGAGCAGGACGAGAGCGGGACGGCCGTCTACGTGGAACACCACCGCACGCTCGGCGACCGGGTCCGGGACGTGGTGGCGGGCGGTTTCCGCCTGGTCGACCTGGTCGAACCGGAATGGCCCGCGTGGAACGACCGGGAGTGGGGCGGCTGGTCCCCGCTGCGCGGCAACCTGATCCCGGGCACGGCGATCTTCGTCTGCGAACGGGACTGACCGGCAGGCCGCCCGGGCCGGCCGGGCGGCGGGAGCGCCCCTGCGGCGCCGGGCGGGTGGAGCCCGGGCGGTGCTTCCGTACGAGACTGGGGGCGTGATCCGCACCGAAGCCCTGGACCGTCTGCCCGTCCGCACCGCCGTGCCCGCCCTGGAGCGCGCACTCGACGACCGGGGCGTCGCCGTCCTGTGCGCCCCGCCCGGCACCGGCAAGACGACGCTCGTCCCGCTGGTGCTGGCCGGTCTGACCGGGGGCGGCCCGGTGCGCCGGGTGCTGGTGGCCGAGCCGCGCCGGATCGCCGCGCGGGCGGCGGCGCGGCGGATGGCGTGGCTGCTGGGCGAGCGGCCGGGCGAGCGGGTCGGCTTCACGGTCCGCGGGGAGCGCGTGGTGGGGCGCGGGACGGTGGTGGAGGTCGTGACCACCGGGGTGCTGCTCCAGCGGCTCCAGCGGGACCAGGAGCTGGCCGGGGTGGACGTGGTGATCGTCGACGAGTGCCACGAGCGCCATCTGGACGCGGACACGGCCGCCGCCTTCCTGCTGGACGTACGGGAGGCGATCCGGCCCGATCTGCGGCTGGTGGCGGCCTCCGCGACGACCGACGCGGAGGGCTGGGCCCGGCTGCTGGGCGACGCCCCGGTCGTCGAGGCCGAGGGCGTGTCGTACCCGGTGGAGGTCGTCTGGGCGCCGCCCGCCCGGCCGGTGAAGCCTCCGCACGGGATGCGGGTCGATCCGGCGCTGCTGGCGCACGTGGCGGCGACCGTGCGGCGGGCGCTGGCGGAGCGGGAGGGGGACGTGCTCTGCTTCCTGCCCGGCGTCGGCGAGATCGGCCGGGTGGCCGGGCAGCTCGCCGGGGTGGAGGCGGAGGTCCTCCAGGTGCACGGGCGGGCCCCGGCGGCCGTGCAGGACGCGGTGCTGGCCGGGTCCGCCGGGCGGCGGCGGGTGGTCCTGGCGACCTCGGTGGCGGAGTCGTCCCTGACGGTGCCGGGCGTCCGGGTCGTCGTCGACTCGGGCCTGGCCCGGGAGCCCCGCACCGACCACGCCCGGGGGCTGAGCGCCCTGACGACGCTGCGGGCCTCGCAGGCGGCGGGGCGGCAGCGCGCGGGGCGGGCGGGGCGGGAGGCCCCGGGGGCGGTGTACCGGTGCTGGGACCAGGCCGAGGACGGGCGGCTCGCGCGCTTCCCCGCCCCGGAGATCAAGGTCGCCGACCTCGCCGCGTTCGCGCTCCAGGCGGCGTGCTGGGGCGACCCGGACGCCTCCTCGCTCGCGCTGCTGGACCCGCCCCCGGCCGGGGCGATGGGCGCGGCCCGGGAGGTGCTGGCGGCGGTCGGCGCGGTGGACGCGGAGGGCCGGGCCACCGGGCGCGGCGTACGGATGTCACGGCTCGGCCTGCACCCCCGGCTGGCGCGGGCCCTGCTGGACGGCGCGGCGGAGGTGGGGGCGCGGCGGGCGGCGGAGGCGGTGGCGCTGCTGAGCGAGGAGCCGCCGAAGGAGTACGGGGACGATCTCGCGGCGGCGCTGCGGACGGCCCGCCGGGGCCAGGACGGGTACGCGGGCCGCTGGAAGCAGGAAGTGCGCCGGCTGTCGTCGTCGCTGGGCGCGGAGCCGGGGAGCGGTTCGGGTGCGGGGCGGGAAGGCGGTTCCGGCGGGGGCGCGGGCCCCGGTCCGGGGAACGGGGCGGCGGGGCTCTCCGACGACGCGGCCGTGGGGCTCGTGGCCGCACTGGCGTTTCCGGAGCGGGTGGCCCGGGCCCGGGGCGACGGGGCGTTCCTGATGGTGTCGGGCACCGGCGCGGAGCTGCGGGCGGAGTCGCGGCTGCGCAGCGCCCCCTGGCTGGCCGTGGCGGTCGCGGACCGGCCCTCCCACGCGGCGTCGGCGCGGGTGCGGCTGGCGGCGGTGATCGGCGAGGAGACCGCGCTGGCGGCGGCCGGGCGGCTGCGGGCGGGGGGCGAGGAGGTCCGCTGGGCGGACGGCGACGTGGTGGCCCGGTCGGTGGACCGGCTGGGCGCGGTGGAGCTGGCGGTACGGCCGCTGCGGCAGGCCCCCGCGGAGCTGGTGCGCGAGGCCCTGCTGGAGGGGGTGCGGCGGGACGGGCTCGGGCTGCTGCGCTGGAACCGGGAGGCCGAGCAGCTGCGGTCGCGCCTGGCGTTCCTGCACCGGGTGCTGGGCCCGCCGTGGCCGGACGTGTCGGACGGGGCGCTGCTGGCGGCCCCGGAGGCGTGGCTGGAGCCCGAGCTGTCGCGGGCGCGTCACCGGGCGGACCTGGGCCGGATCGACGCGGGCCAGGCGCTGCGGCGGCTGCTGCCGTGGGCGACGGGCGAGGCGGCCCGGCTGGACGAGCTGGCGCCGGAGCGGATCGAGGTGCCGAGCGGATCGCGGATCAGGGTGGAGTACGGCGGGGAGCAGCCCGTCCTGGCGGTGAAGCTCCAGGAGGTGTTCGGGCTGGCCCGGACGCCCCGGGTGGCCGGGGTGCCGGTCCTGGTGCATCTGCTCTCCCCCGCCGGGCGGCCCGCGGCGGTCACGGCGGACCTGGCGTCGTTCTGGCGGGACGGCTACCGGGCGGTCCGGGCGGAGCTGCGCGGCCGCTACCCGAAGCACCCGTGGCCGGAGGACCCCGCGACCGTGCCGGCGACGCGGTTCACCACGGCCCGCCTCAAGCGGCAGGGTTAGGGCCCGGCACCTCGGCTGACGGCTCGTCAGGGCTGGGTGCCGTAGCGGCCGGGGGGCGGCGGGGCGAGGACACGGCGGACAGCCCCTCGGCCCGGAGGCGAAGGGGCTGTGCGACCGCTGTGCGGGGAAGGGGCGCCGGGGTCAGGGCTTGGCGGCCTCGGAGGGCTCCGCCGCCGGGGGTGCCTCCGTCCCGCCGGGGGCCGTCCCGCCGGGGGCCGGCTCCTGCGGCGCCTTGACGGTGAGCTCGATGACGACCGAGGCGCCGCCCTCGGCGGTGAGGCGCAGCAGGTACGTGCCCTCCTCGCCGTCCGCGTAGATCTCCGGCAGGCGCAGCTTCCCCTCGGCGTCCGTGGTCAGGCCGGCGAGGGTGCGGACCGGCTTGCCCGCCGCGTCCTTGAAGTACGGGCCCTTGTCGTTGTCGACGGCGCCCGCGCGGTCCTTGACCATCGTGGCGGTGACGGCCACTCCGGCCGCGGCGGCGTCCTTGTAGGCGGCCTGGACCGTGACGGAGTCCGCGAACTTCTCGCCGGGGGCGGCGACGAGCGCCTTGTCGTCGGTGCGGGCGAGGACGTCGGCCTGGCGGGCGGTGACGGTCGCCGCGTAGGCCAGGGTGCGCGGACGGCCGGTGCCCGCGACGGCGGTCACGGTGAACTCCCCGGCCTTCTCACCGGCGTGGAGCTGCGGTGCGGTGGCGGTGCCGTCCGCCCCGGTCCGTACCGTGACGGTCTTCCTGCCGCCGGCGAAGAGCGTGCCGGTGTCACCGGTGACGGTGAAGGCGACGGGCACCTTGGCGAGCGGGGCGCCGAGCGCGTTGCGGGCACGGACGGAGACCCGCTCGTCGAACACCTGGCCCGCGGTGGCGCGCAGCGGGCCGGTGCCCGCGTTCTCCAGGGAGCCGAAGGTCTCGGTGGGCGGTGTCGGCTTGGGGGCGGGCGGCTTCGGGGCCGGGCTGGGGGATTCTCCGCCGCCACCGGGCTTCGTGGGGGCCGGGCTCGGCTTGCCGCCCGGCTTGGAGGGGGAGGGCTTCGGGCTCGGCTTCGCGCTCGGCGTCGCACTCGGGCCGGCGCCGAAGCCCGCACGCGGGCCCGGGGTGGGGAGAGGGGTGCTCGGGGTGGTGGGCAGCGTGCCGGTGCCGTCGGGGATCTCGTGCGTACCGCGCTGGTAGTAGGAGAACCAGGAGCGGACCGTGTTCAGGTACTCCCTCGACCGGTTGTAACTCAGCACGGCCTGGTCGAGGTCGGCGGAGAGGGCCAGGTCGCGGTCGTTGGCGCAGAGGTAGCGGCCGGCGGCGAGCGCCGCGTCGTGGATGTTGTTGGGGTCCTTGCGGCCGTCGCCGTTGGCGTCCTGCCCCCAGGAGGCCCAGGTGGAGGGGATGAACTGCATCGGGCCGACCGCGCGGTCGTGGACCGCGTCCCCGTCGTAGGCCCCGCCGTCGGTGTCCTTGATCAGGGCGAAGCCCTGGCCGTTGAGGGCCGGGCCGAGGATGCGGGGGGTGGCGGTGCCGTTGGCGTCGACGCGCCCGCCGCGGGCCTGGCCGGACTCGACCTTGCCGATCGCCGCGAGGAGTTGCCAGGGCAGCCGGCAGGCGGGGTCGGTGGTCGCGACGGTCTGCTCGGCCTGCTTGTACGCGGCGAGGATCGTCGCCGGAATGCCCGCCTCCGCGCGGCCGGCCGCCGGGAGGCTGCTGGACGAGCCGGGCTTGCCGGGCGTGACCAGGGGCGGAAGGTCGGTGTAGTAGGGCGAGTTGCCGGTCGCCGCGCCGTCGTTCCCGGCGCTCGCGGTGTCCTCGCCGGCGGCCTGCGGGTCGCCGCCGCCGACGGCCCCTTCGGCCGCGGGCGCCTGCGAGGCCGCGAGCGCCGCCACGGCGGCCGCCGCCACCGCGGTGGTGGTGGCCCCCTTGCGCAGACGTCGGCGAATGTGCGCTGCCATACGTTCCGGTCCCTCCCCCTCGAAGGCTGCTCGCGCTCCCCAGCGCAAGGACTCCAGCGACCCTACGGCAACTTGTGTCGCCGCGGCACCGAGCCCTGACCGCTTCTTACTGTTTTTTCACGTGGACGGGCGCACCTTGACCGCCGGGCGGCGGAAGGGCGTCCGGACGGTCCCGCATACTTGCCGCCATGCCGTTCACGCTCAGCCACGCCGCCGCCGTGCTCCCGGCGATCCGCCGGAACGGGACCGCCCGGTGGCCCCTGTTCCCCTCGGCGCTCGTCGCCGGCTCGTTGGCGCCGGACGTCACCTACTTCGCGGACACGGTGGTCCCCGGGGCGATGGAGTTCGGTGCGTTCACCCACACCTTCACCGGGGTCGTCACGGTGAACGTGGCGATCGCCGCGGCGCTGGTCGCCGTGTGGGCGCTGCTGCGGGAGCCGCTGGTGGCGCTGTTGCCGGTACGCGTACGGGGCCGTGTCCACGCCTTCGTCCGGGGGCAGCGGTGGACCCGGGCCTCGTTCGGGCCGTCCGCCTGGCTGTGGTTCGCGCTCTCCGGGGCGCTGGGCGCGGCCACGCATGTGGTGTGGGACGCGTTCACCCACCACAGCCGGTGGGGCACGGAACTGGTGCCGGTGCTCGGCCGCACCTTCGGCGGCTTCCCGGGGTACCAGTTCGCCCAGTACGGCAGTTCGGCTCTCGCCCTCGTGGCCATCGGCTGGTTCGCCGCCACCGGGCTGCGGCGGACCGCGCCGGCCCCCGCGCCCGAGGAGGTCCCGGTGCTCGGCCGCCGGGAGCGGTGGGGCGCGCTCGGTCTGCTGGCCGTGTGCGTGGCGGCCGGCGTCGCCCACCGGTGCCTGCGCTGGTACGCCTCCTTCGGCCGGGTGGAGAACCCGCTCGACATCGTCCCCACGGCCTGCTTCGGCGCGGGGGCGGGGCTGGCGGCAGGACTGCTGCTGTACGGGGCGGGGGTGCGGCTGCGGCGGGGGCGTGGACGACGGCCGGGCACGGATGCCGGACGGCCCGAGGCGCCCGTACCGCAGGAGCCCGGAACGGACGGGCCCTGTACCGAGGAGTCCCGTACCGAGAATTCCCGCGCGGAGGAGTCCCGTACGGGTGGGTCGCGTACCGGGGCGGCGGCCGGCCGGAGGTAGGAGCGGCACCACGGGGCGGGGGGGGGGGGGCGGCCCCGGGCGCCCCCCCCCCCCCCCCGCCCCGTGGTGCACGGGTCGCCGCTCGCTCAGTGCGCGGCGGACTCCCAGTCCGTGCCGACGCCGACCGACACGTCGAGCGGGGCGCGCAGATCGACCGCGTGGGCCATCTCGTGGCGCACGATCTCCTCCACCCGCTTCCGCTCCCCCTTCGCGATCTCCAGGACGATTTCGTCGTGGACCTGGAGCAGCATGCGCGAGGTCAGTCCGGCCTCCCGCAGCGCCTTGTCCACCCGCAGCATCGCCACCTTCACGATGTCGGCGGCCGTGCCCTGGATCGGGGCGTTGAGCGCCATCCGCTCGGCGGCCTCGCGGCGCTGGCGGTTGTCGCTGTTCAGGTCGGGGAGGTAGCGGCGGCGGCCGAGGATCGTCTCCGTGTAACCGGTGGCCCTGGCCTCCTCGACGACCCGGTGGAGGTAGTCCCGTACCCCGCCGAACCGCTCGAAGTAGGTGTCCATCAGCACCCGGGCCTCGGCGGGGTCGATGTTCAGCTGCTGGGAGAGGCCGAAGGCGGAAAGGCCGTAGGCCAGGCCGTAGGACATGGCCTTGATCTTGCGGCGCATCTCCGCGTCGACCGCGTCCTTCCCGACGCCGAAGACCTGGGAGGCGACCGTGGTGTGCAGGTCCTCCCCGGAGGTGAACGCCTCGATCAGCCCGGCGTCCTCGGAGAGGTGCGCCATCACCCGCAGTTCGATCTGGCTGTAGTCCGCCGTCATCAGCGTCTCGAAGCCCTCGCCGACGACGAAGCCCCGGCGGATCGCCCGTCCCTCGTCGGTGCGGACGGGGATGTTCTGCAGGTTGGGCTCGGTGGAGGAGAGCCGGCCGGTCGCCGCCACCGTCTGGTTGAACGTGGTGTGGATGCGGCCGTCCGGGGCGATCGTCTTGACCAGCCCTTCGACGGTGACCCGCAGCTTCGCCTGCTCGCGGTGGCGCAGCATCAGGACCGGCAGCTCGTGCTCGGTCTGCGCGGCCAGCCAGGCCAGCGCGTCCGCGTCCGTCGTGTACCCCGTCTTGGTCTTCTTCGTCTTCGGCAGGCCCAGCTCGCCGAAGAGGATCTCCTGGAGCTGCTTGGGCGATCCGAGGTTGAACTCGCGGCCGACCGCCGCGTGCGCCTCCTTCACCGCCTGCTGCACGGTCCCGGCGAACTGCTGCTCCATCGACTCCAGATGGGCCCGGTCCGCGGCGATCCCGTGCCGCTCCAGACGGGCCAGGAGGATCGAGGTCGGCAGCTCCATGTCGTGCAGCAGCTCCGCCGCGCCCACCTCCTTGAGCCGGACGGTGAACGCGTCGCCCAGGTCGAGCACGGCGCGGGCCTGTGCCATCAGGGCGTCCTGCTCGGCCCGGTCGTCCGCGCCGAAGGCCAGCTGCCCGTCGGAGGCGGCGGCCGGGGCCAGCTCGCGGCCCAGGTACTCCACGGCCAGCGCGTCCAGGGCGAAGGAACGGCGGCCCGGCTTCACCAGGTAGGCGGCGAGCGCGGTGTCCATCGCGACGCCTTCCAGCTGCCACCCCATCTCCGGGAGGACCCGCATCACGTTCTTCGCGTTGTGCAGCACCTTCGGACGGGCCGGGTCGGCGACCCAGGCGGCGAACGCCCGCTCGTCGGCCTCGTCCAACTGCGTCGGGTCCAGCCAGGCGGCGGCCCCGTCGGCGGCGGCGAGCGCGACCTCGGTGACCGTGCCGGCCCCCAGCGACCAGGTGTCGACCGTCATGACGCCGAGCGGCTGCGCCCCGTGCTCCTCCAGCCACGGGCCGACCTCGCCGGAGCCGAGCACGGCCCCGTCCAGCTCGATCCCGGCGGCGGGCGCGGGCGGCGCGGCCTCCGCCGCCCCCGGGTCGACGGAGAGCAGACGCTCGCGCAGGCTCGGGTTGCGGATCTCCAGCAGGTCGAGGATGCCGGTGACCGCCGTGCGGTCGTAGGGGGCGCGCTCCAGCTCGGCCGGGGTCTTCGGCAGCTCCACGTCCCGGACCATCTCGGTCAGCACGCGGTTCAACTTCACCGCGTCCAGGTGGTCCCGGAGATTCTGTCCGGCCACGCCCTTGACCTCGTCGGCCCGCGCGATCAGCTCGTCGAAGGAGCCGAACTGGTTGATCCACTTCGCGGCGGTCTTCTCCCCCACCTTGGGGATGCTCGGGAGGTTGTCCGACGGGTCGCCGCGCAGGGCGGCGAAGTCCGGGTACTGCCGCGGGGTGAGCCCGTACTTCTCCACGACCTTCTCCGGGGTGAACCGGGTCAGCTCGGAGACCCCCTTGGTGGGGTACAGCACGGTCACGTTCTCCGTGATCAGCTGGAAGGAGTCCCGGTCGCCGGTGACGATCAGCACCTCGAACCCGGCCTCCTCGGCCTGGGTCGCCAGCGTCGCGATGACGTCGTCCGCCTCGAACCCGTCCACCGCGAACCGGTCCGCGCGCATCGCGTCCAGCAGCTCCCCGATCAGCTCGACCTGCCCCTTGAACTCGTCGGGGGTCTTGGAGCGGTTCGCCTTGTACTCCGGGAACTCCTGGGACCGCCACGTCTTGCGGGACACGTCGAACGCGACCGCGAAGTGCGTGGGCGCCTCGTCACGCAAGGTGTTCGCCAGCATCGACATGAAGCCGTACACGGCGTTCGTCGGCTGCCCCACCGCCGTCGTGAAATTCTCCGCGGGCAGGGCGAAGAACGCCCGGTACGCCAGGGAGTGCCCGTCCATGAGGAGCAGGCGCGGTCGGTTGTCTGCCGTCTTCTTCGATGCCGTCTCAGCCACGCCCCCGATCCTGCCACGGTCCACTGACAATCCGGGCCTCCCCGGCCCTGCGGGGCCGTGACAGGATCGACGGAGAGGAGACAGACCCGTGGAAGAAGCGCTCGAAGGGGAGCAGCATCATGGCCACCAAGCCGCCGACCGGTGACCCGGTCCAGGACGCCCCGACGGTCGAGCCGGCCCCGCACGCCGCCGCCGGGCTGCCCGCCGTCGCCCACTCCCTGCGCATCGCGAGCCGGCAGATGGGCGTGGGCCGCACCGCCCGCACCCTCCTCAAGGTCAACCAGAAGGACGGTTTCGACTGCCCCGGCTGCGCCTGGCCCGAGGGCGAGGAGCGGCACACCGCCGAGTTCTGCGAGAACGGCGCCAAGGCCGTCGCCGAGGAGGCGACGCTGCGCCGCGTCACCCCCGCCTTCTTCGCCGCCCACCCGTTGGCGGACCTCGCGGAGCGCAGCGGCTACTGGCTCGGCCAGCAGGGCAGGATCACCCAGCCGGTGTACCTCCCCGAGGGCGGCGACCGGTACGAGCCGGTCACCTGGGAACGGGCGTTCGCGATCATCGCCGAGGAGCTGACGGCCCTCGGCTCCCCCGACGAGGCGATCTTCTACACCTCCGGCCGCACCAGCAACGAGGCCGCGTTCCTCCTCCAGCTCTTCGCCCGCGAATTCGGCACCAACAACCTGCCGGACTGCTCCAACATGTGCCACGAGTCCTCCGGGTCGGCGCTCACGGAGACCATCGGCATCGGCAAGGGCAGCGTCTCACTGGAGGACATCCACCAGGCCGACCTGATCATCGTCGCCGGGCAGAACCCCGGCACCAACCACCCCCGCATGCTGTCCGCCCTGGAGAAGGCCAAGAAGGCCGGTGCGAAGATCATCTCGGTCAACCCGCTGCCCGAGGCCGGCATGGAGCGGTTCAAGAACCCCCAGACCCCGCACGGCATGCTCAAGGGAACCCCCCTCAACGACCTCTTCCTCCAGATCCGCATCGGCGGCGACCAAGCCCTCTTCCGCCTCCTCAACAAGCTGATCCTGGCCGCCGAAGGGGCCGTCGACACCGCGTTCGTCGCCGAACACACCCACGGCTACGAGGAGTTCGCCCGGGCAGCCGAGGCGGCCGACTGGGAGGGGACGCTGCGGGCCACCGGCCTCACCCGCGCCGAGATCGAGCAGGCCCTCGCCCTCGTCCTCGCCTCGGAGCGCACCATCGTCTGCTGGGCCATGGGCCTCACCCAGCACAAGCACTCCGTGCCCACCATCCGCGAGGTCGTCAACTTCCTCCTCCTGCGCGGGAACATCGGCCGCCCCGGCGCCGGGGTCTGCCCGGTACGAGGCCACTCCAACGTCCAGGGCGACCGCACCATGGGCATCTTCGAACGCCCCGCACCGGCCTTCCTCGATGCCCTCGACAAGGAGTTCGGCATCGCCTCGCCCCGCCACCACGGCCACGACGTGGTGCGCGCCATCCAGGCCCTGCGCGACGGCGAGGCGAAGGTCTTCTTCGCCATGGGCGGCAACTTCGTCGCCGCCACCCCCGACACCGCCGTCACCGAGGCCGCGATGCGCCGCGCCCGCCTCACCGTCCACGTCTCCACCAAGCTCAACCGCTCGCACGCCGTGACCGGGGCCCGCGCCCTCATCCTCCCGACGCTCGGCCGCACCGACAAGGACGTCCAGGCGAGCGGCAAGCAGTTCGTCACCGTCGAGGACTCCATGGGCCTGGTCCACGCCTCCCGCGGCAACCTCGCCCCCGCGAGCCCCCACCTGCTCTCCGAACCCGCCATCGTCGCCCGCCTCGCCCGCGCGGTCCTCGGCGCCCGGACCCGTACCCCCTGGGAGGAGTTCGAGCGGGACTACGCCGCCGTCCGCGACCGCATCTCCCGCGTCGTCCCCGGGTTCGAGGACTTCAACGCCCGCATCGCCCGCCCCGGAGGCTTCGCCCTCCCCCACGCCCCCCGCGACGAACGCCGCTTCCCCACCGCCACCGGTCGCGCCAACTTCACTGCGGCCCCCGTCGAGTACCCCGAACTCCCGGACGGCAGGCTCCTGTTGCAGACCCTGCGCTCCCACGACCAGTACAACACCACCATCTACGGCCTCGACGACCGCTACCGGGGCATCAAGGGCGGCCGCCGCATCGTCCTGGTCAACCCCGAGGACGCCGCCGCCCTCGGCCTCCCCGACGGCTCCTACACCGACCTCGTCAGCGAGTGGAAGGACGGCGTCGAGCGCCGCGCCGAGGGCTTCCGCGTCGTCCACTACCCCACCGCCCGGGGCTGCGCCGCCGCCTACTACCCCGAGACCAACGTCCTGGTCCCCCTCGGCTCCACGGCCGACACCAGCAACACCCCGGCCAGCAAGTCCGTCGTCGTCCGCTTCGAGAGGACCCCCTGACATGACCTGGACGGCCCCCGAGCCGCACCGGTCCGTACAGCTGACCGACCTCGCCACGATCGGCGAACGCCCCACCCTCCAGGGCTGGTTGACCTGGCACCGGGAGACCCTGCTGGCCAAGTGCGCCGGTCTGGACGGAGAGCAGCTGGCCCGGACCACCGCCGAGCCCTCCACGCTCACCCTCCTCGGGCTCGTCCGCCACCTGGCCGAGGTCGAGCGCTCGTGGTTCCGGCGCATGCTGGACGGCGAGAGCGTCGGCGAGGTGCACGACGGCCCGGCGGACGGCGACGAAGGGCTCGAAGGCGTCGAACCGGCCCACGCCGAACGGGACTTCGCGCGCTACCACGCCGAGATCGCGGCCTGCGACGCGGCGGCCTCCCGGTACGGCCTCGACGACACCTTCCAGCCGCCGGGCGTCGCCGTCCCGCTCTCGCTGCGCTGGCTGTACGTGCTGATGATCCAGGAGTACGCCCGCCACAACGGCCACGCCGACCTCCTGCGGGAACGGACGGACGGCGCCACCGGCGACTGACGGGCCGCGGCTCCCGACCCGGCCCCGGAGGAGAACCGGGGCCGGGCGTCCCTAAGCGTCCGCTCAGCCGTCTGATAGGAACAGTGCGGACAGCAACGAACCAGCGCACCCGAACGGAGCCGGACCCATGGGCGAGCACACCGCACCCCTCTTCCCCCAGGAAGTCATCGACGAGTACGCGGCACTCGGCGTCGACCTGCCCGCCCTCTTCTCCGCCGGCCACCTCGGCGAACGCATGGGCGTCACCGTCGTCGAGGCCGCCGCCGACCGCGTCGTCGGCACCATGCCCGTCGAAGGCAACACCCAGCCCTACGGACTCCTCCACGGCGGCGCGTCCGCCGTCCTCGCCGAGACCCTCGGCTCGATCGGCTCGATGCTCCACGGCGGCGCGTCCAAGGTCGCCGTCGGCGTCGACCTCAACTGCACCCACCACCGGGGCGTCCGCGGCGGCCTCGTCACCGGCGTCGCCACCCCCGTGCACCGGGGCCGCTCCACCGCCACGTACGAGATCGTCATCACCGACGAACAGGACAAGCGGGTCTGCACCGCCCGCCTCACCTGCCTCCTGCGCGACGCGCCCCGGCCCGACGCCGGCTGACCCCTCCCAGCACACGGCACCACCCCGCCCGCCCGGCCGGAAGCGCACCCAGCGCAATCCGGCCGGGCAGTGTCATTTCCCCACCAAAAAAAGGCAGTTGACCAACACACTCGGTCAACTCCCTTGACGTCGCCACGCGTTCCATGAGCCACTCAGCAGCCACATCAGCCCCCACGACACCGGCACCCCACCGCCCGATGTAACACAGAGTAACAATCGGGCCCCGCGGAAACCGGCCTCCCCCGCCGCCGCCACCCCCCGGGGCCGCCTCGCCGCGCCCGCCGGCCCCGCCCCGGGCGGCCCGCCCGTGACAGCACCAAGATCACCTCAAGCCCCTTAGCAGAGCTGCGTGTTCTCACCATGTGGTCCTTTCGCAGTCCAGGCGAAACCGGCACATGTCCTCACAGGAAGCTCAAGCCTTGCTCAAGGGCATAACAAGAGAGTCACATCCGCAGCCGACCCATCCCGATGGCCCCCGGCTGCGCTTAGAGTCACGGCCAGTCACCGCGCCGCCGGGCGCGTCTGCTGCACGGCCCTGTACCACCCCAGTACGGCCCGGCGACCGACACGGCACCTCACGCAGAGGAGGCCGCGCCAGGGAAAGGACCTTTCGTGCGACACCGTTCTTTGCTCATACTCACCTCAGTACTCACCACCGGAGCACTGACCCTCACCGCCTGCGGGTCGCGCGACGACAGCAAGAGCGGCGGCGGCGACGGCGGCGGCAACCAGACGGTCGTCATCGGCCTCGACGCCCCCCTGACCGGCGACCTCTCCGCCCTGGGCCTCGGCATCAAGAACTCCGCCGAGCTCGCCGTGAACACGGCCAACAAGGAGAAGACCGTCCCCGGCGTCACCTTCAAGCTCCAGGCCCTCGACGACCAGGCCCAGCCCTCCGTCGGCCAGCAGAACGCCGTCAAGCTCATCGGCACCAAAGAGGTCCTCGGCGTCGTCGGCCCGCTGAACTCCGGCGTCGCCCAGTCGATGCAGAAGCCGCTCAACGACGCCAAGCTCACCCAGGTCTCCCCCGCCAACACCGGCACCGAGCTGACCCAGGGCGACAACTGGAAGACCGGCGACAAGAAGCGCCCCTACGCGTCCTACTTCCGCACCGCCACCACCGACCAGATCCAGGGCGCCTTCGCGGCCAAGTACCTCTTCGAGACCGCGAAGATCAAGGACGTCTACCTCATCGACGACCAGAAGCCCTACGGCGCCGGCCTCGCCGCCTCCTTCAAGGCGACGTTCACCGAGCTCGGCGGCAAGATCGTCGGCACCGACCACGTCAACCCCGAGGACCGCGACTTCAACTCCGTCGCCACCAAGGTCAAGAGCTCCGGCGCCAAGGCCGTCTACTACGGCGGCGAGTACCCCGCCGGCGCCCCCCTGAGCCAGCAGATCAAGGACAGCATCAAGATCCCGCTCATGGGCGGCGACGGCATGTACAGCGCCGACTTCATCAAGCTCAACAAGAAGGCCGAAGGCGACATCGCCACCTCCGTCGGCAAGCCCGTCGAGGAGCTCGAGTCCGCCAAGAAGTTCATCGCGGACTACAAGGCCGCCGGCTACAAGGACGCCTACGAGGCCTACGGCGGCGGCACCTACGACGCCACCTGGTCCATCATCGAGGCCGTCAAGATCGTCGCCGCCGAGAACGACGGCAAGATCCCGGCCGACGACGGCCGCGCCAAGGTCCTCGAAGCCATGGACAAGGTCAAGTTCGAAGGCGTCACCGGCCCCGTCTCCTTCGACGAGTTCGGCGACACCACCAACACCCTGATGACCGCCTACCAGGTCACCGGCGGCAAGTGGGTCTCCAAGCTCAGCAGCACCGTCGAGTAACCACCGGCACGGCCCCGGCCCCGCCACCCGTCACACACAGCAACCAGACCGCGCGGGAGCGCTACCAGCCCTCCCGCGCGGTGCCATATCCGAACCACTCCACGGAGGCCCTGCGGTGAACGAACTGCCGCAACAGCTGGCCAACGGACTCATCCTCGGCGCGATGTACGGTCTCATCGCGATCGGTTACACGATGGTCTACGGAATCATCCAGCTCATCAACTTCGCACACGGCGAGATCTTCATGATCGGGGGCTTCGGAGCCCTCACGGTCTACCTCGGGCTTCCGTCCGGATTCTCCCTCGTCGCCGCGATACCCCTCATGATCGTCGGCGGCGTCATAGCCGCCGTCGCCATCAGCATGGCCGCCGAACGCTTCGCCTACCGGCCCCTGCGCGGCGGACCACGCCTGGCCCCCCTCATCACCGCCATCGGGCTCTCCCTCGCCCTCCAGCAAGCCGTATGGATGTGGTACCCCAACGCCACGAAGGACCGCTCCTTCCCCCAGTTCGAAGGCGAAGCCTTCGACATCCTCGGCGCCACCATCCAGCGCGGCGACATCTTCGTCCTCGTCGTCGCCCCCCTCTGCATGCTCGCCCTCGGCTTCTTCGTCTCCAAGACCCGCGCCGGCCGCGGCATGCAGGCCACCTCGCAGGACCCCGACACCGCCAAGCTCATGGGCATCAACACCGACCGCATCATCGTCATGGCCTTCGCCATCGGCGCCGCGTTCGCCGCCGTCGCCGCCGTCGCCTACGGGCTCAAGAACGGCCAGATCGGCTTCCGCATGGGCTTCATCATGGGCCTCAAGGCCTTCACCGCCGCCGTCCTCGGCGGCATCGGCAACATCTACGGCGCCATGCTCGGCGGCATCGTCCTCGGCATCGCCGAAGCCCTCGCCACCGGCTACATGAGCGAAGTCCCCGGCATGGAACTCTTCGGCGGCGGCGCCTGGAAGGACGTATGGGCCTTCGCCCTCCTCATCATCGTCCTCCTCGTACGCCCCCAGGGCCTGCTCGGCGAACGCGTCTCGGATCGGGCGTGATGACCATGACGATCAACACCACGCCCACCACCAGCACCTTCATCAAGGTGCCCGCAGCCCGCCACCTCACCACCGCCGGCGCGGCCATCGCCCTCATCGGCACCTTCCTCGCCTGGACCTGGACCGCGGAATTCCCCGGCGACCTCACCGTCACCGGCTACCCCGGCGGCCTTCAGGTCCTCACCCTCGTCGGCACCGTCCTCACCCTCCTCTTCGCCCTCTCCGGCTACGGGATCAAGGGACTGCGCTGGCTCACCCCCGGGGGCGCCAACAGCCCCGTCCGACTCGCCGCCATCGGCGTCCTCGGCACCACCGGCTACGCCGTCGGCGCCATCTCCGTCAAGCTCGGCGGCGTCGTCAACCTGGAACCCGGCGCCTGGGTCGCCCTCGCCGGCGCCCTCATCGCCTTCGTCGCCTCCCTCGGCCTCCCGGCCGACCAGCAACTCGACGGCACCATCAAGCACAACACCCTCGACCGCTTCCTCAACACCCTGCGGGCCCCCGCACCCGAACGCCCCAAGGAACTCCCCAACTGGGCCGAGATCCTCATCATCGCCGGGGCCTTCGGCGTCGCCCTCCACGTCTTCACCTACGGAATCGACACCGAGTACGCCGAACTCTTCATCGGCTACATCATCAGCGTCGCCTTCGGCTTCACCGCGCTCAACCGGGCCGGGCTCATCTCCCGCATCACCCGGCTCACCACCAAGCACCGCAACGTCACCCTGGCCGCCGCCCTCATCGCGGCGTTCTGCTTCCCCTTCACCCAGCAGAACGAGCAGTACGCCCTCATCGGCGCGAACATCCTCATCTTCGCGACCGTCGCACTCGGCCTCAACGTCGTCGTCGGCCTCGCCGGCCTCCTTGACCTCGGATACGTCGCCTTCCTCGGCGTCGGCGCCTACGCCGCCGCCCTGGTCTCCGGCTCCCCGCTCTCCCCGGTCGGCGTCCAGTTCCCCTTCTGGGCCGCCGTCCTCACCGGCGCCGCCGCATCACTCGTCTTCGGCGTCGTCATCGGCGCCCCGACCCTGCGGCTCCGCGGCGACTACCTCGCCATCGTCACCCTCGGCTTCGGAGAGATCTTCCGGCTCACCGTCAACGCCCTCAACGGCGTCAGCGGCCCCGACCTCACCAACGGCTCCCAGGGCATCCCCAGCATCCCCGACCTCAACCTCTTCGGCTTCGACTTCGGCATCAGCCACGACATCGCCGGATTCACCCTCGGCAGGTCGGCCAACTACTACCTGCTGATGCTCGTCTTCACCGCCGTCGTCGTCCTGGTCTTCCGACGCTCCGGAGAATCCCGCATCGGCCGCGCCTGGGTCGCCATCCGCGAGGACGAGACCGCGGCCACCGCCATGGGCATCAACGCCTTCCGGCTCAAGCTCCTCGCCTTCGCCCTCGGCGCCACCCTCGCCGGACTCGCCGGTACCGTCCAGGCCCACGTCTCCTACACCGTGACGCCCGAGCAGTACCAGTTCGCCGGCTCCGTACCCCCGAACTCCGCCTTCCTCCTCGCCGCCGTCATCCTCGGCGGCATGGGAACCCTCAGCGGACCCCTCGTCGGCGCGGCCCTGCTCTACCTCATCCCGGCCAAGCTCCAGTTCATGCAGGACTACCAGCTCTTCCTCTTCGGCATCGCGCTGATCCTCCTCATGCGCTTCCGCCCCGAAGGCCTCGTCGCCGACCGCAGGAAGCAGCTCGAATTCCACGAGACCGGCCAACTCGACGTCCCGTCCGAGGACGCACCACTCACCCAGACGACCGCCGGCACCACGAAGGCGGGGGCGTGATCACATGACCACCGAAACCACCACCCCGACCACCACCACGGTCCTCGACGCCAGCGGCGTCACCATGCGCTTCGGCGGACTCACCGCCGTACGCGACGTCGACCTCACCGTCAACAGCGGCGAGATCGTCGGTCTCATCGGCCCCAACGGCGCCGGCAAGACCACCTTCTTCAACTGCCTCACCGGCCTCTACATACCCACCGAAGGCAAGGTCAGCTACAAGGGCACCGTCCTGCCCCCCAAGCCCCACCTCGTCACCAAGGCCGGCATCGCCCGCACCTTCCAGAACATCCGGCTCTTCGCCAACATGACCGTCCTGGAGAACGTCCTCGTCGGACGCCACACCCGGACCAAGGAGGGCCTCTGGTCGGCCCTCCTGCGCCTCCCCGGCTACCACAAGGCAGAAAACGCCAGCCGCGAACGCGCCATGGAACTCCTGGAGTTCATCGGACTCCAGGACAAGGCCGACCACCTCGCGCGCAACCTCCCCTACGGAGACCAGCGCAAGCTGGAAATCGCCCGCGCACTCGCCAGCGACCCCGGACTCCTCCTCCTGGACGAGCCCACCGCAGGCATGAACCCCCAGGAAACCCGCGTCACCGAAGAGCTCATCTTCGCCATCCGGGACCAGGGCATCGCCGTCCTCGTCATCGAGCACGACATGCGGTTCATCTTCAACCTCTGCGACCGGGTCGCCTGCCTCGTCCAGGGCGAGAAACTCGTCGAAGGCACCCCCGGCGACGTCCAGGCCGACGAACGCGTCGTCGCCGCCTACCTCGGCACCCCCTTCGAAGGCGCCCCCGGCGCCGAGGAGGCCGCCGAAGTGGAAGCCGCCGAAGCCCACGCCGGAACGGCCGCCCCGGCCAAGACCGCCCCCGCGAAGACGACCGGCACCACACCGGCCGACCCCACCGGCACCGATGAGGAGGGCACCCGATGACCGCACTGCTAGAGGTCGAGGACCTCCGGGTCGCCTACGGCAAGATCGAAGCGGTCAAGGGCATCTCCTTCACCGTCGACGCCGGCCAGGTCGTCACCCTCATCGGCACCAACGGCGCGGGCAAGACCACCACCCTGCGCACCCTCTCCGGACTGCTCAAGCCGCTCGGCGGCCGCATCCTCTTCGAGGGCAAGCCGCTGACCAACATCCCCGCCCACAAGATCGTCTCCCTGGGCATCGCCCACTCCCCCGAGGGACGCCACATCTTCCCCCGGCTGACGATCACCGAGAACCTCCTCCTCGGCGCCTACCTCCGCAACGACAAGGCAGGCATCGAGAAGGACGTCCAGCGCGCCTACGACCTCTTCCCCATCCTCGGGGAACGCCGAAAGCAGGCCGCCGGCACCCTCTCCGGCGGCGAGCAGCAGATGCTCGCCATGGGACGCGCCCTGATGTCCCAGCCCAAACTGCTCATGCTCGACGAGCCCTCCATGGGCCTCTCCCCGATCATGATGCAGAAGATCATGGAGACCATCGTCGAGCTCAAGGCGGCGGGCACCACGATCCTGCTCGTCGAGCAGAACGCCCAGGCCGCCCTCTCCCTCGCGGACCAGGGCCACGTCATGGAGGTCGGCAAGATCGTCCTCTCCGGCGCGGGCTCCGACCTGCTCCACGACGAGTCGGTCCGCAAGGCGTACCTCGGCGAGGACTGACACCCCCGCCGTACGCGAGAGGCCCGCACCCGGTTCGCCCGGGTGCGGGCCTCTCGCCTTGTCCGTACGCGGCTACTCGGCCGTCTTCTTCTTCTCCTCGGCGTCCGCGATCAGCGCCTCCGCCAGCTGCTGCATCGACATCCGCCGGTCCATCGACGTCTTCTGGATCCACCGGAACGCGGCCGGCTCGGAGAGCCCGTAATCCGTCTGCAGGATGCTCTTCGCCCGGTCCACCAGCTTCCGGGTCTCCAGCCGCTGCGAGAGGTCCGCGATCTCGCTCTCCAGCGCCTTCAGCTCCGCGAACCGGGAGACGGCCATCTCGATGGCCGGCACCACGTCGCTCTTGCTGAACGGCTTCACGAGGTACGCCATGGCCCCGGCGTCCCGGGCCCGCTCGACCAGCTCGCGCTGCGAGAACGCGGTGAGCATGAGGACGGGGGCGATGGACTCGCCCGCGATCTTCTCGGCGGCGGAGATGCCGTCGAGGACGGGCATCTTCACGTCCAGGATGACCAGGTCCGGGCGGTGCTCGCGAGCCAGCTCGACGGCCCGCTGCCCGTCGCCCGCCTCCCCGACGACGGAGTAGCCCTCCTCCTCCAGCATCTCCTTGAGGTCGAGGCGGATGAGCGCCTCGTCCTCGGCGATGACGACGCGGGTCGTCAGCGGCGGGACGTGCGACTGGTCGTCGTCGGCGGCGTCAACGGGCTGGGGCGACTCGGGGGTGGTCACGGGGGCTCCTTGTTCCAGGGCAGAACTGCTGCCGCAGAGCCTACCTAGCTGTAGCGACGGGTACGGACCCGGTACACTCTGACCAGCGTGACCTGCCCGGTTGGAGGAACTGGTCATACTCGCGGTGCTCAAACCACCGTGCCTTCGGGCATGTGGGTTCGAATCCCACACCGGGCACCACCAAAGCGGATGTTCACCTTCGTGTGAACATCCGCTTTTTGTTGCACGGAGTCGCACCGAGTGACCCATCGTGATCGCATGAGCTTGCACGAACCTGCCGTGAAGCAACGAGCCCTCACCATGCTCCGGAGCGGCACCAGAAACGCGGATGTGGCACGGAAGCTGAACGTACCCGTAGGCACAATCAGCTACTGGAAGCACACGGATCGCGCGAAGCGCGGCGAATGCCCGGGAGCCCATCGATCCTTCTGCTCGCGATGCGAAGGAGATCTGAACGGTCCTGCTTACGCCTACCTTCTCGGCCTCTACCTGGGTGACGGGCACATAGTCCAGAACCAGGCTATGCACACACCCAGCCTCTCTGTCGCGTGTGCAGACTCGTGGCCCGGCATCATGGACCTGTGCGAAAGCGCCATGCGTGCCGTGTTTCCCGAGAACTCTGTATGCAGGGTTCGCAGGAAGGGGTGCCACCAGGTGAAGATCCACTCGAAACACCTTGCGTGCCTCTTCCCTCAGCACGGCCCCGGCAAGAAGCACGACCGCCGGATCGCCCTCGAACCCTGGCAGCAGCAGATCGTGGACGCCCACCCCTGGGAGTTCATCCGCGGCCTCATCCACTCCGACGGCTGCCGCATCATCAACTGGACCACGCGCATGGTCGGCGGTGAACTCAAGCGCTACGAATACCCCCGGTACTTCTTCGCCAACAAGTCCGACGACATCCGCAAGCTCTTCGGCGACACGCTCACCGCTGTAGGAGTGGAGTGGACCACCTTGGCCCGTGGCAGCGATCCGTTCAACATCTCCGTAGCCCGACGGGCATCCGTCGCCCTCATGGATGCGCACGTCGGGCCGAAATACTGAGCCGTCCTACTTCGGGCTGTCGTCCTCGCCGATGTGGTGGACGCGGACCAGGTTGGTGGAGCCCGCGACGCCGGGCGGGGAGCCGGCGGTGATGACCACGACGTCGCCCTTCTCGCAGCGGCCGATGCGCAGCAGCTCCTCGTCGACCTGGGCGACCATCGCGTCCGTGGAGTCGACCTTGGGGCCGAGGAAGGTCTCGACGCCCCAGGTGAGGTTGAGCTGGGCGCGGGTGGCCTCGTCGGGGGTGAAGGCGAGGAGCGGGATGGGTGAGCGGTAGCGGGAGAGGCGTTTGACGGTGTCGCCGCTCTGGGTGAAGGCGACGAGGAACTTCGCGCCGAGGAAGTCCCCCATTTCGGCTGCCGCCCGCGCTACCGCGCCGCCCTGGGTGCGGGGCTTGTTGCGTTCGGTGAGGGGCGGGAGGCCCTTGGCGAGGAGGTCTTCCTCGGCGGCCTCGACGATGCGGGACATGGTGCGGACGGTTTCGACGGGGTATTTGCCGACGCTGGTCTCGCCGGAGAGCATGACGGCGTCGGTGCCGTCGATGATGGCGTTGGCGACGTCGGAGGCTTCGGCGCGGGTGGGGCGGGAGTTGTCGATCATCGAGTCGAGCATCTGGGTGGCGACGATGACCGGTTTGGCGTTGCGCTTGGCGAGTTTGACGGCGCGTTTCTGGACGATCGGCACCTGTTCCAGGGGCATTTCGACGCCGAGGTCGCCGCGGGCGACCATGATGCCGTCGAAGGCGGCGACAATGTCGTCGATGTTGTCGACAGCCTGGGGTTTTTCGACTTTGGCGATGACGGGGAGGCGGCGGCCTTCTTCGTCCATGATGCGGTGGACGTCGTCGATGTCGCGTCCGGTGCGGACGAAGCTGAGGGCGATGAGGTCGGCGCCGGTGCGCAGGGCCCAGCGGAGGTCGTCGATGTCCTTTTCGGAGAGGGCGGGGACGGAGACGGCGACGCCGGGGAGGTTGAGGCCCTTGTTGTCGGAGACCATGCCGCCTTCGATGACGGTGGTGTGGACGCGGGGGCCGTCGACGCCGGTGACTTCGAGGGTGACGCGGCCGTCGTCGACGAGGATGCGTTCGCCGGTGGTGACGTCGGCGGCGAGGCCGTCGTAGGTGGTGGAGCAGATGTCGCCGGTGCCGTCGCCTTCGAGGGGTTCGACGGTGATGGTGAAGGTGTCGCCGCGTTCAAGGAGTACGGGGCCTTCGCGGAAGCGTCCGAGGCGGATCTTCGGGCCTTGAAGGTCGGCGAGGATGCCGACGCTGCGGCCGGCCTCCTCGGAGGCTCTGCGGACGTGGTCGTAGCGCTCTTGGTGTTCGGCGTAGCTGCCGTGGCTGAGGTTGAGGCGGGCGATGTCCATTCCCGCTTCGACCAGGGCTTTGATCTGGTCGTATGTGTCGGTTGCGGGTCCTAGGGTGCAGACGATTTTGGCTCGGCGCATGGTTCGAGCCTAATCCTTACCTACGGGTAGGCGGATGGCTCGGCGTGACACCTCAACGACCTTTGCATGAAGGGTTATTGACAAGTGTTGAATTGTGCGGCGGGGTGCTCCGATGAGCGTTCATCCGAGGTTCGGGGGGATGAGGGTGAAGGAGGCTTCGACCTGGGCGTCGACGGTCTGGCGTACGGGTTCGAGGTCGATGGGGGCGGTGTCGGTGGCGGTTTCGGCGGCGGCTCCGAAGGGCATGGCGGGGGCGGCGAAGGCGGCGCGGGTCGTGTGGAGGCCGTGCTGGGTGCCGACGTCGTTGAGTTCGAGGAGGGCGTCGAGGCGGGTGTCGAGGGCGTCGGCGTAGGCGCGGGCGCGTTGGAGGGCTTCGTGGACGGCTTGGCGGCGGGCGTCGGCGTGGACGGGTGAGGTGGGGCGCAGGGCCCACCAGGGGCCGTCGATGCGGGTGAGGTCGCGGTCGGCGAGGCGGGTGAGGAGTTCGCCGAGGGCGGTGAAGTCGTTGAGGGTGGCGTTGAGTTGGACGCTGCCGTGGTAGGCGCGGATGCGTTCGGTGCGACCGTGGCGGGTGAGTTGGGGGTGGATGGCGAGGGTGCCGGTTTCGAGTTTTTCGATGGCGTCGCCGTAGGTCTTGATGAGGTCGAGGGTGGTGGTGTTGCGGTGGGTGAGGTCGTCGAGGGTGGTGCGGCGGTCGGTGTTGCGGGCGGTGAGGGTGATGGTGATGTGGGCGATTTCGGGGTCGGTTTCGAGGTGGGCTTCGCCGCGGACGGTGAGGTGGGGGGCGGTGGGGGTTCCGTAGGGGTGGTGGGGGGTGGTTGCGGGGTTTTCGGTCATGCGTTCACTGTGGCACGGGGGTGGCGTGTCGGGGTGGGTGTCGGGTGGTCATCGGATCGAAACCTGTTCGGGGTGTTGTGGGGGGTGGCTGCCGGGCCATGATCTACGCGCGTTGCCCTACTGAACGAGGAGTGAAGACATGCCGTTGGACCGTAGGAACTTTCTGGGCCGTTCGGCCGCCGTCGGTGCGGGTGTGGCGATGGCGGGCGGGGCCGTCGCGGCTCCGGCGGGTGCGGTGGAGGCGGAGGGGTCCGGTCAGGGCCGTGGGCGTCCGCCGAAGCGGTACTCGTTCACGGTGATGGGGACGACCGATCTGCACGGGAACGTCTTCAACTGGGACTACTTCACGGACAAGGAGTACGACGACTCGGCGCACAACGATGTGGGTCTGGCGAAGATCTCGACGTTGGTGGACGAGGTGCGGCGGGAGAAGGGCCGGGGGAACACGCTGCTGATCGACGCGGGTGACACGATTCAGGGCACCCAGTTGTCGTATTACTACGCGAAGGTCGATCCGATCACGGCGCGGCGCGGTCCGGTGCATCCGATGGCGCGGGCGATGAACGCGATCGGTTATGACGCGGCGGCGCTCGGGAATCATGAGTTCAATTACGGCATTCCGGTGCTGCGGAAGTTCGAGGAGCAGTGTGATTTCCCGCTGCTGGGGGCGAACGTCTTGGACGCGAAGACGTTGCGGCCGGCTTTCGCGCCGTATGTGATCAAGCGGATGCGTACGCCGTGCGGGCGTGATGTGCGGGTGGCGGTGCTGGGGCTGACGAATCCCGGTGTCGCGATCTGGGACAAGGCGAACGTGGGCGGGAAGATGGTGTTCCCGGGTCTGGAGGAGCAGGCGGCGAAGTGGGTGCCGAAGCTGCGGTCGATGGGTGCGGACGTGGTGGTCGTGTCGGCGCATTCGGGTTCTTCGGGGACGTCGTCGTGGGGTGATCAGTTGCCGTACGTGGAGAACGCGGCGGCGCTGGTGGCGGAGCAGGTGCCGGGGATCGACGCGATTCTGGTGGGGCACGCGCATGTGGAGATCGCCGAGCGTTTCGTGACGAACCGGGAGACCGGGAAGCGGGTGGTGCTCTCGGAGCCGGCGAAGTGGGGGCAGCGGCTGACGTTGTTCGAGTTCGATCTGGTGTGGGAGAGGGGCCGCTGGGTGGTGGAGAAGGCGGGCTCGCGGGTGTTGAACTCCAATACGGTGGTGGAGGACCGGAAGGTGACGTCGCTGTTGCGTCGGGAGCACCGGAAGGTGGTGGAGTACGTCAATCAGGTGATCGGTACGTCGGTGGTGGCGATGTCGACGGCGGACGCGCCGTGGAAGGACGAGCCGATCATCGATCTGATCAACCAGGTGCAGACGGAGACGGTGAGGGCGGGGCTGGCGGGCGGGGAGTTCGCCGCTCTGCCGGTGCTGTCGCAGGCGTCGTGCTTCTCGCGTACGGCGGGGATTCCGGCCGGTGATGTGACGATCAGGGATGCGGCGGGGCTGTATCCGTTCGAGAACACGCTGGAGGCGCGGTTGATCACGGGCGCCCAGTTGAAGGATTACCTGGAGTATTCGGCGCGGTATTACGTGCGGACGCCGGCGGGGGGTCCGGTGGACACCGGGAAGCTGACGAATGCGGACGGGGTTCCGGACTACAACTACGACGCGGTGTCGGGGGTGACGTACGACGTCGATATCGCTCAGCCGGTGGGGGCGCGGATCGTGGGGTTGTCGTTCGAGGGGAAGCCGGTCGATCCGGCGGCGCGGTTCGTGCTGGCGGTGAACAACTACCGGGCGTCGGGCGGGGGGAATTTCCCGCATGTGCCGGGTGCGCGGCAGGTGTGGGCGGATTCGGACGAGATCCGGAACACGATCATCGGTTGGGTGCGGGAGAAGAGGACGGTGGATCCGGCGGCGTTCGCGTCGGTGGGGTGGCGGTTGACGCGTGAGGGGGCGCCGGTCTTCCCGTAGCGCTGCTTGCCGCACTGTCCGTTCGTTCGGCCCGGGTCTCCTTGGGGGGCCCGGGCCGTTCGTCGTCCGGGGCCTTCTAGTGGGTCCGGGTCAGGTGGTGGGGGGCCTGGGCCTGGGTGGGGATGGTGGGGGGTTGGGGGGTGAGGCCGAAGGTGGTGAAGGCGGTGCGTTCGGGGAGGGGGTAGGGGTTGGCGCCGGTGAGGTTGTTGAGGATGGTGGCGCTGCGCCAGGCGGCGAGGCCGAGGTCGGGGGCGCCGACGCCGTGGGTGTGGCGTTCGGCGTTCTGTACGTAGACGTGTCCGGTGACGGCGGGGTCGAGGACGAGTCGGTACTGGTCGTCGATGCGGGGGCGGTGGGAGGCGTCGCGGCTGAGGTAGGGGGCGAGGCCGCCGAGGAGGGCGTCGAGGGGGCGTTCGCGGTAGCCGGTGGCGAGGATGACGGCGTCGGTGGCGAGGCGGGTGCGGATGCCTTGCTGGGTGTGTTCGAGGTGGAGTTCGACGCGGGTGTCGGCGAGTCGGCCGGCGGTGCGGACGTGGACGCCGGGGGTGAGGGTGGCGTCGGGCCAGCCGCCGTGGAGGGTGCGGCGGTAGAGCTCGTCGTGGATGGCGGCGATGGTGTCGGCGTCGATGCCTTTGTGGAGTTGCCACTGGCGGGGGACGAGTTCGTCGCGGGCGGTTTCGGGGAGGGCGTGGAAGTAGCGGCTGTAGTCGGGGGTGAAGTGTTCGAGGCCGAGTTTGGAGTACTCCATGGGGGCGAATGCCTGGGTGCGGGCGAGCCAGTGGAGGTTTTCGGCGCCTTCGGGGCGGGCGCGCAGGAGGTCGAGGAAGATCTCCGCGCCGGACTGGCCGGAGCCGATGACGGTGATGTGGTCGGCGGCGAGGAGGCGGTCGCGGTGGCGGAGGTAGTCGGCGGAGTGGAGTACGGGGACGCCTTCGGCTTCGGCGAGGGGTTTGAGGGGGTCGGGGACGAAGGGTTCGGTGCCGATGCCGAGGGCGATGTGGCGGGCGTAGGCGCGGCCGAGGGCTTCGGCTTCGCCGTCGCGGTCGAGTTGGGTGAAGTCGACTTCGAAGAGGGCGCGGTCGGTGTTCCAGCGGACGGCGTCCACCTGGTGGCCGAAGTGGAGTCCGGGGAGTTGTTCGGTGACCCAGCGGCAGTAGGCGTCGTATTCGGCGCGTTGGATGTGGAAGCGCTCGGCGAAGTAGAAGGGGAAGAGGCGGTCGCGGGTGCGGAGGTAGTTGAGGAAGCTCCAGGGGCTGGTGGGGTCGGCGAGGGTGACGAGGTCGGCGAGGAAGGGGACTTGGAGGCTGGCGCCGTCGAGGAGGAGGCCGGGGTGCCAGTGGAAGGCGGGGCGTTGTTCGTAGAAGGTGGCGGCGAGGGGGCGTCGGGTGCCGGGGGCGGCGGGGATGGCGTGGGCGAGGGCGGCGAGGGAGAGGTTGAAGGGTCCGATGCCGATGCCGACGAGGTCGTGTGGCTGGTCGGGTTCGGGGGCGGGCCGGTCGGTCATCGCGGGGTGTCGCTTTCCGTGGGGTGGGGTGCGCCGGTGGTGGCGGTGGGGTGGGTGAGGAGTTCGGTGGTGGCGTGGGTGACGAGGTCGAGGAGGGCGCGGAGGTCCTGGGGGGTGGTGTGGGGGTTGAGGAGGGTGGCTTTGAACCAGAGGCGGTCCGCGGTGCGGGCGCGGCCGAGGACGGCGTGGCCGCGGTGGAGGAGGGTGCGGCGGATGGTGGCGACGGTGTGGTCGTCGGCTCCGGTGGGGCGGAAGAGGACGGTGCTGATGGTGGGGCGGTCGTAGAGGTCGAGGCCGGGGGTGGTGGTGACGAGGTCGGCGAGGTGGTGGGCGGTGGCGAGGGTGCGGTCGACGAGGTCGGCGAGTCCGTCGCGGCCCAGTGCGCGGAGGGTGACGGCGATTTTGAGGGCGTCGGGGCGGCGGGTGGTGCGCAGGGAGCGGCCGAGGAGGTCGGGGAGGCCGGCTTCGGTGTCGTCGTCGGCGTTGAGGTAGGGGGCGTGGTGGTGGAGGGGGGCGAGGTGGTGGTGGTCGGGTACGGCGAGGAGTCCGGCGGAGGCGGGCTGCCAGCCGAGTTTGTGGAGGTCGAGGGTGACGCTGTGGGCGCGGTGGAGGCCGTGGAGGAGGGTGCGGTGGGTGGGGCTGAGGAGGAGGGGGCCTCCGTAGGCGGCGTCGATGTGGAGTTCGGCGCCGTGGGCGGTGCAGAGGTCGGCGATGGTGTCGAGGGGGTCGATGGCGCCGGTGTCGGTGGTTCCGGCGGTGGCGACGACGAGGTGGGGGCGGTGGAGTTCGGTGAGGGCGGCGTCGAGGGCGGCGGGGTCGAGGGTGCCGTGGGGGGCGGGGACGGTGACGGGTTCGGGGAGGCCGAGGAGCCAGGCGGCGCGGGCGATGCTGTGGTGGGCGTTGGCGCCGCAGATGGTCTGGACGGGGCCGTGGCGTTCGCGGGCGAGGAGGAGGGCGAGTTGGTTGGCCTCGGTGCCGCCGGTGGTGATGAGGGCGTCGGGTGAGGGGGTGTGGGGGTAGATCTCGGCGGCGAGTGCGGCGGTGAGGTCGGCTTCGAGGGTGGAGGCGGCGGGGGCCTGGTCCCAGGAGTCCATGGAGGGGTTGAGGGCGCTGGCGGCGAGGTCGGCGGCGGCGGCCAGGGCGAGGGGCGGGGTGTGGAGGTGGGCGGTGCAGTGGGGGTGGGCGGGGTCGGCGGCGCCCGCCGCGAGTGCGGTGACGAGGGTGGTGAGGGCGTGGTGGGGGCCGGTGCCGTGGTCGGGGAGGAGGGGGTGGGTGGCGGCGCGGGTGCGGGGGGCGACGGTCTCGGGTCCGCCGGCGGGGAGGGGGCCGTCGCGGAGGGTGGCGCCGTCGTGGAGGGCGGCGAGGACGGTGTCGAGGAGGGGGCGCAGGGCGGCGGGGCCCGTGGCGCCTCCGGCGAGGGGCGGGGTGGTGGGCATGGGCGGAACGGTCCTTCACGTGCGGGTGGGGTGGCATGCCGGCTGTTCCCGGGTTTCGGGTGGTGCGGCCGAAGAGCCCAACGATCTGGGCTCGAAAGGGGTACTGGTGGGTGGTGTGGCCCGTTCGGGGCGGGTTGGGGTGGTATCGGCGTGCGATTGCTGGACGGGTGTGCGGGGGCGGGTGCGCGGAGTGCGGGGTTGCGGGGTCCGGTCGCAGAGGGCGGGGCGGACGACGGCTCCCGGGCTCGGCCTCGGCGTGCGGAGCCGCGGGGTGAGCCCGGCCGGAAGAGTTCGGGTCGACAGGGGTGCGGCGGGCTCCCGTCGTACGGGGCGGGGCCCGGCCGGTGAGCAGGCCGCTGTACCGGGCGGAGGCGGAGTTCTTCGAGGCGGCAGGGGCGGCCGGGGCGGCCGGTCGGGATCAGGGCGCTCGATCCGCTCGGTGAACGCGATCACGCGGTCGCGGAGACGCCGGCCGCGGTGGGGGTCGGGGCCGACCGTCGCTCGCAGCAGCCGGTGGTGATGGTGGTGGTGGTGCGCCGTGGGGGGCTCGTGACGGCCCGGCGGGCGGGGGCGGTTCTCTACGCATCGGCCGACCCGGGGGCGGCGGGGCTGCTGCGGGGGCGCGGACGGTCCTGACCGGAGTGTCGGCAGGCCGGGCGGTGCTGGTGGCCGGTCTGCGCGCGGCGGGGGGTGCGGCGGCGGACGCCCGGAGCGATGCGCCGGGGGCCCGGGGGCGGCCGAGGACGACGCCCGGGGCGATGCGCCGGAGGCCGGGGGCAGCGCGGTCGGCTGGTCCCGTCCGCGTACGGCCGGGTGTGCTCGTCGAGCGGGTGCGTTCCCCGGCCCGGGGGGCGGGCCCGGCGCCCTGCCCCGGGTGCGCTCCCCCGTACCGCGTGCGCGCCCGGCCGCGGGGCGGGAGCCGGCGTGCCGGTCGTCGATGCCGTGGCATCGTGTGTGCGCACGGCCGCGGGGTGGGGCCGGCCCTCTCCCCGCGGCCGTGCGCGTCGGATCAGCCGTTGGCGGTGGTCGTCCGTACGGCGAAGGCGCGGCGGAGGTCGTCGAGCTGGTCGACGAGCTTGCGGCGCAGGGCGGGGATGAGGTCGGGGTCCTCCAGGGCTCGGGCGCCGGTGGCGAGGCTGTCGGCGTCGATGGCGTAGGCGGGGAAGGCGTAGCGTCCGGCGGCCTCGGCGATGGCGGGGCCCCGGCGGGCGGCCAGCGCGATCGCGTCCGGGTAGAAGCGGGGCACGTACGGGGCGAGCAGCTCTTCCTGGCCGGGCTGCCAGAAGCCCTGGGCGGTGGCGGTGAAGAGGTAGTTGGACAGGGTGTCGTCGGTGAACAGCGCGTCCCAGGCGGCGGCCTTGGCCTCGGCGGTGGGCAGCGCGGCGCGGCAGCGGGCGGCGCCTTCCCGACCGGAGGCGCTGGGGTCGGCTTCGAGGGCGGCGGCGATGGCCTTCTCGTCGGTGGCGCCGAGGGCGGCGAGCCGGGTGAGGATGCGCCAGCGCAGCTCGGGGTCGAGCTCGGGTCCGCCGTGGACGGTGTCTTCGTCGAGCCAGGTCCGGAGCGTGTCGGGCTGGGTGGCGGCGTCGATGAAGTGGCGTACGGCGATGAGGCGGAGGCCGGGCTGTGATCCGTCCTCGGTGCGGCGGATGAGGTCGCGGCAGAGGTCGGTGAGCGTGGCGAGGGCGGCGGGCCGGTCCTGGGGGGCGACGTAGCGGTCGGCGATATGTCCGGCGGCGAAGGTGAGGACGCCCTGGACGAGGGCGAGGTCGCTCTCGTAGGGGAGGTGGGTGCGGGCGGTCGCGAGGTAGGCGGCGGGGGCCAGCTCCCCGTCGCGGACCATGTCGCGGGCGGTGTTCCACAGGACGGCCCGGGTGAGGGCGTCGGGGATGCCGGAGAGGCCGGCGAGGACGGTGTCCCAGGAGGCGGCGTCCGGGCGGATCTTGGCGTAGGTGAGGTCGCCGTCGTTGAGGACGACGAGGGCGGGGCGGTGGCCGGGGCGGACCGTGGGGGCGCCGTCGCCGGGTACGTCGATCTCGAAGCGGTCGCGCAGGGCGAGGTGGCCGGGGCCCGCCTGGGTGTTCAGGGCGTGGTCGTAGGCGCCGACGGCGATGCGGTGGGGGCGGGAGCCGTCGCGGGTGACGGTGAGGGTCCAGGACTGGCCGGTGCCGCTCGGGGCGGGGGCGGCGGACTCGGAGGGGCCGGGGGCGCCGACCTCGGCGGTGAGGGTGTCGATGCCGGTGGTGCGCAGCCACTGCTCGGCCCAGGCGTGGACGTCGCGGTCGGTGGCGGAGGCCAGGTTGTCGATGAAGTCGGCGAGGGTGGCGTTGGCGAACCGGTGGCGGGCGAAGTGGGCGTTGATGCCGGCCAGGAAGTCCTTCTCGCCGAGCCAGGCGACGAGTTGGCGCAGGGCGGAGGCGCCCTTGGCGTAGCTGATGCCGTCGAAGTTGAGGAGGGCGGAGGCGGTGTCGGGGACGGCCTCGGGGTCGGGGGCGACGGGGTGGGTGGAGGGGCGCTGGTCGGCGTCGTAGCCCCAGCCCTTGCGGGCGACGCCGAAGTCGACCCAGCTGTCGGTGAAGCGGGTCGCCTCGGTGAGGGTCTGGTAGCCCATGTACTCGGCGAAGGACTCGTTGAGCCAGATGTCGTCCCACCACGTCAGGGTGACGAGGTCGCCGAACCACATGTGGGCCATCTCGTGGGCGATGACCATGGCGCGGGTCTGGCGTTCGGTGTCGGTGACGGCGGAGCGGTAGACGAACTCGTCGCGGAAGGTGACGAGTCCGGGGTTCTCCATGGCGCCCGCGTTGAACTCGGGGACGAAGGCCTGGTCGTAGGAGTCGAACGGGTAGGGCTCGTCGAACTTCTCGTGGTAGCGGTCGTAGCAGGCGCGGGTGATGTCGAGGATCTCGTCGGCGTCGGCGTCCAGGTACGGGGCGAGGGAGCGGCGGCAGTGGATGCCGAAGGGCAGTCCGGCGTGTTCGGTGGTGATCGAGTGCCAGGGGCCTGCGGCGACCGCGACGAGGTAGGTGGAGACGAGCGGGGTGGGGGCGATGGTCCAGTGGCCTCCGCCGGTGTGTTCGGCGACGCCGTTGCCGAGGACGGTCCACCCTTCGGGGGCGGTGACGTCGATGGCGAAGACGGACTTGAGGTCGGGCTGGTCGAAGGCGGCGAAGACGCGCTGGACGTCCTCCATGAAGAGCTGGGTGTAGAGGTAGGTCTCACCGTCGGTGGGGTCGGTGAAGCGGTGCATGCCCTCGCCGGTGCGGGAGTAGTGCATCGCGGCGTCGACGCGCAGTTCGTGGGGGCCGGCGGCGAGGCCGGTGAGGGGGTAGCGGTTGCCGTCGAGGAGGGCGGGGTCCAGCGGCTGTCCGTCGAGGCTGATCGAGCGCAGGGCGGCGGGCTTGACCTCGACGAAGGTGTCTCCGGCCGCGCGGGCGGTGAACCGGATGGCGGTGCGGGAGTCGAAGGTCTCCTCGCCGGTGGTGAGGTCGAGGGCGATCGTGTACCGCTCCACGTCGAGGAATCGGGCTCGGGTCTGCGCTTCGTCGCGCGTCAGTACGGACATGGCCCCATGCTGCCGTACGGGGGGCGGGGGGCGCAGCGGGGTTCTCGCAGGGCTGACCGGGGCCAAGGGCTCCGCTTCCGGGCCGCACCCCGGGCCGCTCCCCGGGAGGGGGGAGCCCTGTTCCGGATGCCATGGGAGCGGGGTGTTACGGAGCGTGTCGATCACGGAAGCCGATACATGTCTCAGCCGTCTTGATCACAGGGGTTGTCGACCCGTTTTACCCTTAATTAACCGCCAGTTAAAGTGTTTTAGCCCCTTTTGGTCACATCCATTCCGATCGGATTTGGCCAAGGGAAAAGTCGACTCTATGGTCACACCGCGTCCCCTTCCTCCCTCTTTTCCTTATGCCAAGGAGCGGCCTGCCCATGCACGGCACCATCGACGGCTTCAACTACGGCGCCGTGACCCCCTTGGCGGCCTACGTGATGGCCTGCCTGGGCAGCGCGCTGGGGCTGCGGTGCACCATCCGCTCCCTGCGCAACGACTCCTCCTGGAAGCCCGGTTGGCTCGCGCTGGGCGCGGCCGCCATCGGCTCGGGCATCTGGACGATGCACTTCGTCGCCATGATGGGCTTCCACGTGGCGGAGACGCCGATCTCCTACGACCTCCGGCAGACGGTCCTGAGCCTCGTGGTCGCGATCGCGGTGGTCGGCGTGGGCGTCTTCATCGTCGGTTACCGGGGCGCGACCCGGGCGGCGCTGCTGACGGCGGGGCTGACCACCGGGTTCGGGGTGGCGGGCATGCACTACATCGGCATGGCGGGCATGCGGATGAACGGGCGGTTGGAGTACAGCCCGGTGGCCGTCACGCTCTCCGTCCTGATCGCGGTCGCCGCCGCGACCGCGGCCCTGTGGGCCGCCGTGTCGGTCAAGGGGTTCCTGCCGAGCCTCGGCGCGTCCCTGGTGATGGGCGTCGCCGTCACCGGCATGCACTACACGGGGATGAGCGGCCTCTCGGTGCGGCTGCACGAGTACCACGGCGCCCAGCCGCCCGCCGGCGACACCGCGTTCTCGATCATGCTGCCGATGATGGCCGGGCCCCTCTCGTTCCTGCTCCTGGCGGCCGTCGTGGTGATGTTCGACCCGGTCCTCGTGCTCGGCGAGGGCGAGTGGACGGCCACCGCGGCCACCGCGGCCCCGGAGGCCCCCCGGCCCCCGGCCGTCGCCCGGCCCGAGGGCCACGGGGCCGCGTATCCGGGAGCGGCCCCGCCCGCGGGGGCTGCCGCGTACCGGGGAACGACCGCGTACCCGGCGGGAACGGCCCCCTCCCCGGGGGCGTACGACCGGGCCGCCTCCCCGGGGGCGTACGACCGGCTCGACGGGCGGGGGCGGGCGCTGCCGCAGCCGTCGCGGCGCCCCGCGGGCCCCTCGCACCCGTCGTCCTGACGGACGGGGCCGGGGCCCGGGAGAACGGGCCCCGGCGCCTTCTCAGGCCCCGGCGCCGTTCTCCGTCTCCTCGGCGATGCGCTCGTGGTGGCGGATCACCTCGGCGATGATGAAGTTCAGCAGCTTCTCGGCGAACGCCGGGTCCAGGTTCGCGCTCTGCGCCAACTGCCGGAGCCGGGCGATCTGGCGGGTCTCGCGGGCGGGGTCGGCGGGCGGCAGCTTGTGGTCCGCCTTGAGGCGGCCGACCTGCTGGGTGGCCTTGAACCGCTCGGCCAGCATGTGGACGACGGCGGCGTCGATGTTGTCGATGCTCTCGCGCAAGCGGTTCAGCTCGGTCTGGACGGAGGCGTCGATCTCGCTCGTACTCATGGTCAGCGAGCTTAGACCGCCGCCTTCAGGCGGTGATCGTCGGCGGATCGTCGGGATCGGGCACCCGGTCGCTCCAGCCGCCGGGCACGGTGCGGCCCTGTTGTTCGCGGAAGCGGACGGGGGCGGCGCCGACCCGGCGGGCGAAGAGGCGGGAGAAGTAGGCCGGATCGTCGTAGCCGACGCGGCGGGCCACGGCGGCGACCGGCAGGTCGGTGGCGGCGAGGAGTTCCTTGGCCCGGCCCAGCCGGATGCCGAGCAGGTAGTCCTTGGGGCTGCAGCCGGCCCCGCGCCGTACGGCGGTGCGCAGCTCGGCGGCCGTCATGCCGTGCCGGGCGGCGTGCTCGGCGACGGTGAGCGGCAGGTAGGCGTCGCGGGCCAGCGCCCGGAGCACCGGGTCACCGTCCGGACCGATGTCCGCGCGGGCGCGGCGCAGGGAGACGAGGAGTTCGTGGACGGCGGCGCCGGTCTCCACCTCCAGCAGCGGGTTGCCGCGCCGGGCGGCGCGCACCATGCGTCCGACGGCGGCGCGCGGCGCGGCGGTGTCGGAGAGCGGGACGAGGGGGCGGTCGGGCTCGATGTAGCCGAGTTCGGTGTATGTGGTGGTGGCGGGCCCGGTGAAGTCGACGAAACTCTCGTCCCATCCGGTGCCCGGGTCGGCGCCGTAGTGGTGGGGGGTGCCGGGGGTCAGCCAGATGAGGCTGGGGCCGGTGACCGGGGTGCGGCGGCCGTCGGGGCCCTTGAACCAGCCGGTGCCGGAGTGGACGATCACGGCGACGTGGTGGTCGAGGGTGCGGGGGCCCACGGTGGGCAGCGCCCCGTGCTGGAGGCCGACGCCGAGGCAGACGAGGCCGAGGCGGTGGTGGAGCGGGCTCGGGGTGAAGAAGCGCATCCAGGTGTGGTACATCGCGTTCCCTGCCCCTTCCTTCCTGCGGACCACGCCCGGCCTTGTCTCCTGCGGCCCGGACCCGGCCGGTCCGCTGCGTCCAATCAACTGCGATCTTTGTCCATGGACCCGGTGCGCGCCAGGGGCGACAGTGATCGGACCACTACCACTGGACCGAGGGCCGCGGGTGCGGCCGAGCACAGGAGCGTACGAGCACCATGACCGACTTCACCGTGGGCGACGACTGCTTCCGGTTCGACGGGAAGCCCGTACGGCTGCTGTCGGGCGCCCTGCACTACTTCCGGGTGCACGAGGAGCAGTGGGAGCACCGGCTCGCGATGCTCGCCGCGATGGGGCTGAACTGCGTCGAGACGTACGTCCCGTGGAATCTGCACGAGCCCCGGGAGGGCGAGGTCCGGAACGTGGGGGCGCTCGGCCGGTTCCTGGACGCGGTGGCGCGGGCGGGGCTGTGGGCGATCGTGCGGCCGGGTCCGTACATCTGCGCCGAGTGGGAGAACGGCGGCCTCCCGGCGTGGGTGACGGGCCGGTTCGGGCGGCGGGTGCGCACCCGGGACGCGGCCTACCGGGCGGTGGTGGAGCGGTGGTTCCGCGAGCTGCTGCCGCAGGTGGTGCAGCGGCAGGTGTCCCGGGGCGGGCCGGTGGTCCTGGTCCAGGCGGAGAACGAGTACGGCAGTTACGGCAGCGACACGGTGTATCTGGAGTGGCTGGCAGGGTTGTTGCGGCAGTGCGGGGTGACGGTTCCCCTGTTCACGTCGGACGGCCCGGAGGACCACATGCTGACCGGTGGTTCGGTGCCGGGGCTCCTGGCGACGGCGAACTTCGGGTCCGGGGCGCGGGAGGGGTTCGAGGTGCTGCGCCGGCACCAGCCGAAGGGCCCGTTGATGTGCATGGAGTTCTGGTGCGGCTGGTTCGACCACTGGGGGGCCGAGCCGGTGCGCCGGGATCCGGAGCAGGCGGCGGGGGCGCTGCGGGAGATCCTGGAGTGCGGGGCGTCGGTGAACGTCTACATGGCGCACGGGGGGACGAACTTCGGGGGGTGGGCGGGGGCGAACCGTTCCGGCCCGTTGCAGGACGGGGCGTTCCAGCCGACGGTGACGTCGTACGACTACGACGCGCCGGTGGACGAGTACGGGCGGGCGACGGAGAAGTTCCGGCTCTTCCGGAAGGTGCTGCAGGAGTACGCCGAGGGGCCGTTGCCCGCGCTGCCGCCGGAGCCGGTGGGGCTGCCCGGTCCGGTGCGGGTGGAGTTGGCGGAGTGGGCCGGGCTCGGGGAGGTGCTGGAGGCGCTGGGCGATCCGGAGACGGAGTCGGGGGTGCCGCCGACCTTCGAGGAGCTGGGCGTGGACCGGGGCCTGGTGCGCTACCGGGTGGCGGTGCCGGGGCCGCGGCAGGCGTACCCGCTGGGGGTCTCGGGGCTGCGGGACCGGGCGGTGGTCTCGGTGGACGGGGTCCGGGCCGGGGTGCTGACCGAGGAGTGCGGGACGCTGCCGGAGCCGGTGGCGGGCCCGGCGGAGGTCGAGCTGTGGGTGGAGTCGCTGGGCCGGGTCAACTACGGACCGCGCCTGGGCGAGCCGAAGGGTCTCACCGGCGGGGTGCTGCACGAGCGTCAGTATCTGCACGGGGTGCGGGCCCGGGGGTTGCGGCTCGACGCGTTCGAGGCGGCGGACGCGGTGGCGGCGGTGCCGTTCGGGCCGGTACCGGAGGGCCCGGGGGCGACGGGGCTGTTCCGGGGGGTGTTCACGGTCGGGGGTGCGGCGGACGTCGATCACGCGGGGCTCGAACTGCCGGGCTGGACGCGTGGGTTCGTCTGGGTGAACGGCTTCTGCCTGGGCCGCTACTGGTCGGTGGGCCCGCAGCGGACCCTGTACGTACCGGGGCCGGTGCTCCGCGAGGGCGCCAACGAGGTGTGGGTGCTGGAGCTGGAGGAGGCGGGCGAGCCGCGGGTGGAACTGGGGCCGGGGACGCCCGTGGTCGCGGGCGCCCCCGGGGCTGTTCACAGCTGACCGGCCTCGGCCGGACGGGCCGGGGGCGGGGCCGGCCGGCCGCCCCGCGTGGGGCGGGGCGGGCGGTCCGAGCGGGTCAGAGGGAGTCGGCCGCGGCGGCGATGTCCGCCGCGAAGTGCGAGACCTCGGTGTAGACGCCCGGGTAGCCGGGGCGGGCGCAGCCCTGGCCCCAGCTGACGATGCCGACCTGGATCCACTCGTCGGAGTCGTCCTTGCGGAACATCGGGCCGCCGGAGTCGCCCTGGCAGCTGTCGACGCCACCGGTGTCGAGGAGGCCGGCGCACAGCTCCTCGCCGGGGACGAGGTTGCTGTAGGCGCTCCGGCAGTCGGCGTCGGAGACGAAGGGGACCTCGGCCTTCAGCAGGTGGCGCTGCTGGCTGCCGCCCTCGCGGTCGGCGCCCCAGCCCGCGACGGTGAAGGTGCCCTGGTCGTAGGTGTCGTCGGTGGCGATCTTCAGGGTGGGCTGGTCGATGGGCCGGGCGAGCTTGACCAGCGCCCAGTCCTTGCCGGTGCCGTTGTAGCCGGGGGCCTGGAGGACCTTGGTGGAGCGGACCTCGACGGCGTCGGGCGACTCGAGGTCGGCGACGCCGCCGGTGGCGGTGATCGAGGTGTCGTCGCCCGAACCGTCCAGGCAGTGGGCGGCGGTGAGGACGGTGTCCTGGGTGTAGAGGGCGCCGCCGCAGCCCATGGAGAGCCGGACCATGAAGGGGAACTCGCCCTGTTCGGCACGTTCTCCGCCGACGATCGGCTGAGGGGCCGCGGAGGCGGGCTGGAGGCCGACGGTCGCGAGGGCGACGGCGGCTACGGCGACGGAGCACCTTTTCAGCACGCTCGGAAGCTTCACGGATGCCTTCTTTCGTGGGGGGTCGTGGGGGGATGTGGTGTGGGGGGTCGTCGTGGGGGTTGCCGCGCCGCGCCGCCGTGCAGGGAACCCCGTACGGGGCTGTGGGCGGGGACGCCCGTCCGGAGCCCCGTACGGAGGGACGAGCGTCGCACGTCGGAGCGGGAGTACGGAGCGTGCGCGTGCGTGGCGGAGTGCTGTGGGTGGCGTGGTCCGGCACGCGTGTCCCGGTCCGGTGACGCCCTCCGGCACAGCACCGGACAAGTCATGCACCTGACAAGAACACTCCGATTATCGGTACCGCGTGACCGCTGCTACAAGAGGCACTTTCCGGCCACACCTTTCAGCCAGGGGTGTCGGGCCGCTCCCCGCCCGCCTCCGGCGCCGCCCCGGCCCGCTCCCCCGCCGCCGCACCGCCCCGCTCATCCCACCGCCGCACCGCCCCGGCATACAGTGGAGGTCCGTCGGCCGCCAGGAGGCCGACGTCACGGAGTCGACCGTCGCCGAGGGGGCCCGACGTGGCGAACCGCCCTCCGGGCGCACCCGTCGTCCACGGCTTTCCGCACCTGGCCACGGTCCGCTCCGCCATCACCGCGCTCTACCGGCGGCTCTCCGCGGACGGCGTCCACGCCTACGCCACCAGCCTCGCGCCCGCCGACGCGGCCTTCGCCGACCAGGACGACCTGCATCTGGGAGCCCAGCGGGTGGCGCGCGCCCTGGTCCAGCACTTCCGCCTGCCCGACGCCCGCCCGATCGTCGCCTTCCGGGCGATGGAGCACGCGGCGAGCGTGGAACTCACCGCGGGCCCCGAGTACTTCATCGAGCTGAACGACCGCTTCCGCACCCACCGCCGGGACGTCGGGGCGGCGCTCGCGCACGAGGTCGCCCATGTGCTGCTGCACCGGCTCGGCCTGGAGTTCCCCGGCACCCGCGCCAACGAGATCCTGACCGACACCACCACCGCCTACCTCGGGGCCGGGTGGCTGCTGCTGGACGCGTTCCGGGAGGACGCCGCCTCCCGCCAGAAGCTCGGCTACCTGACCCCGGAGGAGTTCGGGTACGTCCTGGCCAAACGGGCGTTCGCCTTCGGCGAGGACCCCTCCCCCTGGTTCACCAGCCCGCAGGCGTACACCGCGTACGCCGAGGGGCGGGAGCGGGCGGTGCGCGATCTGCGCCGGCCGCCGCTGTCCGCCGCCGGCTGGGCGGGCCGCCGCCGCTACGCCAAGGACCGGCGGTACGCCCGGGAGCACCCCGGGGCCGTTCCCGATCCGAGCGTTCCCTACGCCTTCGAGACCGGCGGCCCGGAGTTGCGGGTCTCCTTCCCCTGCCCCACCTGCCACCAGCGCATCCGGGTGCCCGTCCGGGGCCGGTTCGGCGCGCGGTGCGGCCTGTGCCGCACACGCCTGGAGTGCGACACCTGACCAGGGGCGTCGTCGGCGGCCCGCCGTAGGGTCGAAGCATGACGAACGAGCCGATCAGGGATGAACCAAGCCTGTTCGACGCGCTGTACGAGGGTGAGGACGCGGTCGTACGGGCACTGCGGGCGGGCGTGTCCGCCGAGGCGAGCGACGAGGAGGGCACGACCGCGCTCTACCTGGCCTCGGTCCAGGACCTCCCCGGCACGGTGCGGCTGCTGCTCGCGGCGGGGGCCGACCCCGACCGGGCGAGCGGCCACGAGGCGGGCGACCTCCCGCTGTGCGGGGCGGCGTGCGGCGGGCACACGGAGGTGGTGCGGGCCCTGCTGTCCGCCGGGGCGCGGCCGGACCTGCGCGAGGAGTTCGGTTTCACGGCGCTGCGGTGGGCGGTCGGCCTGGGGCACGCCTCCACGGTCGAGGCGCTCCTGGCCGGGGGCGCGGACCCGCTGCTGCCGGGCCCGCAGGGCGAGGCGATGCTGGTGCTGGGCGCGCAGCGGGGGTCCGCCCGCACGGTGAGGGCGCTGCTCGCGCACGGCGCGGGGGGCCAGGAGGCCGTGGTGGCCCTGGCGTTGGCCGAGGCCCGGCGCATCGCCGCGCTCGACGCGGAGCGGGAGTTGCGGCGGCGGCTGGAGGAGGGCTACGGCTCCGGCATCGAGACGGTGACGCGGCGGGAGCGGCGGGACGGCGAGGAGACGATCGCCGTGGAGGTGCTCCGGGACGGGGCGCCGATGGCGGGCGTGGACCAGCACACGGGGCACGGCGAGGTCGCGGCCCTGCTGGAGGAGGCGGCAGGCCCGCCCGCCGCCGACCGCGCCCCGCGGCCCGCGCACCCGCCGCCCTCCTCGCCGCCCCGGCCTCTCACGCCTCCCGTGCCGCCCGCCCCTCCCATGCCTCCCGGGTGAGTTCGTACTCGACCTCGCCGTGCTCGGAGCCCTCGATGACCTCCGGCCACTCGTCGGTGTAGGCGCGCAGGAAGGTCAGCCCCGTCTTCTCCATCACGCGGCGCGACCCCGTGTTGACCGCCATGGTGTTCGCGGTGACCCGCCGGACGCCGAGGTCGGTGAACCCCTTGTCCACCAGGGCCCGCGCGCCTTCGGTGGCGTATCCGCGACCCCAGGCGGCGCGGTTCAGCCGGTAGCCCAGTTCGACGACGGCGGGGTCGTGGTCGTCCAGCGGCCGGAGTTCCCACCACCCCAGGAACGCGCCGGTGTCCTGGCGCTGAGCGGCCCAGTAGCCGCGGGTTCCGGTGCACGGGTAGGTGTGGAGGAGCCGCGGCAGGGTCCGGTCCCGGATGTCCTCGCGGCTCGTCGGCCGCCCGCCGTTGATGTACCGCATGACCTCGGGGTCGTTGTCGAGGGCGAAGAGGTCGGGGGCGTCGTCGGGCGTGACCGGGCGCAGGAGGAGCCGGTCGGTCGTCAGGAAGGGGTGCATGGGGCGATCCTCGCCGCGGCCGCCCGGGCCGTGCCACCGGATATACGCGGGGCGTCGGCGGGGGCCGCCGGTCGCCCCGGACCCGGTCGGCGGGCGGGGACGAGCGCCCCTCGCCCGGCGGCCGATGCGCCCCTCCCGGGGCGCGGGGCTCTGCCCCCTGCCCCGGCCCTCACCCGTCGGACGGTCGGTGCGGTGGCCCGGCGGGGGGGGCGCCGGGCGGCGGTGCGTGGGGGCCGTCAGGCCGCCCGGCGCCCCCGCGGCGCCGCACCCGAACGCGCGGTGCCGGCGGAGCGCCCCGCGCCCCCGGCCGCACGGCCCGTGCCACCGGCCGTACGCCCACCGGCGGCCGCCCCGCCGCCGGCGCCCGCGCCCGATCCCCGTCGTCCCCGTCCCCGGCTGCCGGAGCGTGCCGCTCCGCCGCCCGAGGAGCCGGCCGGGCCGCCCGTCCGCGTCCGCTGCTTCGGCGGAGTCGGCTGCGGCACCTCGATCACGATCGCGACGCCCGAGGGCTCGCGGGCCCCGGTGATCCGGCTCAGCTCCGCGTCGCTCGACGTGACCCGCGTGGTGCGGGGCGCGATGCCCGCGTCCTGCATCAGCCGGGTCATCTCGCGCTTCTCCTCCGGCAGCACCAGCGTGACGACGCTGCCGGACTCCCCGGCGCGCGCCGTGCGCCCACCGCGGTGGAGGTAATCCTTGTGGTCGGTCGGCGGGTCCACGTTGACGACCAGGTCGAGGTCGTCGACGTGGATGCCGCGGGCCGCGACGTTGGTCGCGACGAGCGCGGTGACCTGCCCGTTCTTGAACTGGTCCAGCGTCCGGTTGCGCTGCGGCTGCGAGCGCCCGCCGTGCAGGGCGGCCGCCCGCACACCGCTGGCGAGCAGCCGCTTGGCGAAGCGGTCGGCGGCGCGCTTGGTGTCGACGAACATGATCACCCGGCCCTCGCGGGCGGCGATCTTCGTGGCGACGGCCTTCTTGTCGGTCTCGTCGAGCACGTGGAGCACGTGGTGCTCCATGGTGGTGACCGCGCCGGCGGACGGGTCGACGGAGTGCACGACCGGGTCGGTGAGGAACATCTTCACGAGCCGGTCGATGTTCTTGTCCAGGGTCGCGGAGAACAGCATCCGCTGGCCGTCCGGCTCGACCTGCTTGAGCAGGGCGACGACCTGCGGCATGAAGCCCATGTCGGCCATCTGGTCGGCCTCGTCGAGGACGGTGATGGAGACCTCGTCCAGGCGGCAGTCGCCGCGCTCGATGAGGTCCTTGAGCCGGCCCGGGGTGGCGACGAGGACTTCGGCGCCGCGCCGCAGGGTGGCGGACTGCTTGGTGATCGACATGCCGCCGACGACGGTGGCGAGCCGCAGGTTCACTGCGGTCGCGTACGGGGTCAGCGCGTCGGTGACCTGCTGGGCCAGTTCACGGGTGGGGACGAGGACCATGGCGAGCGGGGCGCGCGGCTCGGCGCGGCGGCCGGCGGTGCGGGCCAGCAGCGCGAGGCCGAAGGCGAGCGTCTTGCCGGAACCGGTGCGGCCCCGCCCGAGGATGTCCCGGCCGGCCAGCGAGTTCGGCAGGGTCGCGCCCTGGATGGGGAACGGCTCGGTGACGCCCTGCGCGGCGAGGGTCTTCAGCAGCGCGGCGGGCATGTCGAGGTCGGCGAAGGCGTCGACGGCGGGCAGCGCGGGGGTCACGGTCTCCGGCAGGGCGAATTCGCCCTGCGGCGGCGTGGCGCGACGACGGGCCGGGGCCTTGGAGCCGCCCTGGTTCCGGGAACCGCCCTGGGCGCGGGAGCGGGGGGCGCCGCCCCGGCCGTTCGGCGGGGTCTGGGTGCTCTGGCCGCGGCCACGGGCCGGGCGCGAGCGGGGGGTGCGGTCCTGGCGTTCGGAGCTGGTCATGCGGAATTGCCCTCCTGGGGAGATTCCTGGGCAACTGCCGAATGGGTTGACTGCGGGGTGTGCTGGTCCGGCCGTCGTGTGCGCCCCCAGGATGTGCGCACAGAAACGGATGGGTGCAACGGGATCGTTGCTCGGACAGCACAAACCGGGGCCCGCACCGTGAGGTGCGGGCCCCGGTCAGCGAGGTACGCGTCCGGTGATCAGACCGGGACGATGTTCTCGGCCTGCGGGCCCTTCTGGCCCTGCGTGACGTCGAAGGAGACCTTCTGGCCCTCCTGCAGCTCGCGGAAGCCGGAGGCGTTGATGTTGGAGTAGTGGGCGAAGACGTCGGCGCCGCCGCCGTCCTGCTCGATGAAGCCGAAGCCCTTTTCCGCGTTGAACCACTTCACGGTGCCGGTGGCCATATCATTCTCCTAAAACAGGTGCAGTGCCGGAAATCCGCACTTTACGAATTCCAAGTCGCCGCATTGAGCCCCATCCGGAGAAAGCCGGAAAACAATAAAGCGCCTGAGGAAGCATTCCCGTCAGGCGCACATAAAGTTCATGGGTACCAAAACTGCAACGCGGACAACAGTAGCACGTCCTTCCTTCCGGCGGAGGGGCGCGCCACGCGGCCGGAGAGGGAATCTTCGCCGACCGGGGGCGTACGGGAGGCGTCCCGGGGCGGGTGCGGGCGGCCGGAGACGGGCGGACGGGCCGGGCCTCCGGGACCGCGTCCGCCCGCCCCGCGCCGGGGGGCCCGCCCCCAGCCCGTCAGGACACCTCGACCGCCGGGGCGTCGTCACCGGTCCGCCGTACGGTGCGCAGAGGCCCGCCCGGCCGCCAGGACCGGATGACCAGCGCCTCCCCGTCGAGCCCGGTGCGGACCACCTCGGTCAGCTCCGCGCGGAAGAGGTGGAAGGGCTCCGGTGGAGCCGCCTCCTCGATGAAGCGGGCGATGACCGCCGGGTCGGTGATCTCCACGGCCCGGCCGCTGACGCGCACGTCGCCGTCGTTCATCTCGGCGTCGGGGCCCGGGTTGGCCTGGAGCGCGAAGCGCGGGTCGCGCCGCAGGTCCAGGGCCTTGCGGGAGTTCGGCATCATCCCGAGCAGCAGCTCACCGAAGCGGAAGTCGGCCTCCAGGCCGGTGACCCGGGGCGAGCCGTCCTTCCGCAGCGTGGCGAGGACGTGGTGCTTGTAGAGGCGGAAGCGCCGCTGCACGGTGTCGGCGAAATCGGGTTCGGCGGCGGCGAAACCGTCCCAGGAGACCGGTGCGGGCGTGGTCGGTGAAGACGTCATGAAGCCAGGAAACACCGGATACCCGACATCTCCTGTCGGGTATGGGACCGCGAGGGGCGGACGGATGCGCCGGGCCGCACGCCCTCACCGGCGCGTCGCCTTCAGCCCCGGCCCTCCGGAGCCGGCCGGGTGAGCCTCAGCATGACCTCGTCGTACTCCTCGTCGACGCGGCGGCTCTCCTCCACGAACCCCATCCGGGCGTAGAAGCTCCGGGCCCCGGTGTTCTTCTCGTACACGTCCAGGGCCAAGGAGCCGTGCAGCGCCGCCGCGTGGTCGACCAGGCGGCGGCCCACCCCGGTGCCCTGGGCCTCCGGGGCCACGAAGAGGCCGCCGATCTCGGCGTCCAGGAGGCCCAGGAGGGCCACCACCCGGCCGTCCGCCTCGGCGACCCAGTTCTCGGCGTGGACGAGGTAGATCTCGCGCATCTTGCGGGCCCGCTCGCCCTCGCCCTCGCCGGGGATGAAGGGGTGGGCCGCACGGCCGGCACGGGACCAGACGTCCACCGCCGCGTCCTCGTCGGCGGCGGTGTAACGGCGGATCGCTGCGGGTTCGGAGACGTGTTCGGGCATGCGGGTGACCGTATCCCGCGGCGGGCGGCCCGTCAGCCGGATATCTTTCCCGCGCCGGCCGGGCGGTCACACGGGCGAGAGCGTGATCAGCGCCGCCCGGCCCATGGTCCGCAGCACCCCGGGCGACGCCCCGGTCGCCAGCACCGCGTCGTAGCGGTCCAGCCGGACGCCCGCCCCCTCCAGCTCCGCGCCGTCGTCCAGGGAGACGGCCAGCACCGCGCCGCCCTCCGGGAGGAGCAGGCGGACCGTGCCGCAGACGACGGCGGTCTCCGCCCGCGTACGGGCCCTGCGGTACATGACGTTGAGGTTGAGGACCGGGCCGCCCAGCAGGAAGCCCTCGGTGGGCAGGTCGCCGGGGAAGCCGTGGGGCCACAGGGGCTCGTCCACGATGTGGTGCTCGCCGCCCACGACGAGGTCCATGCCCGCGCCCTCGACCACGGTCAGGACGCGGTCCACGCCGGGGAAGACGGAGAACGGGCCGTCGGCGGTGACGTCCGCGAGGCTGACGCGCCAGTCGAAGGCGCCGGTCCCCGCGGACGCGGGGCCGGTAGCGATCTCCCGGACGGTCCCGCCGCCGTTCTTCCAGGGGACGGGGGCGCGGTCGGCGGCGCGCAGGGTGCGTACGGTCATGCGGTGGTCCCCGTTCCGGCCCCGGGGCCGGGTCCGCGTGGTGGTCGTCGTGCGCGGCGACCCCGTTCCGCGCCGCGCGGACCACGAGCGTAGGCCACCCGCCGGGCCACCCCGGCCCCCCGGGCCGTCGCACCGGTTCGCTATCTTGATCGCCGCCGCCCCCACCGGCCCCGTTGCCCACCCCCAGTGAAGGAGCCGGCCATGGAGGCCGCCGCCCCCGCGTGTTACCGCCATCCGTCCGCCGAGACGTATGTCCGCTGCACCCGTTGCGACCGCTACATCTGCCCGGACTGCATGCGGGAGGCGTCGGTCGGCCACCAGTGCGTGGAGTGCGTGAAGGAGGGGCAGCGCTCGGTGCGGCAGGCCCGTACGGTCTTCGGCGGGGCGGTGTCCCGGGCGACGGCGCCGACGGTGACGTACGTGCTGATGGCGCTCAACGTGCTGGCCTACGTCGGCGAGGTGGTCCGGCCGGAGATCGTGGACCGGTTCGCGGTGCTCGGGGCGGCGCTGACCGGCCCGGACGGCGAGGTCTACTACTACCGGGGCGACACCTTCCCCGGGTACGAGCTGACGGGCATCGCGGACGGCGAGTGGTACCGGCTGGTGACCGGGGCCTTCCTGCACATGCCGCCGGACGCCTCGTTCGGGGTGATGCACCTGGTGTTCAACATGTTCACGCTCTGGAACATCGGGCGGGCGGTGGAGGGGCAGCTGGGCCGGGCCCGCTATCTGGCGCTGTACCTGCTGTCGGCGGTGGGCGGTTCGGTCCTGGTGTACCTGCTGGCGCCGGACACCTCGACGGTCGGCGCGTCGGGTGCGGTCTTCGGGCTGGCCGCCGCGTACTGGGTCGTCCACCGGCGGCTCGGCCACGACATGGCGGCGGTCAACCGCTTCATGGCCGGATTCCTGATCTGGATGCTGATCTCGGCCGCGTTCACCTCGTGGCAGGGGCACCTGGGCGGGCTGCTGACCGGGGCGCTGGTGACGTCCGGGCTCGCCTTCGCCCCGGCGAAGCTGCGGGCGTGGCCGGTCCAGCTCGCGGGCGGACTGGTGCTGCTGGGGCTGTTCGCGGTGGCGGTGGCGCTGAAGACCTCGGCGCTGACGGGCGGCTGAGGACGGAGCCGGTACGGGCCCGGGGGAAAGTGTTCCGCCGGGCCCGTACCGGCTCCGGACGCGCCACGGCGCCCGCTGGTGTCCGGTCGGGGACGGGCAGGCGCCGCGTTCAGTTCCGTACGCCGTTGTACGGGACGTGTGGTGGGGGCTCCCTCCGGGCCGCGTGGGCCCGGGGGAACCCGGAGGTGGTGCTCAGACCAGCAGGGACCGGTCCGTCGGGCGGATCGGGGCCGGCAGGGCGCTGGTCCCGGTCAGGAAGCGGTCCACTCCGCGGGCGGCGGAGCGGCCCTCCGCGATCGCCCAGACGATCAGCGACTGGCCGCGTCCGGCGTCACCGGCGACGAAGACGCCGTCGACGTTGGTCGCGTAGTGCTCGTCGCGGGCGACGTTGCCGCGCTGGTCGAGCTCCAGGCCGAACTGCTGGACCAGACCGTTGGACTGGTCGGTTCCGGTGAAGCCCATGGCGAGGGTGACGAGCTGCGCGGGGATGCGCCGCTCCGTACCGGGCTTCTGCTCCAGCTTACCGTCCTTGAACTCGACCTCCACCAGGTGGAGGGCCTGGACGTTGCCGTCCTCGTCGCCCTCGAAGCGGGTGGTGGAGACGGAGTAGACCCGCTCGCCGCCCTCCTCGTGCGCGGAGGTGACCTTGTAGAGCATGGGGAAGGTCGGCCAGGGCTGGCCGGCGCTCCGCTCCTCGCCCGGCTTCGGCATGATCTCCAGCTGGGTGACGGAGGCGGCGCCCTGGCGGTGCGCGGTGCCCACGCAGTCGGCGCCGGTGTCGCCGCCGCCGATGACGACGACGTGCTTGCCGCCGGCGTGGATCGGGGCGACGGTCAGGTCGCCCTCCTGCACCTTGTTGGCGAGGGGCAGGTACTCCATCGCGAAGTGGACGCCGTTCAGCTCGCGGCCGGGGACCGGCAGGTCGCGGGAGACGGTGGCGCCGGCCGCGATGACGACCGCGTCGTAGCGGCGGCGGAGCTTGGCGGCGTCGATGTCCCGGCCGATCTCCACCCCCGTACGGAACTTGGTGCCCTCCAGCCGCATCTGCTCGATGCGCCGGTTGATGTGGGACTTCTCCATCTTGAACTCGGGGATGCCGTACCGGAGGAGGCCCCCGATGCGGTCCGCTCGCTCGTAGACGACGACGGTGTGGCCGGCCCGGGTCAGCTGCTGGGCGGCGGCGAGTCCCGCCGGACCGGAGCCGACGACGGCGACGGTCTTGCCGGAGAGGCGCTCGGGCGGCTGCGGGGTGACGTCGCCGCTCTCCCACGCCTTGTCGATGATGGAGACCTCGACGTTCTTGATGGTGACGGCGGGCTGGTTGATGCCGAGCACGCACGCCGACTCGCAGGGGGCCGGACACAGCCGCCCGGTGAACTCCGGGAAGTTGTTCGTGGCGTGCAGCCGCTCGGAGGCGGCGGTCCAGTCCTCGCGGTAGGCGTAGTCGTTCCACTCGGGGATGAGGTTTCCGAGCGGGCAGCCGTTGTGGCAGAACGGGATGCCGCAGTCCATGCAGCGGCCGGCCTGCTTGCTGATGATCGGGAGCAGCGAGCCCGGAACGTAGACCTCGTTCCAGTCCTTGACGCGCTCGGCCACGGGGCGGGTCTTCGCGACCTCGCGTCCGGTGGTCAGGAAGCCCTTGGGGTCAGCCATGGGTCGCCGCCTCCATCATCTTCTCGGTGGTCTCCTGTTCGGAGAGACCGGCGAGCTCAGCGGCGTCCTTGGCGGCGAGCACTGCCTTGTACGTGGACGGGATGATCTTGCTGAAGCGGGACGCGGCGGTCTCCCACTCGGCGAGGAGCTTCTCCGCGACGGTGGAGCCGGTCTCCTCGTGGTGGCGGCGCACGACGTCGTGCAGCCACTCCCTGTCGGTGTCGTCCAGCTCCTCGACGGCGCCGAGGTTGCCGACGTTGACGTTGTCGCGGTCCAGGTCGATGACGTAGGCGATCCCGCCCGACATGCCGGCGGCGAAGTTGCGGCCGGTCGCGCCGAGGACGACGGCGTGGCCGCCGGTCATGTACTCGCAGCCGTGGTCGCCGACGCCCTCGGAGACGACGAGCGCCCCGGAGTTGCGGACGCAGAAGCGTTCGCCGGTGCTGCCGCGGAGGAAGATCTCGCCGCCGGTCGCACCGTAGCCGATGGTGTTGCCGGCGATGGTGGAGTACTCGGCGAGGTGGTCGGCGCCCCGGTCCGGGCGGACGACGACCCGGCCGCCGGAGAGGCCCTTGCCGACGTAGTCGTTGGCGTCGCCCTCCAGGCGCAGGGTGATCCCGCGCGGCAGGAACGCGCCGAAGGACTGGCCGGCCGAGCCGGTGAAGGTGATGTCGATGGTGTTCTCGGGCAGGCCCGCACCGCCGAACTTCTTGGTCACCTCGTGGCCGAGCATGGTGCCGACGGTCCGGTTGATGTTGCGGATCGCGACCTGGGCGCGGACCGGCTGGGCCGCCTCGGGGCCGGCCGCTCCGAGGGCGTCGGCGGCCAGCTTGACCAGCTGGTTGTCGAGCGCCTTGGCCAGGCCGTGGTCCTGCTCGGCGATGCGGTGGCGGACCGCGCCCTCGGGCAGGTCGGGCACGTGGAAGAGCGGGGCGAGGTCGAGGCCCTGCGCCTTCCAGTGGGTGATCGCCCGGTCGGTGTCGAGGAGTTCGGCGTGGCCGACGGCCTCCTCGATGGAGCGGAAGCCCAGTTCGGCGAGGAGTTCGCGGACCTCTTCGGCGATGAACTCGAAGAAGTTGACGACGTACTCGGCCTTGCCGGAGAAGCGGTCGCGCAGGACCGGGTTCTGGGTGGCGATGCCGACCGGGCAGGTGTCCAGGTGGCAGACGCGCATCATGACGCAGCCGGAGACGACGAGCGGCGCGGTCGCGAAACCGAACTCCTCGGCGCCCAGGAGGGCGGCGATGACGACGTCGCGGCCGGTCTTGAGCTGGCCGTCGGTCTGCACGACGATGCGGTCGCGCAGGCCGTTGAGCAGCAGGGTCTGCTGGGTCTCGGCGAGGCCCAGCTCCCAGGGGCCGCCCGCGTGCTTGAGGGAGGTGAGCGGGGAGGCGCCCGTTCCGCCGTCGTGGCCGGAGATGAGGACGACGTCGGCGTGGGCCTTGGAGACACCGGCGGCGACCGTGCCGACGCCGACCTCGGAGACCAGCTTCACGTGGATGCGGGCCTGCGGGTTGGCGTTCTTCAGGTCGTGGATGAGCTGCGCGAGGTCTTCGATGGAGTAGATGTCGTGGTGCGGCGGCGGTGAGATGAGGCCGACGCCGGGCGTCGAGTGACGCGTCTTGGCGACCCAGGGGTAGACCTTGTGGCCGGGCAGCTGGCCGCCTTCGCCGGGCTTGGCGCCCTGGGCCATCTTGATCTGGATGTCGTCGGCGTTGACCAGGTACTCGCTGGTGACGCCGAAGCGGCCGGAGGCGACCTGCTTGATGGAGGAGCGGCGCTCCGGGTCGTACAGGCGCTCCGGGTCCTCGCCGCCCTCGCCGGTGTTGGACTTGCCGCCGAGCCGGTTCATCGCGATGGCGAGCGTCTCGTGGGCCTCGCGGGAGATGGAGCCGTACGACATGGCGCCGGTGGAGAACCGCTTGACGATCTCGGAGGCGGGCTCGACCTCGTCGACGGGGACCGGCTCGCGGCCGGAGTCGAAGCCGAAGAGGCCGCGGAGCGTCATGAGGCGCTCGGACTGCTCGTTCACCCGTGCCGTGTACTGCTTGAAGATGTCGTAGCGCCGGTTGCGGGTGGCGTGCTGGAGGCGGAAGACCGTCTCCGGGTCGAACAGGTGCGGTTCACCCTCGCGCCGCCACTGGTACTCGCCGCCGATCTCCAGGGCGCGGTGGGATGCCGCGATGCCGGAGGCGGGGTACGCCTTGGTGTGCCGGGCGGCGACCTCCTTGGCGATGACGTCCAGGCCGGCGCCGCCGATCTTGGTGGCGGTGCCGTTGAAGTAGGTGGCGACGAACTCCTCGTCGAGGCCGACCGCCTCGAAGACCTGGGCGCCACGGTAGGAGGCGACGGTGGAGATGCCCATCTTGGACATGACCTTCAGGACGCCCTTGCCGAGCGCGTGGATCAGGTTCCGGATGGCCTGCTCGGCGTCGGTGTTCTCGATGAAGGTGCCGGCGCGGACCAGGTCCTCGACCGACTCCATGGCGAGGTAGGGGTTGACGGCGGCGGCGCCGTAGCCGATGAGCAGGGCGACGTGGTGGACCTCGCGGACGTCCCCGGCCTCGACCAGCAGGCCCACCTGGGTGCGCTGCTTGGTGCGGATGAGGTGGTGGTGGACGGCGGAGGTGAGCAGCAGCGAGGGGATCGGCGCGTGCTCGGCGTCGGAGTGCCGGTCGGAGAGGACGATCAGGCGGGCGCCGTCCTCGATGGCGGCGTCGACCTCGGCGCGGATCTCCTCGATCCGGGCGGCCAGGGCGTCGCCGCCGCCGCCGACCCGGTAGAGGCCGGCGAGGGTGGCGGCCTTCATGCCCGGCATGTCGCCGTCGGCGTTGATGTGTATCAGCTTGGCGAGCTCGTCGTTGTCGATCACCGGGAACGGCAGCGTGACACTGCGGCAGGTGGCGGCGTTCGGCTCCAGGATGTTGCCCTGGGGGCCGAGCGAGGAGCGCAGCGAGGTGACCAGTTCCTCGCGGATGGCGTCCAGCGGCGGGTTGGTGACCTGGGCGAAGAGCTGGGTGAAGTAGTCGAAGAGGAGCCGGGGCCGTTCGGAGAGCGCGGCGATCGGCGAGTCGGTGCCCATGGAGCCGAGCGGTTCGCCGGCGGTGCGGGCCATCGGCGCGAGGATGACGCGCAGCTCCTCCTCGGTGTAGCCGAAGGTCTGCTGGCGGCGGGTGACCGAGGCGTGGGTGTGCACGATGTGCTCGCGGTCGGGCAGATCGCTCAGCTCGATCTCGCCGGCCTCCAGCCACTCCTGGTACGGCTGCTCGGCGGCGAGGGACGCCTTGATCTCGTCGTCCTCGATGATGCGCCGCTCGGCGGTGTCCACGAGGAACATCCGGCCGGGCTGGAGGCGGCCCTTGCGGACGACCTTCGCCGGGTCGATGTCCAGGACGCCGACCTCGGAGGAGAGCACGACGAGGCCGTCGTCGGTGACCCAGTAGCGGCCGGGGCGCAGACCGTTGCGGTCGAGGACCGCGCCGACCTGGACGCCGTCGGTGAAGGTGACGCAGGCCGGGCCGTCCCAGGGCTCCATCATCGTGGCGTGGTACTGGTAGAACGCGCGCCGGGCCGGATCCATGGCGTTCTTGGATTCGGGGCTCTCCCACGCCTCGGGGACCATCATCAGCACCGCGTGCGGCAGCGAGCGCCCGCCGAGGTGGAGCAGCTCCAGGACCTCGTCGAAGGAGGCCGAGTCGGAGGCGTCCGGGGTGCAGACGGGGAAGATCCGGTCGAGCCGGTCCGGGCCGAAGAGGTCGGAGGCGAGCTGGGACTCGCGGGCCTTCATCCAGTTGCGGTTGCCCTTGACCGTGTTGATCTCGCCGTTGTGCGCGACGAAGCGGTACGGGTGGGCCAGCGGCCAGCTGGGGAAGGTGTTGGTGGAGAAGCGGGAGTGGACCAGCGCGACCGTGGAGGCGAAGCGGCGGTCGGAGAGGTCCGGGAAGAACGGCTCCAGCTGCCCGGTGGTGAGCATGCCCTTGTAGACGATGGTGCGGGCGGAGAGCGAGGGGAAGTACACCCCGGCCTCCCGCTCGGCGCGCTTGCGCAGAACGAACGCCTTGCGGTCCAGGACGATGCCGCTGGACTCGCCGTCGGCGACGAAGACCTGGCGGAACTCGGGCATGGTGGCGCGGGCGCCGTTGCCGAGCAGGGCGGGGGCGACCGGGACCTCGCGCCAGCCGAGGACCGTCAGGCCCTCCTCGGCGGCGATGGCCTCGATCGTGCGGACGGCCTCGGTGGAGCCGTCGGCGGGCAGGAAGGCGATACCGACGGCGTACGAACCCGCCTCGGGAAGCTCGAAAGGGGTCTCGGCGCGCAGGAAGGCGTCGGGGACCTGGCAGAGGATTCCGGCGCCGTCGCCGGAGTCGGGCTCGGATCCGGTGGCGCCGCGGTGTTCGAGGTTGCGCAGCACGGTCAGCGCCTGCTCGACCAGCTCATGGCTGGCCACACCGGTCAGAGTGGCCACGAACCCGACGCCGCAGGCGTCGTGCTCGTTACGGGGGTCGTACATCCCCTGCTGGGCGGGGCGACCGTCCATGGGCGACCAGGCGTCGATACGCATCGGCTCTCCCGTCGTCGTCGTGGCATGTGCGGTGCCGAGGGACGACGTTGGCCCTCTGCGAAATTTGGTGCAGGCTACATGATGGGGCGCTTCTCAGGAAGCGGAAGGCTCGTTCCAACATGCGGACATCATGGGGTTCGGGGACGACTGGGTGACCAGAGGTGACCGGACGTACCAGGAGGGGGTCGCTGTCGGAACGATCGGCGCCCGGGGAGTCGCAGAGAGCAGGCGTCGTTGCCTGCGGTGCTTACGGCTCTTGCCCGGCGGCCGAGGAAACGAAACCACCGGGTAACGGCTACTTATGTGTAGCGCTGTATAGCGTCTCATTTTACGGTCGCCGGGCCCGTCCCGCCCAGGGGCGGGCGCCACGACGTACGTCACACGGGGTGCGGGGCGGTTGCGCCGTTCGGGCGGCCCGGCCCCGCCGCTCACGGGGCCGGGCCGGCCCGCGGCGGCCGTGCCGCGATCAGCCGGCCGCCACACCGAACAGGGTGCCCAGGCCGTACGTGATCGCCGCCGCCGCCCCGCCGAGGGCGAGCTGCCGCAGTCCGCTGAACCACCAGCTGCGGGCCGTCACCCGGGCCACGACCGCGCCGCAGGCGAAGAGTCCGACCAGGGCCAGGAGGACGGCGGGCCACAGAGCGCTCGCACCGAGGAGGTAGGGCAGGACGGGAAGCAGGGCGCCCAGGGCGAAAGCACCGAAGGAGGAGACGGCGGCCACCAGCGGGGAGGGCAGGTCGCCCGGGTCGATGCCCAGCTCCTCGCGGGCGTGGATCTCCAGCGCCTGCTCGGGGTCGCGCGACAGCTGGCGGGCGACCTCGCGGGCCAGCGGGGCGTCGACGCCCCGGGACTCGTAGAGGGCGGCCAGCTCCGCCATCTCGTCCTTGGGGTGCTTGCGGAGTTCGCACCGCTCGACGTCCAGCTCCGCCTCGACCAGTTCGCGCTGGGAGGCGACGGAGGTGTATTCGCCCGCCGCCATGGAGAAGGCCCCGGCGGCGAGCCCGGCGAGGCCGGTGATCACGATGGTCTGCTGGGAGACCGCGCCGCCCGCCACGCCGGTCATCAGGGCGAGGTTGGAGACCAGGCCGTCCATGGCGCCGAAGACGGCGGGGCGCAGCCAGCCGCCGTTCACATCCCGGTGCGTGTGGTTGTCCCGGTGCGCTTCGTGCAGGACGGCGTCGGTCTCGATGATGGCCACGGCGTGCCTCTCCCCTCGCGAACGGGGGGTTGCCGCCCCACCGTTTCCCCTTGCGTACAACTTTCGACAAAGTCCAAACTACGCCGTCCGGGTGCCCGCCGCCAGCAAGGCAAGGCTGCCCTATACCCCTTCTGACCTGCGAAGAAAGGTGAGCCTCAGCTACCCCGGCCGTCATCCACCCGGCCCCTTTCCGCGTGTTCTCCGCCTCGCTCCGCCCGCCGCGTGGCACAGATGCGGACAGGACCCGGAGACGGACCCGGCCCCGGACGCGGAGGCCGCTCCGGGCTCGGACCCGGTCCCGCCGGACGAGCGGAAGGGCGGCGCGATGAACGGCGACGCGGTGAACGGCGGTACGAAGAGCACGGCGGCCGGCAGGGAGCGGGCCAGGGGCGCGCTGCTGGGGCTGGCGGTCGGGGACGCGCTCGGCGCCCCGGCGGAGAATCTGCGACCCTCCGAGATCCGCCGCCGCTGGGGCCGGATCGAGGGCTTCGTGGACGACGACCCGGCGGGCACCGACGACACGGAGTACGCGATCTTCTCCGGGCTGCTGCTGGCGCGGCACGGCTCGGCGCTCACCGTGTCCCACGTGGAGCGGGCCTGGCACCACTGGATCGCCGACCTGGACGAGGGGCCGTTCCGGGGTGCGGGGTTCAGCGAGCGCGGCACGCTGGAGAACCTGCGCCGGGGGCTGGCCGCCCCGATCTCGGCCCAGCACCGGCACGCCTGGAGCGACGGGCTGGCCATGCGGGCGGCCCCCTTCGGGGTCTTCGCGGCGGGTCGTCCCGCCGAGGCGGCCCGGCTGGTCGCGGTGGACGGCCGGGTCAGCCACGAGGGCGAGGGGATCTACGGGGGCCAGGCGGTGGCGGCCGGCGTGGCGGCGGCCATGGTCGGCTCGGGCCTCGCCTCGGTGATCGCGGCCGCGCTCTCGGTGGTCCCGATGGACTCCTGGACGGCCCGGTCGCTGCGCCGGGCGGTCGCGGCGGCCCAGCGGCCCTACCCCGACCGGCTCACGATGGAGCGGGCGGTGCGCTCGGCGGTGGTGATCGCCGGCTACCCGTGGACGGACCTGGCGCCGGAGGCGGTGGGTCTGGCGTTCGGGGCGTTCACGGCGGCGCGCGGGGACTTCCGGACGGCGGTGCTGACGGCCGTCAACATGGGCCGGGACGCGGACACGACTGCGGCGGTGGCCGGGGCGCTCGCCGGGGCGCTGCACGGGGAGGGCGCCGTCCCACCGGAGTGGGCGAGCGCGATCGGCCCGGTCCGGGGCAGCTGCCTGCCCTCGATGCGCGGCTACCACGTGCTGGACATCGCGGAACTGCTGACCCCGGAGGACCCGGAGGACCCAGAGACCCTGGAGGACCCGGAGACCCTGGAGGGCCCCGGTACCGCGGAGCGCCCCGAGCCCCCCGAGCCCCCCGAGGGCCCGGAGGCCCCGGAGGCCCCGGAGGCGCCCGTCCCGGCGGGGGCCGCCCGGGAGCGGGGAGGCGGCTTCCCGGAGCCTTCGGCCGTACGGCCCCGAGCGTCCGCGGCGTCCTCTCTCACCTCCGTACGGGAGGAGCGGCGATGACGAGGACCGAGGGAAGGGGCGGAAGCGGCCGGGCCGCGGCGACCGCCACGAGCGCGCCCCCGGCCCCGGCCGTGCGCGGAGCGACCGGAGGGCGCCCGGCGACGCCCTCGGGAGAGACGGCGGCCACGGCCGCGCGGGAGACGGCGGGGCGCGCCGGGGGCCCGAGCGGCACGGGCGGGGCCGCCGCCGTCGGCGCCGCGACCGCATCCGACGCGGCCCGTCCCGCCGCGCCCGTCCCCTCCCGCCGGGCCCGGATCGAGGGGCTGCTGCTCGGGCTCGCGGCGGGGGACGCCGCCGGGTGGCCCGCCGCCCGGCACCGGGCCGCCCGGATGCCCGAGTGGACGCGGCGGCTCACCCGGGAGCTGGACACCTTCGCCGAGCAGAACGCCACCACCACGCTCCCGGTGCCCATCGCCCTCAACCAGCCGCCCGAGCCGCTGCGGCTCGGCCCGTCCGACGACGCCGAGTGGGCCGCGTTCGCCGCCCGCACGGTGCTGGCGGCGGCCGACGACGGGGCGGGCCTCCCCTGCGGCCGGCGGATGCGGGACGCGGTGGACCGGGCCTGGAACGCGCTCGCCGCCACCGTCGCCGCCGCCAGCGCCCGGGCCCCCGAGGTGGAGGCGGCGGTCCTCCCGCTGCGGGCCCGGATCTCGGTGCGGGCCGGGCTCGGCAACCTGGCCGCCGGGCTGCGGCCGCCCGCCACCGGCCACGACAACCCGCACTACTTCGACGACGCCGCCTGCGTCCGGGCCGCCGTGCTCGCCGTGGTCCATCCGGGCGATCCGGAGGAGGCCGCCGCGCTCGCCGAGTTCGACGCCCGCTACACCCAGGACGGCGACGGGGTGCACGGGGCGCGGGCGATGGCCGCCGCGATCGCCGTCGCGCTGGCCGGGGCGGACGTGGACGCCGTGGTGAACGCCGCCCTCGACCGGCTCCCCGAGGGCACCGAGATCGCCCGCAACGCCGTGCACGCCGTCCGGCTGGCCCGGGAGTTCGCGGACGAGCCGGCCGGGGCGTTCGCCCTGGTCCCGGTGGTGGAGCACCAGATCGTGGACCACGTCTACAGCTACGGGATCGCGGCGGCCGAGACCGTCCCCGTCGCCCTCGCCCTCACCACCGCCGCCCGGGGCGAGATCGCCCAGGCGCTCCCGGCCGCCGCCTGCCTCTCCCGGGTCGCGGACTCCGCGCCCGCCCTGGCCGGGGCCCTGACCGGGGCGATCGGCTCGGTCTCCGCCGTACCGGCGGGCTGGCGCGAGGCGTGCCGGACGCTCGCGGGGTGCGCCCTGCCCCGGTTCGCCGGCACGGATCTGATCGAACTCGCCGGGCTGCTGGCAGCCGTGGAACCGGCCACCCCGGGTGGACAATTCCGACATGACGCCCACCACGGCCGCGGCGGCCGCGCCCGCCCCCTCGCTCCCGACCCACTCCCCCACCACCCCCGGACTCGATGAACGCTTCACCCGGGCCCTCGTCGGCGCCGCCGTCGGCGACGCGCTCGGCGGCCCGGTCGAGGGCTGGACCCCCGAGCAGATCGCCGAACGCCACGGCGGCCGGGTGACCGGGATCGTCGGCCCCTGGCACGGCGAGGACTGGCGGACCGCGCGCCCCCTCGCCCCGTACCACAAGGGCGACGGGCACGTCACCGACGACACCCTGATGACCCATGCCCTGATCCGCGTGTACGACAAGGTCCGCGACCACCTCGACGCGTACGCCGTCGCGGACCACCTCGTCCCGGATCTGCTCGCGCCGCGCTGGATCCCGGAGCTGGAGACCGAGGCGCCGCCGCTCCAGCGGATCTTCCTGGCGGAGAAGTGGCTCGTGGCCCGCCTGCACTACGGACACGTGGACCCGCGGGAGGCCGGTGCGGGCAACATCGTCAACTGCGGGGCGGCGATGTACATGGCCCCGGTCGGCCTGGTCAACGCGGGCCGCCCGGAGGCCGCGTACGCCGAGGCGCTGGAGGTCGCCGCACCGCACCAGTCGTCGTACGGACGGGAGGCCGCCGGGGTCTTCGCCGCCGCCGTCGCCGCCGCCTGCCACCCGGGCGCGACCCCCGAGACGGTGATCGACGCCGCCCTGGCCCTGGCCAAGGACGGCACCCGGTCCGCGATCGAGGCGGTCTGCGACGTCGCCGCGCTCCACGACGGCTTCGAGTCCGCGCTCGTTCCGCTGCGGGCCGCCGTCGAGCCGTTCGACACGGTCGGACCCGACTACCGCAGCCCTCTGCTCGGGGCGCGCCGCCCCTCCCGGCTGCACGCCATCGAGGAGCTGCCCATCGCGCTGGGGATGTTGCTGGTGGGCGGCGGCGACTACCGGCGCACCGTGCTGGGTTCGGTGAACTACGGCCGCGACTGCGACTCCATCGCGACGATGAGCGGCGCGATCGCGGGGGCGCTGGGCGGCGAGGTCCCGGCCGACTGGGCGTCCGCGGTGGCCCGGGCGAGCCGGCTGGACCTGGAGGCCCCGGCACGGGCCCTGGCCGGGGTGGCGCGGGAGGTCTTCGCCCGGGACCTGGAACGCCGCCGGGCCCACGAGGAGGCGTTCACCGCGCTGGCCGGTGAGCGGTGAACGTCCGCCTCACCTGGGTGCAGCCCGAGGACCTGGTCGGGCACGAGCTGCGGCAGGCCGAGCAGGACGGCCGGGACGCCCGGCAGATCGCGGAGCGGTGGTACGCGGCCGGGGGCGCCCCCGCCCCCGAGCGGGCGGGCGCGTCCGAGCCGCCCGCACCGCCGCGCCTGCGCGCCCTGGCCGAACGGCTCCTCGACGAACTCGCCCTGCTGGATTCGCCGTCGGCGGCGGACGAGCCGACCGGGCTGGACGAGATCATGGCCGCCTGCCCGCACTGGCCGGGGCCGGTGGACAGCGCCCCCCTCGCCGACCGCGACCGGCTGCACGCGGCCTGGCTCGGCCGGGCGGCGGGCTGCCTGCTCGGCAAACCGGTCGAGAAGCTGCCCCTGGACGGCATCCGCGCCCTGGCCCGCGCCACCGGCAACTGGCCGCTGGCCACCTGGTTCACCGCGCGCGGCGTGCCCGCCGAACTGCTCGCCGCCCACCCCTGGAACCGCCGCTCGGCCCCCACCTCGCTCGCCGAGAACATCGACGGCATGCCGGAGGACGACGACCTCAACCACCCTTTGCTCACCCTGCTGCTGCTCCAGCGGCACGGGCGCACTTTCACCACCGCCGACCTGGCCCGGCTCTGGCTGGACGAGCTTCCGGCCGGACGCACCTTCACCGCCGAGCGCATCGCGTACGGCAACCTCCTGGCCGGCGTCGAACCGCCGGGGACCGCTCTCCGCCGCAACCCCTTCCGCGAGTGGATCGGCGCGCAGATCCGGGCCGACGTGCACGGCTGGACCCATCCCGGCGATCCGGCCGGGGCCGCCGCCCAGGCCCACCGCGACGCGGTCCTCACCCACACCGGCAACGGGGTGTACGGCGCGATGTTCACCGCCGCCGCGCTCGCCGTCGCGGCCGGGGGCGAGAGCGATGTGCACGGTTGCCTGGCCGCCGGGCTGCGGGTGGTGCCGCCGCACTCCCGGTACGCCCGCGCGGTCCGCCTCGGCATCGGGGCCGCCCGCGCGGAAGGGGAGTTCGACGCCGTCGTGGACCGGTTGCACGCCGCCTACGCCGGCACCCACCACTGGGTGCACGTGCTGCCCAACGCCGCGCTGCTGGCCGCCGCCCTCACCCACGCCGACGGCGACTTCACCCGGTCCATCGGGAACGCGGTCTCCGGCGGCTGGGACACCGACTCGAACGGGGCGAGCGCCGGCTCCCTCGCCGGACTGCTGGCGGGCGGGCCGGAGGTCCTGCCCGAGCGGTGGACGGCGCCGCTGAAGAACCGGCTCGCCACCTCCGTACCCGGTTTCGACCGGACCGGTTTCGACACCCTCGCCGCACTGACCCACCAGGAGGCTCTGCGCCCATGACCCGCATCGCCGTGCTCGGCAGCACCAACATGGACCTCGTCGCCTACACGGCCCGCGCCCCCGGGCGCGGCGAGACCGTCACCGGACGGGAGTTCCGGACGGTTCCCGGCGGCAAGGGCGCCAACCAGGCCGTCGCCGCCGCCCGCGCGGGCGGGGAGGTGATGATGATCGGCGCGGTCGGGAACGACGCGTACGGGGCGCGCCTGCGGGACGCCCTCGAACACGCGGGGGTGGACACCGACCTGCTGCACACCGCCGAGGGCCCCAGCGGCACCGCCCACATCGTGGTGGACGACACCGGTTCCAACGCGATCGTGGTGGTCCCCGGCGCGAACGGGTCCGTCGCCGCGCTCGGGCGCGGGGAGATCGCGGCGATCGCCGCCTCCGAACTGCTGCTGATGCAGCTCGAACTCCCCCTGTCCGCCGTCGTCGAGGGGGCCCGCGCCGCTCACGCACAGGGCGTACGGACCATCCTCACCCCCTCCCCCGTCCAGCCGCTGCCCGACGAACTCTTCGACCACATCGACCTGTTGGTGCCCAACGAGCACGAGGCCGCCGAGCTGTCCGGGCAGGACGAGCCGCACGCCGCCGCCCAGATCCTGCTGCGGAAGGTGCCCGAGGTGCTCATCACCCTGGGCGCGAAGGGGTGCCTGTACGCGGCCCGGGGCGGTGAGCCGGTGCTCTTCGAGGCCCCTCCGGTGACCGCCGTCGACACCACCGGGGCCGGGGACACCTTCGTCGGCGCGCTGGCCGTGGCCCTCGGCGAGGGGCGGCCGGTGGCCGGGGCCGTGGCGTTCGCCTCCTCGGCCGCCGCGCTCTGCGTGCAGAAACCCGGCGCGTCCACGTCCATGCCCTACCGCGGCGAGATCGAGGCGTCATGACCACCACCACCGCCGCTGGACCGCTGACCGGGCTGCGGGTCATCGACCTCGCCACCCTCTTCGCCGGCCCCCTCGCCGCCACCGTGCTGGGGGACTTCGGGGCCGACGTGATCAAGGTCGAGCACCCCCGCAAGCCGGACCCCTCGCGCGGGCACGGGCCCGCCAAGGACGGGATCGGCCTGTGGTGGAAGCTGCTCGGCCGCAACAAGCGCACCCTGACCCTCGACCTGTCCGCCCCCGGCGGCCGGGACGTGCTGCTCCGGCTGGCCGCCGAGACGGATGTGATCATCGAGAACTTCCGGCCCGGGACTCTGGAGCGCTGGGGCCTGGGCCCCGAGGAGCTGCACGCCGTCAACCCGCGTCTGGTGCTGGCCCGGGTCACCGGCTTCGGCCAGTTCGGGCCGTACGCCCACCGCCCCGGTTTCGGGACGCTGGCCGAGGCGATGAGCGGCTTCGCGGCGATCACCGGGGAGCCGGACGGGCCGCCGACGCTGCCGCCCTTCGGGCTCGCGGACTCCATCGCGGCGCTGGCGACGGCGTACGCGGTGATGGCGGCGCTGGCCGGACGGGAGAAGACGGGCGCGGGGCAGGTGGTGGACCTGGCGATCATCGAACCGATCCTCACCGTGCTGGGCCCGCACCCCCTCTGGTACGACCAGCTCGGCTACGTCCAGCCGCGCACCGGCAACCGCTCCCGCAACAACGCCCCGCGCAACACCTACCGCACCGCCGACGGCCACTGGGTCGCGGTCTCCACCTCCGCCCAGTCCGTCGCGGAGCGGGTGATGCGCCTGGTGGGCCGCCCGGAGCTGATCGAGGAGCCCTGGTTCGGCTCGGGCGCCGCCCGCGCCGAGCACACCGAGGAGCTGGACGCGGCGGTCGGCCACTGGATCTCCCGGCACGGCCGCGACGAGGTGCTGGACGCCTTCGAGAAGGCGGAGGCGGCCGTCGCGCCGATCCAGGACGTGCGGGAGGTGATGGAGGACCCGCAGTACCGGGCGCTGGGCACCCTCGCGGAGATCGACGACCCGGAGCTGGGGCCGCTGCGGATGCAGAACGTCCTCTTCCGGCTCTCGGAGACCCCCGGCGGAATCCGGTGGGCGGGCCGCCCCCACGGCGCGGACACCGAGGAGATCCTGGCCGGGCTCGGCCTCTCGGAGGACCGGATCGCCGCGCTGCGGGACCAGGGGGCGCTGTGACCGGCCGGGTGCCGCCCCTCCCGCCGCTGCCGGAGGACCCGCGGCCCGACGCGGTCCGGCCGCCGCTGACCTGGCTGTACGTGCCCGGGGACCGGCCGGAGGTGGTGGCCAAGGCGCTGGGGTCCGGAGCGGACGTGGTGATCGTCGATCTGGAGGACGCCGTCGCCCCGGACCGCAAGGAGTACGCGCGCGCCGCCACCGCCGAACTTCTGGGCGACCAGGTGACCGCGGCCCCCGACGCCGTACCGGTCCATGTCCGGGTGCACGGCGAGGACGACGTCCGGGCGCTCGCGGGGCTGCCGGGCCTGGCCGCGTTCCGGCTGCCGAAGATCACCCACGCGGTCTCGGTGCACCATGTGGCGGCGGTGGCGCCGGGGGTGCCGCTGTACCCGCTGCTGGAGTCGGCGCTCGCGATCGAGCACGCGTACTCGATCGCCTCGGCCCACCACCGCGTCCACGGCATCGCCCTGGGCGAGGCGGACCTGCGGGCGGATCTGGGCGTACGGGAGGACGCCGGGCTGGACTGGGCACGCGGCCGGGTCGTGGTGGCGGCCCGGGCGGCGGCCCTTCCGCCGCCGGTCCAGTCGGTGTTCCCGGACGTCCGGGACCTGGACGGGCTGCGGGCGTCGTGCGGGCGGGGGCGGGCGCTCGGGATGCTGGGCCGGGCGGCGATCCATCCGCGCCAACTGGAGGTGATCGAACGGGCGTTCCTGCCGACGGCGCAGGAGGTGGAGGCTGCCGAGGAGATCGTCGCGGCCTCGGCGGTGGAGGGAGGCGCGCTGGCCCTGCCGGACGGGAGGTTCGTGGACGCGGCGGTGGTGGCGTCCGCCCGCCGTACGATCGCGCTCGCCGGGCGGGCCTGAGTCTGCGGGCCCGCCCGGCGAACGGGAGGTGCGGCGGGGAGGGCGCGGGCGGCCGGTGCTTTCCGGCCGCCGCCCGGTCAGCTCTTCTCGGCCGCCGCTTCGGTGCTTCCGGCGGTGAGGCCCGTGCCCGTCTTCCCCGGCTCGTCCTTCGTGAGCGGGTCCTTCTCGGCTCCGGCGTCCGGGGCGGCGGGGCCGTCCTCGGCGGAGCCGTCCTCGGCGGGGCCGTCCTCGGCGGGGCCGTCCTCGGCGGAGACCTCCGCCGGGGCGCCCCGATCGGGCTCGACGACCTCTTCGCGACCCGGCCGGATCCTGGCGGAGACCACGATGTAGGCGACGGCGAGGACGAAGACGATGATCGCGGTCCACACGTTCAGGCGGAGGCCCAGGATGTGGTGGGCCTCGTCGACCCGCATGTACTCGATCCAGCCGCGCCCGGCGCAGTACGCCGCGACGTACAGCGCGAACGCCCGGCCGTGGCCCAGGGTGAAGCGGCGGTCGGCCCAGATGACCAGCAGCGCCACACCGACGCACCACAGCGATTCGTAGAGGAAGGTCGGGTGGTACGTCCCGGCGACCCGGTTGGCGCCCTCGCTGATCTCCAGCGCCCAGGGGAGGTCGGTGGGCTTGCCGTACAGCTCCTGGTTGAACCAGTTGCCCCAGCGACCGATGGCCTGGGCGATGGCGATGCCGGGGGCCAGCGCGTCGGCCCAGGCGGGCAGCGGAATGCCCCGGCGGCGGCAGGCGATCCACGCGCCCACCGCGCCGAAGGCGATGGCTCCCCAGATGCCGAGGCCGCCCTGCCAGATCTTGAAGGCGTCGACCCAGTTCTCACCCTCGCTGAAGTACAGCTGGTAGTCGGTGATCACGTGGTAGAGCCGACCTCCGACGAGGCCGAAGGGGACCGCCCAGACGGCCACGTCGGCCACGGTGCCGGCTTTGCCGCCCCGGGCGATCCAGCGCTTGTTGCCGAACCAGACGGCGACGAAGACACCGATGATGATGCAGAACGCGTAGCCGCGGAGCGGGATCGGGCCGAGCTCGATCACGCCGGTCGACGGACTGGGAATGGAGGCAAGGTTCATGGCGAGGTCGACGCTACCCTGCCGGGCGGTGGGTACGGCAAGCCACCCGGCAACGTCTGGGTAACGAGGACCGCCTCGTGGGCGGGCCCGGGGCCCGGGCGGACGGAGCCCCCGGCCCGGTCAGGAACCGGCGGCCGACGACGGGGCGGCGGGGGCGGACGCCCCGCCGCCCGACGGGGACGGGGCCGCGGACCCGTCGGCCGTGGCCGTCCCCTCCGAGGGGGCGGCCGGGGCGGCCGTTCCCGGCTTCTTGCCCTTGTTGGCCGCGAGGACCCACTTCTTCAGGGCCGCCGGGGAGATCTGCTCCCCGTCCTTGGCCGGGAAGACCGACTCCCCGTTGAGCAGCACGGTCGGCGTGCCCTGGAAGCCGCCCTCGCGGAAGGCCGTGTCGGACTTCTTCACCCAGCTGTCGTGGTCGCCGTCCTCCACACAGCTGCGGAACTCCGGCGTGTCGAGCCCCTGGACCTTCCCCGCCAGCTCGATCAGCCGGCTGTTCTTCCCGTAGGCATCGTCCGGCTCGGGCGGCTGGTTGCTGAAGAGGACGTCGTGGTAGGGCGCGAACTTTCCGGCGTCCTGGGCGCAGGCGGCGGCGTTGGCGGCGCGCAGCGAACCGGAGCCGCCGAGGTTGCCGTCGATGATCGTGGCCAGGTGGTACTCCACCTTGACCTGTCCGTCGTTCACCAGCTCCGTGACGGTGTCCCGCAGCGCGTTCTCGAACTGGGCGCAGACCGGGCAGCGGAAGTCCTCCCAGATCGTGAGGGTGGACGGGGCGTCGGCCGCGCCGACCGGCAGGGTCAGGGCGTCCTCGCCGGACGCCCCCGAGGGGGCGATGGCGGGCCCGGAGGCGGTGTCGCCGCCGCCGTCCTTGCCGACGTTGGCCGCGATCAGGCCGACCACGGCGGCCAGGCCGAGCACCCCGACCACCGCCGAGACGACGATCAGCGTCCGGCGGCGCTTCTCGCGCCCCTTCTCCTGCTCGCGCTGCTGGGCCAGGCGCTCACGCGCGCTTCTGTTTCCCTCAGGGATCTTGTCGCTCACACCGGGGGAACGAACCGGGGAGGCGCGTACGCGCCTCCCCGGCCCACAATCCATCCGTTCGGGTGATGCGAGGGGTCAGCGCTTTCGAACGCCTTCGGCCAGTTCGCCCGCGAGGGAGCGGACGGCGGCGAGGCCGGCGGCCTCGTCCGGGGCGTCCAGCATGGCCTTGACGAACGCCGATCCGACGATCACGCCGTCCGCGAACCCGGCGACCTCGGCGGCCTGCGCCGCGTTGGAGACGCCGAGGCCGACGCAGACCGGGAGGGCGGTGGTGGCGCGGGTGCGCTCCACCAGGTTCCGGGCCTGGGCTCCCACGGAGGCGCGGGTGCCGGTGACGCCCATCAGGGACGCGGCGTAGACGAAGCCGCTGCCGGCCGCCGTGATGGTGGCGAGGCGGGCGTCCCGGCTGCTGGGGGCGACGACGAAGACGGTGGCCAGCCCGTGCTTCTCGGCGTGCTCGCGCCACAGCGCGGACTCCTGGACCGGCAGGTCGGGCAGGATGCACCCGGCGCCGCCCGCCTCCGCCAGCTCGGCGGTGAACCGCTCCACGCCGTAGCGGTCGATGGGGTTCCAGTACGTCATGACGAGGATCGGGACGCCGGTGGCCTCGTGCGCCTCGCGGACCGTGCGCATCACGTCGGCGATCCGGACGCCGCCGCGCAGGGCGATGTCGTCGGCGGTCTGGATGACCGGTCCGTCGAGGACGGGGTCGCTGTGCGGGAGCCCGACCTCGACGATGTCGGCGCCGCCCGCGACGACGGCCTTGACCGCCTCGATGCCGCCGTCCACGGTCGGGAAGCCGGCCGGGAGGTAGGCGATGAGCGCCGCCCGGTCCGCCGCCTTCGCACCGGCGAGGGTGGTGTTCAACAGCTCGATGTTGCCGCTCACGTGGCGTCCCCCTCGATCTCGGCGCGGTCGCTGTCGGCGTCCGCCTCGACGGCGGCGTCGGTGTCGTAGAGCCCGAAGTAGCGGGCGGCGGTGTCCATGTCCTTGTCGCCGCGGCCGGACAGGTTGACCAGGATCAGCCCGTCCGGGCCCAGCTCCTCGCCGAGCTCCAGGGCCCCGGCGAGCGCGTGGGCGCTCTCGATGGCCGGGATGATGCCCTCGGTGCGGGAGAGCAGGCGCAGGGCCCGCATGGCCGCGTCGTCGGTGACCGCGCGGTACTCGCCGCGTCCGACGTCCTTGAGGTAGGAGTGCTCGGGGCCGATGCCCGGGTAGTCCAGACCGGCCGAGATGGAGTACGGCTCGGTGATCTGGCCCTCGTCGTCCTGGAGGACGTAGGAGCGCGAGCCGTGCAGGATGCCGGGCTCCCCGGCCGTGAGGGTGGCCGCGTGCTCGCCGGTCTCCACCCCGTGCCCGGCGGGTTCGCAGCCGATCAGCCGGACGCCGGCGTCGGGGATGAAGGCGTGGAAGAGGCCGATGGCGTTGGAGCCGCCGCCGACGCAGGCGACCGCCGCGTCCGGGAGGCGGCCGGTGCGCTCCAGGAGCTGGCGGCGGGCCTCGACGCCGATGACGCGGTGGAAGTCGCGGACCATCGCCGGGAAGGGGTGCGGGCCCGCGACCGTGCCGAAGAGGTAGTGCGTGCGGTCCACGTTGGCGACCCAGTCGCGGAACGCCTCGTTGATGGCGTCCTTCAGGGTCCGCGAGCCGGACTTCACGGCGACGACCTCGGCGCCGAGCATCCGCATCCGGGCGACGTTGAGCGCCTGGCGCTGCGTGTCGACCTCGCCCATGTAGATGGTGCAGTCGAGGCCGAAGAGGGCGCAGGCGGTCGCGGTGGCCACGCCGTGCTGTCCGGCTCCGGTCTCGGCGATGACCCGGGTCTTGCCCATGCGCTTGGTGAGGAGCGCCTGGCCCAGCACGTTGTTGATCTTGTGCGAGCCGGTGTGGTTGAGGTCCTCGCGCTTGAGGAAGACCCGGGCGCCGCCCGCGTGTCCGGCGAAGCGCGGGACCTCGGTCAGCGCGCTGGGGCGGCCGGTGTAGTTCACCATCAGCTCGTCGAGTTCGGCGGCGAAGGCGGGGTCGGCCTTGGCCTTGTCGTACTCGACGGCGACCTCGTCCACGGCGGCGACGAGCGCCTCCGGGATGAACTTGCCGCCGTACGCACCGAAGTAGCCCTCGGCGCTGGGGATCAGACCCTCGGGGTCCGGGATGAAGAAGTCGGACGACATGCGACGTGCTCCTTGGCATGGCAACGGGTGGGTTCACCGTATGCGCCGGGCAGCGGGCGCCGCCGCGACCGGTCTGCGGTCACGGCGGTGCGGTCGTACGTACGAGAGGGGACGGGGGTGGTGCGGTACGTCGGCCGGGGCTCGCTACAGCGCGGTCCCGGGGCGCCATCGCATGCCGTTGACCTGGCCGGGCTCGTCCCCGATGACGTACCGCACGCGCCGGCCGAGCACGCGCCGGGCGGGGGCGCGGCAGCCGCGCGGCCGGCACCCGCGCGCCAGCGGGGCGTGCGGATCCCGGGCCGGGGCCCCGGCGGGGCCGAGGCCCGGCCGGGTGCGGTGCGGGGGACGGTGGGGCACGGCCGGGCGCTCCGGGTCAGCCGCGGCCGTGGCGGAGCGCCGGGTGGGCGCCGGCGGCGACCAGGTCGGCGACGGCGGCGCGCGGGTCGCGGCCGGTGACCAGGGACTCGCCGACCAGGACGGCGTCGGCGCCGGCGTTGGCGTACGCGATCAGGTCGTGCGGGCCCCGGACGCCGGACTCGGCCACCTTGACGATGTGGTCGGGGATCTCGGGGGCGACGCGCTCGAAGGTGGAGCGGTCGACCTTGAGGTCCTTCAGGTTGCGCGCGTTGACGCCGATGATCCTGGCTCCGGCCTCCACGGCGCGCTCCGCCTCCTCCTCGTCGTGCGCCTCGACGAGCGGGGTGAGCCCGATCGACTCGGCCCGCTCGATCAGGGAGACCAGGGCCTCCTGGTCGAGGGCGGCGACGATCAGCAGGGCGAGGTCGGCGCCGTGGGCGCGGGCCTCCCACAGCTGGTACGAGGTGACGATGAAGTCCTTGCGCAGGACCGGGACGTCGACCTTGGCGCGGACGGCCTCCAGGTCGGCCAGCGAGCCGCCGAAGCGGCGCTCCTCGGTGAGGACCGAGATGACGGACGCGCCGCCCGCCTCGTAGTCCGCGGCGAGCGCGGCGGGGTCCGCGATGGCGGCCAGGGCCCCCTTGGACGGGGAGGAGCGCTTGACCTCGCAGATGACGGTGACGCCCTCGCCGCGCAGGGCGGCGACTCCGTCCTTGGCCTGGGGGGCGCGCGCGGCGCGCTCCTTCAGCTCGTCGAGGCTGACGCGCGCCTGCCGCTCCGCGAGGTCGGCGCGAACGCCGTCGATGATCTCGTCGAGCACACTCACGCGAGCGGCCCCCTTCCGGAACGGTGATGAGGGAACAGGATCAGCCGTACCGATGGTATCCGCAGCCGGGCCCGGGGCCCGCATCCGGCCACGCCCCGTCCCACTACCTGGGCACCGGGGAGGGCCGGCCCGGCCGTTTCAGGGGGCCAGTGCCGAGCCGAACGGCAGATTCCGGACGACGGTGAAGACCGCCAGGACGGCTCCCACGGCCCACCAGTGGGCGGGGGCGAGGCCGATCCTCAGGGGGCGGCCGCGCCAGGCGCGTACCAGCCACAGGGCCCAGACGGCGGCGAAGAGGAAGTAGCCGACGGTGGCGATCGCGTTGGCGGAGAACGCCGCGCCGAGATCGCCGGTGACGAAGGCGTGGGCGCTGCGCAGCCCCCCGCAGCCGGGGCAGAGGATTCCGGTCAGCCTGAGCAGCGGGCAGACGGGGTAGTGCCCGGCCTCGTTGGGATCCACGGCGCCGACGTACGCGAAGGCCCCGGCGACCGCCGCGAGGATGCCCGCCGGGACGGCGAGGCGGCGGAGGCGGGAGGGGTGCGCCGGCGGCGCGGCCGGCCGGCCCTGCGGGAAGCCGGCGGCGTACGGGGCGGGGCCGGTGTACGGGGGCTGCCGGTCCGACGCGGCGTGGGGGGCCGCCTCCGGGGTCGGGCAGACCGTGAGCGGCATGTTCCCGGAGCCGGGGCCCGGCGGGACGGCCTCCGGGCGGGCCGGGTCGGGGCCGGCCCCCGGCCGCGGGGCGGCGTCGGGGTCCGGCTGGGCTGCTGAGGGGGTCGGCGAGGCGTCCACCCGCCGATTGTCCCCGACGACGCGGAAAGGCGCAGCCCGCCGGGGGCCGCGCCTTTCCGCGTGTCGGTCGCCGGGACGGGCCGGCGGCCGGGTCAGTGGGAGGCCTGCGCCTGTCCGGCGCGCGCCCGGGCCTCGACCATCTCGGCCGACTCCTTCGGCATGCCGAGGCCGGCCGCCTTCATGGCGAGGCCCACGAGGCCACCGGCGAAGATCACGGCGATACCGACCCAGAAGCCGAGCGGGTTGGCCGCGACCATGAAGACGCCTGCGACGCAGAAGCCGATGAACGAGATGATGACACCGGTCCAGGCGGCCGGGGTGTGTCCGTGGCTCGTGCCCGCCATGAGTTGCTCCTCGTTGGTGTTGCGCCGTGGGTGACGCTGGTACGTGTGGCCGCCGCCCGGGGGACGGCTCGCTTCCATTGTCCCGTACGGGGCGGCGGGGGGTGAGCCTGGGGTCACCCGCGCGTCGGGTCCTCGCCCCGGTCCAGGGCCTTCCACAGGTCCTCGGGGCGGTCCGGGTCGGGGGCCGTGCGGGCCGCCCTGCCGGGGCGCGGGGTGCCGTCGCGCTCGTACTTCCCGGACATGGCGGGCCAGCGGGCGCCGTAGCGCAGGGCGAGGAGCCCGGCCAGCAGGATCAGCACGCCGCCGACCGCCGTGACGTAGGGCCAGCCGGTGTGGCCGAGGGCGTCGATGGCGGCCGCCGTGTCCCCGGTGGCCCTGGCGGCCTCCTCGTCGAGGGCCGAGCGGTCGGACGCTCCGATCCACGCGCTGACGGCGGCTCCGAGGCCGCTGAGGGCGAGCAGGGCGGCCACGATCAGGCGGCCCGCGCCGCGTACGGCGAAGACGGCGACGAGGGCGGCGAGGCCGACGACGGCGAGGGCCGCCGGGACGCCGGTGACGTCCCGGCCGTCCAGGGAGAGCGGGAGGGCTCCGCCGCCGGTGGCCGCGGAGCCCTCGACCCAGGTCTGCCCGGAGGCGAGGAGGACGACGGTCGAGCCGGCCGCCCCGAGGAGCAGGGCGGCCGCGAGGCTGCGGCGGCTCCCCGCCGGGTCGGACGCGGCGCCGGGGGCGGGGTCGGCGGTTCGGGGCGGGGGTACGGGGGCAGCACTCACGCCTTCCACTATCCCCTACCGGTTCAGCGGTCGTGGAGCCGGTTGGCCGTATGGACGGCGCGGAGCACGGCCGCCGCCTTGTTGCGGCACTCGGTGTCCTCGGCGGCCGGGTCGGAGTCGGCGACGACCCCGGCCCCGGCCTGCACGTACGCGGTGCCGTCGCGGAGGAGGGCGGTCCGGATGGCGATGGCGGTGTCGGAGTCACCGGCGAAGTCGAGGTAGCCGACGCAGCCCCCGTACAGTCCGCGGCGGCTCGGCTCCAGCTCCTCGATGATCTGCATGGCGCGCGGCTTGGGGGCCCCGGAGAGGGTGCCCGCGGGGAAGCAGGCGGTGAGCACGTCGAAGGCAGTGCGGTCCTCGGTGACCCGGCCGGTGACGGTGGAGACGATGTGCATCACGTGGGAGTAGCGCTCGATCGACATGAAGTCGACGACCTCGACGCTGCCCGGTTCGCAGACCCGCCCCAGGTCGTTGCGGCCGAGGTCGACGAGCATCAGGTGCTCGGCGCGCTCCTTGGGGTCGGCGAGCAGCTCCTCGGCGAGCGCCTGGTCCTCCTGCGGGGTGGCGCCCCGGTGCCGGGTGCCGGCGATGGGGTGGACCATGGCCCGGCCGTCCTCGACCTTGACCAGGGCCTCGGGGCTGGAGCCGACGACGTCGAACCCGTCGAAGCGGAAGAGGTACATGTACGGGGACGGGTTGGTGGCCCGCAGCACCCGGTAGACGTCCAGGGCGCTCGCGGTGCACGGGGTCTCGAACCGCTGGGAGGGGACGACCTGGAACGCCTCGCCCGCCCGGATGCGCTCCTTGATGTCGACGACGGCGTCCTGGTAGGCGTCGCCGCCCCACCGCGCGGTGTACGGGGGCAGTTCGGAGGGGGGCAGGACGGCGGGGGCGTTCTCGACCGGGCGGCGCAGGTCCCGTTCCATGGCGTCGAGGCGGGCTACGGCGTCCGCGTACGCCTCGTCGACGCCGGTGTCGAGGTCGTTGTGGTTGATCGCGTTGGCGATCAGCAGGACGGCGCCGTTCCGGTGGTCGAGGACGGCGAGGTCCGAGGTGAGGAGCATGGTCAGCTCGGGCAGCTCCAGGTCGTCGCCGCCGTGCTCGCCGATCTTCTCCAGGCGGCGGACGACGTCGTAGCCGAGGTAGCCGACCATGCCGCCGGTGAACGGCGGCAGGCCCAGGTCGCTCACCAGGTCGCGCGGGGTGTGCAGGGTCTCGACGGTGGCGCGCAGCGCCTCCAGCGGGTCGCCGCCGAGGGGGACGCCGACGGGTGCCGCGCCGAGCCAGTGGGCCTCGCCGTCGCGGGCGGTGAGGGTGGCGGCGCTGCGGACGCCGATGAACGAGTAGCGCGACCAGGTCCGGCCGTTCTCGGCGGACTCCAGGAGGAAGGTGCCGGGGCGTTCGGCGGCCAGCTTGCGGTAGAGGCCGACCGGGGTGTCGCCGTCCGCGAGGAGGCGGCGGCTGACGGGGACGACACGCCGGTCGACGGCCAGCTTGCGGAAGGTGTCGAGATCCATGGCCGGACCTTAGCGGTCGAGGAGGGGCAGGACGTCGGCGTCGAAACAGGTGCGGTCGCCGGTGTGGCAGGCGGCGCCGGTCTGGTCGACCCTGACCAGCACGGTGTCGGCGTCGCAGTCCAGGGCGACGGACTTCACGTGCTGGACGTGGCCGGAGGTGTCGCCCTTGACCCAGTACTCCCGGCGGCTGCGCGACCAGTAGGTGCAGCGGCCGGTGGTGAGGGTGCGGTGCAGCGCCTCGTCGTCCATCCAGCCGAGCATCAGCACCTCGCCGGTGTCGTACTGCTGGGCGATGGCCGGGATCAGACCGTCCGCGCCGCGCTTGAGGCGGGCGGCGACGGCGGGGTCGAGGCTGCTGGCGGGCGGCGTGGCGCCGGGCGTGCTCGTCATGGGCCCATTGTGCCGTGGCCGCGGACGCCGTCCGGGCCGGCGTCCACTGGGCGGACGCCGGGTGGCGGTCGTACGCTGGCGGACATGTCGACCCATGCGAAGCGTGAACGTCTTCTGCTCGCCGATCTGTTGGAAGCGGCCGGTCCCGGGGCTCCGACCCTGTGCGACGGCTGGAAGACCCGCGATCTGGCCGCCCACGTGGTGGTCCGCGAACGCCGCGCGGACGCGGCGGGCGGGCTGCTGGTGGGGGCGTTGAAGGCCCGGCTGGAGCGGGTGCAGGCGGAGTACGCGGAGAAGCCGTACGAGGAGCTGATCCAGCTGATCCGGACCGGTCCGCCCCGGTTCTCCCCGATGTCCCTCAAGCAGATCGACGAGGCGGCGAACACCGTCGAGTTCTTCATCCACACCGAGGACGTGCGCCGGGCCCAGCCGGACTGGTCGCGCCGCGAGCTCGACCCGGTCTTCTCCGACGTGCTCTGGTCCCACACCGAGAAGACCTCCCGGCTGCTGGGCCGCCGGTCCCCGGTGGGGCTGGTGCTGCGCCGGCCGGACGGCCGGACGGCGGTGGCGCACAAGGGGATTCCGGTGGTGACGGTGACCGGGGAGCCCGGCGAGCTGCTGCTGTACGCCTTCGGCCGGCAGGACGCGGCGGACGTCCAGGTGGAGGGCGAGGAGGCGGCGGTGGAGCGGCTGCGGATGGCGGAGCTGGGGATGTAGCCCCGGCCCGGCGGGACGGTTCGGCGCGGGGAGGCACGCTTCACGCGCCGCGCAGCCGCCGCGCGGCCAGGGCGAGGGAGATCTCGACCGCGTCCCGGGGGCGGGTGAGGCAGCGGCCCGTGAGCTGTTCGAAGCGGCGGAGGCGGTTGAGGACGGTGTTGCGGTGGCAGTAGAGCCGCGCGCCCGCCCGCTGCGCCGAGCCGTCCGCGTCGAGCCAGGCGGTGAGGGTCTCCACGATGACGTCGCGGTCGGCGGGGTCCAGCCGGTCCAGCGGCCCCAGCACCCGGTCGGCGAGCGCCCCGGCGAGGTCGGGACAGGAGACGACCAGGGCGTCCGGGAGGTGTTCGTCGAGCAGGACGGCGCCCCCGGAGGCGGGGCAGGCGCGCAGGGCGGTCTCCGCCAGCCGCCGGGCCTCGCCGAGCGCGGCCAGCCCCTCGACGGCCGAGCCGATCCCGGCCCGGACACCGGGCGGTACGTCGAGCCCCGCGGCCAGCGCGCTCAGCTCGCCGGGCCCTCCCGTCAGCGGCAGGATCGCGAATTCGGCCTCCGGGCCCGAGTGCCAGAGCGGCGCGGCGCCCGCGGCGGCGGGCAGCGGGAGCGGAGGCCGGACGGCGGAACCGGACCCGTCCGCCGCGCCGGACGGGCCGAGGGCTGCACCCGGCGCGGCCCCCGGCCCGCTCCCCGGCCCGCCCCGTGCGGCCCCCGGTCCGTCCGGGGCCGCGGGCGCCGTTGCGCGGCCGGGCCCGGCGGCCACGGCGAGTACCGCGTACCGGCCCTGCTCCGGCAGCCCCAGCATCGCGGACGCCTCCGCGAGGTCCGCGATCCGGGCGGTCCCGTCGAGCAGGGCGGCGACCATGAGCCGCCGGCGGTTCCCGCGCCGCCAGCTCAGCCGCCGCTCGGCCTGCCGGTAGGCGTCCGCGACGATCCCGCAGTGCTCGTCGACGAAGTTCCACACGTCGGCCGCGACATGGACGAGCAGCCGGACGTCGTCGGCGTCGCGGCGCGCGGTCTCGTCCACGAGGCCCTGCCAGACCATCGCGCCGCCCATCCGGAAGGCGTGCAGGACCGCGTCGAGCGGCACACCCTGCTCGGCGCGGATCTCACCGATCCAGCGGGAGGTGCGGTGGGCGGGCTCGCGGAACTCCCGGGGCTGGAGCAGTGAGCCCACGTTGTGCCGCAGCGAGTGGTGCACCTCCTGCCAGACCTCGGCCCGGGCGGAGTCGATCGCCGCCCGGTAGCCGGGCTCCTGGGCGTACAGGGCCTCGACGAGCCGGTCGGTGAGGGCCGGGAGCGAGGCGACGAGGACCCGGGCGGCGCGGTGCAGCACCTCGACGGCCTCGCGGCCGGCCAGCGACCGGAAGCGCTCCGGCAGCGGCGGCACCGGCGCCTGGGGCGCCGGGGGCCTTCCGTGCGGCGGGACGATCCGCGAACGTACGACCTGTGGCATGGCGGCCTCCACCCGGATTCGGCCGGCCGCGCGAAGGGCGGGCCCGGCGTACGGCGCACCCGACCCGGCGGGCGCGAGCGCGGTGAGACGATCCTGACGCCCGCAGAATGGCATACCGCCCAGTCGGTACCTAGGGCCTGCGCGGAACTCGTCATCACGGTCCGGCAACCTCCCGGCCGTCCGGCGGCTCAAGGGCGCAGCAGCCGGGCCAGTTCGGTACGGGAGCGGATACCGAGGGCGGCGAAGACATTGCGGAGGTGGTGGTCGACCGTACGCGGGCTGAGCGAGAGGCGCAGCCCCACCTCGCGGTTGGTGGCCCCCTCGGCGACGCAGCGGGCGATGCGCTGCTGCTGCGGGGTGAGCGCGGCCAGCGGTTCGCCCCCCGCGCCGCCCGTGCCCCGCGGGCTCCCGGCCGGCTCCCCCGCCGCCCGCAGCTCCCCGGCCGACCGGTCCGCCCAGGCCCGGGCCGAGCAGCGCTGGAAGGCCACCAGGGCGTCGCGCAGCGGCCCCCGCGCCTCCCGGGTGCGCCGGCGGCGCCGCAGCCACTGCCCGTACAGCAGCTGGGTGCGGGCCCGCTCGAAGTCTCCGTCGGCCCGGCCGTGGTGGGCGAGGGCCTCGGCGTAGCGGGCGTCGGCCTCGTCGGCGGGGGCCAGCAGGGCGCGGCAGCGGGCCAGTTGGGCGGGGGCTCCCGGATCGGCGGTGCGCGCGGCCCAGGAGGCGAACGCGTCGACGGCGGCGTGCAGGTCGCCGGGGTCATCCGGCAGCCGTCCCCCCAGGACCGCGGCCTCGACCCAGCAGGGCACGGCGAGCGTCCGTACGGCGAAGTGGCCCCGGCCCGGCCCCGCCCCGACCAGGGGGGCGAGCCGGGCGGCCGCGTCGCCGGGCCGTCCGGACGCCAGGTCCGCGCGGGCCCGCGCCCAGGTGGCGAGGGTGGCGGCCTGGGCCAGCCCGTTCGGCGCCGCCCCGGCCAGCGCGGCGTCCGCGTGCGCGGCGCACGCCTCGGCGGGGCCCTCCACCGAGGCGGCGAGAGCGAGGACGGCGTGCAGCTGGGCGGAGCTGTTGGGCTGCCCCGCACGACGGGCGGCGTGCAGCCCCTCCAAGGCGTGGGCCCGCGCACCGGCGTGCCGCCCGGCCCGCAGTTCGGCGTAGGCGAGGTGTTCGAGCGCCTGGGGCAGCAGCGCGTCGGGCCCCCGCGTCCGTACGGCGGCGAGCGCCCGGGCCCCCGCGCGGCAGGCGGCGGCGAGGTCCCCGAGCACCAGCCCGGCGACCCCGGCCCGCAGCAGTCCGGCCGTGCCGCCGGGGCCGTCGGCGGGGCTCCCGGCGGGGTCGAGGCAGCGGCGGAGCCGGGCGTGGCCTTCGGCGGTACGGCCCCGGAGCACGGCGGCCATACCGGCCCGGTAGTCCTCCAGGCCCTCCTCCGGCGGGGTGCGGGCGAGGCGGTCGAGGGCGTCGAGGTAGCCGGGCGCGTCCCCCGCCGCCCAGGCGGCCTCGGCCGCGCCGAGGAGGGCGTCGGGCGTCCGGGGATCGTGGGGCCCGAGCAGTTCGGCCGCGGCGAGCAGGGCTTCGCGGGCGTCGGCGGCGGGCCCGGTGCGCAGGGCGAGCATGCCGTGGACGTAGGAGGCCGGCCCCCGCGAGGCCCCGCCCGCCGGGTTCGCCGCACCGGCCGCCCGGGGCCCGGTCCTGGCCAGCAGGGCGCGGGCCAGGGCCGGGTCGCCCGCCAGCCGCGCCTGCTCGGCCGCGGCGGCGAACCGGGCCGCCCGCAGCGCCGGTTCGGCGGAGAGCCGGGCGGCCCGGACGAGGGCGGCGGAGCGTTCGGCGTGCGGCCGGGGGGAGGCGGCGACCGCCTCGATCCGGGCGGCCAGCACGGGGTCCGGCCCCGTCGCGGCACAGGCCCGCTGGAGGAGTGCGGCGAGCGGCGCGGGGGCGGGGCCGTCCGGCAGGCCCGCGGGGGCCGTGGCGTCCGGCGGGCCTGAGGCGGCGGCCTCGCGGGGGCCCCGGGCGCCGGCCTCCCCCGGCTCCCGCCCGGCCGCCCCCCGGGAGGTCCGGGCGCCGGTGGCCTCCCCGGGGGGCCGGGCGCCGGCGGGGTGCGTGGAACCCCGGTTTCCGGCGCCGCCCGGCCGGGCCCGGCCGGGAGCGGAGTCTCCGGCCGTCGGGTCCGCGGCCTCCGTCAGCAGGGCCGCCAGCAGTTCGTGGGCGGCTCGGCGGTGGGCCCGGGGGGCGTGGCGGAGTACGGCGCGGGCGATCAGGCGGTGGGCGAAGTGGACGCGGTCGCCCGCACGTTGGAGGAGGCCCCCGGTGCCGGTGAGGCCGCAGAGCGCCCGGTCCAGGAAGGCCGGGGGCAGCCCGTGGCGGGCGCCCGCGCGCAGCAGGAGCAGGGCGTCCGCCCCAGCGCCGTCCGGCTCGTGCTCCTGGGCCGCCGCGGCGAGCAGGAGCAGGGTGCGGGCCGGGGCCGGGAGGCCGTCGAGCCGTTCGGCGTGGGCGGCCAGGACCGCTTCGCCGCCGGGCAGGGGGTAGGGCAGCGGAGCCCTTCCGGCGAGCTCGTCCGGGGTGAGGCGGCCGGTGAGCCCGACGAGCAGAGAGGGGTTTCCGGCCGCCTCACGGAGGAGTTCGGCGCGCACGACCGGGTCGAGCCCTTCCGTACCGGCGCCCGGGGCGAGCCGGTCCAGGAGCGCCGAGGCCGCCTCCGCGTCCAGCGGCCCCAGGCGGAGCGTGGGCAGTCCGGCGAAGAGGCCGGCCCCGTCGGCGGTGGTGAGCAGGACGGCGGTCCGGCCGGCCGCGCCCGCCCCGTGGGCCGCGGAGGCCAGGGTGGCCCGGGGCGCCCGGTCCCAGGCGTGCGCGTCGTCGGCGCAGACCAGCAGGGGCCGCCCGCCGCCGGGTGCGCACGGCTCCCGCAGCCGGGCGGCCAGCGCCTCCGGCGTGATGACGGGGCACGGGTCGGCGGGCGGCGGGGCGAACAGTCCGTCCGGCCCCTCACCGGCCGCGGACCGGCCCGCGCGGGCGGCGGTCGCGTACAGCACGGGGCCCCGGTCCCGGTGCGCGTCGGCGGCCGCGCGCAGCAGGGCCGTACGGCCGAGGCCCGGTGGCGCGGCCAGCACGAGCGCTCCTCCACCGCCCTGCCACGCCGCGCCCAACAAGCTCCGCACGGCGGCGAGTTCATCGTCCCGGCCGTACAGCCGGCCCGGAGTGCGCACGGTCGTCGATGAGGTCACACCGGCACGGTACGGTCGGGGCGGCGGGCCGGGAAGCGCCCCGGCAGGGCCCCGCGCGAGGACGCCCCGGCGCGGTGCGCGCGCCCAGTACGGGCCCTGCCGCCCTGTGCGGGAGCACAGCGCGGCAGGGGGGGGCGGGGTCCGGGCCGGGCCTCTCGTCCGGACCGTGCCGGGCTCGCGGGGGCGGGCCCGGCACGGACGCCCGAACGCCTGGATGCCTGGATACCCGGACGCCCGGACGCCCGGACGCCCGGACGAAAGACCCTACGCGGTGTGCGGGCAGGTGCCCCGGTACTCCGCGATGGTCAGGCTCGGCCGGGGCAGCGGGCAGAGGAACTGCTCGTAGCGGGTGTCGTCGTCGATGAACCGCTTCAGCCAGGAGATGCTGTACTTCGCGATCGTCGTGTTGGAGGTGTTGGGCGTGAAGTGCGAGGCGCCGCGCAGCTCCAGGTACGCCTTGTCCAGCGAGCCGGGCAGCGACTCGTAGAACGGTTCGGAGTGCGTGGCGACGGGGGCGACCGTGTCGCCGTCCGCCCCCACCACGAGGGTGGGCGTGCGCAGTTCGGGCCAGGTCTTGTCGGTGTTCCAGCCGGTCAGCGGGATCGCCGCCTTCAGCGAGGTGCGGCTCTTCGCCGCCTCCAGGCTGCCGCCGCCGCCCATCGAGTGGCCCATCACCCCGAGCCGGGAGGCGTCGACCCGCCCCCGTACCGAGCTGCGCTGGGTCAGGTAGTCCAGGGCGGCGAGGAGTTGGCGGCCCCGGCTGTCCGGCTGGTCGAGGGTGGTGATGGTGTCGATGGTGAAGACCACGAAGCCCTGGGAGGCCAGGCGCGGCCCGAGCCAGGCGATGGAGGACTCGTAGGCGGTGAAGCCGGGCGAGACGACGACCGCGCCGAAGGTGCCGTCGGCGGTGGAGGTCGGGTAGTGGATGGTGCCGCCGCCGAACCCGCTCACGGCGAGGGAGGAGACGGAGGTCTGCGAGGTGGCGTAGGGACCGCGGCTCGCCTCGATGGAGGCGTTGGTGGGGGCCGGACCGCGCTCGTAGGGGTTGTCGGCGGCCTGGGCGCCCGGGACCAGGGCGGTCATCAGGAGGCCGGCGGTGGCCGCGCCGGCGGTCGCCAGCCCCGTCACCGTACGGAAGCGGCTCGGGCGGGAGGGGCGCGGGGGGAGGGTGCCGGAGGGGAGGCGCTGCTGCACGGGGGGATCCTCTCGGTGGTGGCGGACCACACCACGCGCGGACCTCCGGCCCCTCGTCCAAGGGCTCGGGACGCGCGACGTGGCGGCGGCCGGCGTTCGTTCGCCGGTGCCCGCCACTCTCACCCCTCCCCCCGGGAACGCGCATCGGCGGTATCACCGGTCTCGGTGGACCGGTGATACCGCCGATACGGCTCGGGCGCGGCTCAGCGGACCGGGTGGCCCGCCTCCCGCAGCGCGCCCTTGACCTCGGAGATCCGCAGGTCGCCGAAGTGGAAGACGGAGGCGGCGAGCACCGCGTCGGCCCCCGCCCCGATCGCCGGGGCGAAGTCGGCGAGCCGGCCCGCGCCGCCGGAGGCGATGAGGGGGACGGAGACATGCCCGCGCACCGCCTCGATCATCTCGGTGTCGTAGCCGTCCTTGGTGCCGTCCGCGTCCATGGAGTTGAGCAGGATCTCGCCCGCGCCCAGTTCGGCGGCCCGGTGGGCCCATTCGACGGCGTCGATGCCGGTGCCCTCGCGGCCGCCGTGCGTGGTGACCTCGAAGGTGCCCCGGGGGGTGCGGCGGGCGTCCACGGAGAGCACCAGGACCTGGCGGCCGAAGCGTTCGGCGATCTCGCGGATGAGGTCGGGGCGGGCGATGGCGGCGGTGTTGACGCCGACCTTGTCCGCCCCGGCGCGCAGCAGCTTGTCGACGTCGTCCGCGGTGCGGACGCCGCCGCCGACGGTGAGCGGGATGAAGACCTGCTCGGCGGTGCGGCGCACCACGTCGTACGTCGTCTCGCGGTCGCCGCTGGAGGCGGTGATGTCGAGGAAGGTCAGCTCGTCGGCGCCCTCGGCGTCGTACAACTTGGCCATCTCGACGGGGTCGCCCGCGTCGCGCAGGTTCTGGAAGTTGACGCCCTTGACGACCCGGCCGCCGTCGACGTCCAGGCAGGGGATGACGCGTACGGCGAGGCTCATCGCGCGCCTCCCCGGTACGCCTCGACCTCGACCTCGACGACCAGGCTCGGGTCCACGAAGCCGGAGACGATGATCATGGAGGCGGCGGGGCGCACGGCGTCGAACAGCTCCTTGTGGGCGCGGCCGACCTCCTCCACGTCCCGGGCGTGCGTGAGGTACATCCGGGTGCGCACGACGTCCTCGCGGCCGAGGCCCACCTGCTCCAGCGCGGCGAACGCCACGTCGAAGGAGGTGACGGCCTGCTCGTACGGGGAGCCCGCGGCGATCTCGCCGTTGACCACGGAGGTGCAGCCGGCCACCAGGACGAGCCCGTTGGGGAGTTCGACGGCGCGCGAGTAGCCAAACTTCTCCTCCCAGGGCGCGCCGGTGGAGATCCGGCGTACGGAAGGGGCGGCCTCGCTCATGCGGCGACCGCCTTGAGCGCCTCTTCCAGCGTGAACGCCTTGGCGTACAGCGCCTTGCCGACGATCGCGCCCTCGACGCCCTCGGGGACGAGGAGGGAGATCGCGCGGAGGTCGTCCAGCGAGGAGACGCCGCCGGAGGCGACCACCGGCCGGTCGGTGGCGGCGCAGACGTCGCGCAGCAGGCCCAGGTTGGGGCCCTGGAGGGTGCCGTCCTTGGCGATGTCGGTGACGACGTAGCGGGCGCACCCCTCGGAGTCGAGACGGGCCAGGGTCTCGTACAGGTCGCCGCCGTCGCGGGTCCAGCCCCGGCCGCGCAGGGTGGTGCCGCGGACGTCGAGGCCGACGGCGATCTTGTCGCCGTGCTCGGCGATGACCTTGGCGACCCACTCGGGGGTCTCCAGGGCGGCGGTGCCGAGGTTGACGCGGCGGCAGCCGGTGGCGAGGGCGGCGGCGAGGGAGGCGTCGTCGCGGATGCCGCCGGACAGCTCGACCTTGATGTCCATGGCCCCGGCGACCTCGGCGATCAGGGCGCGGTTGTCCCCGGTCCCAAAGGCGGCGTCCAGGTCCACCAGGTGCAGCCACTCGGCGCCGGCGCTCTGCCAGGCGAGGGCGGCCTCCAGCGGGGAGCCGTAGGAGGTCTCGGAGCCGGACTCGCCGTGGACGAGGCGGACGGCCTGGCCGTCGCGGACGTCGACGGCGGGGAGCAGTTCAAGCTTCGGCATTACAGCGTCTCGATCCAGTTGGTCAGCAGCTGGGCGCCGGCGTCGCCGGACTTCTCGGGGTGGAACTGGGTGGCCCACAGCGCGCCGTTCTCGACGGCGGCCACGAACCGTTCGCCGTAGGTGGACCACGTAACCCGGGGGGCCCGGATCTTGGCGTTGGTGACTTCGAGGGACCAGTCGTGCGCCGCGTAGGAGTGCACGAAGTAGTAGCGCGCGTCGGCGTCCAGACCGGCGAAGAGCCGGGAGTCCTCGGGGGCCTCGACGGTGTTCCACCCCATGTGGGGGACGACGTCGGCCTTGAGGGGGCCGACCGTGCCGGGCCATTCGTCCAGGCCCTCGGTCTCCACGCCGTGCTCGACGCCGCGCTCGAACAGGATCTGCATCCCGACGCAGACGCCCATGACGGGGCGACCGCCGGAGAGCCTGCGGCCGACGATCCAGTCGCCGCGGGCCCGCTTGAGCCCTTCCATACAGGCGGCGAACGCTCCGACGCCGGGGACGAGCAGCCCGTCGGCGGCCATCGCGCGGTCGTAGTCGCGGGTGATCTCGACGTCCGCGCCGACCCGGGCGAGGGCCCGCTCGGCGGAACGGACGTTGCCGAAGCCGTAGTCGAAGACGACGACCTTCTTGGTGTCGGTCATGGCATGGCCTTCTTGTCGTACTCGCTGATCACGTGCCGGCCCTCAGTCCCACAGTCCCTGGATCCGCAGGACGCCCGCCACCAGGCACATCACGGAGCCGATCGACAGCAGCACGATGACGCCCTTGGGCATCCCCTGCTTGGCGAAGGAGTAGACGCCGCCGGCCAGGAAGAGGCCGACGACGATCAGGATGGTGTTGAGGCCGTTCACAGGGCGCCCTTCGTGGAGGGCAGGATGCCGGCGGCGCGCGGGTCGTGCTCGCTGGCGTAGCGCAGGGCGCGGGCGAGCGCCTTGAACTGGCACTCGACGATGTGGTGGGCGTTGCGCCCGTACGGCACGTGGACGTGCAGGGCGATCTGCGCCTGGGCGACGAAGGACTCCAGGATGTGCCGGGTCATCGTCGTGTCGTACGCGCCGATCATCGGGGCCATGTTCTCGGGCTCGGTGTGCACGAGGTAGGGGCGGCCGGAGAGGTCGACGGTGACCTGGGCGAGCGACTCGTCCAGCGGGACGGTGCAGTTGCCGAAGCGGTAGATGCCGACCTTGTCGCCGAGGGCCTGCTTGAAGGCGGCGCCGAGCGCGAGGGCGGTGTCCTCGATGGTGTGGTGGCTGTCGATGTGCAGGTCGCCCTCGGTCTTGACCGTGAGGTCGAAGAGGCCGTGGCGGCCGAGCTGGTCGAGCATGTGGTCGTAGAAGCCGACCCCGGTGGCGACGTCGACCTTCCCGGTGCCGTCGAGGTTGATCTCGACGAGCACGGACGTTTCCTTGGTGGTGCGTTCCACGCGGCCTACGCGGGGGCTCATGCGTCGTGCTCCTTCTTCAGTTCGCGTACCGCATCGAGGAACGCGTCGTTCTCTTCCGGGGTGCCGGCGGTGACCCGCAGCCAGCCCGGTACGCCGTTGTCCCGGACCAGGACGCCCCGGTCGAGGATCTGCCGCCAGACGGCGTGGCTGTCGTCGAAGCGGCCGAACTGGACGAAGTTGGCGTCCGATTCGGTGACCTCGTAGCCGATGGCGCGCAGCTCGGCCACCAGCCGGTCGCGCTCGCCCTTGAGCTGCGCGACGTACCCCAGCAGCGTATCGGTGTGCTCCAGGGCGGCGAGCGCGGTGGCCTGGGTGACGGAGGAGAGGTGGTAGGGCAGCCGGACCAGCTGGACGGCGTCGACCACGGCCGGGTCGGCGGCGAGGTAGCCGAGGCGGAGCCCCGCCGCGCCGAACGCCTTGGACATGGTCCGGGAGAGGACCAGGTGGCGGCGGCCCTCGATCAGCGGGAGCAGCGAGGGGTGGTGGCTGAACTCGCCGTACGCCTCGTCCACCACGACGATCGAGGGCCGGGCGGCCTGTGCGGCCTCGTACAGGGCGAGGACGGTCTCGGCCTCGACGGCGGTGCCGGTGGGGTTGTTGGGCGAGGTGATGAAGACGACCTCGGGCCGGTGCTCGGCGATGGCGGCGCGGGCGGCGTCCACGTCGATGGTGAAGTCGTCGTTGCGCGGCCCGGAGATCCAGCCGGTGCCGGTACCCCGGGAGATCAGGGCGTGCATGGAGTACGAGGGTTCGAAGCCGATCGCGGTGCGGCCGGGTCCGCCGAAGGTCTGGAGCAGTTGCTGGAGGACCTCGTTGGAGCCGTTGGCGGCCCAGACGTGGGCGGCCGTCACCTCGTGCCCGGCGGTGCGGGTGAGGTAGCGGGCCAGCTCGGTGCGGAGTTCGACGGCGTCCCGGTCGGGGTAGCGGTTGAGGCCGCGGGCGGCCTCGCGGACGCGCTCGGCGATCCGCTCGACCAGGGCCTCGGGGAGCGGGTAGGGGTTCTCGTTGGTGTTGAGGCGTACGGGGACGTCGAGCTGGGGGGCTCCGTACGGGGAGTGGCCGCGCAGTTCGTCGCGGAGGGGCAGCTCGTCCCAGGCGTTGCGGGGGGCGGGGTCGTTCGTCACTGCTGCGGGACCTTCCAGCCACGGTGTTCGTCGAGTTCGCCTTCGGCAAAACGTGCCTTGAGGGCGGCGCCGTGGGCGGGGAGGTCCTCCGCCTCGGCGAGGGCCACGACGTGGTGGGTGACCTCGGCGAGCGCGTCGCGGGTGTAGTCGACGATGTGGATGCCGCGCAGGAAGGACTGCACGGACAGGCCCGAGGAGTGGCAGGCGCAGCCGCCGGTGGGCAGGACGTGGTTGGAGCCGGCGCAGTAGTCGCCCAGGGAGACCGGGGACCAGGGGCCGACGAAGATCGCCCCGGCGTTGCGGACCCGGTCGGCGACGGCGGCGGCGCCGGCGGTCTGGATCTCCAGGTGCTCGGCCCCGTAGGCGTCGACGACCTTGAGGCCGTCCTCGATCGAGGAGACCAGGACGATCGCGGACTGGCGGCCGGCGAGGGCGGGCTCGACGCGGTCGGTGAGGTGCTTGGTGGCGGCGGCCTGCACGGCCAGCTCCGCCTCGGTGGCGGCGACCAGCTCCTCGGAGTCGGTGACCAGGACGGCGGCGGCCATCGGGTCGTGCTCGGCCTGGCTGATCAGGTCGGCGGCCACGTGCGCCGGGTCGGCGGTGGCGTCCGCGAGGATCGCGATCTCGGTGGGCCCGGCCTCGGCGTCGATGCCGACGCGGCCCTTGAGGAGGCGCTTGGCGGCGGCGACGTAGATGTTGCCGGGGCCGGTGACCAGGTTGACCGGGGGGCAGTCCTCGGTGCCGTACGCGAACATCGCGACGGCCTGGGCGCCGCCCGCCGCGTACACCTCGTCGACGCCGAGCAGGGCGCAGGCGGCGAGGATCGTGGGGTGCGGGAGGCCGTCGAAGTCCTTCTGCGGCGGGGAGGCGACGGCGACGCCCTCGACGCCCGCCTCCTGGGCCGGGACGACGTTCATCACGACGGAGGAGGGGTAGACCGAGCGGCCTCCGGGGACGTAGAGCCCGACGCGCTCGACGGGAACCCACTTCTCGGTGACCGAGCCGCCGGGGACGACCTGGGTGGTGTGCGTGGTGCGGCGCTGTGCGCGGTGGACCAGGCGGGCGCGGCGGATCGACTCCTCCAGCGCCGCCCGGACGGCCGGGTCCAGCTCCGCCAGGGCGCGGGTCAGGGCCTCGGCGGGCACCCGTACCGACGCGATCCGGACACCGTCGAACTTCTCTCCCCACTCGACCACCGCCGCGGAACCACGATGGCGTACGTCCTCGCAGATGGGCCGCACCGTCTCCAGGGCGGCTTCCACGTCGAACTCGGCACGGGGCAGCAGGTCGCGCAGGGCTCCGCCCTCGGGGAGGGCGTCACCGCGCAGATCGATTCGAGAGATCACACGGCAATTCTCTCAGACCGCCCGGAGCGGCCGGGCGTCCGTATCACTGGCTGATACCGGCCGTCCGCACCACTGGCCGATACGTGTCTCGGCCATGTCCGGCCGTCACTGCCGACCGCGGGCTTCCACGGCGTCACAGACGGGAATAACGGTTCTACAGCGTGTATGCACCACGAAGGCATGACGGCACGACAGCATGTGTGCACGGAGGGAGCGGCCGTGACCGAGCCGCACGAGGGCGACATCCCGGACGGCCTCAGCGCAGCGGAGCTGGGCATGTGGCAGTCCTTCCGCAACGGGACGACCTACGACTTACGGACCTACGACCCGGCCCGCAACGACCCGTTCGCCCCGCACGCCTGGGGGCCGGAGCGGAGCGTCGGCGCGCGCACGGTGGCACGGCTGCTGCTGGACGGCCCGCCCGCCCGGCCCGGCCGGGTGGCGGCGCTGAAGCTCCGGGGGGTGCGGATCACCGGGAAGCTGGATCTGGCGGGCGGCCGGGTCTCTCCGTACGTGGAGCTGACCGGCTGCCGCTTCGAGCAGGAGGTGGTGCTCCCGGAGTGCCACTTCACCACGTTGCGGCTGGTGGGCTGCGCGCTGCCCCGGCTGGAGGCGGCGCGGCTGCAGACGGAGGGCGATCTGCATCTGCCGCGCTGCCGGGTCGACCGGGGCATCCGGCTAACCGACGCCCAGATCGGCACGGACCTGCTGATCAACCAGCTCAGCGTCGGCCCGGACCGGCACGGGCGGGCCGTCGTCGGGGACGGCATGACGGTCGCGCAAGACCTCCAGGCCGAGATGATCGAGACGCTGGGCGAGCTGAGCCTGCGCGGGACCAAGGTGGGCGGTTCGCTCTCCCTGCGCGGCAGCCGGCTGCGCGCGGCACAGGACCGCCGGGCGCTGAACGCCCCGCAGCTGACGGTGGAGCGCACGCTCTACATGACCGAGGCGTGGGTGAGCGTCGACACGGGGAACCAGGGCACCACTCCCCCGTACGGCGTGGTCTACGCCCCGACCCCGGCGCGCGGCACCCGGTCGCAGATCTTCGAGTGCCGGGGCGGGGTGCGGCTGGACGACGGGCGGTTCGGGGACGCGGTGGACCTGCACAAGGCCCGGTTCACCATGACGCGGCAGGAGGAGCTGTCGCTGCGCAGGATCGTCACGCCTGAGCTGCGGTTCAACGCGGAGCGCCCGGAGGAGGGCCGGGTCGTGCTGAACGGCGCGAAGGTGGTGACGCTGATCGACCTGTCGACGAGCTGGCCGGGGCCGGGCGGTCTCGCGATGGGCGGCTTCGTCTACGAGAACCTGGTCCCCTACGGCCATTTCCCGCTCTCCCGGCGGCTGGAGTGGGTGCAGGCCGCGACGCCGGAGTACGTCCCCGAGCCCTACGAGCGGCTGGCCGCGGTGATGCGGAGCTGCGGGGAGGACGCGGACGCGCGCGAGGTGCTGCTGGCCAAGCAGCGCCGCCGCCGCGAGACGCTGCCGCCCGCCGCGAAGGCGTGGGGGTACCTCCAGGACTGGATGGTGGCGTACGGCTACCGGCCGGGGCGGGCGGCGGTGTGGATGGCGGTGCTGTGGGCGGCGGGCACGGCGGCCTTCGCGCAGCACGACCCGCCGTCGATCAAGGGCCCGGAGCATCCGCAGTGGAACCCCGCCCTGTACTCGCTGGACCTGCTGATCCCGGTGATCAACCTCGGGCAGGACGGCTACTGGCGGATGGAGGACGCCTGGCAGTGGGCCGCCGCCGGTCTGGTGCTGGTGGGATGGGTTCTGGCCACCACGGTGGCGGCGGGGGCCTCCCGGATGCTGCGCAGGGGCTGATCCGGCGGGCGTCGCGCCGGGTGCGCGGCGCCCGGCGGGACGGGCCCGGTCCCGCGGTCACGGGCGGCCGGGGCCGGGGGCGGCCGCCGGTGGGCGAAGGGACACAAGGTCCTCCGCAGGGATGCGATCAAGCCATCCGCGGGCCTTTCCTTTGCCTTTTCTTGACCCGGCCCGATACAACCCCACCACTCGGCACAGAAGCTTCACAGCATGGCCCTGGCGCGGTCCCCACCAGCGCTTTTCAATGGTCTGCACCATGGCATTCCTTCGTGCTCTGCTCCGTACCGCCCGCATGGCCCGGCACAGCTCCCCGCTGGCCGCCGGACCGGCGGCGGATGACGCGGTGCTGCTCGACGCCCCGGACGAGCGGCTCTCCCCCGCGCTGGTCGCCGCCGCCCTGGGCGACCACGAACCGGCCGCCGAGCTGCTCGCCGCCACCCGGGACGCGGCCGACTGGGAGAACCGGGACCGCTATCTGGACCGGCTCGCCGTCTTCGCCCGCGGCCGGGACGGCTGGCTCGTCGACTGGCTGGCCGCCGCCCCGCGCGACCCGGACGCCCTGCTGGTCAAGGCGGAGCTGTCGGTCCGCCGGGCCTGGGAGTCGCCCGCCCGCGCGGAACGGCTCCGCGAGGTCGCCCCGCTGATCACCGCCGCCGCCGACGCGGACCCGCGCGACCCCGTGCCGTGGCGGCTCGCCCTGGACCACGCGCGCGGCACCCACGCCACGCACACCGCCTTCGAGTCGCTGTGGGAGCAGGCGGTACGGCGCTCCGCGCACCACTACGGCTGCCATGTGGCGGCGCTGCGCTACCTCTCCGCCGCCTGGTACGGCTCGCACCGCGAGTGCTTCGACTTCGCCGAGCGGGCCGCCGAGGACGCGCTGCCCGACTCCCTGGTGCAGGCCCTGCCGGTCCGGGCGGCGTTCGCCCTGCTCCTGGACCCCCGGGCGGCGGAGCGGACCACCTCCGTGCTGGAGGAGCGGATCGACGCGGCGGCCGACCTGGCGATCAGGCTCTCCGCCGCCTACCGGCCGGGCGACCCGTGGCCGGCGGAGGTCCGCAACCTCCTCGCGTACGTGCTGCTCGCCCGGGGCCGCTGGGCGGAGGCGCTGCACCAGTTCCACCTGATCGGCCGGCACGCGACGTCGTTCCCGTGGTCGTGGGTGTCCGACGACCCGCTCGGCCGGTTCCTCGACGCCCGGGACGGCGCGCGGCTCCAGGTGGCCTCCTTGACCCCCTTGCGCGGCCGGGCCGACCACGGCCGCCCCCGGGACCATTACGCTTGAGCGCTGTGACCACCGCCCGCCTTCCCCTCTTCCCGCTCAACGCGGTGCTGTTCCCCGGCCTGGTGCTGCCGCTCAACGTCTTCGAAGAGCGATATCGCGCCCTGATGCGGGAGCTGCTGAAAAGCGACGAGGACGAGCCTCGCCGCTTCGTCGTGGTCGCGATCCGCGACGGCCGCGAGACGGCCCCGACGGGCTCCGGCATGCCGGACACCGCCGCGTCGGCCGCCGTCACCGAACGCGCCCCCGCCGAGGGCTTCGGCCCCGACCCCCTCCAGACCTTCCACCGGGTCGGCTGCGTGGCCGACGCGGCGACGGTCCGCGAGCGCGCCGACGGCAGCTTCGAGGTCCTGGCCACCGGCACCACCCGGGTCAGGCTGTTGTCCCTCGACGCGAGCGGCCCGTACCTGACCGCCGAGGTCGAGGACGTGACGGAGGAGCCGCCCGGCGAGGACGAGGGCGACGAGGCGGGGGCGCTCGCCGAGGGCGTCCTGCGGGCCTTCCGCACCTACCAGAAGCGGCTGGCCGGGGCGAACGAACGCTCGCTGGCGACCGGCGCCGAGCTGCCCGACGACCCGACGGTGGTCTCCTACCTGGTGGCGGCGGCCACCGTCCTGGACGTCCCCACCAAGCAGCGGCTGCTCCAGGCTCCGGACACCGCGACCCGGCTGCGCGAGGAGCTGACGCTGCTGCGCAAGGAGGCCGCGGTCCTCCGGCACCTGCCCTCGCTGCCCGCGGCCGACCTGACCCGGACCCCCACCCACCCCAACTGATCGAGGAACGCCCGGTGGCGAAGAAGCCGAAGAAGCAGGCGGGCGGCACCCCCGCCACGGTCGCCCTGACCGCGGCGGGCACGCCCTTCACGGTCCACTCCTACGAGCACGACCCGGCGTCCCCCTCGTACGGCGAGGAGGCCGCCGAGGCCCTGGGCGTCTCCCCCGACCGGGTCTTCAAGACCCTGGTCGCGGAGGTGGACGGCGAACTGGCGGTCGCGGTGGTCCCGGTGGCCGGCTCCCTGGACCTCAAGGCCCTGGCCTCCGCGGTGGGCGGCAAGCGCGCCACGATGGCGGATCCGGCCGCGGCGGAACGCACCACGGGCTACGTACGCGGCGGTATCTCCCCGCTCGGTCAGCGCAAGCGCCTGCGCACGGTCCTGGACGCCTCGGCCCGCGCCCACGCCACGATCTGCGTCTCGGCGGGGCGCCGGGGCCTGGAGGTCGAGCTGGCGGCGACGGACCTGGCGGAGCTGACGGGGGCGGTCTTCGCGGAGATCGCGCGGGGCTCGTGAGCGCGGCGGGGCCCCCGCTCCGGGGCCCCCGCGCCTCACGTGCCGGAAGGCGGCCCGGCCGACGGCCCCGGGGGCGGCCCCTGCACGGCCCCGTCGTAGTACCCCGAGAGCCCCGCCCACTCCGGCTCCGGATCCCGCGGCCCGAACGCCGCCGTCAGCAGCAGGTGGATCCCCATCGCCGCGAACGGCCACGCCAGCACCGACGCCCACACCGCGTGCAGCTCCAGCGGGGCGTCGAACGTCACGCCCCGGCCCGCCTCCCGGGCCCGCGCCACCACGTCGGAGGACGGTCCGAGCCAGACGCCCGTCCGCCAGGCGATCAGCGAGGCGGCCAGCGCGCCCAGCGCCAGCCCCACGACCACGAGGACGCCCCCGCGGCGCAGCCGCCAGAAGACGGCGGCGGCCGAGAGCGCGCCGCATCCGATGGCCAGCAGCACGAACGTTCCGTCCGCCCCGATCGCCTCCTCGCCCTCGCTGTTCGCCAGGAAGACGGCCGTCTCGTCGGAGACCAGCGGGACGCGCGGCGCGAGCCACAGCCACAGCAGGCCGAGCACGATGCCCGAGAGCGCGACCAGGACGGCGACGACGACGGCCTGACGGAGTTCCGCGGCCGTGTCCGGGTCGTCCGCCGAGCCCGGGGAGGGCGCGAGGTGGGAGGCCGGGGGCGGGGCCTGCCACGGGTCGTGGGGGTCGGGCTGGTCGGGCGGCGTCAGAGGTGCGGTCACCGTGCCATCGTGCCAGGCCACCCTGTGAGGCGCCTCACCGGATACCGCACCGGGCCGCCCGGCCGGGGGCGCCGGCCGCGTACGGGCGCCGGCCGCCGGGCGTTCCCCGGCGGCAGCGCCGCCTACCGTACGGCCGCCCGCCGGTAGGCCCACGTGGCGACCGCCAGCGACAGCACCCCCACCGCCGCGCAGACCGCCAGGAAGAACGCGATGACCCCCCAGTCCGGGCGGGCGTCGAAGGAGCGGGCCAGCGCCTCGACCCCGTACGTCGAGGGCAGCAGGTCGCGCGCCCAGCCCACCGGTCCCGGCAGCCGCTCGGCGGGCAGCACCCCGAGGAGCAGGGCGGCGGACATCCCGAGCTGGCCCAGCAGGGTCGCCAGCTCCGGGCGCGGGGCGAGCAGCCCGAGGGCCGCGCCGAGCCCGGCCAGGGCGGCGCCGGAGAGCGGGACGACGGCGACCAGGACCCACAGATGGGTGAGCGGCAGCTGGAAGAGCACGCTTCCGGTGACGGCGGTGAAGACCGTGCCCGGGACGGTGAACGAGGCGTACGCGCCGGCCGTCCCGAGCACCACGGCCGCCGGCGGCACCGGCAGGGTGGCGTAGTGGTCGAGCCCGCCGCTCGCCCGCAGCTGCCCGAAGTACTGGGCGAGCAGGTTGAGCGCGACGAACGCGACGACCAGGACGCTGGAGCCGGCGACCACGGCGCGGGCCTCCGCGCCGCCGTCCACGACGCCCCGCATCAGGATCATGATCCCGACGGACTGGAACGTCGCCACGAAGAGCAGCGGGATGCGGGCGACCCGCGCCCGGGAGAGCTGGGCGCGGTAGACGGCGGCCAGCGAGGGGAAGAGCCGGGCGCGCGGCGCGAGGGGGGCCGGGACCGTGCGGACGGGCGCCTGCCCGGCGGGGCCGGGTGCGGGCCGGGTGCGGGCCGGGGCGGTCCTGGCCGGAACGATGCTCGTCACCTGCGGCCGCTCCCCTCGCACACGTCCAACCCGTCCCGCCCCTCGCCCGCGTCCCGGCCGGGTGCGTCCCCGCCGGGGGCCGCGGTCACGGCGACCGCCGCACGACCCGCGCCGTCCGAACCTCTCGCGCCACCCGCGCCGCTCCTGCCGCTCACGCCTTCACCAGCCCCTTGGTCGCATCGGCCGCGTCCCCGCCGAGCGCGAGGTAGACATCTTCCAGGCTGGGCGTGGCCAGGGTGAAATCGTCGAGCGCGGCAAAGGCCGCGCCTCCCGTCACCGCGGCGACCGCGGCCCGCGCCTCGTCGGGGCCGAGCCGCAGCACCCAGCGCCGCCCGGACTCCTGGGCGGACGGCCGCAACGCCGCGACCTCGGGGACGTCCAGCGGGGCCCGTTCGCGCCACACCAGCTCGACGCGGACCTCCCCGGCGACCTGTTCCTTGAGCCCGGCGGGCGTGTCGCAGGCGATGACCCGCCCGCGTTCGAGGACGGCGACCCGGTCGAGGACCGTCTCGGCCTCGATGACGTTGTGGGTGACCAGCAGGACCGTGGCCCCGCGCTCCGCCCGGCGGCGGTCGACGGCGGCCCAGACGGCGCGGCGGGCGACCGGGTCCATGCCGGTGGTCGGTTCGTCCAGGACCAGGACGGGCCGGTCCCCGACCAGGGCGGCGGCGAAACAGGCGAGGCGGCGCTGGCCGCCGGAGAGCTTCTTCAGGGGCCGTCCGGCGAGCGCGGTGAGGCCCAGCTCCTCCAGGACCGCGTCGCGCTCGGCGCGGGCCTCGCGGACGGGGAGGCCGCGCAGCCGTCCGGTGGTCTCGGCGGCGAGCGCGACGGTCAGCTCGTCGAGGGCGGTGGACTCCTGCCCCAGGTAGCCGATCAGCCGGGAGGCCCGCTCGGGGTGGCGTACGAGGTCGTGGCCCAGCACCTCGACGCTGCCGGAATCGGGCCGCATCAGGCCGGTGAGCTGCCGGACCAGAGTGGACTTGCCGGCGCCGTTGGGGCCGAGGAGGCCGAAGATCTCACCGCGCCCCACCTCCAGGCTGATGCCGTCCGTGGCGCGGACCTCGGGCGTCGCCGGGGCGCCGCGGCGGCCCTGGTTCGCGGGATAGATCTTGACCAGGTCGCGCACCGCGCATACGGTGCCGGTCTCCCGCTGCGCCTGTGCTGTGCCCCTACTCACGAGGTACGAGGGTACGGGGTCGCGTGCCCCGGTTCGCGCCGGGGGCCACCCCGCGTCGCCCTCCCCCGGACGGCTACTCCCCCGCCGGTACGTGCTCGGCGGCGGCCCGCACGTCGATCTCGCGCCAGAAGCCGGCCCGGATCGCGTAGCGGTCGTGCTCGTCGATCTGGTCGTCCTTGTGGGCGAGGAGCCCGAAGCGGGCCGCGTACCGCAGGAGTTCGCCGTCGATCCGGTGCGGAATGCGCGGGTACATGGTGGAGAGCTTCTGCAGGTGGACGGTCTCGGGGAGGCGTTCCATCCAGCGGCGGGCGAAGACCTGGCCCACCTCGAAGGGGTCGCCGCCGACGGTGGTGATGTCCTCCTCCCGGTCCGCCCAGCGCTGTTCGGCGCTGGTGACCTGGGCGAGGGTCGGCAGCGACGCGGTCTCCGGGGATTCGCCGAGGCCGCCGCGCTCCACCCACCCCTTGTCGGAGGACCAGCGCAGCGTGGCGCCGGCGGGCTGGGCGGGCTGCGGGCGCTCCGAAGGAGCGGCGTGGGCGCGCAGCGCGGCCAGGTCCTTGGGGGTGGGGACGCCCCGGTGGCCGGCGGCGGGCGTCTCGGGCGCGGCGGACGGCGCGGGGGTGGAGGTGTCCGGGGCCGGGGGGCCGCCCCGGGCCGCGGCGGCCCTGGCCGCCTCGGAGGCACGTTCGGCGGAGGCGGCGAGGGCCGCTTCGGGCAGCGGCGCGGAGAGGATCGCGGTGATCTCGGGGCGGGTGGCGGGCTGCGGGACGCAGACGCCGCCGGTGTCCTTGGCGCGTACGGCCTTGGTGATCCAGGCCCGGTCGAGGACCCGCCGTTCGTCGGCCTCGGCGACCAGGTCCTCGGACTGGTTGTAGTCGCCGTCGGCGGCCTGGACGGCCCAGAGGTGGACGGCGACCCCGTGCTCCTTGGCGGACATCAGACCGGGCAGCAGGTCGCCGTCGCCGGTCACCAGGACGATGTCGGAGCAGGCCCGGTTGCGGGCCAGTTCGGTCAGCTCGGCGTGCATGGCGGCGTCGACGCCCTTCTGCGCCCACCGCCCGTCGCTGCGGGTCAGGGCCCCGAGCCGGACGGTCACGCGGGGCATCACGCGGAGCCGGCGGTGTTCGGGCTGGGGCACCCGGTCGGGGGCCCCGTCGAACCAGTAGATGCGCAGCAGCGGCTGCTGGGTGTCGGCCTCGGCGCGCTCGCGCAGCCCCTGGACGAGGGCCGTGTGGTCCACGGTGATGCGGGAACGGGCGGGCTCTCCGGCCAGCAGACTGGCGGCGGCTCCCAGCAAGTAGCCGGCGTCCACCAGGACGACGCAACGGTCCACGCGTTCCACCCTCTTCCAGACCTCGGGAACGGTTCAGCGGCCCGTTCCCCGGTGACCGGGCCCGCTTACCCAGGGTTCGCTTCGAGTCTGCCCGACCGCGCGGGGGTAGGCGGCCGGAACTCGATCATCGGCGTGGCGGATCGGGCGGGGAAGGGGGAAGACGCCGGAAAGAAGACGAAATGGCGGCGGAGCGGCGCGGGAGGACGGGCGGAGCGGCGCGGGAGGACGGGCGGAGCGGCGCGGGAGGACGGGCGGAGCGGCCGAGGGGAGGCTGCGGGCCCCGCGGGTCACGGGGTTTACCTTACGCACAGTAATGATCCAACATGCACGGTTTGCGGGGCTATGTGAGTCTGACAGCGGTCCTGGACGGCCAGGACCCCCCACAGGAGGCATTCACCATGGCCAAGAACAAGAACCGCAAGCAGGGCAGCCAGCACGACCGCGCGTCCGCGCCGGAGCGTGGTGCCGAGCAGGCCAAGTCGTCGGCGTTCGAGTCGCAGAGCCCGACGCAGGCCCAGGGCAGCCCGTCCGACGCGGCGCGCAAGCACCAGCGGCGCTTCGGCCACAACTGACGCGTCGGCCGCTCGCGGTCATCGAGACGAGAGGGGCGTCCCGCCGGTGCGGGGCGCCCCTCTCGTCCTGGCGTGTGCCGGGCTCCGGCTCAGCCGGCCAGGCAGGCCGGGCCGAGCAGCACCTTGAGGTCGCCGAAGAGGGCCGAGTCGGCCTTGACCCGGTGCCGGTCGAGCCTCAGGACCGTGGTCGTGCGGGGGCCCTGGAGCTTGATGCGCACCTCGGTGTCGCCCCGGTGGTGGCTGAGCACCTCGCCGAGCCGGGTGACCATGGGCGGGGTGATCTTCACGGTGGGGATGGTGAGGACGACGGGGGCGTTGGCCCCGGCGTTGGAGATGTCGGGGACCTGCATCTCCATGGCGACGAGCCGGGGCACGTCCTCGCGCTTGTCGAGGCGTCCCTTGACGAAGACGACGGTGTCCTCGACGAGCTGCGTGGAGACCAGCTGGTAGGTGGCGGGGAAGAACATGCACTCCAGGGAGCCCGCCAGGTCCTCCACCGTGGCGATGGCCCACGCGTTACCCTGCTTGGTCATCTTGCGCTGGAGGCCGGAGATGATGCCGCCGACGGTGACGACGGAGCCGTCCGAGTAGTCCCCGCCCATGAGCTGGGAGATCGAGGCGTCGGCCTTGTCGGACAGGACGTGCTCCAGCCCGAACAGCGGGTGGTCGGAGACGTACAGGCCGAGCATCTCCCGCTCCTGGGCGAGCAGGTAGGACTTCTCCCACTCGATGTCGGAGAACTCCACGTCGAGCCCGAAGCCCGGCTCGCCGCTCTCCTCCTCGCCGCCGCCGAAGAGGTCGAACTGCCCCTCGGCCTCCTTGCGCTTGACCTGCACCACGTTGTCGATCATCGGCTCGTGGTGGGCGACCAGCCCCTTGCGGGTGTGGCCCATCTCGTCGAAGGCGCCGGCCTTGATGAGGGATTCGACGGTGCGCTTGTTGCAGACGACCGCCTCGACCTTGTCCAGGAAGTCGGGGAAGGAGCTGTACTTCCCCTTCGCCTTGCGGGTCCGGATGATCGAGTCGACGACGTTCTGACCGACGTTGCGGATCGCGGTCAGGCCGAAGAGGATCACGTCGTCGCCCTGGGCGGCGAAGTTGGACAGCGACTCGTTGACGTTGGGCGGGAGCACCTTGATGCCCATGCGGCGGCATTCGTTGAGGTAGACCGCGGACTTGTCCTTGTCGTCCTTGACCGAGGTCAGCAGGGCGGCCATGTACTCGGCGGGGTAGTTCGCCTTGAGGTAGGCGGTCCAGTAGGTGACCAGGCCGTACGCCGAGGAGTGCGCCTTGTTGAACGCGTACCCGGCGAACGGCACCAGGACGTCCCACAGCGCCTTGATCGCCTCGTCGGAGAAGCCCTTCTTCTTCGCGCCCGCCTCGAAGAGGACGAAGTTCTTCGCCAGCTCCTCGGGCTTCTTCTTGCCCATCACGCGGCGCAGGATGTCGGCCTCGCCGAGCGAGTACCCGGCGACGATCTGGGCGGCCTTCTGGACCTGCTCCTGGTAGACGATCAGGCCGTAGGTGAGGCCGAGGACCTCCTTGAGGGGCTCCTCCAGCTCCGGGTGGATCGGGGTGATCTCCTGGCGGCCGTTCTTGCGCTCCGCGTAGTTCGTGTGCGAGTTCATGCCCATCGGGCCCGGCCGGTAGAGGGCCGAGACGGCGGAGATGTCCTCGAAGTTGTCGGGCTGCATCTGGCGCAGCAGGGAGCGCATGGGCCCGCCGTCGAACTGGAAGACGCCGAGCGTGTCGCCGCGGCAGAGCAGTTCGTACGTCTTGGGGTCGTCCAGCGGCAGGGCGAGCATCTCCAGGTCGATGCCCTTGTTGGACTTCACCATCTTGATGGCGTCGTCCATGATCGTCAGGTTGCGCAGGCCGAGGAAGTCCATCTTCAGCAGACCGAGCGACTCGCACTGCGGGTAGTCCCACTGCGTGATGGTGACGCCGTCGGTGTGCCGGACCCAGACGGGGGCGTGGTCGACGATCGGCTCGCTGGACATGATGACGCCGGCGGCGTGCACGCCCATCTGCCGGACCAGGCCCTCGACGCCCTTGGCGGTGTCGATGACCTTTTTGACGTCCGGCTCGTTCTCGTACATCCCCCGGATCTCGCCCGCCTCGCTGTAGCGCGGGTGGGTGGGGTCGGTGATGCCGTTGAGGTCGATGCCCTTGCCGAGGACGTCGGCGGGCATGGCCTTGGTGAGCCGGTCGCCCATCGCGTACGGGTAGCCCAGCACGCGGGCGGAGTCCTTGATGGCGTTCTTCGCCTTGATCTTGCCGTACGTGCCGATCATGGCGACCTTGTCGGCGCCGTACTTCTCGGTCACGTACCGGATCACCTCGACGCGCCGGCGCTCGTCGAAGTCGATGTCGACGTCGGGCATGGAGACGCGCTCGGGGTTGAGGAAGCGCTCGAAGATCAGGCCGTGCTCGATCGGGTCGAGGTCGGTGATGCCCATCGCGTACGCCACGATCGAACCGGCCGCCGACCCGCGGCCGGGGCCCACCGCGATGCCGTTGTTCTTGGCCCACATGATGAAGTCGGCGACGACGAGGAAGTACCCCGGGAACCCCATCTGGATGATGATGTCCATCTCGTACTCGACCTGCTTCTGCCGGTCGTCGGGGACCCCGTTCGGGAAGCGGCGGGCCATGCCCTTGCGCACTTCCTCCTGGAACCAGGTGACCTCCGTGAAGCCGTCCGGGATCTCGAACTTCGGCATGAGGTTCTTCGCCTCGAACATGCCGGTGGTGTCGATCTGCTGGGCGACCAGCAGGGTGTTGGCGCACCCCTCCTGCCAGGCGTCGGAGGAGTCGACGGCGTACATCTCCTCCGTGGTCTTGAGGTAGTAGCCGGTGCCGTCGAAGCGGAAGCGGTCGGGGTCCGAGAGGTTCTTGCCGGTCTGGATGCAGAGCAGGGCGTCGTGGGCGGCGGCCTCGTGGGCGTAGGTGTAGTGGGAGTCGTTCGTCACCAGCGGCGGGATGTTCAGCTTCTTGCCGATCTCCAGCAGCCCGTCGCGGACCCGGCGCTCGATCTCGATGCCGTGGTCCATCAGCTCCAGGAAGTACCTGCCCTCGCCGAAGATGTCCTTGTAGTCGGAGGCCGCCCGGACCGCCTCGTCGAACTGGCCGAGCCGCAGCCGGGTCTGCACCTCGCCCGAGGGGCAGCCGGTGGAGGCGATGAGCCCCTCGGACCACTGGGAGATGGTCTCCTTGTCCATCCGGGGCCACTTCTGGAGCCAGCCCTCGGCGTAGGCGTCGGAGGAGAGCCGGAAGAGGTTGTGCAGCCCGGTCTTGTTCGCCGCCCAGATCGTCTTGTGGGTGTACCCACCGGATCCGGACACGTCGTCGCGCTTCTGGTGCGGCTGCCCCCACTGCACCTTGCGCTTGTGTTTGCGCGACTCCGGGGCGACGTACGCCTCGATGCCGATGATCGGCGTGACCTCCGCCTTCTTCGCCGAGTGGAAGAAGTCGTACGCCCCGTGGAGGTTGCCGTGGTCGGTCATCGCGATGTGCGTCATGCCCATCTCGTTGGCCGCCTCGAACATGTCCTTGAGCCGCGCCGCACCGTCCAGCAGCGAGTACTGGGTGTGAACGTGCAGGTGCGTGAAGGGCGGCTTGGTCACGGCGTCGGGCCTCCGGGAAGTCGGGCGATGACGGACGGGGGGACAGCGTGGAAGTCTACGACGTGACGGAGCCGGACGACGGGCACTCCCGGCCTCCGCCGAGCGTTGGAGAGAGCGGAACGCATGTCCGTTTTGTCATGCGCTCGGTCAGGTGGCCCCCGGGTCCGGCCGAAGACGCCCACAGCAGCAGGAGGCAGCAGGAAATGTCGGAGACGCAGTCCGGCGCAACGCAGCGCGGAGAGCAGATTCTCGCCGTTTTCGACACCGCCTTCGGCGAGCTGCTGGCCGCCGACCCGGCGGCCTTCCGGGTCAAGTTCCGCAAGATGGCCGGGTCCGCCTTCGCCTTCTACCGGGGCACGGCCTGCCTGTTCTACGACGATCTGGAGCGGGAGCGGCACGGCGGCCCGTATGTGGACGAGCGCACCGGCCGGGTGTGGATCCACGGCGATCTGCACGCGGAGAACTTCGGCACGTACATGGACGCCAACGGCCGCCTCGTCTTCAACGTGAACGACTTCGACGAGGCGTACGTGGGCCCCTTCACCTGGGACCTGAAGCGGCTCGCCGCCTCCGTGGCGCTCATCGGGTACGCGAAGGCGCTGGCGGACGAGCAGATCACCGACCTGGTCGGGATCTACGCCGCCGCCTACCGCCAGCGGATCCGCGCGCTGGCGACGGGCGCGAAGAACGACGAGGTGCCGCCGTTCACCCTGGACACCGCGGGCGGACCGCTGCTGGGGGCGCTGCGCGCGGCCCGGTCGCGTACCCGGTTCTCGCTGCTGGACTCGATGACGGTGATCCGGGACTTCGAACGCCGGTTCGCCGAGGGCGGCGGGGCGATCGATCTGGACGCCGCGACGCGCTACAAGGTGCTCGCCGCGTTCGACGGCTATCTGGAGACCCTGCCGGAGTCGAGCCTGGCCCGCCCCGACTCCTACCGGGTCAAGGACGTGGTGGGCCGCCGGGGCATCGGCATCGGCTCCGCCGGGCTGCCGTCGTACAACATCCTCCTGGAGGGCAACAGCGACGCCCTGGAGAACGACGTGGTGATCTACCTCAAGCAGGCGCAGACCCCGGCGGTCTCCCGGCACATCACCGATGCGGCGGTGCGGGAGTACTTCCAGCACGAGGGGCACCGCACGGTGATCTCGCAGCGGGCGCTCCAGGCGCACGCGGACCCGTGGCTGGGCTGGACCGAGCTGGACGGGGCGGGCCAGCTGGTCGCCGAGGTCTCGCCGTACGCCGTCGACCTGGACTGGTCCGACATCGACGAGGTGGACGAGATCGCGGCGGTCGTCGCGGACCTGGGCCGGGCGACGGCCACCATGCACGCGGCGGCGGACGACGAGAGCGGCCACTCGCTGGTGCCGTTCTCCACGGAGCGGGCGATCGACGCCGCGATCGCCGCCGACGAGGAGGGCTTCGCGCCGATGCTGGTCGACTTCGCCCACAGCTACGGGGCGCGGGCCCGGGCGGACCACCAGATCTTCGTGGACCTCTTCCGCAACGGGAGGATCCCGGGGCTGCGGGGGCCCGCCTGACGTCGGGGCGCCGCCCCGGGGCCGGGGCCCCCGGGTTTCGGACCCCGGGGGCCCCGGCCCTGGCCCGGGGACTCTCAGCCTCTTTTAAGGTCCGCTTACCTCGGCGCATGACACACTTTCCGGCGATGGACATCTCAGGGACGCAGCTCAGGGTCGCGCGCGCGGCGGTCTTCACCGCGCTCGTCGTCACCCTGTCCACGGCGTCCCACGTGCTGCTCTCCCGGGTTCCGCTGCCGCTGACCGCGGTCGCGCTGCTGGCCGCGACGGTCTTCGCCGTGGCCTATGCGCTGGCCGGCCGGGAGCGCGGCTTCGGGGCGATCGCGGGGCTGCTGGTCCCGCTGGAGCTGGCCGCCGACACGCTCTTCACCACGGGCCAGCACCTCTGTTACGGGGCGGCCGGCGGCCCGGTCGCGGGCCCGCTGCGCGCGGTGGGCTTCGACGTGCTGTGCGGCGGCGAGGTGGGGGCGGGCGGGGCCCGGATCGCGGGCGTCGGGGCGGTGGGAACCCCGCTGGCCGAGGTGGCCGGGGCGGGCGACCGCGCGGCGGCGCTGCTGGCGCACCCCGGTCCGGCCGTACCGTGGCTGCTGCTCGTCGCCCATGTGGCGGTCGGGCTGCTCGCCGCGGTCTGGCTGCGACGCGGCGAGGCGGCCCTGGCAAAGCTGGTGCGCACGACGGCCCTGCTGGCGTTCCGGCCGCTGCTGACGGCGGTCGCGGTGGTGGGCGCGGGCATGCGGCCCCCGGCCCGCCGCTCCCGGCCCGCCGGGCGTCCGTACCCGCCGCTGACCGCCCGTTTCCTCGTGCACTGGGTGGGGCGCAGGGGGCCGCCCGTGGCGTACGCCGCTGCCTGAGGGCACGGCGACGCGACGACGGCAGCACCCCCCTCCCCTCACCCACGTACTCACGGAGAACGATCATGAGCAAGCGCAACACCCAGGCGAACAAGGCGGCGGCCCGCGAGCGGCTGCGCGCCGAGCGCGAGCGCCAGGCCAAGAAGGACAAGACCCGCAAGCAGCTCGTCGTCGCGGGCTCGGTCGTGGCCGCCCTCGCGGTGATCGGCGGCATCAGCTTCGGCGTGATGCAGCTGAACAAGCCGGGAGCCTGGGAGGAGGCCGCCGACGCGAAGAACGTCAGCGCGCCGAAGAACACCTCGGGCAAGGACGGCACCACCGTGGTGATCGGCAAGCCGAGCGCGAAGAAGACGCTGGAGCTGTACGAGGACTCGCGCTGCCCGGTCTGCGCCACGTTCGAGCAGGGCGTCGGCGAAACGGTCTCGAAGGACGTCGAGGCCGGCAAGTACAAGGTCCAGTACATCGGGGCGACCTTCATCGACAACACCGACAACGGCGAGGGCTCCAAGAACGCCCTCAGCGCGCTCGGCGCGGCGCTGGACGTGAGCCCCGAGGCGTTCATGGCGTACAAGGCCGCGCTGTACTCGGCGGAGTTCCACCCCGAGGAGAGCGACGACAAGTTCGCCGACGACAGCTACCTGATCAAGGTCGCGGACTCGGTCGACGCCCTCAAGGGCAACAAGGACTTCCAGAAGAACGTCGAGGACGGCACGTACGACGCCTGGGCGATCAAGATGTCCAAGACGTTCGACGACAGCGGGGTGCAGGGCACGCCGACGCTGAAGATGGACGACAAGAAGATCACCGCCGAGGGCAGCGAGAACGCCCCGATGACGGCCGAGGAGTTCACCAAGGCCGTCGACAAGGCGCTCAAGGCGTAAACGCCTCGCGACTCCGCGGAACCCGGCGCGGGCCGGGGGGGCCCCCCCCCCCGCGCCCCCGGGGGGGGGGGGGGGGGGGCCCGGGGCGCCCCCCGCGGCCCCCCGAAGAACAAAAAGGGGGGGCGCAGGCCGCGCGCGCCCGACA
>NZ_JBIRLM010000004.1:0-231785 GCF_044330565.1 Streptomyces sp. NPDC017448 | reverse complement strand
GCCCATCGGTGGGCTTGTGTTATAACATGTGGCGTCACACCGCCGAACAGCGCTTAACCGCCGCGCCCCGCGGGGAACCCGGGCGGGCCGGGGGCCCCCCCCCCCCGGCCCGCGCCGGGTTCCGGGCGTTCGCGGCCCGTGCGCTCCCCGGGGCCGCCGAGAAGTCCTACAGGGTGGCCAGGAAGCCGAGCGCGACCTTCCAGGTCTGCTCGGCCGCCGCCTGGTCGTAGTCGTGCCGGTCCGGGTCGGTGAACAGGTGCCCGGCCCCGGGGTAGCGGTAGATCTCCACGTCCGCGCCGGTGCGCTGCATCTGGAGGTACCAGCTGTTCAGCCAGTCGTGGGACTCGAAGGGGTCCGGGTCGGCGACGTGCAGCTGGACGGGCAGCTCGTCCACCGTCGCGTTCTCGGCGATGTCCGAGGTGCCGTGGAGCAGCAGCAGCCCGCGGGCCTTCGCGTCACCGAGCGCCAAGGTCTGCGCGGTCGCGGCCCCGAAGGAGAACCCGGCGTAGACGAGCCCCTGGTCGGAGTAGGGCGCGGCGGCCAGCACGGCGCGCTTGAGCAGCTCGTCCTTTCCGACCGCGTCCTTGTGAGCCATGCCCTCTTCCACCGTGTCAAAGGTGTGCCCCTCGAAGAGATCGGGCACGCGCACCTCATGGCCGGCGCCCCTGAGGCGTGCGGCAGCCGCGTGCACGGCGGGCGTGAGCCCGTACGTCGAGTGGAAAAGCATGATGTTCATGCGGCCCATGGTGCCATTCGCACCCTTCGGAGGCCGCACTACCGCTGGGAGGACGAGCGAATGGAGAGCGTGCTGCGCCCGCTGATCGTGATCGGTGGTTCCGTGCTGGTCACGCTGGTGGCCGGCTGGGCGGTCGACCGGTTGCTGCGGCGGGCCGACAGCCGTCACCACGAGACCCCGCTGTGGGGGCTGCTCCGACGCTGCCGGCCCCCCTTGCAGGTGGTGATCATCACGGCGCTGCTGCGCGGCAGCTACCGCCAGACGAAGATCGACTGGGTGTGGGAGCACCGCGCCGGGATAGGCCAGCTCCTGACCCTGGTGCTGATCGGCGCGTCGGCCTGGCTGATCGTGCGGGCCGCGGCGACCGTCGTGGAGGCGAGTTACGCGCGGTACGCCACGGCCACCCGCGACCCGGCCCGGGTGCGCCGGGTCCGCACGCAGGTGACGCTGATCCAGCGGGTCGTCATAGCGGTGGTGATGGTGGTCGCGATCGCGGCGATGCTGCTGACGTTCCCGCCGATGCGAGGGGTCGGCACGTCGATGCTGGCGTCGGCCGGGCTGCTCGGCATCGTCGCCGGTGTCGCCGCCCAGTCCACGCTCGGCAACCTCTTCGCTGGTCTCCAGATCGCGTTCGGCGACATGGTGCGGATCGGCGACACCGTGGTGGTGGACGGCGAGTGGGGCACGATCGACGAGATCACCCTGACGTTCCTGGCGGTCCGGACCTGGGACGAGCGGCGGATCACGATGCCGGTCTCGTACTTCACCAGCCAGCCGTTCGAGAACTGGTCGCGCGGAGGGGTGCAGATGACCGGCACGGTCTTCTTCCACCTCGACCACTCCGCCCCCGTCGCCGCGATGCGGGAGAAGCTGCGCGACATCCTCGGGGACATCGCCGCCTGGGACGGCCGCGACTGGTCGCTGGCGGTCACGGACACCACGCCGTCCACCATTCAGGTGCGGGCCGTGGTGACGGCGAAGGACGCGGACGACATCTGGACGGTGCGGTGCGCGGTGCGCGAGCAGCTGATCGGCTGGCTGCGGGACCACCACCCGTACGCGCTGCCGCGGATCGCCACCGCGCCCGCCGCCCTGCCGCCGGGCGAGCAGTGGGCGGAGCTGACGGGCGCGGGGGGCCGGCCGAGCCGCAACGGAGCGTCGTCCACCGAACGGGCTCCGCGCACGGGCCGCGGCTGACCGGCGCGGTGGGCGGCGGGCGCCCGCGGCTCACCGCAGCGAACGGACGTCCAGGTACCGCAGCACCCGGTCCACGACCTCCGGGTCGGAGCCGGGCTCACTGCGCGCGGAAAGCACCTCGTGGCGGGCGGCCGACATCATCTCGCGCTGGACCCGGCTGACGGCCTTGAAGCGCTTCGCCCGCTGCGCGTAAGCCTCGCGCCGCTCCTCGTCGACCATGTCGGGGCTGATCCGGGCCCCGATGTCGTAGGCGGCGCGCTGGAGCCGCTCCACCACCTCCTCGGGGAAGTCCTCGGCCTCCTGGATCTCCTTGAGACGGCCCTTGGCGGCCTTGGCGGCCCGGATCGCGAGCTCCCGCTCCAGGGCCGCCTCGGCGGCGGTGTCGGCCCGGACCTTCAGCTTGCGCACCAGCCAGGGCAGGGTGAGCCCCTGGAAGATCAGGGTGGCCATGATCACGGCGAACGCGATGAAGATGATCTCCTCGCGGCCCGGGAAGGGCTGTCCGTCGTCGGTCTCCAGCGGGATCGCCAGCGCCAGGGCGACGGAGGCCACTCCCCGCATCCCGGCCCACCACATCACGACGGTCTCGCGCCAACTGGTGGGGATCTCCTCGCTGACGTCCCGCCGGGTGTGCAGCCGCTTGGCCAGCCAGGTCGCGGGCAGCAGCCACAGCAGCCGTACGCCGACGACGACGCCGACGATCGCGAGCCCCCAGCCGACCATCTCCAGGGGGTGCCCGTCGGCGGTGCCGAACACGGTGTGCAGTTCCAGGCCGATCAGCCCGAAGGCCACCCCGGTGACCAGGGTGTCGACGATGTCCCAGAAGGTACGCCCGGTGAGCCGGCCCAGCACGTCGTCGGCGTCGGCGGTGTGCTCGGCGAGGAAGAGCGCGGTGGTCAGGACGGCCAGCACGCCGGAGCCCATCAGCTCCTCCGCGAGGACGTAGGCGACGAAGGGCACCAGCAGGGTCAGGCCGACCTGGAGGGTGGCGTCGCCGAGCAGGTTCATCACCTTGATGGTGAGCCAGCCGAGTGCGAGCCCGACGACCACGGCGACGACGGCGGAGAGGACCAGCAGCCCGAACGCCTCGGGGAGCGAGAAGGTGCCGCTGACGGCGGCGGCGATGGCCACGTGGTACAGCACGATGGCGGTCACGTCGTTGAAGAGGCCCTCGCCCTCCAGGATCGACACCAGCCGGCGCGGCAGCCCCACCGAGCCCGCCACGGCGGTCGCGGCGACCGGGTCGGGCGGGGCGACGAGCGCTCCGAGCACGACGGCCGCGGCGATCGGCAGCCCCGGCACGATCGAGTGGGCGACCGCGGCGACGGCGGCCGTGGTGACGAAGACGAGCGCCACGGCCAGCAGGAAGATGGGGCGGCGGTTGGCGGCGAACTGCCGCCAGGAGGTGCGCTGCACCGTCGCGTAGAGCAGCGGCGGCAGCAGGGCGGGGAGGATGATCTCCGGCGGGATGTCCACGTTCGGCACGAACGGCATGAACGCCATCGCGATGCCGGCGAGGGTCATCAGCACCGGCGCGGGCAGGCCGAGGCGGTCGCCCAGCGGCACCGTGACCACGGCTCCGAGCAGCAGCAGGAGCAGGAGGGACATCTGTTCCACGGGGGGCCTTCCGGAGCGTGCGGGTCCGGCGGGTCACGAGCGGCCGAACGGGAATCCACCCTGCCACGCGGAGGGTGCGATTCGGCTGATACCCCCTCTCCGGACGCTCAGTCCGGGTGGATCTCCCGCCGCATGGCCCGGTGCGGCATGCCCGCGTCGGGGAACTCGGGGCCGTACGCGACGTATCCGAGCCGCTCGTAGAAGCCGAGGGCGTGGGTCTGGGCGTGCAGGTCGACGGCGGCCAGACCGAGCGTGCGCGCCTCGTCCTCGATGGCCCGCACGAGCGCCGCGCCGACCCCGAGGCCGCGGGCCTCCCGGCCCACCGCGAGGCGGCCGAGCGAGCCGGTGCCCGGGGCGCCGCCGGTCTTCCCCGCCGCGTCCGCGCCGTGCAGCAGCCGCCCGGTGCCGAGCGCCGTGCCGTCCGCGGCGACGGCCAGGACGTGCACCGCGGTCGCGTCGTACGTGTCGTACTCCAGCTCCTCGGGCACGTTCTGTTCGCCGACGAAGACGTCCTTGCGGACCTGGAAGCAGGCCGCCAGGTCGCTCTCCTCGACGGCCCTGCGGACGGTGTACGCGAAGGGTGCGGAGGTCACTGGCTCTCCGCCGCGATGGTGTCGAGGGCGTGCTGGAGGTCGGCCGGGTAGCCGCTGGAGAACTCCACCCAGCTCCCGTCGGCCGGGTGCTCGAAGCCCAGGCGGACGGCGTGCAGCCACTGCCGGGTCAGGTCGAGGCGCTTGGCCAGCGTGGGGTCCGCGCCGTAGGTGAGGTCGCCGACGCAGGGGTGGCGGTGGGCGGACATGTGGACCCGGATCTGGTGGGTGCGGCCGGTCTCCAGCTTGATGTCGAGGAGGCTGGCGGAGCGGTAGGCCTCGATCAGGTCGTAGTGGGTCACCGAGGGCTTGCCCTCGGCGGTGACCGCCCACTTGTAGTCGTGGTTGGGGTGGCGTCCGATGGGGGCGTCGATGGTGCCGCTCATCGGGTCCGGGTGGCCCTGGACGAGGGCGTGGTACTTCTTCTCGACGACCCGGTCGCGGAACTGGGCCTTGAGCAGCGTGTAGGCCCGCTCGGACTTGGCGACGACCATCAGGCCGGAGGTGCCGACGTCGAGGCGGTGGACGATGCCCTGGCGCTCGGCGGCCCCGGACGTCGAGATCCGGTACCCGGCGGCGGCGAGGCCGCCGATGACGGTGGTGCCGCTCCAGCCGGGGCTGGGGTGGGCGGCGACGCCGACCGGCTTCACGATGACGACGATGTCGTCGTCGTCGTGGACGATCTCCATGCCCTCGACGGGCTCGGCGACGATCTGGACCGGGGGAGCGGCCTGCGGCATCTCCACCTCCAGCCAGGCGCCCCCGTGGACCCGCTCGGACTTCCCGGCCACCGAACCGTCCACCTGGACCTTCCCGGCGGCGGCCAGCTCGGCGGCCTTGGTGCGGGAGAAGCCGAACATGCGGGCGATGGCGGCGTCGACGCGCTCGCCCTCAAGGCCGTCCGGTACGGGCAGGGTGCGGATCTCGGGGTGCGTACTCACCTGTCGAGTATGCCTTGCCCGGGCCGCGCCCCGCGCAGCCCGGTCAGTCCTTGTGCACGGTCCCGTCGGGGTCCAGCCCCTTGAAGGAGAGGATCACGATGAGGATGCCGCCGCAGACGATGGCGGAGTCGGCGAGGTTGAAGACGGCGAAGTGCTTGGGGGCGATGAAGTCCACCACCGCGCCCTCGAACACGCCGGGAGCCCGGAAGAGGCGGTCGGTGAGGTTGCCGAGCGCACCGCCCAGGAGGAGTCCCAGGGCGACGGCCCACGGCAGGCTGTGGAGCTTGCGGGCCAGCCGGACGATGACCACGATCACACCGGCGGCGATGATGGTGAAGATCACCGTGAACGCCTCGCCGAAACCGAAGGCCGCGCCCGCGTTCCGGATCGCCCGGAACTGCAGCCAGTCGCCGATGACGTCGATCGGCGGCTGGTGCTCCAGCTTCGCGACCACGATCATCTTGGTGACCAGGTCCAGCAGGTAGGCCACGGCGGCCACGGCCAGGAGGACGAGGATCTTCCGCTTGCCCCGGCCACCGTTCCCGGCGGCGTCGGCGGCGGTGCTTCCGCCCCCGTCCACGCCCTCGACATCAGGGTCTTCCGGCGTACCGATGATGCGCTCCGCCTCTGCCACGTGAGTCCCTCAACCCTAGGTGCCTGCCTTCGGACGAGGGTACGACACACCTGTGCGGATCAGCCGCGCCGCTCCTGCTTCTGCTTGTCCTCGACGCACAGGGTGGCCCGGGGGAACGCCTGCATCCGCGCCTTGCCGATCGGCTTGCCGCAGACCTCGCAGAGCCCGTACGTCCCCGCCTCCAGCCGGGCCTGGGCCCGCTCCGTCTGCTCCAGCATCTCCTGGGCGTGGGCGGCCAGCGACAGCTCGTGCTCCCGGGTGATGTTCTTGGTGCCGGTGTCCGCCTCGTCGTGGCCCGCGCCGTCGCCGGAGTCCCGCATCAGCCCCGCGAGGGCGGCGCCGGACGCCTCCAGCTCGCTGCGGAGCCGCAGGATCTCGCTGGTCAGGAGGGTGCGCGCCTCGGTGACCTCGTCAGGGGTCCAGGGGTCCTCGCCGGGCCGGACGGCCAGCTCGTCGGGGGCGGCGGCGCGGGCCGGCGGCACGGGGGCCGTGGCCTGTGCGCCTGCTCCGGGACGACTCGCGCTCTTCTTGGCTACCACCGTGGGGGCTCCCGTCTGCTCGGCGGCCGGGGCCGCCTCCGTGGCCGCCGGTGCGGCCTTGTCCGACGCCTTCTCGGCGGCGGTCTGCTCGGCGGCCGGTTCCGTACCGGCCGCCGTCCTCCTCGCCGCGGTCTTCTTCGCGGCCGTCCTCTTCGCTGCCGGCTTCTTGGCAGCGGTCTTCTTCGCGCTGCCGCCGGCCGTCTTCCCCGCGGTCTTCCCCGTCGCCTTCCCCGCCGTCTTCTCCGCGGGCCCGGCCGGTGGCCCGGGGGCGCCGTCGTGCCCGGCCGCGGTCTCGTCCGCCGTCTTCTTCGCCACCATGGCCGCGGCCCCTTCACATATGGTGATCTTGCTCGCGAATCGTGCTGGGACGATAAATCGACTCCAGCGCCGCGGCAACGGGGCACGCCGCCCGCTCCCCCTCCCCCCGCGTCCGGTCGTGGCGCACCTCCCACCGTTGTGCCCAGCTCACCGCCGGGTAATCCGGTCCGCGCCTCCCGTCGGCGGACCCGCGCGCCCCGTCCCGCCACACGGGTCACGCCCGCGCGCCCCCGATAACCGGTCGGCCCTCGCCCGTACGGGCCCGTACACTGGCCCCAGCGAGAGGCAGGGACGGGACGAGTAGCGCCGTACGCAGCCAGGAGCGACCCGGGGACGGTGGGAGCCCGGGGGCGAGCGCGTCGTGAAGATCACCCCGGAGCCGCCGGAAGAACACCCTGGACCGTGGGTTCCACGGCACGGGGCCACTAGACCCGGCATCGCACCCCAATGAGGGGGTCGCGGGCGCACGCCCGGGGCCAAGGAGGGTGGTACCGCGGGAGCCGACGCGCTCTCGTCCCTCCGACGGAAGTGGAAGACGTCCGCCGGAGGAAGCCGCACATGACATCGCCGCAGTACCGCCAGGTGCCCGCCCAGGTCGACCTGCCCGCGCTGGAGCACGCCGTGCTCGACTTCTGGCGCGAGAGCAAGGTCTTCGCCAAGAGCCTGGAGCAGTCCGAGGGCCGCCCCGAGTGGGTCTTCTACGAGGGCCCGCCCACCGCCAACGGCATGCCGGGCGCCCACCACATCGAGGCCCGCGTCTTCAAGGACGTCTTCCCCCGCTTCCGCACCATGCAGGGCTACCACGTGGGCCGCAAGGCCGGCTGGGACTGCCACGGGCTGCCGGTCGAGCTGGCGGTCGAGAAGGAGCTGGGCTTCAACGGCAAGAAGGACATCGAGGCGTACGGCATCGCCGAGTTCAACGCCAAGTGCCGCGAGTCGGTGACCCGGCACACCGACGCCTTCGCCGAGCTGACGACCCGCATGGGGTACTGGGTCGACCTGGACGACGCGTACCGCACCATGGACCCGGAGTACGTGGACTCCGTGTGGTGGTCGCTGAAGGAGATCTTCAAGAAGGACCTGCTGGTCCAGGACCACCGGGTCGCCCCCTGGTGCCCCCGCTGCGGCACCGGCCTGTCCGACCACGAGCTGGCCCAGGGGTACGAGACGGTCGTCGACCCCTCGGTCTTCGTCCGCTTCCCCCTGACGTCGGGCCCGCTGGCCGGCGAGGCGTCGCTGCTGGTCTGGACGACCACCCCCTGGACGCTGGTCTCCAACACGGCGGTCGCCGCCCACCCCGAGGTCCGCTACGTCGTCGCGACGGACGGCGAGGAGAAGCTCGTCGTCGCCGAACCGCTGCTGGAGAAGGCGCTCGGCGAGGGCTGGGAGACGACCGGCCCGTCGTTCACCGGCGCGGAGATGGAGCGCTGGAGCTACGAGCGCCCCTTCGCCCTGGTCGACTTCCCGGCCGAGGCCCACTACGTGGTGAACGCCGAGTACGTCACGACGGAGGACGGTACGGGTCTGGTCCACCAGTCCCCCGCCTTCGGCGCCGACGACCTCGTGGTCTGCCGCTCCTACGGCCTCCCCGTGGTCAACCCGGTCCGCCCCGACGGCACCTTCGAGGAGGACCTGCCGCTGGTCGGCGGCGTCTTCTTCAAGAAGGCCGACGAGACGCTCGCCGCGGACCTGGACGCGCGCGGCAAGCTCTTCCGCCACGTCCCGTACGAGCACAGCTACCCGCACTGCTGGCGCTGCCACACGGCGCTGCTCTACTACGCGCAGCCGTCCTGGTACATCCGCACGACGGCCGTCAAGGACCGGCTCCTCCAGGAGAACGAGAAGACCAACTGGTTCCCGGACTCGGTCAAGAACGGCCGTTTCGGCGACTGGCTGAACAACAACGTCGACTGGGCCCTCTCCCGCAACCGCTACTGGGGCACGCCGCTGCCGGTCTGGCGCTGCGAGGACGGCCACCTGACGTGCGTGGGCTCGCGCGCGGAGCTGACGGAGCTGACGGGGCGGGACCAGTCCTCCCTCGACCCCCACCGCCCGTTCATCGACGAGATCACCTTCACCTGCACGCACGAGAACTGCCAGCTGGAGGCGTACCGCGTCCCGGAGGTCATCGACGCCTGGTACGACTCGGGTTCGATGCCGTTCGCGCAGTGGGGCTACCCGTACAAGAACAAGGAAGTCTTCGAGAGCCGCTACCCGGCGCAGTTCATCTCGGAGGCCATCGACCAGACCCGCGGCTGGTTCTACACGCTGATGGCGGTCGGCACCCTGGTCTTCGACAAGTCGTCGTACGAGAACGTGGTCTGCCTGGGCCACATCCTCGCCGAGGACGGCCGCAAGATGTCCAAGCACCTGGGCAACATCCTCCAGCCGATCCCGCTGATGGACCAGCACGGGGCGGACGCGGTGCGGTGGTTCATGGCGGCGGGCGGCTCCCCGTGGGCGGCGCGCCGGGTGGGCCACGGCACGATCCAGGAGGTCGTCCGCAAGACGCTCCTGACGTACTGGAACACCGTCGCCTTCCAGGCCCTGTACGCGCGCACCTCCGGCTGGGCCCCCTCGGAGGCCGACCCGGCCCCGGCGGACCGCACGGTCCTGGACCGCTGGCTGCTGAGCGAACTCAACGCGCTGGTGGACCAGATGACGGTGGCGCTGGAGAGCTACGACACCCAGCGCGCCGGCAAGCTGCTCTCGGCGTTCGTCGACGACCTCTCCAACTGGTACGTACGCCGCTCGCGCCGCCGCTTCTGGCAGGGCGACAAGGCGGCCCTGCGCACGCTGCACGAGGTGGTCGAGACGGTCACGCGGCTGATGGCCCCGCTGGTCCCGTTCATCACCGAGCGGGTCTGGCAGGACCTGGTCGTCCCGGTCACCCCGGGCGCCCCGGAGTCGGTCCACCTCTCGTCGTGGCCCACGGCGGACGCCTCGGCCCTCGACCCGGCGCTCTCCTCGCAGATGGCGCTGGTACGCCGCCTGGTGGAGCTGGGCCGGGCCACCCGCGCCGAGTCGGGCGTGAAGACCCGCCAGCCGCTGTCCCGCGCCCTGGTGGCGGCGAGCGGCTTCGAAACGCTCTCCCCGGAGCTGCGCGCCCAGATCACGGAGGAGTTGAACGTCACGTCCCTGGCCTCGCTCTCCGAGGTGGGCGGTTCGCTGGTCGACACGACGGCGAAGGCCAACTTCCGCGCCCTGGGCAAGCGGTTCGGCAAGGGCGTCCAGGCGGTGGCCAGGGCCGTGGCGGACGCGGACGCGGCGGCGCTCTCGCTGGCCCTGCGCGAGGGTACGGCGTCGGTGGAGGTGGAGGGCGAGCGGATCGCCCTCGCCCCCGACGAAGTCATCATCACGGAGACCCCGCGCGAGGGCTGGTCGGTGGCGTCGGACTCGGGCGCGACGGTCGCCCTGGACCTGGAGATCACCCCGGAGCTGCGCCGCGCGGGCCTGGCCCGTGACGCGATCCGGCTGATCCAGGAGGCGCGCAAGAACAGCGGTCTGGACGTGGCGGACCGCATCGCCGTCCGCTGGACCTCGACGTCCCCGGCGACGGTCGAGGCCCTCACCGAGCACGCCCCCCTCATCTCCGAGGAGGTGCTCGCCCCGGATTACGCGGAGGGCGAGGGGGACGAGACGTACGGCGAGACCTTCGAGGACGAGGGCCTGGCGCTCGCGTTCCGCCTGCGCAAGCGGTAGGGGCGACCCGCACGGTTCTGAAGGGGCCCGCCGGAACGAATTCCGGCGGGCCCCTTCCGTGTGCTCCCTCGGGGGCTCCGCCCCCGACCCCCCGCGCCTCCGACCGGCGGGGGTGGAACATCCAGCCCCGCCGGTGCTTGAGGAGCGGGGTCCGGGGCTGCGCTCCGGTTTCGGGGAGGGGCGGGCAGGGGAACGGCCTTCCGCAGGCGCCCCGCCCCCAGGCTCCGCCCCGCCCTCGCCCGCCATCTCCACCCACGGCAAAGGGCCGGGCCCCGGGGAAACCCCGGGGCCCGGCCCTTCAGCCTGCCGACGGCTACGCGCTCAGCGAGCGCGTTCCGCTCAGTTGTCGTCCTCGTCGATCAGGAAACCGCGCATCGGCGACGGCGCCTGCTGCATCGGCTGCGGCGCCTGCGGCCGCACCGGCGCCATCGGCTGCGTCATCGCGGGCGACATCTGCTGCTGCCCGCCGTAGGACGGCGCGCCGCCCATGGACTGGCCGCCACCCATCTGCGGACCGCTGTGGCCACCGTGGCCGGAGCTGCCCATGGAGTGACCCATCGCACCCGCACCGGCCGGGGCCAGCGAGGGGGACGGCGGCAGCGAAGCCGTCGCCGGGGTCCGCGGCGGCGCGAGCGAGTCGTCCGCCTGGGTCTCCAGCTGACGCAGCTGGCTCTCCAGGTAGGACTTCAGCCGCGTGCGGTACTCGCGCTCGAAGCCGCGCAGGTCCTCGACCTTGCGCTCCAGCGTCGCGCGGGCCGACTCCAGCGAGCCCATCGCCACGCGGTGCTTCTCCTGCGCGTCCCGCTCCAGGGCGTCGGCCTTGGCACGGGCGTCCCGCTCCAGCCCCTCGGCGCGGCTGCGCGCCTCACCGACGATCTTGTTGGCCTCGGAACGGGCTTCCGCGATCGCCTGGTCGGCGGTCTGCTGCGCGAGCGAGAGGACACGGGCGGCGCTGTCGCCGCCGGGGCCCTGCCCCTGCTGCTGCATCTGCGGCGGCTGCATCTGCTGCTGCATCTGCTGCTGGGGGTGCTGACCCATGGGGCCGCCCATCGGGCCGCCCATGGGACCGCCCTGCATCGGGCCGGGGCCGTGCGGGCCCTGCGGACCGGGGCCGTGGCCGCCCTGGGGGCCGTGGCCACTGGGACCTGCGGGCAGCTGCGGCGCGCCGCCGGGCAGCTGGGGCGGACCCATCTGCGGCTGCTGCTGCTGCGGCGGTCCCGATATGGCGGCGGGCACGGGGGCCCCCGGCCGGTCCTGCGGCTCCGGAGCCTTGCGCATACCCTGCTGCTGTTGCTGCTGCTGGTTCTGCGCGGCGGCACGCGTCGCGGCGGCCAGCTTGGCGCGCAGGTCCTCGTTCTCCCGGAGCAGACGGGTCAGCTCCGATTCGACCTCGTCGAGAAAGGCATCGACCTCGTCCTCGTCATAGCCTTCTCGGAGGCGGACGGTCGTGAACTGCTTGTTCCGCACGTCCTCGGGGGTCAACGGCATCTCTTCTTCACCTCTACGTAGTCGTCGGCAGTCGGCAAGACCGTATCGCTCACAACCTGACCACAACGCTGATCAGGATGTAGACGATGATCATCAGAACGAAGAAGGACAGGTCGAGTGCCACGCCCCCGAGACGCAGCGGCGGGATGAACCGCCGCAGAAGCTTGAGCGGTGGATCGGTGACCGTGTAGGTGGCCTCAAGGACGACCACCATCGCCTTGCCGGGCTGCCATGAACGTGCGAACTGGAAGACGTAGTCCATGACCAGCCGGAAGATCAGCACGATGAGGAAACACATCAGCGCGATATAGACCACATCCAGTGCGACGCCCATGTCTCGCGCTTCCCTCTCCCCTGGCTCTCGTCAGCTCCGGCCTCGCGGCCGGCACCGGCCTCGCGGCCGGGTCGTTCCCGGTGTCGTGTTCTCAGCTCTGGTTGAAGAATCCGCCCTCTGCGATGCGGGCCTTGTCCTCCGCCGTGACATCGACGTTAGCAGGCGACAACAGGAACACCTTCTGCGTCACGCGCTCAATGCTGCCATGGAGACCGAAGACGAGTCCCGCGGCAAAGTCGACAAGTCGCTTCGCGTCCGTATCGTCCATCTCCGTGAGATTCATGATCACCGGAGTGCCCTCACGGAAGTGTTCCCCGATGGTACGGGCCTCGTTGTAGGTCCTGGGATGCAGCGTGGTGATGCGGTACGGCTCCCGCTCGGACACGACCTTGGGCATGATCACCGGTGCGTTCTTCTCCATGTTCGGACGTTCGGGTGTGATGGATGCCACGGGCGCGATCCGGGCGGGTCGCACGCTTTCCGCGGGGAGCTGAACCGGCTCGCGCTGGGCGGGGGGTTGCACTACTCGTACCGGTTCGTCCCTTTCGCGCTCCCGCTCGCGTTCGCGCTCCCTTTCCCGCTCCACCTGATGCGGGGGCTGGTGCCGACGCCGGTCGCGCTCGGGCTCCGGCTCGGGTTCGAATTCGTCGTCGGGGTCGAACCCCGGGCCGTCGTACCCATCGTCCTCCACGAGGCCGAGGTAGACCGCCATCTTGCGCATCGCGCCGGCCATGCTCCGAGTCCTCCGCTCTGTGGTGGATCGGCATTCGTCACCAAGTGCCCGCCATCCACGGTGGCCTGCCCGCCATAAGCGGGAATGACCATATTTTCTGCTGTGGTCCGACCTGCTTCGCGACGTTACCCGAGCCGGGGTCGGACTCCGAGTACCGCCGTACCGACGCGAACATGTGTCGCTCCGGCCGCCACCGCGTCCTCCAGGTCCCCGCTCATACCCGCGGAGACCATGTTCGCAGCCGGACGACCGGCGCGCAGGCGGGACGAGATTTCCATCAGCCGCTCGAAAGCGGCCCGTTGCCGCCCGGCGTACTCACCGGCCAGCGGCGCCACGGTCATCAGACCGCCGAGCCGGAGCCCGGGCGCCGCGTCGATCGCGGCCGCCAACTCCTCGACCCCGTCCGGAGCGACGCCGCCGCGCTCACCGCGCTCGCCGCTCTCCGCGTCCAGGGCGACCTGGATCAGGCAGCCGAGTTCACGCTGGCCGCGCTCCGCGGCGGCGGAGAGCGCGGTGACCAGCTTGACGCGGTCCACCGACTGCACGATATCGGCATAACTGGTCACAGAACGAACCTTGTTCGTCTGCAGCTGTCCGACAAAGTGCCATGTCAGCGAAAGATCCGCACAAGCGGTGGCTTTGGGAGCGGCGTCCTGGTCACGATTCTCCGCGACATGGCGCACACCGAGTTCGTACAGGATCCGCACATCGCTCGCCGGGTAGGTCTTGGTGACCACGACGAGGGTCACTTCCTCGCGCCCGCGGCCGGCCGCGGCGCAGGCGGAGGCGATCCTCTCCTCCACCTGTGCCAGGTTCGCGGTGAGTTGAGCCTTACGGTCCGTCATGACCTATCAGTCCAACCAGACATATCCGGCGAGCCGCCCGGTGGTGCGGTCGCGTCGGTACGAAAAGTGGTCGCCCGATTCGAGAGTGCAGTACGGCGAGGTGTGCCGGTCCGCCACCCCGAGGGCGGCGAGCTGGGCGTGGACCCCGCCGGTGACGTCGACCGCCGGGGTGCCCCAGCTCGTCTCGGACCAGGTGCCGGGGACCGCCGCGGCGACCTCGGCGCGCATCGCCTCCGGGACCTCGTAGCACCGTCCGCAGACGGCCGGCCCGGTGCGGGCGGTGATCCGGGAGGGTTGCGCGCCGAGCGCGACCATGGCCTCGACCGCCGCCGGCACGACTCCGGCGACCAGCCCCGGCCGCCCGGCGTGCGCCGCCCCGACGACGCCGGCGACCGGGTCGGCGAGGAGGACGGGGGTGCAGTCGGCGGTGAGGACCGCGAGCGGCAGCCCGCGCCGGGCGGTCACCACCGCGTCCACGGCCGGAATCTCCGCGTCCGCGCCCCAGGGCCCGTCCACCACGGCGACGTCGCGGCCGTGCACCTGGTTCATCCAGACGACGAGCGCCGGGTCGATGCCGAGGTCGCGGGCGGCGCGCTCCCGGTTCGCGCCGACGGCGGCGGGGTCGTCTCCGACCGCGCCGCCGAGGTTGAGCTCACCGTACGGAGCGGCGCTCACTCCGCCCCACCGGTCGGTGAAGGCGAAGTGAGCGCTGCCCGTGACGGCTACCGCCCGGTGCTGCCCTATCACTTCAAGAAGTCCGGTACGTCCAGCTCTTCGGCCTGGGTGTCCTGGTAGGGACGGGCCGTCGGGACGTGCGGCGGGGAGACGGGGGGCAGCGTGCTCTCGCTCGAAACCGGCGCGGGAGCGGGCTGCTCGGCCGGGGCCGGGCTCTCCTCGCGCGGAGGCACGGAGCCGAGTCCGCCCACCGCTCGCACGGGTTCGGGGGTGGAGGGCCTGACCGGAACGGCCGGCTCCTCCCGCTTGGCGCTGTTGGCGCCGAGCACGTTCTCGCGGCGGGCCGGCGGCTGGCCGCCGTCGAAGCCCGCGGCGATCACGGTGACCCGCACCTCGTCGCCCAGGGCGTCGTCGATGACGGCGCCGAAGATGATGTTGGCCTCGGGGTGGGCCGCCTCGCTCACCAGTTGGGCGGCCTCGTTGATCTCGAAGAGACCGAGGTCGCTGCCGCCGGAGATGGAGAGCAGGACCCCGCGGGCGCCGTCGATGGAGGCTTCCAGGAGCGGCGAGGAGATCGCCATCTCGGCCGCCGCCACCGCGCGGTCGTCGCCGCGCGCCGACCCGATGCCCATGAGCGCCGATCCGGCCTCGGACATGACCGACTTGACGTCGGCGAAGTCGAGGTTGATCAGGCCCGGGGTGGTGATGAGGTCGGTGATGCCCTGGACGCCCGAGAGCAGCACCTGGTCGGCCGACTTGAACGCGTCGAGCACGCTGACCTGGCGGTCCGAGATGGACAGCAGCCGGTCGTTGGGGATGACGATGAGGGTGTCGACCTCTTCGCGGAGTTCGGCGATGCCGTCCTCCGCCTGGTTCGCGCGTCGCCGGCCCTCGAAGGTGAACGGGCGGGTGACCACACCGATCGTCAGGGCGCCGAGCGAGCGTGCGATGTTGGCGACGACGGGCGCGCCGCCGGTGCCGGTGCCGCCGCCTTCTCCGGCGGTGACGAAGACCATGTCGGCCCCCTTGAGGACCTCCTCGATCTCCTCACGGTGGTCCTCTGCCGCCTTGCGACCGACGGCCGGGTTCGCCCCGGCGCCGAGGCCCCGGGTGAGTTCACGGCCGACGTCGAGCTTGACGTCGGCGTCGCTCATCAACAACGCCTGTGCGTCGGTGTTGATCGCGATGAACTCGACGCCCTTGAGACCGACCTCGATCATTCGGTTGATGGCATTGACACCACCGCCGCCGACACCGATGACCTTGATGACTGCGAGGTAGTTCTGCGGTGCTGCCACGTCGAAGGCCTCTCGCCTCGAGTTACGTGTCGTCGCTCTGCGGTGGCCCCGCGGCGACGACTGATGTCGATGGGGACGGTCCGAACGCCGACCCAAACCCTAACCTTCAAGTTTAGGGTTAACAGTGTGTCTGCTTCCTGGACTCTTCCGAACAGGACACTAAGTCGACAAGTGGCGCACGTTCAACGAACACGCCGAACCTCCCGTTTTTCTTTTCACCCTATGTGATCACCCGTAGCGCTGACCAACCAGGGTGCTGGCCAGCACAAATACCCGTCAACTCGCCGAAACCGCCGGGGCGGTGGGGGCGCTTACATCGAAGTGCCCCGCTTTGGGCGCCGCCTTCATCAGCGCGGCCAGGACGCGCCCCTTCACCGCTCCGCCCTCGCCGCTCCCCCAGGTCACCACACGGTCCCCGGTGAGCCGCAGGGAGATGTCGTCGTACGAGACGACACGCACCGCCTCGGCGTCCGCCGCCACGTCCTCGGGGAGGTCGCCGGCCACCCGGACCGCTTCACGCACCAGGCGGTCCTCGCCGAAACGGCGGAGGCTCGCGGACGGCTCGGGCTTCAACTCCAGCAGGGGCACGCCCTCGGGGGCCTTGTCCACGGTCGCGAAGCGCACGCCCTCGGCGTCCACCTCCACGAACTTCCCGCCCTTTTCGACCAGCAGGACCGGCTTCCGCTCGGCCACCTTGAGGTCGATGCCGTCCGGCCATGACCGAACGACGTCGACGGTGTCGATCCGCGGCAGCTTCCGGCGCAACCGGTGCTCCATGCCATCGGTGTCCACGGAGACCAGCGGGGCCCCGACCGGAGTGGCGGCAACCGCTTCCACCTCTTCACGGGTCAGCACCTCGACACCGCTCGTACGGACCTTCTCGACGCGGAACCACGAGGATCCGTAGAGCGCCCAGACCACGAACGCCGTGAGCAGGGCGGCCGCCACGCCGATCAGGACCAGCAGCAGGCGGCGGCTGATCCCGGACCTCTCGGGGCCGATGTGCGGCGGGCGGGCGGAGGTGTCCGTCCGCCCGGGCGCGCCGCGCTGGGCGGTCGTCGGTCCGGCCACGCTCGCTCCTTCGCCGGACCCGGGACGCGCGCCCCGGGTCCGCACCGCCTCGCGCCGCACGCCTAACGGCGCGAGGCGATCGCTTCGTACACCATGCCGACGAGCAGGTCGTCGGCGTCGCGCCGGCCGAACTCGGCGGCGGCGCGGGACATTTCGTACAGCCGGTGCGGATCCGACAGTACCGGCAGGACGTTGCCCTGCACCCATTCCGGGGTGAGCGCCGCGTCGTCCACCAGCAGGCCGCCGCCCGCGTTGACCACCGGCTGGGCGTTGAGCCGCTGTTCGCCGTTGCCGATGGGCAGCGGGACGTAGGCGGCGGGGAGCCCGACGGCGGAGAGTTCGGCGACGGTCATCGCGCCCGCGCGGCAGAGCATCATGTCGGCCGCGGCGTACGCGAGGTCCATCCGGTCCACATACGGTACCGGGATGTAGGGCGGCATTCCGGGCATGTTGTCGACCCGCGGCAATTCGTTCTTCGGGCCGACCACATGGAGGATCTGGATGCCGGAGCGCTGGAGCAGCGGCGCGACCCGCTGGACGACCTCGTTGAGGTGGCGCGCGCCCTGCGAGCCGCCGGAGACCAGCAGCGTGGGCAGGTTGGGGTCGAGGTGGAAGGAGGCGCGGGCCTCCGGACGGACCCGGGCGCGGTCCAGGGTGGCGATGGTGCGGCGCAGCGGGATGCCGATGTAGCGGGCGCCGCGCAGCTTGCTGTCCGGGGTGGAGACGGCGACCCCGTGCGCGTACCGCGAACCGATCTTGTTGGCCAGGCCCGGGCGGGCGTTGGCCTCGTGGACCACGATCGGCACTCCGGCGCGCTTGGCGGCCAGATAGCCGGGCAGGGCGACGTAGCCGCCGAAGCCCACCACGCAGTCCGCCTTGGTGCGCTCCAGGACCTGCTCGGCCGCCTTGATGGTGCCGCGCAGCCGGCCCGGGACGGTGATCAGCTCGGGCGTGGGTTTACGGGGCAGCGGGACGGCGGGGATGAGCGCCAGCTCGTACCCCCGCTCGGGCACGAGCCTGGTCTCCAGTCCGCGTTCCGTGCCGAGGGCAGTGATTCCCACGGTCGGGTCCTGCCTGCGCAGGGCGTCTGCGAGGGCAAGCGCGGGCTCGATGTGTCCGGCGGTCCCCCCGCCGGCGAGTACGACATGCACCGAAATTCACCGCTCTCCGGACGGGCGCTTCTTGCCGCGCCGTCTCATCGTCTTCCATCTCACCCCGGGCTTCCGCATGGCCAGGGCCATCTTCGCGGCGGGGTCCTCCCGTGCGAAGGCGATCATCAGCCCGACCGCGAACATCGTCGGCAGCAGGGCCGACCCCCCGTAGGAGAACAGCGGGAGCGGGACACCGGCGATCGGCAACAGGCCGAGCACCGCACCGATGTTGATCACGGCCTGGGCCATGATCCAGGTGATCACGCCTCCCGCGGCATACCTGACGAAGGGGTCCTCCGTGCGTCCGGCCACGCGGATACCCGCATAGCCTAGAGCCGCGAACAGGGCGAGCACGGACAGCGTCCCCGCCAGGCCCAGTTCCTCACCGGTGATCGCGAAGATGAAGTCGGTGTGGGGTTCCGGGAGTTGGCCCCATTTTTCCACACTCGCCCCCAGCCCGGAACCGAACCATCCGCCGGAGGCCAGCGCGTAGATTCCGTGGGCGGCCTGCCAGCAGCCCGCCTCCGGATCGGGTTCGCCGACGATGCCCATGCAGGAGAGCCGGGACATCCGGTTGGGGCTGGTCCAGATCAGCAGGAACGCCATGACGGCCGCGAATCCGAGCACCCCGGCGAAGAGCCGGGTGGGGGCGCCGGCCAGCCAGAGCAGGCCGAACAGGACCGCTGTGAGAATGATCGCGGTCCCCATGTCGCCGCCGAGCATGATCAGTCCGAGCAGCATGAAGGCGACCGGGACGAGCGGCACGAGCATGTGCTTCCACTGCGTCAGCAACCGCTTGTCCTGCTTGCGGGCCAGCAGGTCCGCCCCCCACAGGATGAGGGCGAGCTTGCCGAACTCGCTGGGCTGCAGCTGGAACGGGCCGCCGAGGTAGATCCAGTTCTGGTTGCCGTTGACCGACATCCCTATCCCGGGCACCTGGACCAGGACCATCAGGAAGACGGTGGCCATCAGTATCGGGTAGGCCAGCCCCCGGTGCAGTTTCACCGGCATGCGGGCGGCGACCGCCATCAGCACGCCCCCGATGACGGCGGCGACGAACTGCTTGCCGAAGAAGTACGTGGCGGGCTTGCTGATGTTCAACGCCTGGATCACCGAGGCGGAGTAGACCATCACCAGGCCCAGCACGGTGATCAGGAGGCTGGAGCCGAGGATCACGTAGTAGGCGGTCAGCGGCCGGTCCCAGGCCCGCCGTGCCCGCTCGTAGGCCCGGCGCGGTCCGCCGCCGCGCCCGGGGCGGGGGGCGCGGGCGCCCGCCCCGGCGCGTCCGGCGCCGCGGGGCGTCCCGGGCCGCCGGACCCCGGCGGCGAGCCGTCCGCGCAGGGCGGGACCGGGAGGCAGGGGCACGCCGGCGGGGGCGGGCGCCGCGGCGAGGAGGCGGGACGCCGGGGCCCGTGCGCTTCCCCGCCGTACGGCGGAACTCTCGTCGGCCGGCATTGTCGCTGTCCCCTCCACTGGTCGTGCCCGGGGCCCGTGACCCCGGGCGCGGAGGCCCGGTCGGTCAGGCGGTCTCGTCGGCGCGGGCGCGGACCGCGTCCGCGAACGCCTCGCCCCGCTTGTTGTAGTTGGTGAACATGTCCATCGAGGCACAGGCCGGGGCCAGCAGTACCGTATCGCCCGGCCGGGCGAGCTCGGCGGCCCGCGCGACCGCTTCGGACATCGCCCCAGTGTCGGTCCGGTCGAGGTCGACCACCGGGACGTCGGGGGCGTGTCGCGTCAGGGCTTCGTGGATCAGGGCCCGGTCGGCGCCCATCAGCACGACCCCGCGCAGCCGCTTCGCCGCGCCGGTGACCAACGCGTCGAAGGTGGCGCCCTTGGCCAGTCCGCCGGCGATCCAGACGATGGAGTCGTAGGCGGCCAGGGACGCCTCGGCGGCGTGGGTGTTGGTGGCCTTGGAGTCGTCCACGTAGGCGACTTCGCCGACGTCCGCGACGTGCTCGATGCGGTGGGCGTCGGGCCGGAAGGCGCGCAGCCCGTCGCGGACGGCGGCCGGCTCCACGCCGAAGGCGCGGGCCAGGGCGGCGGCCGCGAGGGCGTTGGCGATGTTGTGCGGGGCGGGCGGGTTCACGTCGGTGACCTCGGCCAGCTCCTGCGCCTGCTTCTGGCGGTCGGCGACGAACGCCCGGTCGACGAGGAGGCCCTCGACCACGCCGAGCTGCGAGGGGCCGGGGGTGCCGAGGGTGAAGCCGATGGCCCGGCAGCCCTCCTCCACGTCGGCCTCGCGGACGAGGTCCTCGGTGGCCGGGTCGGCCGCGTTGTAGACGCAGGCGACCGTGTTGCCCTCGTAGACGCGGCCCTTGTCGGCGGCGTACGCCTCCATCGAGCCGTGCCAGTCGAGGTGGTCCGGGGCGAGGTTGAGGACGGCGGCGGAGTGGGCGCGCAGGGAGGGCGCCCAGTGCAGCTGGTAGCTGGAGAGTTCGACGGCGAGCACGTCGTACTCCTGCTCGCCGAGGACCGCGTCCAGCAGCGATACGCCGATGTTGCCGACGGCCGCGGTGCGCAGCCCGGCCGCCTGAAGGATCGAGGCCAGCATCCGTACGGTGGTGGTCTTGCCGTTGGTGCCGGTGACCGCGAGCCAGGGGGCGGCCTTCCTGCCGTTGGTCCCCCGCAGCCGCCAGGCCAGTTCGACGTCGCCCCAGACCGGGACGCCCGCCTCGGCGGCAGCCAGGAAGAGCGGCTTGTCCGGCTGCCAGCCGGGGGCGGTGACGACGAGTTCCGTGGACGGCGGCAGGGTCGCGCCGTCGCCGAGGCGCACGGTGACGCCGAGCGCCTCCAGTTCGGCCGCCTGCGCGCGGGCGCGTTGGTCGTCGCCGTCGTTGACGACGGTGACGAGCGCGCCGCGCTCGTGCAGGGCTCGGGCGGCGGGGATTCCGCTGACGCCGAGCCCGGCGACGGTGACGTGCTTGCCCTGCCAGTCCACGGTGCTCACTTCTTGGCTGCCCATCCCGCGTAGAAGAGGCCGAGTCCGACGATGACGCACATGCCCTGGATGATCCAGAACCGGACCACGACGAGGACTTCGGACCAGCCCTTGAGTTCGAAGTGGTGCTGGAGCGGCGCCATCCGGAAGACCCGCTTGCCGGTCATCTTGAACGAACCGACCTGGATGACCACGGACATGGTGATCATCACGAAGAGGCCGCCGAGGATGGCGAGCAGCAGCTCGGTGCGGGAGAGGATCGCGAGCCCCGCGAGGGCGCCGCCGAGGGCGAGCGAGCCGGTGTCGCCCATGAAGATCTTGGCGGGCGAGGTGTTCCACCACAGGAAGCCGAAGCAGGCGCCCATCAGGGCGGCGGCGACGACGGCGAGGTCGAGCGGGTCGCGCACCTCGAAGCAGGCGTTGGGGTTGGTCAGGTTGTCCGCGTTGGCGCAGGACTCCTGGAACTGCCAGAGGCCGATGAAGGTGTAGGCGCCGAAGACCATCACCGAGGCGCCGGTGGCCAGTCCGTCGAGGCCGTCGGTCAGGTTCACGCCGTTGGACATGGCGAGGATCATGAACAGGGCCCAGACGCAGAAGAGCACCGGGCCGATCGACCAGCCGAAGTCCTCGACGAAGGAGATCCGGGTGGAGGCCGGGGTGTAGTCCATGGAGTTGGGGAACTGGAGCGAGAGCACCGCGAACGCGATGCCGACGATCAGCTGTCCGGCCATCTTCGCCTTGGCCCGCAGACCGAGCGAGCGCTGCTTGACGATCTTGATGTAGTCGTCGAGGAAGCCGACGAGTCCCATGCCCGCCATCAGGAAGAGCACGAGGAACCCGGAGTAGCGGATGTCCTCACCCGTGATGACCTTCGCGAGGAGGTACGCGATGATCGTCGCCAGGATGAAGGCGATCCCGCCCATCGTGGGCGTGCCCTTCTTGCTGCCGTGGGTGCGCGGGCCGTCGTCCCGGATGAACTGCCCGTACCCCTTGCGGGCCAGCAGCTTGATCAGCAGCGGGGTGCCGACCAGGGTCAGGAAGAGCCCGATGGCCCCCGCGAAGAGGATCTGCCTCATCGGCCGGCGACCTCGCCCTCGGTCGAGTTCTCCAGCAGTGCCTGGGCGACCTTCTCCAGGCCGACCGACCGGGACGCCTTCACCAGCACGACGTCTCCCGGGCGCAGTTCACTGCGCAACAGGTCGACGGCCGCCTGTGCGTCGGACACGTGCACCGACTCCTCACCCCACGAACCCTCGTTATATGCGCCCAGTTGCAGCCAGGAGGCTTCTCTCCCCCCGACAGCGACGAGCTTGCTGACGTTGAGCCGGACGGCGAGCCGCCCGACCGCGTCGTGCTCGGCGAGCGACGCGTCACCGAGCTCGGCCATCTGACCGAGCACCGCCCAGGTGCGTCCCCCGTCGGCCCCTCGGGCCTGGCCCATGGCAGCCAGCGCGCGCAGTGCGGCTCTCATGGATTCGGGGTTCGCGTTGTAGGCGTCGTTGACGACGGTCACACCGTCCGGACGCTCGGTGACCTCCATGCGCCAGCGGGAGAGGGAGCCCGCCTCCGAGAGCGCCTCGGCGATCTCGGTCACGGACATGCCCAACTCATGGGCGACGGCGGCCGCGGCGAGCGCGTTCGACACGTGGTGCTCACCGTACAGGCGCATGGTCACGTCGCTGCACCCGGTGGGTGTGTGGAGCTCGAAGGAGGGCCGCCCGTCGGGGGTCATCCGGACCTTCTCGCCCCGTACGTCCGCTTCGGGCGCTTCCCCGAAGAGCAGGACGCGAGCCTCGGTGCGCGAGGCCATCGCGCGGACGAGCGGGTCGTCGGCGTTGAGCACCGCGCAGCCGTCCTCGGGGAGGCCCTCGACCATCTCGCCCTTGGCCTGGGCGATGGCCTCCCGGCTGCCGAACTCGCCGAGGTGCGCGGAGCCGACGTTGAGGACCAGGCCGATGCGGGGCGGGGTCAGCTCGGTGAGGTACCGGATGTGGCCGATGCCCCGGGCGCCCATCTCCAGGACCAGGTGCTCGGTCTCGGGGGTGGCGGTCAGGGCGGTGAGCGGCAGTCCGATCTCGTTGTTGAGGGAGCCGGGCGTCCAGACGGTCGGGCCCTTGCGCTGGAGGAGCTGCGCGATCAGGTCCTTGGTGGACGTCTTGCCCGCGGAGCCGGTGAGGGCGACGACGGTGGTGCCGAGGCGTTCCACGGCGGCCCGGGCGAGGGCTCCGAGCGCGCCGACGACATCGTCCACGACGATCGCCGGAACGCCGACGGGACGGGCCGCCAGGACGGCTGCCGCGCCCGCCTCGACGGCGCGCTGGGCGTAGTCGTGGCCGTCCACCCGCTCGCCGGCGAAGGCGGCGAACAGGCTGCCGGGCGCGACCTCGCGGGAGTCGATGACGACGGGCCCGGTCACGGTGACCGCCGGGTCCGGTATGTCGTGCGTCTGCCCGCCGACGATTGCGGCGATCTCGGCGAGGGAAAGGGTGATCACTTGGTCATCCCTGACTGTTGTTCTCGTGGTGAGGGGCACGGTCGGCGCCGGGGTGCGCCAGGGACCGCTCGATGGCTGCGTGCAGGACCTCGCGGTCGTCGAAGGCCCGGATCACGCCGTGGATGTCCTGGCCCTGCTCGTGGCCCTTGCCCGCCACCAGGACGGTGTCGCCGGGCTCGGCGCGGGCGACGGCGGCGGCGATCGCGGCGGCCCGGTCGGCGTCGACCAGGACGTCGCCGCGCTCGTGGACGGGCACCTCGGCGGCGCCGGAGAGCATCGCGGAGAGGATCGCGAGGGGATCCTCGGAGCGGGGGTTGTCGGAGGTCAGTACGGCGGTGTCGGCGAGACGGGCCGCCGCGGCGCCCATCGGTCCGCGCTTGGTGGTGTCGCGGTCGCCGCCGCAGCCGAGGACGATGTGCACCTTGCCCTCGGTGACCTTGCGCAGGGAGCGCAGCACGGATTCGACGGCGTCGGTCTTGTGCGCGTAGTCGACGACGGCGAGGTAGGGCTGTCCGGCGTCCACCCGCTCCAGCCGGCCTGGGACGCCGGGGACGGCGGCGACGCCGTCCGCGGCGGTCTGCGGGTCGACGCCCGCCACGGCCAGCGTGACGATCGCGGCGAGGGTGTTGGCGACGTTGAACGGGCCGGGCAGCGGGGCCCGGGCGGCGATCCGCTCGCCCTGGGGGCCGACGGCGGTGAAGGTGCTGTCCTGGGGTCCGACCTCGACGTCCTCGGCATGCCAGTCGGCGTCCGGGTGGCCCTCGGCGGAGAAGGTGGTGACGGGGACGCCGGACTGGGTGACGAGCCTGCGGCCGTACTCGTCGTCGAAGTTGACGACACCGCGGTGGCTGCGCTCGGGGGTGAACAGCTGGGCCTTGGCCTGGAAGTAGTCCTCCATGCCGGAGTGGAACTCCATGTGCTCCGGGCTGAGGTTGTTGAAGACGGCGACGTCGAAGACGCAGCCGTCGACCCGGCCGAGCACCAGGGCGTGGCTGGAGACCTCCATGGCGACGGCCTCGACGCCGCGTTCGCGCATGACGGCGAAGAGGGCCTGGAGGTCGGTGGCTTCGGGGGTGGTGCGCTCGGACTTGATGCGCTCGTCGCCGATCCGCATCTCGACGGTGCCGATCAGCCCGGTGGGGCGTCCGGCGGCGCGCAGTCCGCCCTCGACGAGGTACGCGGTGGTGGTCTTGCCGGAGGTTCCGGTGATGCCGATCTGGAGGAGGCCGATGCCGGGCCGCCCGTAGATGTCGGCGGCCAGCTCGCCCATCACGGCGCGCGGATCCTCGGTGACCAGGACCGGCAGACCGGTGGCGGCGGCGCGTTCGGCGCCGGTGGGATCGGTGAGGACGGCGACGGCGCCGAGGCCCGCGGCCTGGGCCGCGAAGTCGGCGCCGTGGAGGCGTGCGCCGGGCAGGGCCGCGTACACGTCGCCCGGACGCACGGCCCGCGAGTCGTGCGTGATGCCGGTGACTTCGCCGTCCCCGGCCGCTTCGACGCCGAGCCGTCCGGCCAGCTCGCCGAGGGGGGTGGGCCGGAGCCGGTCCGGTCGGGGCGCTCCCGGGTAGGTCACAGGCGCGTCCTTCTGAGAGGTTTGGGACTGATCAGCGTGGGGCACGGCGGTGAGCGTACCGGGCCGGTGCGGGCTCTCGCGAAGCGAGGCTCCCCGGTTCCGGTGGTTCGCGTTCCGGTTCCCGGGGTCGGGGGTGATGGTTGTCACTGAGGGTTCCCTTGGAGGAGATGCTCGCGCATCTCCCTGTTCACTCGCCGGGTTCGAAGGACACCGGCAGCCGGGGCGGCTTGCTGCCGGACGGGGGGATCTGGAGCGACTTGAGCGCGAACTCCATGACCTGCTTGTAGATCGGGCCGCAGATCTGGCCGCCGAAGTAGCTTCCCTCGGTGGGGTTCTGGATCGCGCAGTAGACGGTGATCTGCGGGTCGTCGGCGGGGGCGAAGCCGGCGAAGGAGGCGGTGTAGCCCTTGTAGACGCCGCGGACGGGGTCGACCCGGTTGGCCGTGCCGGTCTTGCCCGCGACCCGGTAGCCGGGGATGGCGGCCTTGGTGCCGGTCCCCTCCCGGTCGTCCACGACGGACTCCAGCATGGCCGCCAGGGTCTTGGCGGTCTTCTCGCTGACCACCCGGGTCTCCTCGGGGGCTTCGGCCGGGGTGAAGCGGCCGTCGGAGCCCTTGGTGCCGCGGACGAGGGTGGGGGCGACCCGTACGCCGCCGTTGGCGACCGTGGAGTAGACCGAGGCGGCCTGGACGGCGTTGATGGAGAGGCCCTGGCCGAAGGGGATCGTGTACTGCTGCGAGGTCGACCAGTCCTTCGGATGGGCCAGCAGGCCGGGCGACTCGCCGGGGTAGCCGAGCCCGGTCTTCCGCCCGAGGCCGAACTTGCGCAGGTAGTCGTAGAGGACCTTGTTCGACTCCGCCTGGGTCTTGCCGAGCTGACCGGTCGCCAGGATGGTGCCGATGTTGCTGGACTTGGCGAGCACCCCGTTGAGCGTGAGGTACCAGGTGGGGTGATCGACGTCGTCCTTGAAGAGGCGGTCGCCCCGGTGCAGCCGGTTGGGGACGGTCACATGGGTGCCGGGAGCCGCGGCCCCCTCCTCCAGTACGGCGGCGATCGACATGACCTTGCTGGTGGAGCCGGGCTCGTACACGTCCTGGAGGGCCGCGTTGCCGAGTGAGGCGGAGGTGGCCTGCGAGAGGTCGTTGGGGTCGTAGCCGGGGGCGTTGGCCATGGCCAGCAGCTCACCGGTCCTGGTGTTCTGGACGATGACGTAACCGCGGTCGGCCTTGGACTTCTCGACCTGGTCGCTGATGGCCTTCTGCGCGGCCCACTGGATGTCGCGGTCGATGGTCAGCTCGATGTCGGAGCCGGGGACGGCCGGGACCTCGCTGCTGCCCGCGGTGGGCACCCGCCGGCCGCCGGCCTGGGCGTAGCGGATCTTGCCGTCCTCGCCCGCGAGCTCCTTGTCCAGCTGGGATTCGAGACCGCCCCCGCCCTTGCCGTCGGCGTTCACGAACCCCAGTATCCCGGCGGCCAGGCCCCCGTTGGGGTAGACGCGCCTGGTGGTCGGTTCCTGGAGGACGCCGGCCAGGACGTTGGCCCCGGGTCCGCCCTTCAGCCGGTCCTCGGACGCCTTCTCGGCGAAGGCGGCCTTGAGGTCCTTGATCTGCTTCCAGACCTGGGGGGTCTGCCGGTAGGCGAGGACGGTGTAGCGGCTCTTGGCCGAGAGCTGTTCGGTCAGCTTCCCGACGTCCTTGCCGAGGATCGGGGCGAGCAGGGCGGCGGCCTGCTGCGGGGCGTCGGGCGCCTTGCTCTCCTCGGGCGTGAAGAGCTTGGGGTCGGCCGTGATGTTGTGCGCGTCGACGCTGGTGGCGAGGGCGACGCCGTTGCGGTCGGTGATCTCGCCGCGCTCGGCGGCGACCGTGTACTCCAGGTAGCGGTTCTTCTCGGCCTTGGCCGCGTACGCGTGGGCGTCGACGGCCTGGACCTGGAGAAGCCGCGCCACGAAGGCGAGCATGACCAGCGTCAGCCCGAGGCCGACGAGCCGCAGCCGGGGGCGCGGGCTGCCCAGCCGCAGGGAGCGCGGCGCCTTCCCGCGCCGGGTGGCGCCGCCCGCCGGGGGCCGGGGGCGGCGGGTCTGCGGGCGCGCGCCGGAGCGGCCGGCCGAGCTGCGGGGGCGGGCCGGGCCGGGTACACGGCGGCGCGGCGGGTCCTTGGGCGGCACTGCGTCACCTGCCGGGGCTCGTCGGGGTCGGGCTGTTCTCCGCCGAGGGGGCGGCTGCGGGGTCGGGCGCCGGTGCGGAGCCGGGGGGCCCGGCGGACGCGCCGGCGGCCGAGGGGCCGGGGGCGGGCGCGTCGGGGTCCGCGGTGGCGTCGGCCGAGGCGCTGGGGCTCGGGGTGGGGCTCGGAGGCGGGGCGGTGGCCCTGGCGGGCTTGCCCCGGACCGTGCCGTCGGGGTTCAGGAAGGCGGGGCTGCCGCCGGGGACCATGCCCAGCTCCCGGGCGCGGCGTTCCAGGGCGTCGGGCTGGGAGCGGCTGTCGACGTCGCGCTGGAGGGCCTGCTGCTCGTCGGTCAGCTCGGTGGTCTCCCGCTTGAGTTCGCTCAGCCGGAACGAGCCCTCGTTGAGGGCGGAGTTCAGCAGGAGCAGGGTGATGAGGCCGCCGCCCAGGAGCAGGACGACCAGGAGGACGAAGGGGGTGCGGGCCGCGGTGCTGGGTCCGGTGGACGGCATCAGCCGGGCGAGCCGTGCGGCCCGCCCCTTCAGCGGTGCGGTGGGCCTGCTCACCGCACGGCCCCCGTGGCGCCGGGTGCCGAGCGACGCCCGGGCCGGGGGCTCATCGCTCCTCCTCGCGGATGCGCTGGGCGCCGCGCAGCCGGGCGGGGGCGGCGCGCCGGTTCTCGGCGATCTCTTCCTCGGTGGGCAGTTCGGCGCCCCGGGTGAGCTGCTTCAGGCGGGGCTGGTAGCGCTCGGGGACGACGGGCAGCCCGGGGGGCGCGGTGTTGGCGGAGCCGGCCGCGAAGACCTGCTTGACCAGCCGGTCCTCCAGCGAGTGGTACGAGAGCACGGCGATGCGCCCGCCGACGGCGAGGCTGTCGACGGCGGCGGGGACGGCCCGCTCCAGGACGCTCAACTCGCCGTTGACCTCGATGCGCAGGGCCTGGAAGGTCCGCTTGGCGGGGTTGCCGCCGGTGCGCTTGGCGGCCTGCGGCAGCGCGTCGCGGATCAGCTCGACGAGCCGGGCGCTGTTGCTGAAGGGCTCCTTCTCGCGCTCGCGCACGATGGCGGAGACGATCCGCTTGGCCTGCTTCTCCTCGCCGTACGCGCGCAGGATGCGGACCAGTTCGCCGGGCGGGTAGGTGTTGAGGACCTCGGCGGCGCCCATGCCGGTGGACTGGTCCATGCGCATGTCGAGCGGAGCGTCCTGGGCGTAGGCGAACCCGCGGTCGGCCTCGTCCAGCTGCATGGAGGAGACGCCGAGGTCGAACAGCACGCCCTGGACCTTGGGGACGCCGAGCCGGTCGAGGACCTCGGGGAGCTCGTCGTAGACGGCGTGGACGAGGGTGGCACGGTCGCCGTAGGGGGCGAGCCGCTCCCCGGAGAGGCGGAGCGCTTCCTTGTCGCGGTCCAGGGCGATCAGCCGGGCGGTGGGGAAGGCCGCGAGCAGGGCCTCGCTGTGGCCGCCGAGGCCGAGGGTGCAGTCGACGACCACGGGCTCCGGGTGGGCGGGGTCCTGGAGAGCCGGGGCCAGCAGGTCCAGGCACCTCTGGAGCATCACCGGGACGTGTCGGGTCTGGCTCAATGCGCCCTCTTTAGGGTCTGTCCCGCTCGGCCGGCACGTACGTCCTGGTCCCCGCCCGCTCCGAAGGGGAGGTCCGCCGGCGCCGGGGAAGTGGCGTCGGCCGACCGGGAGCGGGAGAGGGCCGGGCCGCACGTACGCCGCACATCACGGGGGGAAAACGGAAGATAACGGAATATGCAGGAGGTGCAGATGGTGCGGGTGGTGCGATGGGCGTGCGTACGGGGGTTGATGGTGACTTCGCGTTACTTTAGTCCACCCTGCCATTCGATCGATGCGCGATCAACGAACCGCGCAGCGCGTCGCGCCACCCGTACGGATGCGGCGACCCCACCCGAACGGGTGCGTCCGGATGCCCTGTGGGTTACCTCACAACAAGCCGCGTTGACGTTCTTTGTCCGCTCTCACAGCCCCTCGCGCCAGGTGGGAAGGCTACCGTCGTAGCCATGTCGACTTCCGCTCACTCCCCTGCCGAGTCCGTGACGTCCTCCGCTCCGGCGGTCCGCGAGGGAGGCCAGGTCACCGACCGCCTCGTCGCGTTGAACTCCGCGTACGCCAAGGACTTCCGCGACCCGGGCATGGACGCCCGCCCCGTCCTCCAGGTCGCCGTGGTCGCCTGCATGGACGCCCGCCTCGACCTGCACGCCGCGCTCGGCCTCGAACTCGGCGACTGCCACACCATCCGCAACGCGGGCGGGGTGGTGACCGAGGACGTGATCCGCTCGCTGACCATCAGCCAGCGGGCGCTCGGCACCCGCAGCGTGGTCCTCATCCACCACACCAACTGCGGCCTGGAGTCCCTCACCGAGGAGTTCCGCAACGACCTGGAACGCGAGGTGGGCCAGCGGCCGGCCTGGGCGGTGGAGGCGTACAAGGACGCCGACCAGGACGTGCGCCAGTCGATGCAGCGGGTGCGGACCTCGCCCTTCCTGCTGCACACCGACGACGTGCGCGGGTTCGTCTTCGACGTGACCACCGGTCTGCTCCGGGAGATCGACTCCGTTTCCTGAACGGGCCCCTCCCGCGGCCCGGTCCTCAGCCGCACCTCACCCGCGCGCCGCCGCGCCCCGCAGCGCCGGAATCATGACAGACACCGCCTTTTCCCCCCCACTTGTCCACGGGCGAGTGACACGAAGCGGTGACGCCAACAAGAATGCGGGGATGGCGTTCCCCGGGTCTTCCGGCGGAGTGTCCGTTTCTTCGGGGTGGGCCGCGCGGGTACGCGCGGCGGCCCCTGCGCAAAAGGGCCGAGGAGGGCCGGGTGACCACCTATGACGATCGAGCGAGCCTCACTGATCTGACCACCACCGCTGAGCGGGTGCGCAGGTCGGTGGAGAGTGTGATCGAGGGCAAGCCCGAGGTCGTGCGGCTGTCGCTGACGGTGCTGCTCGCCGAGGGGCACCTCCTCATCGAGGACGTCCCCGGCGTCGGCAAGACCATGCTGGCCAAGGCGCTGGCGCGGTCCATCGACTGTTCGGTGCGACGCATCCAGTTCACGCCGGACCTGCTGCCCTCCGACATCACCGGTGTGTCGATCTTCGACCAGCAGCGGCGGGACTTCGAGTTCAAGCCGGGCGCGATCTTCGCCCAGATCGTGATCGGCGACGAGATCAACCGCGCCTCGCCGAAGACGCAGTCGGCGCTCCTGGAGTCGATGGAGGAGCGCCAGGTCACCATCGACGGGCACACCTACGAACTGCCCGACCCGTTCATGGTGGTGGCCACCCAGAACCCGGTGGAGATGGAGGGCACCTACCCGCTGCCCGAGGCCCAGCGCGACCGTTTCATGGCCCGGGTCTCCATCGGCTACCCCGGCCCGGAGGCCGAGCTCCGGATGCTCGACGTGCACGGGAGCCTCTCCCCGCTGGACGACCTCCAGCCGGTGGCCCACGCCCACGACATCGTGAAGCTGATCGACGCCGTCCGCACGGTGCACGTCGCCGACCCCGTGCGGCGCTACGCGGTGGAGCTGGTGGCCGCCACCCGCAGCCACCCCGACCTCCGGCTCGGCGCCTCCCCGCGGGCGACGCTGCACCTGCTGCGCGCCGCGAAGGCGTCCGCCGCGCTCAGCGGCCGCGACTACGTCCTGCCGGACGACGTCCAGGCGCTGGCCGCCCCGGTGCTGGCGCACCGGCTGCTGCCCACCGCCCAGGCCCAGCTGAACCGCCGCACGGCGGAGCAGGTGGTGGCGGAGATCGTCCAGCGCACCCCCGTGCCGACCTCGGCGGGCGGCGCCGCGCCGCCCGGGCAGCAGGGCCGCGCGCTGTACCACCAGCAGCCCGGTCCCCGGCGGCTGTGATGGTGGCCGGCGAGCCCGGCGCCGTCGAGGACGGCGACCGCAAGGGCGGCCTGCGCACGGCGCTGGGCGGGCTGACCACCCGGGGACGCTCGTTCCTGGCCGCCGGTCTGGCCGCTTCCGCCTGCGCGTACGTCCTGGGCCAGGGCGATCTGCTGCGGGTGGGGCTGCTGCTCTCCGTGCTGCCCCTGGTCTGCGTGACCGTGCTCCACCGCACCCGCTACCGGGTCACGGGAACCAGGCGGCTCTCCCCCTCCCGGGTACCGGCGGGCGCGGAGGCCCGGGTGCACCTGCGGATGGAGAACGTCTCCCGGCTGCCCACCGGGCTGCTGATGCTCCAGGACCGGGTGCCCTACGTACTGGGTCCGCGCCCGCGCTTCGTCCTGGACCGGGTGGAGGCGGGGGGCCGCCGCGAGGTCTCCTACCGGGTCCGCTCCGACCTGCGGGGCCGCTATCCGCTCGGTCCGTTGCAGCTGCGGCTCGGCGATCCGTTCGGGATGTGCGAGCTGACCCGCTCCTTCAGCGCGTACGACACCCTCGTCGTCATCCCGCGCACGGCGCCGCTGCCCGCGTTGCGGCTGGCGGGCGAGGCGTCCGGGTACGGCGACGGGCGCCAGCGTTCGCTCGCGCTCGCCGGTGAGGACGACATCATCCCGCGCGGCTACCGGCACGGCGACGACCTGCGCCGGGTCCACTGGCGCTCCACCGCACGCCACGGGGAGCTGATGGTGCGCCGTGAGGAGCAGCCGCAGCGGGCCAGATGCACGGTCCTGCTGGACACCCGGCGGATCGGCTACCGGGGCGCCGGGCCGGACTCGGCGTTCGAGTGGGCGGTCTCGGGTGCGGCTTCCGCCCTGGTGCACATGGTGGAGCGCGGCTTCGCCGTCCGGTTGCTCACCGACGACGGGAACGCGGTCCCCGGCGAGGGGACCAGTGGTTTCGCGGGCTCGACCCAGGAGTCGGCGGACTCGGCGGGGCTGATGCTCGACACGCTCGCGGTGGTCGGCCATTCCGACGGCGGGGGCCTCTCCCGCGCCCACGGCGTGCTGCGCGGCGGCGACGAGGGGCTGCTCATCGCCTTCTTCGGCGATCTGGACGAGGAGCAGGCCGCGGTGGCGGCCCGGATGCGGCAGCGCGCCGGTGCGGGGGTGGCCTTCGTGCTGGACAGCGCCGTCTGGGCCGGTGAGGCGGGCGCGGCGGGACGGGCCGAGGAGCGGCTGCGGCGGTTGCGCGAGTCCGGTTGGACCGCGGTGCCGGTGGAGCCGGGCGACGAGCTGCCCGACGTGTGGCAGGCGGCGGGCGGGATGCGCCCGGACACGCCGACCGCCCCGAGCGGCGGCGCGACGGGATTGACGGGAGGACGGTCATGAGCGGGCGGGCCAGGCTGGCGCTGTGCGCCTACGCGGCGACACTGCTGGCGGCGGGGGCGCTGATCCCGCTGGTGGAGCAGGCCGGTTGGCTGGTGCAGGCGGCCGTGCTGCTCGGCGTCCAGAGCGGGGTGGGCGCGCTCATGCGCCGGGCGCCGCTGGCCAGGACGCCGGTCGTCGCCGTCCAGGCCCTGGTCACCCTGGTGCTGCTGACGCTGGTGTTCGCCCGGGACCGGGCCCTGTTCGGCGTGGTGCCGGGGCCCGACGCCCTCATGCGGCTCGGCGAGCTGCTGGTGGCCGGCGGGGAGGACGTCGGCACGTACGCGATTCCGGCCCCGCTGACCGACGGCATCGAGCTGATGGTGGTCGGTGGTGTCCTCCTGATCGGTCTCGCGGTGGACGCGGTGGCGGTGACCTTCCGCAGCGCGGCCCCGGCCGGGCTGCCGCTCCTGGCCCTGTACTCGGTCGCGGCCGGTCTCTCGGACGGCGGTGCGAGCCCGCTGTGGTTCGTGCTGGCGGCCTCCGGTTATCTGCTGCTCCTCCTGGCGGAGGGCCGGGACCGGCTCTCCCAGTGGGGCCGCGTCTTCGGCGGCGCCTCGCGGAGCAAGGGCGGTCTGAGCGAAGGACTGTCGGGGGCGGGCGGCAGGTCCTCCCCGGTCCGCACCGGGCGGCGGATCGGGGCGGTGGCGCTCGGCGTGGCCCTGGTCGCCCCGCTGGCCCTGCCCGCCCTGGACGAGGGGCTGCTGGGCGGCAGCGGTCCGGGGAACGGCCGGGGCAGCGGCGGCGGCACCATCTCCGCCGTCAACCCGCTGGTCTCGCTGCAGAACAACCTCAACCAGCCGGAGAACCGGGAGGTGATGACGTACCGCAGCAACATCGAGAACCCGCAGGACCTCTATCTCCGCATCCTGGCCCTGGACGAGTTCAACGGCAGCGAGTGGCGCTCCTCCACCCGCCGGCTGACGGACGTCCCGGACCGGCTCCCCCAGCCCGAGGGGCTGGGCGGGGACGTCTCCGTCACCGAGGTCCGGACGAACATCTCCGCCTCGTCCTCCTACCAGCAGACGTATCTGCCGCTCCCCTACCCGGCGAGCGAGGTCCGCATCGGCGGCCGCTGGCGGTACGAGCCCGAGGGCCGCACCCTGGTCGGGGACGACGGGCAGACCACGCGCGGCGCGCGGTACGAGGTCGGCAGCCTGGTCGTCGAGCCCACGGCCGGACAGCTCGCGGCCGCGGGCGCGCCGCCGGAGAAGTTCCTCAGCGAGTACACGCGGGTTCCCGGCTCGCTGCCGGACGTGGTGGCCGAGACCGCCGAGCGGGTCACCAGGGGCTCGGCCAACGCCTACGAGCGGGCGGTGAAGCTCCAGGACTGGTTCGCCTCGGAGGGCGGTTTCACGTACGACACGTCGGTCGCCTCGGGGACCGGAACGTCCGCCATCGCGCGGTTCCTCCGGGACAAGGAGGGCTTCTGCATCCACTTCTCGTTCTCGATGGCGGCGATGGCCCGGACGCTGGACATCCCGGCCCGGGTCGCGGTGGGCTTCACGCCGGGCACCATGCAGTCGAACGGGGCGATCTCGGTCGGACTGCGTGACGCGCACGCCTGGCCCGAACTGTATTTCGAGGGCGTCGGGTGGACCCGTTTCGAGCCCACCCCGAGCCGGGGCAGCGCCCCGTCGTGGACCCGGCCCGAAGTGCCCACGGACCGTGCGAGCGACGCGGCCGAGCCCTCGGCCGCGGCCTCCACCGAGCCGTCCGCCGCCCCCTCCACCGACAGCAGCTGCCCGCCGCAGTTGCGCCAGGAGGCCGGGTGCGGCCCCTCGCCGGAGCCGGGGGCCGCGCTGCCGACCGACCGGGGCGTCTCGGGCTGGAAGGTGCTGCTGGTGGCCCTCGCGCCGGTCGTGGTGCTGCTGGTGGTGCTGGCACCGCTGCTGTGGCGGAACCGGGCGCGGAACGGCCGGCTCGGCACCGGGGGGTGGGCGTCCGCGGACGCCGCCGCCGCGTGGACGCTGGGCGCCTGGCGAGAGGTCACCGACACGGCCTGGGACCACGGCATCGCGCCGGACGAGTCGCTGACGCCCCGGAAGGCGGCGGCCAGGATCGTGCGGCTGGGCCGGCTCGACACCGGGGCGGCCGAGGCCGTGCACCGGGTCGCGGGCTCGGTGGAGCAGGTGCTGTACGCCCCCGAGCCGCGCCCCGCGGCCGGACTGGCCGCCGATGTCCGCGCGGTACGGGCGGGGCTGGAGGCGTCGGCGGGCCGGGGCGGCCGGCTGCGCGCGATGTTCCTCCCCCGATCGTCCGTCCGGGTGGTGTGGGCCCTCACGGAACGCCGGGCGGCGCTCTCGGAGCGGTGGGCGGGCCGTCCGGGGGCCGAGCGCTGGTCGGCCCGGCTGCTCCGCCTCTCACGCCGGCACGGCTGAGGCGGGCGGGGCGGGGCGGGGCGGGGCCTTCGCCGCACGCCGCTGCGGCCGAGGCCCCGCCCTACGACGGGTGAGGGGCGGCCACGTTTCCGTGGCCGCCCCTCACCCGTCGTCCCGTACCTGACTCCACCGCCCGGCCCTGTCGGGAAGGGCGGGGCCGTGGCGTCCTACTGGCCCTGCTCGTCGCGGCGGCGCTGCCACCGCTGCTCGATGCGGTTCATCATCGACCGGCGTTGTCTCGGTCGGCGGCTCGCACCGCTGTCCCCGCCGCCCGCGGCGGCCGGCTGCTGTTCACCGGGCTTGGGCGCCTTGCGCCATCCGGTGACCGCGAGCACGGCACAGCCGAGCATGACGAGGAACCCCACCACGCTGATCCAGATCTGCTGGGCGACCATTCCGGCCATGAGGAGCGCGATACCCACCAGGAAGCCTGCGACCGCCTGGTAGACCCTTCGTCGGGTGTACGTACGCAGTCCGCTTCCCTCGAGCGCTGTCGCGAACTTGGGATCTTCGGCGTACAGCGCTCGCTCCATCTGCTCGAGCATGCGCTGCTCGTGCTCCGAGAGCGGCACGGGATCCTCCTCGTCGTCGGCCGCGGGGGCGACCGGTATGCGGCCCTTCCAGGATAGGCAGGGATTCGCCCCCGTGAAACCCGCCCTCTAGCCTTCAGCCAGTCCGGACCGCTATGTCGGCTCGGCTGCTGAGGCGTAGATTCCCCGACGACCGTTCCGCCATGCCGGATGGTGTCACCCGATCATACGGGGCGCGCGCCCCGTACGGGGGTCCTGAGTCCGACTCCGTCCGATGCTGCGTTGCTGATCAGCGGCGCTTCTCGCCCAGGACGTGGAGCTGGGCCGCGACGGAGTGGAAGGCGGGCTGCTCGGCCACGGCCGCTTCGAGCGTGAGAAGGGCCTCCAGGGCGCCGGGCTCGGTGTCCACCAAGGCGCCCGGCACGAGGTCGGCGAAGACCCGCACGCCGTGCACGGCCGCGATCTCCAGACCGGCGTCGGAGACCAGGCCGGAGAGCTGTCCGGCGGTGAACCGGCGGGGCACCGGGTCGCCCTCGCCCCAGCGGCCGGCCGGGTCGGTGAGCGCCTGGCGGGCCTCGGTGAAGTGTCCGGCGAGCGCGCGGGAGAGGACGGCCCCGCCCAGTCCGGCGGCGAGCAGGCTGAGGGCGCCGGAGGGGCGCAGCGCCGCGACCGCGTTGCGCACGCCCTCGGCCGGGTCGTCGACGTACTCCAGGACGCCGTGGCAGAGCACCGCGTCGAAGCCGTCGCGGTCGACGACGTCGAACAGGCCGAGGATGTCGCCCTGGACGCCCCGGACCCGGTCGGCCACCCCTGCCTCGGCGGCGCGGCGCTCCAGCGCGAAGAGCGCGTTGGGGCTGGGGTCGACGACGGTGACCCGGTGGCCGAGCCGGGCCGCGGGCACGGCGAAGTTGCCCGTGCCGCCCCCGGTGTCCAGGACGTCCAGGGCATCCCTGCCGACCGCCTGGGCCTGACGGTCCAGAGCGTCCTTGAGGACCTCCCAGACCACGGCGGTACGAAGGGAGGCGCGGGGGCGCGGCTGGTCCGACACGGCAGATGACTCCTCGACACGGTGCCGCCGGGGACGGCGGAGCGTGGACAGTGCGGTGGTGATGTGAGCGGTCACCACCCTATGGCCTCGCACCGCCGTCGAGGGCGCGGCGTTCGCCCGCCGCCGCCGACCGGGGGGCGGCGGGCGGCGGCGGGCCCCGGTCACCCGCCCTCGGGCCGCTCCGCACGCGGTTGCGGTAGGGCCGGCTGGAGCACCAGGAGCCGTTCCACCAGGCGCAGGAACATGGCGGCGTCGCGCAGCACGTCGTCGGCGTCGCGCCCGCTGGCGGCTCCCGGCATGCCGGCCTCCGCGCGGGCCCTGCGGTCGGCCCCCGCGGCGAAGAGGGCGCTCCACTCGGTCAGCTCCGGCGCTATCTCCGGAAGGACCTCCCAAGCGCTGCGGATGCGCTCGCGGCGGCGCTTGGTCGTCTCGGGGCGGCCCCGGGCGGCCAGCACGGCCGCGGCGGTGCGCAGGGCGGCGAGGTGGGCGGTGGCGTACCGCTCGTTGGGTTCGTGGAGCACGGCGGCCTCGTCGAGGCCGGAGCGGGCCTTGGCGAGCAGGTCGAGGGCGGCGGGCGGCGCCGTGGCGCGGCGCAGGACGGGGTGGACATCGCTTGCCGGACCGGTCAGTGAGGGGGCAGGGCTGCCTGCGCGGCGCCGCGGGACGGCGGCTGCGGACGAGCTGGCCATGACGAACCTCCTGTCGTCGTGTGACGGCTTCGTGGCCGTCTGTGTCCATGGTGGCAACCACCACTGACAATCGGTTCTCCTACCCTGCTGACCTGCCACTTTGCCTCGGGCGCACGTTCGGGCTAGTTTTTGCACTGACTAGTCAGTTCATAAAGGGGAGGGTCTGTGGAGAGCCCGCACGGTGCGGCGGTCGCCGCCGAGAGCTTGGGAGTGAAGGGGCCGCGGGGCTGGGCCTTCCGGGACGTGACGTTCAGCGCCGCACCGGGGACGCTGGTGGCCATCGAAGGACCGTCCGGTTCGGGCCGCACCTGCCTGCTGCTCGCACTGACCGGCCGTATGCGCCCCACCGAGGGCCGCGCCGAGACCGGTGGCCTGCGGCTGCCCAAGCAGGCCGCCGCCGTCCGCGCGATCGCCGCGCTGGGACCGGTGCCGATGGTCAGCGAGCTGGACCCGGCCTTCACGGTCGCCGAGCACCTCCGCGAACGCGCCCTGCTGCAGAACCGCTACGGCGCCTCCCTGCGCGGCCTGCTGCGCCCGCGCGCCGAGCGCCGGGCCGCGGCGCGGGCGCGGATCGACGAGGCGCTGGAGGCCGCCGGTCTCGACGTCACGGCGCTCCCCAAGGCGGAGCGCACCTCCGTACGGGATCTGGAGCGGTTGGAGGCGCTGCGGCTGTCCGTGGCGCTGGCGCTGATCTCCACGCCGCGCCTGCTCGCCGTGGACGACGCCGACCTCAAGCTGTCGGACGCCGAACGCGAGCGGGCGTGGGCGCTGCTGCGCTCGGTGGCGGACTCCGGGACGACCGTGCTCGCCGTGTGCAGCGAGGCCCCCGAAGACGCCCTCACCGTCCGCACCGCCCACGCGACCGGCGCCCCGGCCCCGGCCGGGGGGAAGACGGCCGCACCCACCGACGACCCGACCACCGACGAGGAGACGGCCGATGCGTTCGCCGAAGCTGGCCGCGCTTGAGCTGAAGCGGTTCGGCAGGGGGAAGCTGCCGGCCGCCGCGCTGGTGGCCCTGCTGCTCCTGCCGCTGCTCTACGGCGCCCTGTACCTGTGCTCGTTCTGGGATCCCTACGGGAAGCTCGACAAGCTGCCCGTCGCCCTGGTCAACGACGACAAGGGGGCCACCAGCGACGGCGAGCGCCTGGCGGCCGGGGACGAGATCAGCGAGAAGCTGCTCGACTCCAAGGTGTTCGACTGGCACGAGGTCGGCTCCGCCGAGGCCGAGAAGGGCGTCGAGGAGGGCACGTACTACCTCTCGTTGACGATGCCGGCGGACTTCAGCGAGAAGATCGCCTCCAGCGGCGGGGACTCCCCCGAGACCGGCGCGCTCCAGGTGCGGACGAACGACGCCAACAACTACATCGTCGGCCAGATCTCCCGGACCGTCTTCGGCGAGGTCCGCAACGCCGCCTCCACGAACGCCTCCCGCTCCTTCCTGGACCGCATCTTCATCAACTTCTCCGACCTGCACGACAAGACCGCCGAGGCGGCCAAGGGCGCCGACGACCTCAAGGGCGGCATATCGAAGGCCAAGAAGGGCTCCAAGGACCTCGCGGACGGCCTCAAGGACTCCAAGGCGGGCAGCAAGAAGCTCTCGGACGGCATCGTCAAGCTGAACCAGGGCTCGCGCGAACTCGCCACGGGCTCCGGCCAGGTCGCCGGGGGCACCCAGCTCCTGGCCGACAAGGTCAACGGCATCGCCGGTGACATACGCCCGTTCTTCAAGGACAACGGGAAGTCCATCCGCTCCACGGCCGTGCTGGTCGCCGACGCCTCCGCGGCCGTGCGGCACAACCTCGACCTGCTGGTGAAGAGCGCGCCCACCGCCGCCTCCGGTGCGCAGAAGGCGGCCGACGAGCTGACCGGGATCCACCGCACGCAGTGCGAGGAGGCCGAGGAGCCCGACGCCACGGCCTGCCCGGCGCTGGAGCGCGCCAAGGCCGCCGCCGTCGACGCGGCGAAGGTCGCCGCCGACGTGAACACCCTGGTCACCCACCAGAACGGCGACCTGAAGAAGCTGAGCACCCAGCTCGCCGCCTTCCAGAAGCAGGCCGAGGACCTCGCGAAGCGCGCGCCGACGCTGGACGACGACCTGGCGGCGGCCGTGAGCAAGGTCAACGAGCTCAACACCGGCGCCCACAAGGTCGCCAAGGGCGCCCGGGCGCTGCACACCGGACTCGGTGGGGCCCAGACCGGTTCCAGCGAACTGGACACCGGAGTCGGCAAGTTGAAGACCGGTGCGGAGAACCTGGACGGCGGGCTGTTCCGGCTCGGCGACGGTTCGGCCGAGCTGGCCCAGGGGCTCAACGACGGCGTGGGCAAGATCCCCGACTACGACAAGAAGGACCGCGACGCCCGGACCGACGTCATGGCCGACCCGGTCAAGCTGGCCTCCCAGTCGCTGCACGCGGCCCCGAACTACGGCACCGGCTTCGCCCCGTACTTCATCCCGCTGTCCCTGTGGGTCGGCGCGATGGTGGCGTACATGCTGATCCAGCCGCTCAACCGGCGGGCGCTCGCCTCCGGGGCGTCCTCCTGGCGGATCGCGCTCGCCGGGTGGCTCCCGGTCGCCGCGATCGGCACCCTCCAGGTCGGCGCCCTGATGGCCGTCCTGCACTGGGGCCTCGGCCTCCAGATGACCCACGCCGCCGGGACGATCGGCTTCCTGGCCCTGGTGACCTGCTGCTTCGCCGCGATCGTGCAGTGGCTGAACGCCTGCTTCGGGGCGGCCGGACGCATCCTGGTGCTGGTGGTGCTGATGCTCCAGCTGACCTCGGCCGGGGGTACGTACCCCGTCCAGACCAGCCCCGGCTTCTTCGGCGCGATCCACCCCTACCTGCCCATGACGTACGTCGTCGAGGGGCTGCGCAGGCTGATCACGGGCGGACCGCTCACCCCGGTCTGGCTGGGCTGCGCGGTACTGGCGGCCTTCACCGTCGGCGCGCTCGCCCTGACCGCCTTCACCGCCCGCCGCAAGCAGGTGTGGAGCCTGAGCCGGCTGCACCCGGAGCTGAGCCTGTGAGCGCGCCCGCGGTCGAGCCGCCGGGCGCCCCGGCGCCTGGGAGAATCCCCTCCATGGAAAGCAGTGGCACCACCCGCCGCCAGGCCACCCGGCAGAAGCTCTACGAGGCGGCGGTGACGCTCATCGCCGAGAAGGGCTTCTCGACCACCACCGTCGACGAGATCGCCGAGCGGGCCGGGGTCGCCAAGGGCACGGTCTATTACAACTTCAAGAGCAAGACCGAGCTGTTCGAGGAGTTGCTCCGGCACGGCGTGGGGCTGCTCACCGCCTCGCTGCGGGCCGCCGCCGAGGAGTCCGAGGAGCGCGGCGGCACCCGGGTCGAGGCGCTGGACGCGATGATCCGCGCCGGGCTCGCCTTCATCGACCGCTACCCGGCCTTCACCCAGCTGTACGTGGCCGAGCTGTGGCGCACCAACCGCGCCTGGCAGTCCACGCTGCTGGTGGTGCGCCAGGAAGCCGTCGCGGTGGTCGAGGGCGTGCTGCGGGACGGCGTGGGCAACGGCGAGCTGAGCGAGGAGATCGACATCCCGCTGACGGCCGCCGCGCTGGTGGGGATGGTGCTGGTGGCGGCGCTGGACTGGCAGGCGTTCCAGCCGGAGCGCTCGATCGACGAGGTGCACTCGGCGCTGTCCCTGCTGCTGCACGGGCGGGTCAGCGGCCGCTGAGGTCCCCGCCTCCGGCGCGCGGCCCCGCCCGGGAACCCGCCGGACGCCCTGCCGGGGCCCGGAGCACGTACGGCGACGTCGAAGACGCCGGCCGCCGGAGTCCGCGTCCCCCGTGGACTCCACCGCGCCGGCGTCTTCCGTACCTCCGGAAACCCGTTCCCCGTGACCCCGTATGCGTCCCCCGTGGTCCCCGGGCCCCCGTCGTGCACCCCCGTTGCGTCAGGGGGGCCGCCCCGTCCCGCCGCCCCGTGCCGGCGGTGTCGGCGCGGCGCCCCTTCCGTGGTCACCACTCTGCCGTCCGCGCCGGTCGGGCCCATCCGCGCGGGTACTCATCCGTGGTGCTAGGTACGGGTACTCAGAGCACCGCGCCGCACCCCGGCCGGGGCCCGGGGGCCGTTACGATCGACCGCGTGTCGGTCATACCCCTGGTGTTCACAAGCGGCTGGGCGAGCGGGATCAACGCGTACGCGGTGGTCCTGCTGCTCGGCCTGTTCGGCGCGACCGGCGTCTCCGACGAGGTGCCCGCGGCCCTCCAGCGCACCGACGTGCTGATCGTGGCCGGCGTGCTGTTCCTCTGCGAGGCGATCGCGGACAAGGTCCCCTACCTGGACTCCGTGTGGGACACGGCGCACACCGTGATCCGGCCGGTGGCCGGGGCGGTGGTGGCCGCGCTGCTGGCCGGGGAGAGCGGTTCCCTGCCCGAGGTGGCGGCCGGTGCGATCGGCGGGTCCACGGCGCTGGTGAGCCATCTGGTGAAGGCCGGGACGCGGATGGCCGTCAACACCTCCCCGGAACCGTTCAGCAACATCGGGATGAGCGTCGTCGAGGACCTCGGGGTCGCCGGGGTGATCACCTTCGCGGTCTTCAACCCCGTGGCGGCCGCCGTGATCGCGGCCGTGCTGCTGGTGCTCGGCATCGTCACCGTGCTCTTCCTCGCCTCCCGGATCCGCCGCTTCCTGCGCCGCCGGGCCGAGCGCCGGGAGGAGAGGCGCCCGGCCGGGTCGGGCGGGCCCCGGCCTCCCGGCTGAGCCGTCGCCGCCGGTCGGTAAAGTCACCGGCATGGCACGCATTGCGGTGATCGGCGCCGGTACGGGCGCCATGGCGGCGGCAGCCCGGCTCGCCGTCGCGGGCGAGAAGGTGACGGTCTACGAGCGGTCCGCGAGCTACGGCGGTTCGGTCGGCCGCCATGAGCACGAGGGCTTCGTCTTCGACACCGGGCCCGGACTCCTGCACCTCCCCGCCGTCCAGCGCGACCTCTTCGTGAAGACCGGCAAGGAGTCCCTGGAGCAGTGCGTGACGCTGGTCCAGGTCGATCCGGCGAGCCGCCACCTCTTCGCGGACGGCACGGACCTCTCCCTGCCCAACGCCTCCCGGGCCGGGGTGGCCGCCGCCCTGGACGGGGCGCTGGGCGCGGGCTCCGGGGCGCGGTGGAGCGACTTCATGGACCGGGCCCGGGACGCCTGGGACCGCTCGCGACGGCCGCTCCTGGAGGAGCCCCTGCGCCCCGACCACCGGGTGCTGGGGCGCGATCCGTACCCGGCCGTCCGGCAGCGCCGGCTGCTGCGCCCGGCCCGGCAGGCGGCCACGGTCGCGGAGATCGGCGCGTGGGAGCTGGCGGACGCCCGGCTGGCCGCCCTGCTCGACGGGTACGCCCTCGCCCACGGCCTGGACCCGCGCACCGCCCCCGCGAGCGCGGCGCTGCTGCCGTACATGGAGCAGACCTTCGGCAGCTGGTACGTCCTGGGCGGGATGCGTGAGCTGGCCCGCGCGGTGTACGAGCGGTGCGTGGCCCGCCGGGTGCGGTTCGTCTTCGGGGCCGAGGTGGTCCGGATCGTCGAGAAGGACGGCCGGGCGGCGGGCGTGGAGCTGGCGGACGGCGAGGTGGCCGAGGCCGAGCGGGTGGTGCTCGGGGTCCGGCCGCGCCCGGGGCTGGTGCCGGAGCGGCAGGTGTGGGGCGCGGACGACGTGACGGTCCGCCCGGGTGCGAGCGCGGGCGCGGCGGGCCGGTTCACGGTGCTGCTGTCGCTGCGCGGCGGCCGGGAGCCGGACGCGGTGCACCGGACCGTGGTGCACAGCGCCGAGGGGGCGGCGGAGCAGGAGGCCGTGTTCGGGGGCCGGGTCGCCGCGCACCCCACGGTGACGGTGCTGCGGCCCGACGATCCGGCGACCCGGCCCGACGCGGAGCACGAGGCGGTGACGCTCACCGCGACGGTGGCCCCGCAGGGCCCGGTGGACTGGCGGGACGCGGAGGTCCGGCGGGGGTTCGCGGACGTCCTGGTGGAGAGGGCGGCGGCGGTCGTTCCCGGGCTGCGGGAGCGGATCCTGCACACGGAGGTCCGCACCCCCGTGCACACCGAGGCGGAGACGGGGGCGGAGGGCGGTGCGGTGCCGCCGCCCGCGCTGGCCGGGGCGGCGGGGGCGTATCTGCACCCGGGCAACCCGACCCGGCTGCCGGGGCTGTACCTCGCGGGCGGCTGGGCGCACCCGGGCGGCGGGCTCGCGCACGCCGGGATGTCGGGGACGCTGGTGGCCGGGCTCGTGGTGGAGGGCGACGGCTTCCGGGGCTCCCGCTGAGCTCCCCGGGCCGCCGGGGGCCCGGGCGCTCTCGCCGCGCCGGACGCACACACCGCGCCGTCGGCCGGGGTCGTCCCCGGCCGGCGGCGCGTTTCGTTCAGTAGCGGTACTGCTCGTTCTGGCCGGTGTCGTAGCCGTTGCCGTACGGGGTGGGCCCGGCGGGCTGTTCCGGCGGCATCGGGGGGTACTGCTCGGCGTCGCGCTGCTGCGGAACCCAGACACCGCCGGGCGGGGTGTCCGCGGCGTACTGCTCCGATCCGTACTCCTGGCCGTAGGGGTCGGCGTGGTCCTGCCGGGCGCCCTGGCCGTCGTCGCCGTAACCGTCGTAACCGCCGTAGGAGGGGGTTCCGTTGGTGGGGCCGATGTACGGGTCGGAGTAGGCGGCGTAGCTCTGGCGGTCGGCGCCGTAGCCGTACGTTCCGGCGTAGGGGTCCTGGGCCGGCTGCTGTGCGTAGCCGCCGTAGGGGTCGTACGCGGCGTGCTGCGGCGGGGCCGGGAAGGCGGAGTCCTGGTCGTCGGCGCCGCCGGCGCCGTAGTCGGCGGTCCCGTGGACGCCGTACCGGCCGGTGTCGTCGGGCAGCGCCTGCGTCTCGTGGAGGGGCGGGGCGGTCGGAAACGCGTCGTGCCCGGCGGGCTCCCCGTCCGAGACCTCCAGGCCGGAGACCTCCAGGGTGGGCTCCTTCGTCGCGGCGCCCTTGCCGCCCGCCCTGCGCCGGCGGCTCTCCCCCGGATTGCCGCCCAGGGCCCACCCGGTGGAGAAGCCGCGCCGGAAGGACAGCGTCACGAAGGTCTGGCCGGCGGCGAAGGCGAGCGTCCCGATGACGATGACCGGGACCGAGGAGAGCAGCACCCCGGCCACCACACCGAGGAACCCGGCGAAGGCGAGGAGCCGCCAGCGCAGTCGCGCCTTGTACTGCAGAAGCACCTCGCCCAGCAGCCACAGGGCCACCAGACCGAATGCGATGTAGAGGACCGTCCAGCCCACGCCCGCCCCCTCCTGCGGCCGTAGCCGCGTCGGCGGCGGGTACGACCGGTCACGACTGCTTGTGCAGTCCGAGTTTCTCGTAGATTTCGAGCGTAGCCGTCGAGTTGTTGAGCGTGATGAAGTGCAGTCCGGGCACACCCTCGGACAGCAGCTCCGCGCAGAACTCCGTTGCGAACTCGATGCCAATGGAGCGTACAGCGGCCGGATCGTCCTTGGCGGCGAGGATGCGCTCTTTCAGCGGCTCGGGCACGGTCGCGTTGCTGAGCTGGGAGAACTTTTCCAATTGCTTGACGCTGGTGAGGGGCATGACCTCGGGGATCACCGGCGTTTCGCAACCCGCCGCGACCACGCGGTCACGCATGCGGAGGTAGTCCTGCGGGCGGAAGAACATCTGGGTGATCGCGTAGTCCGCGCCCGCCCGGCACTTGTCGACGAAATGTCCGATGTCCGTCTCCCAGTCGGTGGACCGGGGATGCATTTCGGGAAAGGCCGCGACGCCGACGCAGAAGTCGCCCGCCTCCTTGATGAGCCGCACCAGGTCGGCCGCGTACTTCACGCCCTGCGGGTGCTCGACCCACTCGCCCATCGGGTCGCCCGGCGGGTCGCCGCGGACCGCGAGGATGTTCCTGATGCCCGCGTCCGCGTACTGGCCGACCATGTTGCGCAGTTCGGCGATCGAGTGGTCGACCGCGGTGAGGTGGGCGACGGGGGTGAGCGTGGAGTCCGCCGCGATCTCCTGGGTGGCCTTGACCGTCCCGGCGCGGGTGGAGCCCCCGGCGCCGTAGGTCACGGAGACGAAGCTCGGCCGGACCGCCTCGACCCGGCGCAGCGCGTTCCAGAGGTTCCGCTCGCCCTTCTCCGTCTTGGGCGCCCAGAACTCGAAGGAGTACGACGTCTTGCCGGTCGCTAGCAGGTCACGCACGGTGCGCGCGTGGTCCGTCCTGGTGGAAGGTGTGCCGAGGGCCATGAGGGGAGGTTAACCAGCGCGTGGACGCTCCCCCAACCAGAGCGGGAAACTTTGTCTCGTTTTGCCGGACTGTTGTCCATCCCTCGGACAGCACTCCGGGACGCCCGCCGCCGGGGCGGGCCTCAGAGCGACCGCGCCCGGATGCGGCGGGCCAGCTCGGCGGTGGCGGCGGCCGGGTCGGCGGCCTCGGTGACGGCCCGGACGACGACGACGCGGCGGGCTCCGGCGTCCAGCACCTGGTCCAGGTTGCCCGCGTCGATCCCGCCGATCGCGAACCAGGGGCGCGGCTGGTCGAGCGAGGCCGCGTAGCGCACGAGGCCGAGGCCGGGGGCGTGGCGGCCGGGCTTGGTGGGGGTGGGCCAGCAGGGACCGGTGCAGAAGTAGTCCACGCCGTCCTGGGCGACGGCCGCGTCGACCTCGGCCTCGGCGTGCGTGGAGCGGCCGATCAGCCGCTCGGCGCCGATGACGGCGCGGGCGGCGGGGACGGGCAGGTCGCCCTGGCCGAGGTGGAGGACGTCGGCGCCGATGGCGTGGGCGACGTCGGCGCGGTCGTTCACCGCGAGGAGCTTGCCGTGCCGGCGGCAGGCGTCGGCGAAGACCGCGAGGTGCTCCAGCTCCTCGGCGGCCTCCATGCCCTTGTCCCGGAGCTGGACGATGTCGACGCCGGAGGCGAGCACCGCGTCCAGGAAGGCGGGCAGGTCGCCCCGGTCCTTGCGGGCGTCCGTGCAGAGGTAGAGCCGGGCGTCGGACAGCTGCTCGCGGGTCGTGGACATCGGTGGCGCTCCCCCGTGGTCGTGACGGTGCGCGGGCCGCTTCGGACGGCCCGCGCACCGCTTCCTGTCGGATCGGTCAGACGGCGAGCGCCTGGGCGCGGCGCTTCACCTCCGTCCCGCGATTCTCGCTCAGCGCCTGCGCGGGGGTGCCGGGCAGGGTCGGGTCGGGGGTGAAGAGCCACTCCAGCATCTCTTCGTCGGAGAAGCCGTCGTCCCTCAGGAGGGTCAGGGTGCCGGAGAGGCCCTTGACCACCTTGTCGCCGTCGATGAAGGCGGCGGGCACCTGGAGCGTCCGGTTCTCCCCACGGCGCACGGCGATGAGCTGGCCCTCCTTGACCAGCTGGCGCACGCGCGTCACCTCGATGTCGAGCATCTCGGCGATGTCGGGGAGGTGGAGCCAGGCAGGTACGAGAGCATCGGTCTTTGCGTCAATCTCGGTCACGAGGACAAGCGTGCCATCCAGGACCGACAGCCGGTAGCCGGGCCGACCGTACGGGGGCGGGGCCGCGGCGGGCCGGGGCCGCCCGGCGGGGCGGACTCCCTCAGAGGGCGGCGGACTTCAGGGGTACGGCCGGGTCGGCGGCCCTCTCCGGATCGAGGGCGGCCCCCGACTCGATGAGCCTGCGCCCCTGGGCGAGATCGCGCGGGCGGCCCACGGCCAGCACGGCGACCAGCGCGCCCCCGCGCAGCCAGCACACCGACCAGGCCGCGTCCGCGCCGTCGCCGCGCCACAGCAGGGTGTCGGCGTCCGCGTGGTGGCCGGCGTACTGGACGAAGCGCCCGAACTGCTCGGACCAGAAGTACGGGACGGGGTCGTGGACGGGCAGCGGCGCGCCGGTCCCGGCGGCCATGATCGAGGCGGCGGCGGTCCGCGGCCCCTGGAGGGCGTTGTCCCAGTGGTGGACCAGCAGGCGGGTTCCGTAGCGGGCGGAGGGGAAGGAGGCGCAGTCCCCGACCGCGTAGACGTCGGGCAGCGAGGTGCGCAGCGCGCTGTCGGCGGTGACCGAGCCGTCCGGGCCGAGCGCGACGCCGGAGCCGGCCAGCCAGCCGGTGGCGGGGCGCGCGCCGATGCCGACGACCACGGCCCCGGCGGGCAGCACCCGGCCGTCCGCGAGGACCACGGCCCCCTCCTCGACGCGGTCGACCCGGGCCCCGGTGAGGAGTTCGGCGCCGCTCTCGGCGTACCAGGCGGCCATCGGGGCGGTCACCTCGGCGGGCAGGGTTCCGGCGAGCGGGCGGGCGGCGGCCTCGACGACGGTGACCGCGCAGCCCGCGGCGCGGGCGGCGGTGGCGAACTCCGCGCCGATCCAGCCCGCCCCGACGACGACCACGTCGTGCTGCCGCGCCAGGACGGGCCGCAGCCGTGCGGCGTCGTCGAGCGTGCGCAGCAGATGGACGCCGGGCACGCCCTCGGCTCCGGGCAGGGCGACGGGCTCCGCGCCGGTCGCGATGATCAGGGCGTCGTAGGGGACGGGTCCGTCGACGGTGTCGAGCACGTGGTCGGCGGCGCGCAGGGCGGTGACGTCCAGGCCGAGGCGCAGGGTGACGCCCAGCGCCTCGAAGTCGACGTCGAACGCGGAGTCCTCGGCCTTGCCCAGCAGCACGGCCTTGGACAGCGGCGGCCGGTCGTAGGGCTGGTGGGGCTCGGCGCCGATCAGGGTGACGGGCCCGGTGAAGCCCGCCTCCCGCAGGGCGACCGCGCTCTGCACGCCGGCCATGCCCGCTCCGACGATCACGGCGTTCCGGGCGGGGCTCTTCTCCGTCTGCTGCTCGCTCACCTGTCCACCCTAACCACCTGACGAAGCGTCAGGGGGAGGGCCGCCGGAAGCGGCGGCGCCGGGACGCGGGCGGGCCGCAGCCGGGACGCCGCCCGTCAGGAAGGCAGCTCCTCCACCACGCTGGTCCCGTCGCCCTCCTGGGACTCCCACGCCCACCGCTCCTCCAGCCGCACCCGGCCGTCGGGAAGGCCGACGACGGTGGAGAGGCAGTGTCCGCAGGAGGTGGTTCCGTCCTGCCTGAGCTGGACGTAGCGGAAGTCGAGCGCGTCCCCGTCCCGGGTGCCGACGAGATGGCCGCGGACGACGTCGCCGCCCGCGTACTCGGCCCAGATCCGGCCGTCCTCCTCGTGGTACGCGAACCGGGTGCGGGTTCCGACCTGGCCGGGGGCCTGGTCGGCGACGGGCGCGAGGACGAGTCCGTCGAGCGAACGGGCCATGGCGGCTGCTCCCCTACTGGGCGGCGGGCGGCGGGGTTTAGGGTGGCCACGGTAGAACACTCGCGGGAGCCCGGACGCACCGGGCTGAGAGGGAGGCTGGCCGGCCTCCGACCGTACGAACCTGATCCGGATCATGCCGGCGAAGGGAGGGGCTGGACACCCATGCGCGTCTCGGGAAACACCCCCGGGGCCCCGGAAGGGGCCCTCGGGCCGAAAGGATCCGACGTCCTCGTCGTCGGGGGCGGCGTCATCGGCCTGGTCACCGCCTGGCGGGCCGCCCAGCGCGGGCTGACCGTGACCGTGGCCGATCCGGCTCCGGGCGGCGGGGCCGCCCGGGTCGCGGCGGGCATGCTGGCCGCCGTCACCGAACTGCACTACGGCGAGCAGATGCTGCTCGGCCTCAACCTCCTCTCCGCCGCCCGCTATCCGGCGTTCGTCGAGGAGCTGGAGGCGGCGAGCGGCCGGGACACCGGCTTCCGGACCTGCGGCACGCTCGCCGTGGCGCTGGACTCCGACGACCGGGCGCACCTGCGCGAACTGCACGCCCTCCAGGAGCGGTCGGGCCTGGAGTCGGTCTGGCTGAGCGGCCGTGAGTGCCGACGCCTGGAGCCGATGCTGGCCCCGGGCGTGCGGGGCGGCCTCCGGGTCGACGGCGACCACCAGGTGGACCCGCGCCGCCTCGCCGCGGCGCTGCTGACCGCGTGCGAGCGGGCCGGGGTCGCCTTCCGCCGGACGACCGCCGAGCGGCTCACCGTCGCCGGGGGCCGGGCGGGCGGGGCGCTGCTCGGTGACGGGACCGAGTTCGCGGCCGACCAGGTCGTCCTCGCGGCGGGCAGCCTCAGCGGCCGGCTCGCGGGGCTCCCGCCGGAGCTCGTACCGCCGGTGCGCCCGGTCAAGGGCCAGGTCCTGAGGCTCACCGTGCCCCCGGCGTACGCCCCCTTCCTCAGCCGCACCGTGCGCGCCGTGGTCCGGGGCGGCCACCTCTACCTGGTACCGCGGGAGAACGGCGAGCTGGTCGTCGGGGCCACCAGCGAGGAGATGGGCTGGGACACCACGGTCACCGCCGGAGGGGTCTACGAGCTGCTGCGCGACGCCCACGAGCTGGTGCCGGGGATCACGGAGCTGCCGCTGACCGAGACCCGGGCCGGTCTGCGGCCCGCCTCCCCGGACAACGCCCCGCTGCTCGGCCCGACCGCCCTGCCCGGTCTGCTGCTCGCCACCGGCCACCACCGCAACGGCGTGCTGCTGACGGCCGTGACCGGGGACGCGATGGCCGACGCGCTCACCACCGGCGAGCTGCCCGAGGCGGCCCGCCCCTTCTCCCCCGCCCGCTTCGAGGCCGCCGCCGCCCCCGTACCCCAGGAGCAGTCCGTATGACCCAGCAGTCCGCAGGACCGGAAGCCGCCACTGCCCGGACCGGCCCCGCGGCCGTCCCCGAAGCCGCCGCCGTGCCGGGAGCTGGCGTGCCCGAAGCTGGCGTGCCGGGAGCCGTCTCCGTCTCCGTGAACGGGGAGGTCCGGGCCGTTCCCGCCGGAACGGATCTGGGCGCCCTCGTCGCCACCCTGACGCGGGCCCCCGCCGGGGTCGCCGCCGCCGTCAACGAGAGCGTCGTCCCGCGCGGCCGGTGGGCCGCGACACCGCTCGGCGAGGGCGACCGCGTCGAGGTCCTGACCGCCGTCCAGGGAGGCTGACCGTGTCGGACGACGTCTTCACGCTGGGGCCCGCGACCTTCGGCTCCCGGCTGATCATGGGCACCGGCGGGGCGCCGAGCCTGGAGGTGCTGGAGCGTTCGCTGATCGCGTCGGGCACCGAGCTGACCACGGTCGCGATGCGCCGGCTGGACCCGACCGTCCGGGGTTCGGTGCTCTCGGTGCTGGAGCGGCTCTCCATCCAGGTCCTGCCGAACACCGCCGGCTGCTTCACGGCGGGCGAGGCGGTGCTGACCGCCCGGCTGGCCCGGGAGGCGCTCGGCACGGACTGGGTGAAGCTGGAGGTGATCGCCGACGAGCGGACCCTGCTGCCCGATCCGATCGAGCTGCTGGACGCGGCGGAGGCCCTGGTGGACGACGGGTTCGTGGTGCTTCCCTACACCAACGACGATCCGGTGCTGGCCCGGAAGCTGGAGGACGTGGGATGTGCGGCGATCATGCCGCTGGGCTCCCCCATCGGCTCCGGGCTCGGCATCCGCAACCCGCACAACTTCGAGCTGATCGTCGAGCGGGCCGGGGTGCCCGTGATTCTCGACGCGGGGGCCGGGACGGCCTCGGACGCGGCGCAGGCGATGGAGCTGGGGTGCGCGGCCGTGATGCTCGCCTCGGCGGTGACCCGGGCCCAGGAGCCCGAGCTGATGGCGGGTGCGATGCGTCACGCGGTGGAGGCCGGGCGGCTCGCGTACCGGGCCGGCCGGATTCCGCGCCGCCACTTCGCCGAGGCGTCCTCCCCGGCGGCCGGGCGGGCGGCGCTCGACCCGGAACGCCCGGCGTTCTGAGGCCCCCCCCCGCCTGCCGGGGCCTCCGGCGTTCCGGGGCGCCGGGCCCCGTCCGGTCAGCCTCCCCGCCCCGCGCCCCGCCCCACCTGGGGCGGGGCCCTGTCACGGATCGGCTGCAGAACGGCCCCGGGAACGCCCCGGCCCGTCCGGCGTGTCGGCGGCGGCTCGTAGACTCTCGGGGTGGACACGACCCTCCAGGACCCTCTCGTCGGGCAGCTGCTCGACGGCCGGTATCGCATTGAGGCGCGCATCGCCGTCGGCGGGATGGCCACGGTCTACCGGGCCGTGGACACCCGCCTGGACCGGGTGCTCGCCCTCAAGGTGATGCACCCGGCGCTCGCCACCGACGTCTCCTTCGTCGAGCGGTTCATCCGGGAGGCCAAGTCGGTGGCGCGCCTCGCGCACCCCAACGTGGTCGCGGTCTTCGACCAGGGCGCCCAGGGCGCGTACGTCTATCTGGCGATGGAGTACGTGGCGGGCTGCACCCTGCGGGACGTGCTGCGCGAGCGCGGGGCGCTGCAGCCCCGGGCGGCGCTGGACATCCTGGAGCCGGTCCTCGCCGCGCTCGGGGCGGCGCACCGGGCGGGGTTCGTGCACCGCGACATGAAGCCGGAGAACGTCCTCATAGGGGACGACGGCCGGGTGAAGGTCGCCGACTTCGGCCTGGTCAGGGCGGTCGGCACGGCCACCGACACCACCGGGTCGCTGCTGGGCACCGTGTCGTACCTGGCCCCCGAGCAGATCGAGCACGGTTCGGCCGACACCCGCAGCGACGTCTACGCCTGCGGGGTCGTGCTGTACGAGATGCTGACCGGCGCCAAGCCGCACACCGGCGAGAACGCCGCCCAGGTCATCTACCGGCACCTCAACTCCGACGTACCGCCCCCGTCCGCCGTGGTGCCGGGGCTCCCGGTGGCGCTGGACAGCCTGGTGGCGAGCGCGACCGCCCGCAACCCCGAGGTGCGCCCGCACGACGCGGTGCTGCTGCTGGCCGAGGCCCGCGAGGCCCGCGCCGGACTGTCCGAGGCCGAGCTGGACGCCGTACCGCCGCAGGCCCTGTCGGAGACCCACGACGGCGCGGAGGACCGTACCAGCGTGCTCCCGCGCGCCCTCCCGGCGGACGGCGCCGGGGCCGTGCACCGCACCAGCCGCCTGGAGACGCCGCCCGCGCGGCCCGCCCCCCGGCGGCCGCTGCTGCGGCGCGGGCCGTTCGGCGGACCGCACCGCACCCTGATCCTGGCGCTCGCCGCCGTCCTGCTGACGCTCGGCGTCGGCACCGGCGTCTGGTACATCAACTCCGGGCAGTTCACCCGGGTCCCCTCGCTGCTCGGCCAGACCCAGCAGGAGGCCGAGCGGCGGATCGCCGGGGCCGGACTCGGCCTCAAGGGCGTGGACCGGGTCTTCAGCGACAGCGTCGAGCGGGGCACGGTCGTGCGCAGCGACCCCGCGCCGGGCGACCGGATCCGGGGCAACGGCTCGGTGCGGCTCGTGATCTCCCGGGGCCCGGAGATCGTGCGGGTGCCCGACGTGGCGGGCAGCTCCCTCGCGGACGCCCGGCGCTCCCTGAAGAAGGTGGGCCTGGCCCCGGGCATGGTGACCAGGGAGTTCAGCGAGGACGTGGCGCGCGGCGAGGTGGTCCGTACGGAGCCCCGCGCGGGCGCCGACCGCCACCCGGACACGGCCGTGGCGCTCGTCGTCAGCAAGGGCGCCCCGATCGACGTGCCGGACGTCACCGGGCTCTCCGTGAAGGACGCCACCGCCGAGCTGGAGGCCGAGGGGCTCAAGGCCGAGGCGCTGCCCGGCCGGGTCCACTCCTCCGAGGCGGCGGGCGACGTCGCCGAGCAGTCCCCCGGCGAGGGGACCGAGGCCGCCGAGGGCGACACGGTCGAGCTGACCGTCTCCAAGGGCCCCCGCCTGCTGGACGTCCCGGACGTCACCGGACGGAACGTCGACGAGGCGCGGAGCACCCTGGAGGAGGCGGGCTTCGAGGTGGAGGTCGACCGGCCGTTCCTCTCCTTCAGCGACAAGGTCGCGAGCCAGTCCGTGGACGGCGGCGAGCGGGCCCCCGAGGGGTCCACGATCACCATCAAGACCAAGGGGTTCTAGAACCGCATGCACGCTCTGCGCAATCCGGTGGGCGGCCACGTCCCGGTGGCCGGCGGTCTCGCCAAGGTCGGTCTGGAGTACGCCCGGGAGCTGGCGGCGGAGGCCGTGCAGGTCTTCGTGGCCAACCCGCGCGGCTGGGCGACGCCCGCCGGGAACCCGGCGCAGGACGAGCTGTTCCGCGCCGGGTGCGCGGCGGCCTCGATCCCGGCGTACGTGCACGCCCCGTACCTGATCAACTTCGGCTCCCACACCGAGGCGACGGTGGAGAAGTCCGTGGACTCGCTGCGCCACTCGCTGCGGCGGGCCCGGGAGATCGGCGCGCGGGGCGTGGTGGTGCACACCGGTTCCGCGACCGGCGGGCGGCCGCGCGCGGAGGCGCTGGCGCAGGTGCGCGAGCACATGCTCCCGCTGCTGGACGAGCTGACCCGCGACGACGACCCGGACCTGCTGCTGGAGTCGACGGCCGGGCAGGGCTCCTCGCTCTGCTCACGGACCTGGGACTTCGGTCCGTACTTCGAGGCGCTGGACTCCCACCCGAAGCTGGGGATCTGTCTGGACACCTGCCACATCTACGCGGCGGGCCACGATCTGACCGGTCCGTCCGGGATGCGGCAGACGCTGGACCTGTTGGTGGGGACGGTCGGCGCGGGGCGGCTCAAGCTGATCCACGCCAACGACTCCAAGGACGTGGTGGGGGCGCACAAGGACCGGCACGAGAACATCGGGTCCGGTCGCATCGGGGCGGAGCCGTTCGGTGAGCTGTTCGCCCACCCGGCGACCGAGGGCGTGCCGCTGGTCATCGAGACGCCCGGCGGCAAGGAGGGGAACGCGGCGGACGTGGCCCGGCTGAAGGAGCTGCGCGGCGCACCCCGGCGGTGACGGCTACAGCTCGGGGCCGTCCCCGGGCTCTTCCTGGTAGGAGTAGCGCTGCTCGGACCAGGGGTCGCCGATGTTGTGGTAGCCCCGCTCCTCCCAGAAGCCCCGCCGGTCGGCCGTCATGTACTCGATGCCCCGGACCCATTTCGGGCCCTTCCACGCGTACAGGTGCGGGACGACGAGGCGGAGCGGGAAGCCGTGTTCGGCGGTGAGGAGTTCGCCGTCCTTATGGGTGGCGAAGAGGGCGTCTTCGGAGGCGAAGTCGGCCATGCGCAGGTTCGAGGAGAAGCCGTACTCGGCCCAGACCATCACATGGGTGGCCTCGGGGGCGGGCGGGGCCAGCTCCAGGACCGTACGGGCGGGGACGCCGCCCCATTCCGCGCCGAGCATGCTGAACTTCGTCACGCAGTGGAGGTCCGCGACGACCGAGGAGAACGGCAGCGCGGAGAATTCCTGGTGGTTCCAGCAGTGTTTGTCGCCGTCGGCGGTGGCCCCGAAGACCCGGAATTCCCACCGGTCGGGCTTGAACTTGGGAACGGGCCCGTAATGGGTGACCGGCCATCCGCGCTGCAGTCGCTGTCCCGGCGGAAGCTCCGACTGTTCTGCTGCTGCGCGATTCTCCCGGCTTTCCGGCTGACCCATGCCTCCATGGTGACAGACAGGCAGGGGTGGTCATGACCAGGACGGGCCCCATCGGGGCAACTCGCACTAAGCGTGCACTTACTGGACGGCCGCTGGGCGCGGTGCGAGGATCTGGCCGACTCGCCAGTTCGATCACCGGTTGGAAGGAGCCTTTGCCATGCAGGGCGACCCCGAGGTCCTTGAGTTTCTCAATGAGCAGCTGACTGCCGAATTGACCGCCATCAACCAGTACTTCCTGCACGCCAAGATGCAGGAGAACTTCGGATGGACCAAGCTCGCCAAGTACACCCGGGCCGAGTCCTTCGACGAGATGAAGCACGCCGAGGTCCTCACCGACCGGATCCTGTTCCTGGACGGGCTGCCCAACTACCAGCGCCTGTTCCACGTCCGGGTGGGGCAGACGGTCACCGAGATGTTCCAGGCGGACCGCCAGGTCGAGGTGGAGGCGATCGACCGCCTCAAGCGGGGTATCGAGGTGATGCGCGCCAAGGGCGACATCACCTCCGCGAACATCTTCGAGTCGATCCTGGCGGACGAGGAGCACCACATCGACTACCTCGACACGCAGCTGGAGCTGGTCGAGAAGCTCGGCGAGCCGCTCTACATCGCCCAGCTGATCGAGCAGCCGGAGAGCTGAGGGGTCAGGCGGCCTCGGGGAGGCGCACGTCCCCGACCGCGCCGACGGCGGCGGGCTCCTGCCGCTGGTCGAGCAGCTCGCGGCGGGCGCAGTCGCCCCGGCCGAGCAGGGCCTGGATGCGGCGCACACATCCGCCGCAGTCGGTCCCGGCCTTGCAGGCGGAGGCGATCTGCCGGGGGGTGCAGGCTCCGGCGTCCGCGTGCTTCTTGACCTGTGCTTCCGTGACACCGAAGCAGGAACAGACGTACATACGGGCCACCTCCCTGCGGATCGGTCACGGGCGCCGCCCCGTTTTCCACGGTGAGGCTAACCTAACCTTACCCGCCGCTCAACCGGCGTAAAAGGCCGGGTACGACGGTGGGGCACGGATCACATGGATCCGTGCCCCACAGCTGCGTCCGCCGGGGACCGCCTACTGGTCGCGGTACATCTCGGCGACGAGGAAGGCCAGGTCGAGGGATTGGCTGCGGTTGAGACGGGGGTCGCAGGCCGTCTCGTAGCGCTGGTGCAGGTCGTCCACGAAGATCTCGTGGCCGCCGCCCACACACTCGGTGACGTCGTCGCCGGTCAGCTCCACGTGGATGCCGCCCGGGTGGGTGCCCAGCCCCTTGTGGACCTCGAAGAAGCCCTTGACCTCGTCCAGGACGTCGTCGAAGCGGCGCGTCTTGTGGCCGGAGGCGGCCTCGAAGGTGTTGCCGTGCATCGGGTCGGTGACCCAGGCGACGGTCGCGCCGGAGGCGGTGACCTTCTCGACCAGCTCGGGGAGCTTGTCGCGGACCTTGTCGGCGCCCATGCGGACGATGAAGGTCAGCCGGCCGGGCTCGCGCTCGGGGTCCAGGCGGTCGACGTAGCCGAGCGCCTCGTCGACGGTGGTCGTCGGGCCGAGCTTGATGCCGATCGGGTTGCGGACCTTCGAGGCGAACTCGATGTGCGCGCCGTCCATCTGGCGGGTGCGCTCCCCGATCCAGACCATGTGGCCGGAGGTGTCGTACAGCTCGCCGGTACGCGAGTCCGTGCGGGTCAGCGCCGTCTCGTAGTCGAGCAGCAGGGCCTCGTGCGAGGCGTAGAACTCGACCGCCTTGAACTCGGCCGGGTCGGTGCCGCACGCCTTCATGAAGTTGAGCGCGTTGTCGATCTCGCGGGCCAGGGCCTCGTAGCGCTGGCCGGCCGGGGACGACTTCACGAAGTCCTGGTTCCAGGCGTGGACCTGGCGCAGGTCCGCGTAGCCGCCGGTGGTGAAGGCGCGCACCAGGTTCAGCGTGGAGGAGGACGCGTGGTACATCTGCTTCAACCGCGCCGGGTCCGGGATCCGGGCCTCCTCGGTGAAGGCGAAGCCGTTCACCGAGTCGCCGCGGTAGGTCGGCAGGGTCACGCCGTCGCGGGTCTCGGTGGGCTTGGAGCGCGGCTTGGAGTACTGGCCCGCGATCCGGCCGACCTTGACGACCGGCACGGAGGCGGCGTAGGTCAGGACGGCGCTCATCTGGAGGAGCGTCTTCAGCTTGGCCCGGATGTGCTCGGCGGACACGGCGTCGAAGGCCTCGGCGCAGTCGCCGCCCTGGAGCAGGAACGCCTCGCCCTTGGCGACGGCTCCCAGACGGGCGCGCAGCTGGTCGCACTCGCCCGCGAAGACGAGCGGCGGATACGACGCGAGGTCCGCGAGTACATCGCGCAGGGCCTCGGAGTCGGGGTACTCGGGCTGCTGGGCCGCGGGAAGGTCTCGCCAGGTGTTGCCACCGGCGACGGAGGTATTGGCGTTCACGGTCACGCGCACAACATTACGGGGTCGGGGGAGGCGTCCATCCGGACGCTCAATGGGTGAGACACCCCTTCCGCCGCCCGGATCGTCCGCTAGGGTCGGGGCATGTCGACGCGACAGACCCGGCTCTCGATCCGGAACTGGTGGTGGACCGCTCATCCGGCGGCCCGCTGATTCATCGCGCTGACACATCGCGAAGGCCGCCCGAGGGGCGGCCTTTTCCGCGTTCGGAAAGCCGTTCCTCTCCCTGTGAACCCCGTGCCGGTCCCCTGTGGATCCCCGTACGGGCCGTCCGGAAGGAACCGCACCCATGTCCTCGTCCGCACCGCCCTCCTCCTCCGCCCTCGTCCGCCGGCTGCTGGCCGAGGACGCCCCGCCGTTCGCTCTGCTGCGGCGGCGGGCCCCCGGGCGTGACCACGATCACGTCGAGCTGCTCATCGGCGGGGTGCGGGAGGTGGACCGGCTGGCCGACCTGCCGGTGGGCACGTCCCCGGCGCTCGCCCTGGTGCCGTTCCGGCAGATCGCCGAGCGCGGCTTCGACGTGCGCGACGACGGCGCCCCGCTGAGCGTGCTGACCGCCGAGGAGACGCACGAGCTGGAGCTCGCGGAGCTGCTGGCGGCGCTGCCCGCCCACGACGTGGCGGTGGAGGACCGGGGCTTCGACGTGCCGGACGCGGAGTACGCGGACATCGTGCGGCGGGTGATCCGTGACGAGATCGGGCGGGGCGAGGGCGCGAACTTCGTGATCCGGCGGACGTTCCGGGGCGAGATCCCCGGGTTCGGGCGGGCGGACGCGCTGGCGCTGTTCCGGCGGCTGCTGGCGGGCGAGCGGGGCGCGTACTGGACGTTCGTCGTCCACACCGGGGACAGGACGCTGGTGGGGGCCAGCCCGGAGGTGCACGTACGGATGTCCGGCGGGACGGTCGTGATGAACCCGATCAGCGGGACCTACCGCTACCCGGACGGAGGGCCCACCGCGACGAGCCTGCTGGCGTTCCTCGGGGACCGCAAGGAGAGCGAGGAGCTGTCCATGGTGGTCGACGAGGAGCTGAAGATGATGTGCACGGTGGGCGACATGGGCGGGGTGGTGGTCGGCCCCCGGCTCAAGGAGATGGCGCACCTCGCCCACACCGAGTACGAGCTGCGCGGGAAGTCCTCGCTGGACGTGCGGGACGTGCTGCGCGAGACGATGTTCGCGGCGACCGTCACCGGCTCCCCGGTGCAGAACGCGTGCCGGGTGATCGAGCGGTACGAGTCCGGGGGCCGCGGCTACTACGCGGGGGCGCTGGCGCTGCTGGGCCTGGACGCGAGCGGGGCGCAGACGCTGGACTCGCCGATCCTGATCCGTACCGCCGACATCGCGCCCGACGGCTCGCTGCGGGTTCCGGTCGGGGCCACGCTCGTACGCCACTCGGACCCGGAGGGCGAGGTCGCCGAGACGCACGCCAAGGCGGCCGGGGTCCTCGCCGCCCTGGGGGTGCGGCCGGGCCGGCCGGCCGCGGAGGCGGACCGTCCGCGGCTGGCCGCCGACCCCCGGGTGCAGGCGGCGCTGGACGACCGGCGCGGCTCTCTCGCCCCGTTCTGGCTGCGGATGCAGGAGCGCGTCCAGGACCTTTCCGGCCACGCTCTGGTGGTGGACGGCGAGGACACGTTCACCGCGATGCTGGCCCATCTGCTGCGGGCGTCCGGGCTGGACGTCTCGGTGCGCCGCTACGACGAGCCGGGGCTGCGCGAGGCGGTCCGGGCGCACGAGGGGCCCGTGGTGCTGGGCCCCGGCCCGGGCGACCCGGGCGATCTGGGCGACCCGAAGATGCGGCTGCTGCGGGAGATCGCCGCCGAGCTGGTGCGGGACCACCGGCACGGGCTGCTGGGCGTCTGCCTGGGGCATGAGCTGATCGCGGCGGAGCTGGGGCTGGAGATCGTCCGCAAGGCCGTGCCGTACCAGGGGGCGCAGACCAGGATCGAGCTGTTCGGGCGGCCGGAGACGGTGGGCTTCTACAACAGCTTCACCGGGCGGTGCGACGCCTCGGCCGCCGCCGAGCTGGCCGCGCACGGGATCGAGGTGAGCCGCGACGAGCGGAGCGGCGAGCTGCACGCGCTGCGGGGGCCGGGCTTCGCCTCGGTGCAGTTCCACCCGGAGTCGGTGCTGACCGTGCGGGGTTCGGCGATCGTGGCGGAGCTGCTGGCGGGGCTGCCTGTGGCGGGCTGAGCGGAAGGCGGGGCCGCCCGTGGCGGGCCGGGCGGAAGGCGGGGCCGCCCGCGGCGGGCCGGGCTTCACGCCCTCGGCACGAGGACGTTCTCGCTGTGGCGGCGGGCCAGGTGGTCGACGACGTTGGCTACGGTCGCGTCGATGATCTGGCCCACCGCGTCCTCGGTGTAGTACGCCTGGTGGGAGGTGACGACGACGTTGGGGAAGGTCACCAGCCGGGCGAGGGTGTCGTCGTCGATGCCCTCCAGGGACTTGTCGAGGAAGAACAGTCCCGCCTCCGCCTCGTACACGTCGAGCCCGACGCCGAGGAAGCGGCCCGCGCGGAGCTCGGCGACCAGGGCGGTGGTGTCGACGAGGCCGCCGCGGCTGGTGTTGACGAGGATCGCGTCGTCCTTCATCGCCTGCAGGGCGGCCTCGTCGATGACGTGCCGGGTGGCGGGGAGCAGCGGTACGTGCAGGCTGACCAGGTCGGCCTCGGCGAAGAGCCGCTCCTTCTCCACGTACTCCATGCCCAGCTCGACGCAGGCCGGGTTCCGGGCGACGTCCCAGCCGAGCAGCCTCATGCCGTAGCCGTGGGCGATCCGGGTGAACGCCTCACCGATCTTGCCGGTGCCGAGCACCCCGACGGTCCGGCCGTGCATGTCCCGGCCGAGCAGCCCGTCGAGCCGGAAGTCGAAGTCCCGGGTGCGGCTCGCGGCGCGGATGACGCGCCGGTTGACGGCCATGGCGAGGGTCCAGGCGAACTCGGCGACCGAGTGCGGCGAGTAGGACGAGACGCGGGCGACGCGCAGGGACAGCCGCTCGGCGACGTCCAGGTCGATGTTGTTGAAGCCGGTGGAGCGCTGGGCGATCATCTGCGTGCCGCCCGCGGCGAGCGTCCGGAGCACCGGGGCGCTCAGGTCGGCGTTGACGCTGGTGGAGATGGTCTCGTAGCCGGCCGCGATGGGGGCGGTGTCCCGGTTGAGGAAGACGTCCAGGCAGCGGACCTCGTGGAGCCCCGCGAAGGCTTTCTCGATCAGGGGCTTCTCGTCGGACTGCACACCGAAGGCCAGGATTTCCACGGGGTCTCCCGATCCGGAACTGTGGGCGGGGCAGGGCCGTACACGCGCGAATATACGGCCCCGCCCCGGAACCCGCCGGTCAGACGTCGTCGAGACCGCTCTCGATGGCGTAACGCACCAGCTCCACCCGGTTGTGCAGCTGGAGCTTGCCGAGGGTGTTCTGCACGTGGTTCTGGACGGTGCGGTGGGAGATGACCAGGCGCTCGGCGATCTGCTTGTACGAGAGCCCCTTGGCGACCAGCCGCAGCACCTCGGTCTCCCGGTCGGTGAGCTGGGGGGCCTTGGGCTCGTTCGGCGCCGCGGGGGCGGGGTCGGAGGCGAGGCGGCGGTACTCGCCGAGGACGAGGCCCGCCAGGCCCGGGGTGAAGACGGGATCCCCGGCGGCGGTGGAGCGGACGGCCTCGATCAGCTCCTGGGTGGAGGCGGACTTCAGCAGGTAGCCGGTGGCCCCGGACTTCACCGCCTCCAGGACGTCGGCGTGCTCGCCGCTGGCGGAGAGGACCAGGACCCGCAGGCCCGGGGCGGCGCCGACCAGCTTCTTGCAGACCTGGACGCCGGGCAGGCCGGGCAGGTTCAGGTCGAGGACGAGGACGTCCGGGTTCACGGCCCCGGCCCGCCGGACGGCGCCCGGGCCGTCGCCGGCGGTGGCGACGACGTCGAAGCCCGCCTCGGCCAGATCGCGGGCGACGGCGTCGCGCCACATCGGGTGGTCGTCGACGACCATGACCCTGATGGGCCGTCCGCCGTCCGCCTGCTCGTCCTGTGCTCCGTCGTGCGTACTCATCGGTCCGATCCTGCCTTCCCCCGGGAAACCTTCGGTGCTCTGGGAACCTTCAACTCGACCTCGCAGCCCTGCCCGGGCACCGAGATCAGCTCTGCCGTGCCGCCCAGGTCGCGCAGCCGGCCCCGGATGGAGAGCGCCACCCCGAGCCGCCCCTCGCCCTCCGCCTGGGCGAGCCTGCCCTCCGGGATGCCGGGACCGTCGTCCCGGACGGTGACGATCACCTCGTCCGGCTCGTCCTCGACCAGGATCCACGCCTGGGCGTCCGGGCCCGCGTGCACCCGTACGTTGTCCAGGGCGGCGCCGACGGCGGCGGCCAGCTCCCGGGCCCGGGCGGCGGGGAGCAGGACCGGGGCCCCCGGCTCGGCGAAGCTCGTCCGGGCTCCGGCGTGCGGGGCGAGGAGGGCGCGCAGGTCGCACTCCGCCTCCTCCCCGGGCGGCTCGTCGTCCACCTCGACCGTGCGGACCACCGCCCCCTCGGCGGCGTCCTCGGAGACCCGGACGGGGGGCACCAGGCCGCTGGAGACCAGGGTGCGCAGGGCGACCTCCTGCTCCCCGGCGAGCCGGCCCAGCTCGGCCGCCTCGCCCCCGATCGCGGTCCCCCGGCGCTGCACCATGGCGAGGACCTGGAGCACGCTGTCGTGGATGTCGCGGGCGAGCCGTTCGCGTTCGCGGGTGGCGGCCTCGATCTCCAGGGCGCGGGCCAGGGTGCGCTCACTGGCGCGGGCGACCTCGACGACGTATCCGATGGCGATGGAGGCGACCCAGACCAGCAGGACGTTGTGGAAGGTGTCCCGGCTGGGGTCGCCGCGCTGGATGATGTTGGCGACGGCGACGAACGTGGAGGCGAGGGCCGCCCACCGCCAGCCGCCCTTGAGGGCGAAGGCGAGGACCGAACCGGCCGTCCAGATCGAGGGCAGCGTCGGCCCGTCGAACGTCTGGGAGTCGAGGTCGGCGAGGGGGGTGAGCAGGATGCCGGCCAGCGCGACGACGAGGTCCGCGCCGAGGAAGCGCTTGGTGCAGCCGGCCGCCGAGCGGACCTTGGGCAGGGTGGCGAGCGTCCAGACGACGAGGAAGCCCAGGTACGCCGCGGCCACCCAGGGCCGCTCGAACTTCTCCCGCCCGAAGGCGGCGAGCAGCACCGCGTAGACCACGGTCCCCACGCGGTAGCCCGTCAGCGCACGCCACAGCGGCAGCTCGACCGACATCCGTACGACCCGCTCACGCTTGGCCATGCCACACCCCCCGGACGGTGGACGACGCGGTTACGCGCCGGACCGTTCCGTTCCGTTTCCGTCCGCGGCAGCCTGCTTCCGCTCCCGCTTGGCCTCCTCCGCCCTGGCCTTCGCCTCCTCGGCGATCTGGCGCTTGGCGGCGGTGGCGTAGACGTCGACGTACTCCTGGCCGGAGAGCTTCATGATCTCGTACATGACCTCGTCGGTCACCGAGCGCAGGATGAAGCGGTCGCCGTCCATGCCCTGGTAACGGCTGAAGTCGAGCGGCTTGCCGATCCTGATGCCGGGGCGCATCAGCTTGGGCACCACCTGGCCGGGCGGCTGGATCTTCTCGGTGTCGATCATGGCGACCGGGATGACGGGCGCTCCGGTGGCCAGCGCGACCCGGGCCAGCCCGCCGGGCTTGCCCCGGTAGAGGCGGCCGTCGGGCGAGCGGGTGCCCTCGGGGTAGATGCCGAAGAGGCCGCCGCTCTCGACGACCTGGATGCCGGCCTTGATCGCCGCCTCGCCCGCCCCGCGCGCTCCGGAGCGGTCGACGGGGAGCTGGCCGACGCCCTTGAAGAAGGCGGCGGTGAGCCTGCCCTTGACCCCGGGGGCGGTGAAGTACTCGGCCTTGGCGATGAACGTGACCTTGCGGTCCAGCACGGCCGGCAGGAAGAACGAGTCGGAGAACGACAGGTGGTTGCTCGCGAGGATCGCCGGACCGCGCGCGGGAATGTTCTCCAGGCCCTCCACCCAGGGCCGGAAGGCGAGCTTCAGGGAGCCGCCGATGGAGAACTTCATTGCGCCGTAGATCAACTCTGGTGCCTCCTGTGTGCTGTCCGTAGACCTTAGCCTGTGGGGCCGCCCCCTCCCCCGTCCGGCCCGGGGCCCGCCGGGCCCGCGGGGCGCCGGGCGGAGCCGTGACGGCCCTGGTCGGTGTCGGTCCGGTCGCGTACGGTGAAGCCATCCGTCAAGCACTCCCCCAGGTGCGCCCTCCCCCGCCCCGCCCCACGAACAGGAGACCCTGGTGCCGGTCCTCCCCGGAGCCGAGCCGTTCCGCCACGAGGGCGGAGAGGTCGGCGTCCTCCTCTGCCATGGCTTCACCGGATCCCCGCAGTCGCTGCGCCCCTGGGCGGACCATCTCGCCGAGCGCGGGCTGACGGTCTCGCTGCCGCTGCTGCCGGGCCACGGCACCCGCTGGGAGGACATGGCGGTCACCGGCTGGCAGGACTGGTACGCGGAGGTGGACCGGGAGCTGCGGATCCTCGCGGAGAAGTGCGAGCGGGTCTTCGTCTTCGGGCTCTCCATGGGCGGGGCGCTGTCCCTGCGGCTCGCGGCCAAGCACGGCGACGCGATCAGCGGGCTGGTGCTGGTCAACCCGGCCAACAAGGTGCACGGGCTCTCGGCGTACGCGCTGCCGGTCGCCCGCCATCTGGTGCGGACGACGAAGGGCGTGGCCGACGACATCGCGCTGCCCGGCTCGCACGAGGTGGGCTACACCAAGGTGCCGCTGCACGCCGCCCACTCGCTGCGGAGGTTCCTGGCGCTGGTCGACGGCGAGCTGCCCCAGGTGACCCAGCCGCTGGTCCTGCTGCACAGTCCGCAGGACCATGTCGTGCCGCCCGCCGACAGCGCGCGCATCCTGAGCCGGATCTCGTCCACGGACGTCGAGGAGATCCTGCTGGAACAGAGCTACCACGTGGCGACGTTGGACCATGATGCGGAGCGGATCTTCGATGAGAGTTTCCGGTTCATCGGCCGTCTCGCACCGAACGTCGGGATGAAGGGGAGCACGTCCGGTGGCTGAGCACGACGCGGAGCGCACGAGCGGCGACGAGGAGCGCGAACCGCGCCCCACGGAGCCGGCGGCCGTCCCGGAGGGGACGGCGAAGCCGGCCGGGGCCGAGGGAGCGGAGCAGGAGCGGGCGATCGACGAGGACGCGGCGTGGGCCGCGATCGTCGCGGGGTACGGGGAGGAGCCGCCGGACCCGCCGGGCGCCAAGCCGTTCAAGGCGGTCGAGGACCTGGCCCTGCCGGAGGACGGCCGGCGCAACACGGTGGGGCCGGACGGCTCCGCCGGGAGCCCGGCGGACAAGGGGTCCGGGAAGACGCCGCCGAAGCCGCCGGAGAAGAAGCCGCTGGGCAGTTCGGTGGTCTTCGCGCCCGGTGTCGCCGGTCCGCGCGACTACGAGCTGCCCGAGTCGAAGGACGACGGCGTCGACGACCCGGACGACGGGGACGAGGGCCACTTCGTGCCCCCGGAGCCGCCGCCGCTGCCGGAGGCCGACGTCACGGCGAAGTTCGCCTGGCTGGCGGTGATCGGCGGGCCGGTGCTGATGCTGGTGGCGGTGCTGTTCCGGTGGGAGATGACGTGGTGGCTCACCACGCTGTGCATCGGCGGCTTCCTCGGCGGTTTCGCCACCCTGGTGGCCCGGATGCCGCACGACGACGATGACGACACCTACGGCGACCCGGGGCGCGGCGCGGTCGTGTAGTCACCGGGCGGCGGGGACGTGGAGGGCGGCCAGGACCGGCAGGTGGTCCGTGGCCGCCCTCAGGTCGTCCTCGCTCACGCCGGGCAGCCCGGTCGGCGCCCCGCAGCCGAGCACCTCGATGCCCGGGGTCGCGAAGATCGCGTCGATGCGCTTGCGGGGCTCCTCGGACGGGAACGTCGGCTCCCCGCCCCACGGCGCGGCGGCCCGGCAGTCCTGGAGGGGCCCGGCCAGCTGCCGGAACGCCTTCCCGTCCGGGCCGTCGTTGAGGTCGCCGCCCGCCACGGCGTGCTCCACGCCCATCGCGGCCAACCGCTCCAGCAGCAGCTCCGCCTGGGCGAGGCGTTCGTCGCGCTGGAGGCTCAGATGGCAGCTCAGCACCCCCAGCCGGGCCCCGGCGATCCGCACCACGGCGGTGGCGAAGCCCCGGCGGTGCAGGCCGGGGGTGAGCGGCAGCAGGACGTCCTCGGTGCGCTCGACGGCGACCCGCAGCGAGCACAGCAGCAGGGGCCCGGCCGCGGTGGCCCCGCCGCTGAGCACCACCAGGCCGCTGCTCTTCGCGAGCCGGGCGGCGGCCTTGCGCCAGCGGAAGAAGCGCGGGGCCTCCTGGACGAGGACCAGGTCGGGGGCGCAGGCGCGGACGACCCGGGCCAGGGCCTCGGTGTCGTCGTGCATCGAGCGGACGTTGTAGCTCAGCACGCGGATGACGGCTGAACCGTCCGCCTCGGTACGGGGGTCGGGCAGGGGCGTCAGGACCATGCGGGCCACGATACGGCGGACGCCCGCCGCGGCCCCGGAGGGCGGCGGCGGGCGTCGGTGCGTCGTGCGGGAGGTGCGCTCAGCCCTGGCGGGCGAGGTCGGCCGCGCCCACGAGCCCTGCCTTGCCGCCGAGTTGCGCGGCGAGCACCTGGGCGTGCGGACGCCATTCGCCGCCGATCAGCCAGCGTCGGAACGACTTGCGGATCGGGTCGAGGACCAGTTCGCCCTCGTCCGAGACGCCGCCGCCGACGATGAACGCGGACGGGTCGAACAGCGAGGCGAGGTCGGCCAGTCCGGCGCCGGCCCAGCGGGCCAGTTCGCGGAAGGAGTCGATGGCCACCGGGTCGCCCTGGCGGGCGGCCTCGCTGATGTGCTTGCCCTCGATGCCGTCCACCGAGCCGTCGCCGAGGCCGAGCAGCACGGTGGCGTTCTCGGGGGTGGCGTTGGCGCGCTGCTTCGCGTACCGGACCAGGGCGCGGCCGGAGGCGTACTGCTCCCAGCAGCCCTGGCTGCCGCAGCCGCAGAGCAGGCCGTCCGGGACGACCCGGATGTGGCCGAACTCGGCGGCCACGCCGAAGCGTCCGCGGCGCAGCTTGTTGCCGATGATGATGCCGCCGCCGAGGCCGGTGCCGAGCGTGATGCAGATGACGTCCTCGTGGCCCTGGCCGGCCCCGAAGCGGTATTCGCCCCAGGCCGCGGCGTTGGCGTCGTTCTCCACGACGACGGGCAGGCCGACGCGCTGTTCGACCTTGTCCTTGAGCGGCTCGTGGCGCCAGTCGATGTTGGGTGCGAACAGGACGGTGGCGCGCTTGTCGTCGACGTAGCCGGCGGCGCCGATGCCGACGGCCTCCACCTCGTGGCCCTCGCTCGCTCCGGCGACCGCCGCGCAGATCGCGTCGACGATGCCTTCGGCCGTCGGCGGGGTCGCCACCTTGAACGTCGAGAGGATCCGGCCCTCTTCGTCGACCACTCCAGCCGCGATCTTCGTGCCGCCGATATCGACGCCGATGGTGAGTCCCATGAATCCCTCAGTTCCGGTCGAGCCCCGCTAGGGCCAACCGTACCCGAGGCCGGGCCCCGGACCGGCCGGAGCCGGTCAGTCCAGGTCGATGCGTTCGGGGCCGGAGGGGCCTTCCTCGCGGGGGCCGGCGGGCTCCTCCGCGGGCTTCTTCGCCGGGCCGCCGCCCGAGGCGCCCTCGGTGGTGCGGGTCCAGCGGCTCTCCTGGCCCTCGACCGCGGAGCGGTAGGCGGCGAGCAGTTCGCCGCCGGCGGCGGCGAGGTGGTCGAAGACCTGCGGGTTGCGCTCGATGACCGGTTCGACGGCGGACCTGGCCTGCCGGACGGCCTGCTGGAGGGCGCCCTGGGCGGCGATGCCCAGCAGCGGGGTCTGGAGCGAGGAGACCTTGTCGGCGACGGCGTCCACCAGCTTGCGCAGCTCCTCGGCGGCCGATCCGGGCGGGGGGCCGTACCGGGCGCGGCGGCGGGCCTGCTCGGCGGCGAGGTCCTCGGCGCAGGCGTCGGCCCACGCGTCGCCGTCGACGGGACGATCGGTGGCTTCACTCATGGCGGGCTCCTGCGGCGCGGGCGGCCGACGGTCGGCCTGCCGTTCACGTACCACCGACGTTACCCGAACGGCCCCACGCGGTTCAGGTGGTGCGCGGCCACAGCGCCGGATCGGGGGTGAACCGCACCCGCAGCACCCCGTCGGTCAGGGCCGCGCCGGAGACGGCGCACCGGCGCAGCGCGGAGGCGATCCGCACGACCCGGTGGAAGGGGCCGACGGTGAGGAGGAGTTCGTCGCCCCTGCGGACCAGGCGCAGGTGCTCCTTGGCGGCCCCGGGCAGCGGCAGGCACCAGGTGAGGACGGTGGCTCCGCCGTCGGCGGCCGGCTCCTCCTCGGTCCACCACGGGTCGCCGGCCGGGCCCGGCGTCCGGTCGTCGGGGGCGGGGATCTCCAGCGCGGCCAGGTCGTCCGGGCCGTGCGGGTCGCGGCCCAGGTGGGCGGCCTCGTGCACGGGAAGGTCCGGGGGGAGGTCCTGGCGCCAGTGGTCGAGGCACTTGTCCTGCTGGGCGGCGAGCGCGGCGAACCAGGGGTCCGCGGAGTGGCGGGGCAGGACGCGGGAGGCGACCAGCAGGTCGGTGCGGAGCCCGTACAGGGCGAGGCCGGTGCGGGCGGCGCGCAGGGCGTCCTCGGCGGCCGGGCCCGGCTCCGCGACCAGCCGGAGGGTGGTGGCCCCGTCCTCGATCAGGGCCTGTACGGCGGCCAGCTCGGCGTCCTTGCGGGCGGCGGCCTCGTACAGCCACTGGGCGGGCATCGGAACCCCGGCGAGCTGGGCGAGGACCGGGCGCAGGGCACGGGCCGCCTGGCGTTCGGCGGGGAGCAGCCGGCGCAGGTAGCGGCGGAGCTGTTCCGGGAGGGCGAGCAGGGCCAGCGCCTCGGTCAGCGGCGGGAGGTCGACGACGAGGGTGTCGTAGCCGGACCAGTCGCCCTCGGCGGCGCGGCGCAGGGCGTGCACCAGGGCGAGCTGCGGGGAGCCGGGGAGCTCGGTCAGCTCCTCGCCGTCGAGCCGGCCCGCGCCGAGCAGGTCCAGGACGCCGGAGGCCCGGTTCTGGAGGTCGGTGAGTTCGGCGCGGAAGTGTTCGCCGGAGTCGATGCGGGCGTGGTCGAGCAGGCCGGTGACCCGGGCGGGTTCCGTGGCGGCGGGGAAGCCGGGTATGGCCTCGGCGGAGAGCAGCAGGGTGCGGGCGCCGTCCGCGGCGGCGGCCAGGGCGGTGGCCGCCGCGGTGGTGGTACGGCCCGCGCCGCCGGGGCCGGTGACCAGGACCGTGCGCACGGGGCTCAGCTCTGCGGGGCGGACTCGACGCGCTTCTTCAGACCGGCGAGGGCGCGGTCGATGATGACCTTCTCGGCCTTGCGCTTGATCATGCCGAGCAGCGGGATCTTGACGTCGACGGCGAGCCGGTAGGTGACCTCGGTGCGCGTGCCGCCGGCGAGCGGGGCGAGGGCGTAGGTGCCGTCCAGGGAGCGCAGCATCTGGGACTTGACGAGGCTCCAGCTGACCTCGTTCTCGCCGGTCCAGGTGTAGGAGAGGACGTGGTCGTCCTTGATCGCCCCGGCGTCCAGGACGAGGCGGACCCGCTCGGCGCGGCCCTGGTCGTCGGTGGCGAGGACCTCGGCCTCCTTCACCTCGCCGGTCCACTCCGGGTAGCGGGCAAAGTCGGCGATCACGCCCATGACGTCGGCCGGCGCCGCCTCGATCGTGATGCTCGAGCTGGTGTGTTCAGCCATCGCCGTGGCCCTCCAGTGCGGTGTAACCGGTCCCGTTCGGCAGAGCTCTGCCGGTGTGCAGGCTATCGCGTGCCCGGGGCGCCGCGGGCCGCGGCCCGGCGGCCCGCGTTCACCAGCTGAGCGCCCAGGGGGTTCCGGTGGAGGCGAAGTGGCCGACGTTGACGCACTCGGTGGCGCCGATGCGCATCCGGCGGACCAACGGCTGGTGAACATGGCCGAAAAGCGCGTATCGGGGGCGGGTGGAGCGGATCGCCTCCAGCAGGGCGCGGCTACCGCGTTCGAAGCGGCGGGCGACGGTGTCGTACGTCAGCTCGGGGACGTCGGGCGGGATGTGCGAGCAGAGGACGTCGACCTCGCCGAGCGCCTCGACCTTGGCGGCGTACTCCTCGTCGCTGATCTCGTACGGCGTGTTCATCGGGGTCTTGAGGCCGCCGCCGACGAAGCCGAAGACCCGGCCGCCTATCTCGACGCGTTCGCCGTCCAGCACGGTGGTGCCCGGGCGGGCGTACTCGGGCCACAGGTCGGGGACGTCGACGTTGCCGTAGGTGGCGTACGTCGGGGAGGGGAAGGCCGCGAAGAGTTCGGCGTACTGCCTGCGTACCGCGCCGAGGATCTCCGCGTTGCGGTCGCGGCCCGCCCACAGCTCGCGGCCGAAGGCGCGGGCCTCGTCGTAGCGGCGGGCGGTGCGCAGGGCGACGATGCGGTCGGCGTTCTCCACGCCGAACAGGTCGGGGAAGATGCCGCGCGAGTGGTCCGCGTAGTCGAGGAAGAGCACCAGGTCACCGAGGCAGACCAGGGCGTCGGCGCCCTCTCCCGCGCGGGCCAGGGCCTCGGTGTTTCCGTGCACGTCGCTGACCACGTGGATTCGGGTGGACCGGGCGGCCGAGCCTCCGTCGACCGATTCGCTGCCTCGCATGGGATCACCCTAGGGTGCCGGTTCCCCGGCTGGGTAGACCGTCCGGACCTGCGGTTACTTCCACGTCGGGACGGCGGTGGACTACTGTGCGCGAAAGGGCCATTTATATGTGTGATGCATAAGACATCTGGCCGGAACCCCCTATCCGGAACCGCGTACCGGTGGGTAACGTCCGGGCAGTCCAGGCGTGCTCACCCCCCTGAGCACCCGCCGTTCTCGGACCGCAGCCGGTGCGTCACACAGAGCCGTGGCACCGGAGCCCGATGAGGAGCAGCAGTCTTGCGCGAGTTCAGCCTTCCGGCCCTGTACGAGGTCCCGACGGACGGCAACCTGACGGATCTCATCCGCCGCAATGCCGCTCAGCATCCCGATGTCGCGGTCATGAGCCGCAAGGTCGCCGGCGTCTGGACGGACGTCAGCGCCACCCGGTTCCTGGCCGAGGTGAGAGCCGCCGCCAAAGGGCTGATCGCCTCGGGCGTGCAGCCCGGCGACCGGGTCGCCCTGATGTCGCGCACCCGTTTCGAGTGGGTGCTGCTGGACTTCGCGATCTGGAGCGCGGGCGCGGTGACCGTGCCGGTGTACGAGACCAGCTCCGCCGAGCAGGTGCAGTGGATCCTCGGCGACTCCGGGGCGGTGGCGGTGTTCGTGGAGAGCGACGCGCACGCCGCCGCGGTGGCCTCCGTACGGGAGGCGCTGCCGGATCTCGCGCATGTGTGGCAGATCGACGACGGCGCGGTGGAGGCGCTGGGCAGGGCGGGGGCCGAGGTCTCCGAGGAGACCAGCGACCTGCGGATGCGCAGCGCCAAGGCGGACGATCCGGCGACGATCGTCTACACCTCGGGCACCACGGGCCGCCCCAAGGGCTGTGTCCTCACCCACCGCAGCTTCTTCGCGGAGTGCGGCAACGTGGTGGAGCGGCTGAAGCCCCTCTTCCGCACGGGCGAGTGCTCGGTGCTGCTGTTCCTGCCCGCCGCGCACGTCTTCGGCCGGCTGGTCGAGGTGGCGTCGGTGATGGCGCCGATCAAGCTCGGCTGCGTCCCCGACATCAAGAACCTCACCGACGAGCTGGCCGCCTTCCGGCCGACGCTGGTGCTGGGGGTGCCGCGGGTCTTCGAGAAGGTCTACAACGCGGCCCGCGCCAAGGCGCAGGCGGACGGCAAGGGCAAGATCTTCGACCGGGCCGCCGACACGGCGATCGCCTACAGCCGGGCGCTGAGCACCCCGCAGGGCCCGGCCCTGGGGCTGAGGCTCAAGCACAAGCTCTTCGACAAGCTGGTCTTCGGCAAGCTGCGCGCCGTCCTCGGCGGGCGCGGCGAGTACGCGATCTCCGGCGGCGCCCCGCTGGGCGAGCGGCTCGGCCACTTCTACCGGGGCATCGGCTTCACCGTCCTGGAGGGCTACGGCCTGACCGAGTCGTGCGCGGCCACCGCGTTCAACCCGTGGGACCGGCCGAAGATCGGCACGGTCGGCCAGCCGCTGCCCGGTTCGGTGGTGCGGATCGCGGACGACGGCGAGGTCCTGCTCCACGGCGAGCACCTGTTCACCGGGTACTGGAACAACGAGGCGGCCTCCGCCGAGGCGCTGGCCGACGGGTGGTTCCACACCGGGGACATCGGCACGCTCGACGAGGACGGCTACCTCGCGATCACCGGCCGCAAGAAGGAGATCATCGTGACGGCGGGCGGCAAGAACGTCGCCCCTGCGGTGATCGAGGACCGCATCCGGGCGCACGCCCTGGTCGCGGAGTGCATGGTGGTCGGCGACGGCCGCCCGTTCGTCGGCGCGCTGGTCACGCTAGACGAGGAGTTCCTCGGCCGCTGGGCCGAGGAGCACGGCAAACCGGCCGGCTCGACGGCCCTGTCGCTGCGCGAGGACGCGGAGCTGCTGGCCGAGGTGCAGCGCGCGGTGGACGACGGGAACGCGGCGGTCTCCAAGGCCGAGTCGGTGCGCAAGTTCCGTATCCTGCCGACCCAGTTCACCGAGGAGGCGGGCCACATAACGCCGTCGCTGAAGCTGAAGCGGAACGTCGTGGCGAAGGACTTCGCGGACGAGGTGGAGTCGATCTACCGCGGCTGAGCGGCCTCCCGTCTACGTACGCCGAAGGGGCCCGCACCTGACGACCGGGTGCGGGCCCCTTCGGCGTGCGTACCGTCAGAGCAGGGCGGTGAGCTTCTCCGCCAGCAGGTCCCAGCGCCACTTCTCCTCGACCCAGGCCCGGCCGCGCTCCCCCATCCGCTGCCGCAGCTCCGGGTCGCCGAGCAGTGTGACGATCCGGTCGGCGGCCTCCTCGGCGCTGCCGCCGCGCACCACCCACCCCGTCTCGCCGTCGAGCACCGCGTCCGGGGCGCCGCCCGAGTCGCCGGCCACCACGGGCAGCCCGGTCGCGGACGCCTCCAGGTAGACGATGCCGAGCCCCTCCACGTCGAGGCCGCCGCGCCGGGTCCGGCAGGGCATCGCGAAGACGTCCCCGGCCCCGTAGTGGGCGGGCAGCTCCGCCCAGGGCACCGGCCCGGTGAAGCGGACCGCGTCCTGCACGCCGGTCTCCACCGCGAGCCGCTTCAGCTGCCCGGCGTACGGCCCGCCGCCGACGATCAGGAGCACCGCGTCCGGGACCTGCGCGAGGATCGCGGGCATGGCCAGGATCAGCGTGTCCTGGCCCTTGCGCGGCACCAGCCGGGAGACGCAGACGACGACCGGGCGGTCCGAGAGGCCGAGGCGGGCCCGGACCCGGTCACCGCCGGAATCCGGATGGAAGGTCTTCTCGTCGACGCCGGGCGGCAGTTGGACCATCCGGCCGGCCGCGTCCGGAGTGAGGGCGGCGGCGATCCGGGAGCGGGTGTACTCCCCCAGATAGGTGATCGTGTCCGTGCCCTCCCCGATCCTGCGCAGCAGGCGCCGGGAGGCGGGCAGCTGCGCCCAGCCCGCCTCGTGCCCGTGGGTGGTGGCCACCAGGCGGCGGGCGCCCGCGCGGCGCAGCGCCGGGGCCATCAGGCCGAGCGGGGCCGCCGCGCCGAACCAGACGGAGGTGCAGCCGTGTTCGCGCAGCAGGGCGGCGGCCCGGCGGGTGACGCGCGGGGTCGGCAGCAGCATCGTCGTGCGGTCGCGGACCACGGTGAACGGCTGCTCGGCGTCGAAGGCGGCGGTGGCCGCCGCGCCCTCCTCGCCGCGTTTCCAGGTGGAGGCGTAGACGACGACGCGGTCGGGGTCCAGGCGCAGCGCCATGTTGTGCAGGAACGCCTGGATGCCGCCGGGGCGGGGCGGGAAGTCGTTGGTCACGATCAAGGTCTTGTCCATCGCCGCCGACAGTACCGAACGGCCGCGCTTCACCGCTCCCGCGGTCTCCCGGCGGCATCATGAGCGGCCGGGGGACCGGATACGGGCGACGACAGGTGCGGCGATGACGGGACGACCACCCACCGGCGCGGGACCGTGGCCGTACGCGGTCTGGGCGCTGACCCGGGCCTGGCTGCTGGCCTGCGTGTTCAAGGTGGTCACGGTGGCCGGCCCGGACGTCACGGTGGACGTCTCGGTGATCTACCGGGGCTGGTACGGGACCCTGCTGAGCGGCACGTACCCCCTGGACGACGTCACCTGGCAGTACCCGCCCGGCGCGGCCCTGGCGATCCTCTCCCCCGCCCTGCTGCCGTTCTGGGAGTACGCGACCGCGTTCTTCGTGGTGGTGCTGGTCTGCGACGCGCTGGTGCTGGGCCTGCTGCTGTACGCGGGGCGGCGGCCGGGCAGGCGGGCGGCGGGCGCCTGGGTGTGGGTGGCGGGGGTGCCGCTGCTGGGGCCCACGGTCTACGCCCGCTACGACCTGCTGGTGACGGCGGTCGCGGTGGCGGCGCTCCTGGCCGGGGTGGGCAGGCCCCGGGCGCTGGGGGCGCTGGCGGCGTTCGGGGCGCTGCTGAAGGGGTGGCCGGCGCTGCTGCTGGCCGGAGTGCGCAAAGGGCGGCCGACGCGGGCGGCCTGGACGTCGGCGGCGCTGGGCGCGGCGGGGCTCTCGGCGGCGTTCGCGCTGTGGATGCCGGGGGCGTTCGCGTTCCTCGCCTTCCAGCGGGAGCGGGGCACCGAGGTCGAGTCGCTGGGGGCGCTGGTCTTCCACGTGGCGCGGCACTTCGGCTGGGAGGGGCGGGTGGAACTGCGGTACGGCTCGATGGAGTTCCTCGGCCCGCACGTGGAGCTGGTGTCGACGCTGGCGCTGGGGCTCGCGGCCCTGGCGCTGGGCTGGCTGCTGCTGTGGCGGTGGCGGGCGCGGGTCTTCGCGGTGCACACCCCGGCCGAGGCGGCGTTCACGGCGGTGCTGCTGTTCACGGTCACCAGCCGGGTCATCAGCCCGCAGTACGTGGTGTGGCTGGTCGGACTCGCCGCGGTGTGCCTGGTGTTCCGGGGGGCGGCGATGACGCTTCCGGCCGTCCTGGTGGTGGTGTCGGCGGGGGTGACGCTGCTGGAGTTCCCGCTCGGCTTCGGCCATGTGGTGGCGAGCGACGCGTGGGGCGTGGCGCTCCTCGTCGTACGCAACGGGCTGCTGGTGGCGGCCTCGCTGGTCGCGGGGCGGCGGCTGTGGCGCTCGACGGTGCCGGGGAGGCCGCGTACCGGGGCGTCCGCGGCGCCCGGGGGTCAGCCGAGCCGGGCGGCGAGGTAGTCGCGCCAGTCGGCGGTGAACTGTTCGAGGGTGGTGGCGAGCACCGACGTCAGCCCCTGCTCCACCGCTCCCTCGCGGCCCTCGTGCGCGCCGACGGTCTCGTAGAAGGCGATCAGCTTCTCCTTGCCCCACCGCTCCGCGATCAGCTCGCAGGCCAGCCAGCCGCCCTCGTAGGCCCCGGCCAGCTTCGCCGGATCGCCGTCGAAGCCGAAGTCCCGGTCGGCGGGGAGCGCGGCGGGGGTCCGGCCGTCGCGGACGGCCTCGGCCAGCTCGGGGGCGATCGTGTCGGCGGTCCGGTCCTCGTGGCGGTAGGCGGCCCAGTCCGCGAAGCCCTCGGAGAGCCAGACGGGGGTGGCCGTCGAGGTGCTGGTCCGGGTGGCGACATGGGTCGTCTCATGGGTCAGGACGATCCGCTGCCCGAAGCTGCCGAGGGTGGCGTACGCCTGCGGGTTGACGATCACCCGGTCCGCGATGGCGGGGCGCCGGCCGGTGCCGCCGACCTCGCCGGTGGTGACGGCGGCGATGCCCCGGTAGGCGGTCTCCGGCGAGCCCAGCAGCTCCGCCATGGCCTCCACGGACTCGGGGACCAGGACCACCACCCGGCGGGCCCAGGGGCGCGGCCAGGCGTCCGAGACGGCGGGGACGGCGAGGTCCACGGTGTCGGCGATCTGCCGCAGCTCCTCACCGCTCCGGCCGACGCCCAGGACGATGCTGCGGGCCCCCTCGACGACCTCCACGTCCCCCTGCTGCCACAGCTGCCCGGAGGCTCCCTCGGCGGGCCGGTCGGCGGTGATGTACCAGCGGTCGCCGTCGCGCGTCAGCTCCAGGACGCGGCGGGTGGCCACCGGGGCGGTGTCGTAGCCGGCGATCCGGTAGCGCAGCTCCACCTCGGCGGCGGCCCGCTGCCCGTCCTGCCGGGTGATGCCCTTGACCTCGTACGTCCAGGACTTCAGGGGGACGTCGGAGAGCCGGTCCAGCTCGGTGCGCTGGGCGGCCCGCAGCCCGGCGGCCTCCGGGGCGAGGGCGGCGAGGTAGCCGGCCCGGTCGTGGGCGAGGACGGCGGCGGCCCGGCGCTCCAGGGTGGCGTCGAGGGCCCCCGTGGTGAGAGAGGCGTCCCGGCCGTCGGGGGAGCTGCAGGCGGACGCGGCCAGGAGCGCGGCCAGCAGCGGGCCCGCCGCGCGCCGCCGCCTCCGGGCGTCTCCCCCGCGTGCGTCACGTCCTCGTACGGCCACCCGCCGATCGTACGGTCAGATCCGGGTGACCGAGGAGACGGGCATCATGCCGACCGGGTCGTAGCGGACCGCGGCGCCCGGATAGGGGGCGTGGACGACCTGGCCGTTGCCGACGTACATGCCGATGTGGCTGGCGTCGGCCCGGTAGGCGACCAGGTCGCCGGGTTGCGCCTGGGAGAGCGGCACCATGCGGCCGGCGTAGCGCTGGGCCTGGGAGGTGCGGGGCAGGCTCACCCCGGCCTGGGCGTAGGCCCACTGCATCAGACCGGAGCAGTCGAACCCGGAGGGGCCGTTGGCGCCCCAGACGTAGGGTCTGCCGAGCGCCTGGTGGACGGCGGCGACGGCGGACATCGCACGGCCGGAGGCGGGGCCGAGGCCGGCGGGGTCGGGCAGCCCCTCACGTCCGGAGCGCGAGGCCCGGTCGAAGGAGGCGCGTTCCTCGGGCGGCAGCGAGTCGAGCAGCCGGCGGGCCTCGCGGAGCTTGGCCTCCACGGCGCGCTTGTGGCGGGCGACGGCGGCCCGGTTGCGCTCCAGGCCGGCCAGGGCGCGGGTGGCCTCCGCCCGGGTCTGCGCCATCGTGCGCTGGGCGCGCCGCAGCTTGTCCAGGGTGATCGCCTGGCGGGCCCCGGCCCGGTCGAGGGCGGCGGCCCGCTCCAGATAGCTGTCCGGGTCGCCGGAGAGCAGCAGCACCAGGGAGGGGTCGAGGGAGCCGGTGCGGTACTGGGCGCCCGCCATCGCGCCGAGCTGGTCGCGCATCCGGTTGACGCGTTCCTGGCCCCGGACCGTGGCGTCCAGGGCGCGGTCCGCCTCACCGCGCAGCCGCTCCACGCGCTCCCCGGCCGCGTTGAACCGCTCGGTGGCCCGCTCGGCCTCCTCGTAGAGGCGGTCGACGGCGGCCTTCGCGCTCTGCCGGGTCTCCTTCGGGTCGGCGTCGGCCGGCGCCGCGGTCAGCGTCGCCGCCGCGGTGGCGGCGGCCGCCGAGATGACCGTGGTCCGGACGCCTCTCGTGAAGCCGGACTGTGTGCAACGGCGATGGGACACCACAGGTAGCCGCACTCCCTTCCGCTGACGCGGTGGTGCGCAGCCCCTGCCGCCCGGGCGGGCGGACGGAGTCCGGGAGCTGCGCAGCAGCCAGACAGTAATCGGCCGGTCACGCGGCGGCCAAGGACCGCGCCGGGGGCGGAAGGACGGCCTCACACGGCCGCCCCGCCGGTGACCTCGGTCTCCGGCGGGGCGGGGGTGTCAGTGCGGCGCTCGGGGATTCCCTCGTTCGGGCGTGCCGTCACGGGTTTCCCGGGTGCGCTCCGGTGTCAGATGCGGACGCCGAACTGGAAGGTGCCCATGTAGTCCATCGACTCGTAGCGGACGAAGGCGCCCGGCTTCGGGGCGTGCAGGATCTGGTTGTTGCCGGCGTAGAAGCCGACGTGCGCCAGGTTGTTGAAGAACACCAGGTCGCCGGGGCGGAGCTGGCTGCGGCCGATCTTCGTGCCGTCGTTGTGCTGGGTGAACGTGGTCCGGCTGATGTGGACGTTCACCTGGGCGAAGGCCCACTGGGTCAGCCCGGAGCAGTCGTAGGAGTTGGGGCCGGTGGCCCCGGAGACGTACGCCTTGCCGATCTGGGTGGCGGCGGCGGCCAGGGCGGCGGCGCCGCGGTTGGAGGCGGGGGCCTCGTTGCCGAGCGCGACCCGCTCGCCGGCGTCGCGGCTGGCGCGCTGCTCCTCCTGCTTCATCTTGTTCTGCTCGGCCACGGTGAGCGTGTTGAGGAGCTGCCGGGCGTCGGCCAGCTTGCCCTGGTACTTCTTCTTGTTCTCGCCGAGCGCCTTGCGGACGTCGGCGAGGTCGCCGAGCTTGTCCTGCGCTTCCTGGCGCTGCTGGGCGAGGGTGCGCTGCTTGGCCTGGATCTTCTGCAGCGACTCCGTCTGCTTGACCGTCAACTGGTCGAGCGCGGAGGCCTGGTCGAGGAAGCTGTCCGGGTCCGAGGCGAGGAAGAGGGCCACGGAGGGGTCGATGCCGCCGGAGCGGTACTGCGCGGTGGCGATCGAACCGAGTTCGGTGCGCAGCGTGTTCAGCTCGGCCTGGCCGCGGGCGACCTTGTCCTGGAGCGCGTCGACTTCCTTCTTCAGGTTGTCCTGCTGCTCCTTGGCGCCGTTGTACTTCTCGGTGGCGGCCTCGGCCTCGTGGTAGAGCTTGTCGACCTTCGCCTTGACCTCGCTCTTGCTGGGCTTCGGGTCGGCGTGGGCGGCCTGGGAGGACAGGGCCACGGCCGCGGCGGCAGTCGCGGTGAGCACGGTCACGCGGGTGCGGCTCGGCTGCTTGGGACGACGGTGGGACGCCACGGAGGCGAGCTCCTTCTTCCTCTGAGCCGCCTACCGGGCTTGTGGGGGAAAGAATCCCCGGCTCCGTGCACATGACGGACTCGGCGGTTCCTTCGCCGCCACCCCCGATGGGTGGTCAACCGTGCGAAGGTTCGAGGCCTGACCCTAGTGACCATCTTGTGATCAGTTCAAATCCTCACAGCATTTTTCTCGTCACACGCGGCACTTCTTTACTCTCACCCCACCGCGTGTAGTGGCGACTTGACGGTACGTTCCCAGAAAACCGGCATGTCACACATGCCACCCAAATAACTTCAGACGCGCGAAAGGCGCTTGAGGAGCAGGACGGACGCGACCGGCCGCGCCCCGGCCTTCGCCACGCCGTCCGCCACCTCCCGGTCGGTGGAGACGACCACCACGGGCCGCCCCGGCGGTTCGGCACGGGCGAGTTGACGGATCACCTCGTCCGCCGTGACGCCGGGCTTGCTGAACAGCACCCGCACGCCGCGCGGCGGGGCGAGCAGTACCGGGGCGGCCAGTTCGGCCCCGTCGAAGACACAGGTCATCTCGGCGCCGGTCTGCGCGGCGAGCACCGAGAGCCCGCCCAGCAGCCGCAACCGCTGCTTCTCCAGCGGCATCTGGGGATAGCCGGTCTTGGTGACGTTGTAGCCGTCCACGATGAGGTGGGCCTGCGGCAGCGCCAGCAGTTGGTCCAGCAGGGCCGGGTCGGTCTCCGAAAGGGCTCTGGCGGCGATGTCCTTGGGCGACATCCGGCCCGGCTCCAGCGCGTCCACGGTGTCGGCCGGGTGGGTCGTCGCCGGGGGCAGCGCCAACTCCCGCCGCAGCCCCGACGCCGCCTCCAGCACGGTGTCCAGGAGCAGCCGCAGCCGCATGTCCTCCACCGAGCGGCCCTCGCGAGCGGCCCGGCGGCTCGCCTCCAGCGCCGCCTCGGCCTCCCCCAACCGCCCCTTGAGCCGCCGCGCCTCGCTCTCCACGGCGGAGAGCTGGGCGGCCGACTCGGTCCGCACGGCGTCGGTCTCGGCGACGCTGCGGCGCAGGGCGGCCTCACCGCGCTTGACCTCGCTCTGGGCGCTGCGCAGCTTGCGGTGCAGGGACTCGGCCTCCTTGCGGGCCGCCTCCAGCTCGGTGCGCAGCCGTTCGGTCTCGGCGCGGGTGTGGGCGCGGGCCCGCTCCAACTCCTGGCGCAGGTGCTCCAGCTCGCGCCGGGTCTCCTCGTCCGCCCGTTCCGCGTCGGCGCGCTGGACCTCCTCGCCGGCGGCCTCGACCAGCTTGACCCAGCCGGCCGGGCGCAGCACGTAGGCGGCCGCCGCCACGTCGAGGGGGTCGGCGGCGGCGGGCGGCGAACCCGCTTCCAGAGAGGCGGCCAGCTCGGGCTGGGACTGGCCGAGCCGCTCCCCGATCCGCTGCCGGAAGGCGGCGTCGCCCTCCAGCGCGGCAGCCATCGCGTTCCCCGCGAACTTCGCCCGCCGGGTCGGGGTGAACCGGGAGTACTGGCGCAGCTGGGCGGGCAGTTCGGAGACGGTCAGGGCGCCGAAGGCCTCCGCGACCAGCGCGATCACCCGCCGCCGCACTCCTTCGGGCAGCGGACGGCCGAGCGCCTCCGCACCGCCGCCGGCCTCATCGGCCGGCCCGGCGCCGCTGGTCGGCTGATCCACCGTCCGTCACCCCATATACGTGAAGGGCCCGCTCCTCAGGAAGCGGCGCCCGGCTTGTCCACCAGTTCGATCTGATCCACCGCGTTGCACCAACGGCAGCGGACCGACTCGATGGTCTCACTGACCACCTCCCGCTCCTCGACACTCGGCTCACCGGCCAGGTCGAGGTGCACGTACTCCACGACCTTGGAGGAACGGGTCACGTCGAAGCGCGTGAGATTGCCGCACAGGGTGCAGCGCCAGCGGGTCCCGTCGGTCGGCAGGGGAACCGTCGTCATCGTTGCGTCCTCTTTCGTCGTCTCCAGGAGTCCGCGCCGGGCGCGCCGCCGCGTCTCCACCTGTCTACGTCAAGGATCTCGCGGTGCGCCGTCGAACTGCGGAAGTCCTGGCGCAACCCTACGGCCTCGCGTACGGGCCCCGGCACGGCGAGGCGCACCCACACGGTCCGCACGGGTAGGCCATGCTCGGCACATGATCGAGTGGCGGCAGGCCGGGCGGCGGACCACGGCCGGGCGGATCCGGGAGGCGGTGACGTCGGGCGGCGCCCCGGTCGCCCACGGGCTGATCGGCGTCTGCGGGGTGGTCTTCCTGATCAGCCCGCTCTCCGGGTTCGGCGGCGCCGCCCGCGGGGGTGAGGACGCGCTGCTCGCCGCGCAGGCCGCGTACTTCGAGCGGTGGGGGGTGATCCCCGCCGAGCTGTGGGAGGGGTCGGCGCACGCGCTGATCACGCCGTTCACCGCGCTGTTCGTGCACGGCAGCTGGCTGCACCTGCTGGGGAACCTGCTGTTCCTGTACGTGTTCGGCGCGATGACCGAGGAGCGCATGGGCAGGGTGCGGTTCGCCCTGTTCTACGTGGGCTGCGGCTATGCGGCGCTGGTCTGCTACGCGGCGGCGCACGCCGACTCCGAGCAGACGCTGGTCGGGGCGTCGGGGGCGATCTCCGCGGTGCTCGGCGCGTTCCTGTACCTCTTCCCCAGGGCCCGGGTGACCAGCCTGTTCCCGTTCCTCTTCTTCCTGCCGCTGCGCTTCCCCGCCTGGATCGTGCTGGTCTTCTGGTTCGCCCTCCAGTGGGCGGCGGCGCAGAGCGCGGGCAGCGGGCCGGGGGTGGCGTACCTGGCGCATGTGGCGGGGTTCGCGGTCGGGTTCCTGTACGCCTGGGGGCTCCATGGGCGGAGGGCTAGAGTGAAGGTTCCAGCCACCGAGGGAGACAGCCAGCCGTGATCACCGCGATCGTGCTCATCAAGACCAGCGTGGACCGGATTCCGGAGATCGCCGAGGCCATCGCCGCGCTGGACAGCGTCAGCGAGGTCTTCTCCGTCACCGGCACCTACGACCTGATCGCCATGGTCCGCGTCGCCCGGCACGACGACCTCGCCGACGTCATCCCCGGCCGGATCAGCAAGATCCCGGGCGTCGAGGGCACCGACACCCATGTGGCCTTCCGTACCTACTCCCAGCACGACCTGGAGGCCGCCTTCGCCATCGGCCTCGACGCGTAGGCGCCCGACGCCGGCCTCTCGGCCGGGGACGGGCCGCGCGCCCGTCCCCGGCCGAGGCGTTCTCGTACGGCCCCCTCCTCAGAGCTGTGCGGCCTCGCCGCGGTCCGGGACGCAGCGGCCGTCCTCGGTGCGGTAGTTCCAGCGGGCGCCGTCGCGGACCAGCTCGGAGACCGCGCGCAGGAAGCGGTCGATGTGCTCGTCGGGCGTACCGGCCCCGAAGCTGACCCGGATCGCGTTCAGCGACCTCTCGCCCGGCTCGGCCTCGGGCGCGCCGCACTCCCCCGGGTCCTGCGGGTCGCTGCCGAGCAGGGTGCGCACCAGCGGGTGGGCGCAGAAGAGGCCGTCGCGGACGCCGATGCCGTACTCCGCGGAGAGGGCGGCGGCGAAGTGCGAGCTGTTCCAGCCGCGCACCACGAAGGAGATGACGCCGACCCGCGGCGCGTCGTCGCCGAACAGCGAGAGCACCCGCACCTCGGGCACTTCGGCCAGCCCCTGACGGACCCGGGCCACCAGCTCCTGCTCCCGGGCGACCAGGTGGTCGAAGCCCGCCTCGGTCAGGGCCTTGCAGGCGGAGGCGATGGCGTGGACGCCGATGACGTTGGGCGAACCGGCCTCGTGGCGGGCGGCGGTGGTGTGCCAGTCGACGTCCACGCCGCCGTCGGCGCGGCGGGCGACCTTGCGGGACGCGCCGCCGCCGGCGAGGTAGGGCTCGGCCGCCTGGAGCCAGTCGGCGCGGCCGGCCAGGACGCCCGAGCCGAAGGGCGCGTAGAGCTTGTGGCCGGAGAACGCGACCCAGTCGGCGTCCAGTTCGGCGATGTCCACGGGGTGGTGCGGGGCCAGCTGGGCGGCGTCCAGGACGATGCGGGCGCCGTGCGCGTGGGCGGCGGCGGCCAGTTCCTTCACCGGCCACAGCTCGCCGGTCACGTTGGACGCGCCGGTGACGCAGACGAGGGCGGGGCCGTAGGGGTCGCGGTCGGCGAGGGCGCGCTCCAGGGTCTCGACGGCCTGGGCCGGGGTGCGGGGCGCGTTGAGGTAGGTGACCCGGGCGTCGCGCCAGGGCAGCAGGGAGGCGTGGTGCTCGGTCTCGTACACGAAGACCTGGCAGTCGGCGGGGAGGGCGGCGGCCAGCAGGTTGAGGGAGTCGGTGGTGGAGCGCGTGAAGACCACCTGGTCGTCCGCGCGGCAGCCGAGGAACTCCGCGACCGTGCGGCGGCTGCCCTCGAAGAGGTCGGTGGAGAGCTGCGAGAGGTAGCCGGCGCCGCGGTGGACGCTGCCGTAGTACGGGGCGTACGCGGCGACGTCGTCCCAGACCCGCTGGAGGGCCGGCGCGCTGGCGGCGTAGTCGAGCGCGGCGTAGGCGACCTCACCGCCGGTGACGAGCGGAACAGTGACGTCTCGCCCCAGAACGGGCAGCGGGGCACAAACCGACGGGTCGAGGGCAGCGGTGGGGACAGACATGGCGAACTCCCGTAACAGGCAGGCGAAATCCCCGCGCCGGCGGTACGCGGCAGCGCAAGGAGGGGAAAGGAAAAGGGTGCGCGGAAGAAGGGCGACGAGCCCTAGCGCATTCGCTTGCTCACAGAAGGCTCCCTAGGGACCAGGACCCCGGGGGCTGGCATCCGCTGGATGCCGAGGGGCCCGCGCTTGCCGCAGACCTCGCTGCCTACGGCCTGGTCTTCACCCGGGGCACCCCGCCACGGACGGAGGGTTGCCGGACAGCGGGCCGGGGCCGTAGTCGCTGTCACTCATGACCTGCGCAGCATCTTGCCATACCTGCGCACAGGCGCAAGGCGCGGTCCGGATACCGGACCGCGCCCCGTGCGCCGGAGGCCCTCCCGGCGGTGTCAGGCGTTGCTGGCCGCCACCCAGCGCTCCAGGGCCCGCTTGGCCGCGCCGGAGTCGATGGAGTGGGCGGCCACCGCGATCTTGGCCGCGAGCTGTTCGACCAGCGTCCCGGCGCCCGGGTCCAGGGCGACCAGGGCCGCCGCCGAGTTGAGCAGGACCGCCTCCCTCACCGCGCCGCCCTCGCCGTCCAGCAGGCGGCGGGCCACGTCGGCGTTGTACGAGGCGTCCGCACCGCGCAGCGCCTCGACGGGGACGATCGGCAGCCCGACGTCCCGCGGGTCGAACGCCTCTTCGCGGACGGCGCCGTCCCGCACCACCCAGACCCGGGAGGTGGCGGTGGTGGTCAGCTCGTCGAGGCCGTCGTCGCCGCGGAAGACCAGGGCGGAGTTGCCCCGCTCGGCCAGGACGCCCGCGACGATGGGCGCCATCCGGGCGTCGGCCACGCCGACCGCCTGGGCGCGGACCTGGGCCGGGTTGGTGAGGGGGCCCAGGATGTTGAACGTGGTCTGCGCGCCGAGCTCCTTGCGGGCCTTGGCGGCGTACCGCAGGGCGGGGTGGAACTTCACGGCGAAGCAGAAGGTGATGCCCGCCTCTTCGGCGACCTCGACGACCCGCCGCGGGGTCAGCTCCAGGTTGACGCCGAGCTTCTCCAGCACGTCGGAGGAGCCGCTGGCGGAGGAGGCGGCCCGGTTGCCGTGCTTGACGACCCTGGCGCCGGTGCCGGCGATGACGATCGCGGACATGGTCGAGATGTTGACCGTCCTGGCGAGGTCGCCGCCGGTGCCGACGATGTCGACCGTGCGGCCCGGCACCTCGATGGTGTTGGCGTGGGCGTACATCGCGCGGACCAGTCCGGTGACCTCCTCGACGGTCTCGCCCTTGGCCCGCAGCGCCACGGCGAATCCGGCGATCTGCGCGTCGGTGGCCTCGCCGCTCATGATGCGGTCCATGGCCCAGGCGGTCTCCTCGGAGCTGAGGTCCTCGCCGCGCAGGAGCGGGTTCAGAAGGCCGGGCCAGGAGGGGGCCGCCACGCCGTCGCCGCCGCTCGGGGTCACCACGTTCATGGTCCGCTCCAGGGTCCACAGCCGGTCAGAGGAATCGGCTCCACCCTATCCAGCGCCGGGGACCGCGAAGAGCCCCGTCCATCGAATGGACGGGGCTCTCACGGTGGCGATCAGTTCAGGTGATCAGTGGTGGCCGTGGCCCTCGCTGATCTCCTTGTACTCCTCGGGGGTCGCCTTGGGGATCTGGTTCCCCTCGCCGTAGTACCCCTTGCTGAGCTTGGCGCGCAGCTTCTGCACCGGGGAGATCTTGCGCTTGACGCCGTTCTCGTCGACCGCCGGGCCGAGGTCGAGCGGCCGGTACTGCTCGTGCGCCGTGAGCGTGTGCAGCTGCGCGGGGCTGAGCGGCTCGTGGACCTCGACGAACTCACCGTGCGGCAGGCGCTTGATGATGCCGGACTCGCGTCCGTGCAGCACCTTCTCCCGGTCGCGGCGCTGGAGGCCGAGGCAGATCCGCTTGGTGACGATGAACACGATGACCGGTCCGAGGAAGAAGAAGATCCGGACGAACCAGGTGATGGCGTTGATCGACAGGTGGAAGTGCGTGGCCCACAGGTCGTTGCCGCCGCCGATGAGGCCGACGAAGTACGCCGTGATCCATGCGGCGCCGAACGCGGTGCGCGTCGGGGCGTTGCGCGGGCGGTCCAGGATGTGGTGCTCGCGCTTGTCGCCGGTGACCCAGGACTCGATGAACGGGTAGAGCGCGATGACGCCGAGCACCAGGCCGAAGGCGACCAGCGGGATGAACACGCCCAGGACGAGCGTGTGGCCCCACAGGTTGATCTCCCAGCCCGGCATCACACGGACCAGCCCCTCGGCGAAGCCCATGTACCAGTCGGGCTGGGCGCCGGTGGAGACCTGGTCGACCCGGTAGGGGCCGATGGCCCAGATCGGGTTGATCGTGGCGATCGCCGAGATGGCGGCGATGATGCCGAAGACGAGGAAGAAGAACCCTCCGGCCTTCGCCATGTACACGGGCAGCAGCGGCATGCCGACGACGTTCTTGTTGGTCCGGCCGGGGCCCGCGAACTGCGTGTGCTTGTGGTAGAAGACCAGGATCAGGTGGGCCACCAGCAGGCCCAGCATGATGCCCGGCAGCAGCAGGATGTGGATCGAGTAGAACCGGGCCACGAAGTCGTGGCCGGGGAACTCGCCGCCGAACAGGAACATCGAGATGTACGTGCCGACGATCGGCACGGACAGGATCGCGCCCTGGGTGAAGCGGACACCCGTACCGGAGAGCAGGTCGTCCGGGAGGGAGTAGCCGGTGAACCCGGTGAACATGCCGAGCACGAACAGCAGGAAGCCGAACAGCCAGTTGATCTCGCGCGGCTTGCGGAAGGCGCCCGTGAAGAAGACGCGCATCATGTGCACGAACATGGCGGCCAGGAAGATCAGCGCGGCCCAGTGGTGGATCTGCCGCACGAGCAGACCGCCGCGGACCTCGAAGCTGATCTTCAGCGTCGAGGCGTACGCCTCGGACATCCGGATGCCCTGCATGGGCTCGTACGGACCGTGGTAGACGATCTCGCCCATGCTCGGCTGGAAGAACAGCGTCAGGTACACACCCGTGAGGATGATGATGATGAAGCTGTAGAGCGCGACCTCACCGAGCATGAAGGACCAGTGGTCCGGGAAGATCTTGCGCATGTTGGCCTTGGCCAGGCCGTAGATGCCCAGCCGGCCGTCAGCCCAGTCGGCGACCCGCTCGCCCGCCGGGGCCTTGCGCCCGCTCGCCGGTTCGGCGGCGGAGGGGTTTGTCGTCGCAGTACTCATCCGCGCTCCCAGAAGGCAGCACCGACGGGCTCGTCGAAGTCGCCGAGCGCCTCGAGGTTGCCCTCGCTGTTGACTCCGATCCGCAGCTGCGGAAGGGGGTGGCCGGCGGGACCGAAGATGACGCGAGCGCCGTCGGAAAGGTCGAAGGTGGACTGGTGGCACGGGCAGAGCACGTGGTGCGTCTGCTGCTCGTACAGGCTGATCGGGCAGCCGACGTGGGTGCAGACCTTGGAGAACGCGACGATGCCCTCGTGGGCCCAGTCCCGCTGGCGCTTGTCCTTGATGTCGTCCGGCTCGATGCGGACGAGCATCAGGGCGGCCTTGCCCATCTGCGTCTGGAAGTCGTGCGCCTCCGGGTCGAGCCCCTCGGGCATGGCGAAGGTCAGCGACCCGACGGTGATGTGCTCGGGGCGCAGCGGCTTCATCGTGTTCATGTTGATGAGCTGCTTGCCCTCCGCCCAGAGGGTCTTGCGGAGCTTCTTCTCCGGCAGCGGACCGAGGTCGCGCAGCAGGACCACACCGGAGAGCGGCACCAGGGCCAGCGCGCCGAACATGGTGTTGCGGATCAGCTTGCGACGGCCGATCGCGGACTCCGCGGCGCCGGCCGCGAAGTCTGCCATGACCTGGGCCTTGACCTCGGGCGTCGCCTCGATCGGGTGACGGTCGTCCGCGACCTCGACGTCGGACATGAGGGTGCGCGCCCAGTGGACGGCCCCCGCGCCGATGAAGAAGAGCGCCGCGCCCAGGGTGAGACCCAGGGAGAAGTTGAGCGCACTCACATGGCCGAACGGCCAGATGTAGACGATCTTGTCCACCGGGAAGATGACGTAGGAGGCGATGAAGCCCACCGTCGCCAGCATCGAAAGGGTGAACATGAACGCGACGACGCGCTCGGAGCGGTTCGCGGCGCGTTCGTCGAGGTCCTGGATGCGCGGCTGGTGGGCCGGCAGCCCGGGGTCGGCGAACGGGTCGTCCGCACGCTCCACCGCGCCGTGCGCGGTCTCCTGCGCAACGGGCAGGTTGTCTTCTGGAATCTGTTGGCTACTCATGACTTCTTGGCCTTAGCGGTGTGGGCCGCGACCCAAACGGCGACTGCGACGAGCGCACCGAGTCCGAAGATCCAGGCGAACAGGCCCTCGCTGACCGGGCCGAGACCGCCGAGGGCCAGACCGCCGGGGCTCTCCGTCTCATCACCGTTCACGGTCTCGATGTACGCGATGATGTCCTTCTTCTCCTGCTCCGGCATCGTCGTGTCGGGGAAGGAGGGCATGCTCTGCGGGCCGGTCTGCATGGCCTCGTAGATGTGCTTCGGGCTCACGCCTTCGAGGTCGGGTGCGTACTTGCCCTCGGTCAGGGCTCCGCCCTTACCGGTGAAGTTGTGGCACTGGGCGCAGTTGGTGCGGAACAGTTCGCCGCCGTTGGCGACGTCCGCGCCCGCCGGGTCGACCTGCTTGTCGGTCGGCGTGATCGGACCGGCGCCGAGCGACGCGACGTACGCCGCGAGCTGGTCGATCTCCGCCTGACTGTAGATGACCTTCTTCTTCGGTACCTGGGCGCCCGGCTGCTGCGCGGGCATACGGCCCGTACCGACCTGGAAGTCCACGGCGGCGGAGCCCACGCCCACGAGGGACGGCCCGTCGGTGGTGCCCTGACCGCCGGTTCCGTGGCAGCTGGCGCAGCCTACGGTGTAGAGCTTCTTGCCCTCTTCGATGGCGAGGGACTGGGCGGTTTCATCGGCCTGCGCCTTGCCCGCAGGCGCAAACGCGGCGTACAGCCCCCCGGTAGCCGCCAGCGCGAGGAGTAGTACGACGACCGCCGCCAGCGGATGGCGTCGTCGTGCGGAGAGCTTTTTCACGGATTACCCCGGTGTCAGGATCTTCTGCGTCGATGGTGGGCGGGTGCGAGCCCGGTTACTTGATCATGTAGATCGTTGCGAACAGGCCGATCCATACGACATCGACGAAGTGCCAGTAGTAGGACACGACGATGGCGGCGGTGGCCTGGTCGTGGGTGAACCTCTTGGCCGCGTACGTTCTGCCGAGGACCAGCAGGAAGGCGATGAGACCGCCTGTCACGTGCAGACCGTGGAAGCCGGTGGTCAGGTAGAACACCGAGCCGTAGGGGTCGGACGAGAGGGAGAGCCCCGCGTCCTTGACCAGCTCGGTGTACTCCAGGACCTGGCCGCCGATGAAGATCGCACCCATCACGAACGTGATGATGAACCAGGTGCGGAGCTTCTTCACATCGCCCCGCTCGGCGGCGAAGACGCCGAGCTGGCAGGTGAGTGAGGAGAGCACCAGGATGGTGGTGTTCGTCGCCGAGAACGGGAAGTTCAGATGGCCGGACATCTCCTTCCAGTAATCGGGTCCCATCACCGATCGCAGGGTGAAGTACATCGCGAAGAGGGCCGCGAAGAACATCAGCTCGGAACTCAACCAGATGATGGTTCCGACGCTGGTGAGGTTCGGCCGATTGACCGACGGGTGCGCGTGCCCGGTTTCTACTGTCGTTGCTGTCGCCACGACCGACATTATGTCGGTCGCTTATCCCGCCCTCACCCCGGGGGGTGCCGTTCGGTGTGTCCGCGCCGTCCGCAGGGGTCGCGCCCTGCGCCGAACGGCCCATCGCGAGGTCGTCATTACCGGTGCTGACGGCCGGTCGGGCGGAGTACGATCCGCGCATCGGTCCATGGACCGAGAGCCCCGACGACGTCGATGTCACGGAGGAACAATGCAGGCGACCGCCACGGTCCTGGTCTACAGCGACGACGCCAACATCCGGGAGCAGGTGCGGCTGGCAGCCGGTCGCCGGCCCGCCGCGGACGTGCCACCGGTGGAGTTCCTGGAGTGCGCGACGCTCCCGGCCGTCCTCGCGGCGCTGGACGGCGGCGGCGTCGACGTCTGCGTGCTGGACGGCGAGACGGCTCCCATCGGCGGCATGGGCGTCTGCCGCCAGATCAAGGACGAGATCTTCCGCTGCCCGCCCGTGCTCCTGCTGATCGGCCGCCCGCAGGACGCGTGGCTGGCCACCTGGAGCCGCGCGGAGGCCGCCGTGACGCTGCCGGTGGAGCCGGTGGAGTTCGCCGACGCGCTGGCCGGCCTGCTGCGGCAGCGGCTCTCCGTAGGGGCCTGAGAGGCCCCCGGGGCCCGGTGGGCGGGCACCCGGCGGCCTCCCGGCCCGGGTCTCAGACGTGGGGGCGCAGCCGGGCGGCCTGGAGGGTCTGCGGGCTGTCCGGCGCCCCCTCGTGGAGGGCGCTGCCCCGCTGCCACTCCTCCCAGGAGAGGTTCCAGTCGCCGAACCCGTTGCCGAACGGGTCCATGTCCTCGCCCTCGCTGCCGACGACCTTGACGATGTCGCCCTCGCGCACGGTGTCGAAGAACCACTCGGCGTTGCTCGTGCTCATGCCGGTGCAGCCGTGGCTGACGTTGGCGCTGCCCTGGGAGCCGACGGACCACGGGGCGGCGTGCACGTACTCCCCGCTCCAGGTCACCCGGGTGGCCCAGTAAACCGGCAGGTCGTACGACTCCGAGGAGCCGGCCGCGATGCCGATGCTCTCCCCGCGCATCCGGACGAACTGCTCCTTGGCGAGCACCACCTTGACCCCGTTGCGGGTGGAGAACCCGGGCTTGCCGGTGGTGACCGGAATGGTGTTGATCACTTCTCCGTTGCGGAGCACCGTCATGGAGTGGTCCGAGGCGTCGGTGACGGCCTCGATCCGGTCGCCGGTGGCGAGCTTGAGGGGCTTGGCCTCGGCTCCGTAGAGCGCGTTGGTCACCTTGATGCCCGCCAGGTTGGAGCGCACCTCGATGGAGGCGTTGGCCGGCCAGTACTCCTTCGGGCGGTAGTGCAGCTTCTTGTCGTCCACCCAGTGCCAGGAGCCGGTGACCGCCGGGGTGGAGCGGACCTTCAGGGCGCGCTCGACGGTGGCCCTGGCCGCCTTGTCGGTGATCGGAGCGCTGAGTTCCGCCGTGATGGGCTGTCCGACGCCGTAGGTGCCCGCCTCAGGGCCGAAGGCGACCTTCAGCAGCTTCTTGGGCGATGAGGTGTCGAAGGAGAGCGTACGGACGCCTGGAGCGCCGTCGGCGTTCTCCATGGCGACCCTGACGGTGTATCCGGTGCCGGCCGCGAGCGGGGCGGTGGAACGCCAGCGCCTGCCGTCGGCGGAGAGCTCTCCCGCGAGGTGGCGGCCCCCGGTGTCCACGGCGCTGACGTCGGTGATGCGCCCCTCCTCGCCCTCGACGGTGACTTCCAAGGGCTTGTCGGGGTCGGCCTTCTCCTTGGCGGAGGGGCCGTTGAAGGAGACCTGGTCGCTCGCGTCGAAGGGCTTCTTCGAGAGCGGGGGGCCCTCGGAAGATCCACAGGCGGTCGCGCCCGCGGCGAGGGTCACGACCAGCAGGGTGCAGCTCACTACGGTGCGGAGGCGCGGCGTGTGGTTCATGCCGTCCACGCTAGGAAGATTCATCCGTTCCAGCGCGTCCAGTGACTCCGAACGAGGGAAGGGCCCGCGTCGCTCTCGGCGACGCGGGCCCTTCGTGGTGTAGCGCGTGTCACCGCCGGGGCGGTGTCACGGTGTGCGGTGTCACTGGGTGCGGTTCTCGCCCCGGTAGTACTCGAAGACCCAGCCGAAGAGGCCGATCAGGAGCAGGGGGGCGGAGAAGTACAGCAGCCACCAGCCGAAGACGACGCCCATGAAGGCGAAGGCTCCGCCGACCGCCAGGGAGAGCGGCTGCCAGCTGTGCGGGGAGAAGAACCCCAGCTCGCCGGCCTCGTCGGCGACGTCGGCTTCCTTGTTGTCCTGGGCCATGGCGTCGACCCGGTTGGCCGTGAAGGCCAGGTAGAAGCCGATCATGACGGCCAGCCCGAAGGCCAGGAAGAGCGCCGTGGTGCCGACCGGCTCCTTCGACCACACGCCGTACACGATGGCCATGCCGAGGATGAAGACGCTCAGCCAGATGAACATCTGTCCCTGGATCTTCACTTGCCTGCCTCCTTGCCGCCGGCCAGGGCCTTGTCCGACTCGGAGTCGTGGTCGAGCTGCTCCAGGGCGGTGATCTCCGGGTGGTGCAGGTCGAACGCCGGGGATTCGGAGCGGATCCGCGGCAGGGTGAGGAAGTTGTGCCGCGGCGGCGGGCAGGAGGTCGCCCACTCCAGCGAGCGGCCGTAGCCCCACGGGTCGTCGACCTCGATCTTCTTGCCGTACTTGGCGGTCTTCCAGACGTTGTAGAAGAACGGCAGCATCGACAGGCCGAGCAGGAACGAGGAGATCGTCGAGATCGTGTTCAGCGCGGTGAAGCCGTCCGCGTCGAGGTAGTCCGCGTAACGACGCGGCATGCCCTCGGCGCCGAGCCAGTGCTGCACCAGGAACGTGCCGTGGAAGCCCACGAACAGCGTCCAGAACGTGATCTTGCCGAGCCGCTCGTCCAGCATCTTGCCGGTGAACTTCGGCCACCAGAAGTGGAAGCCGGAGAACATCGCGAAGACCACGGTGCCGAAGATGACGTAGTGGAAGTGGGCGACGACGAAGTACGAGTCGGAGACGTGGAAGTCCATCGGGGGCGAGGCGAGGATGACGCCGGTCAGACCACCGAAGGTGAAGGTGATCAGGAAGCCGACGGCCCAGAGCATCGGTGTCTCGAAGGACAACGACCCCTTCCACATCGTGCCGATCCAGTTGAAGAACTTCACACCTGTCGGTACGGCGATGAGGAAGGTCATGAACGAGAAGAACGGCAACAGCACGCCGCCCGTCACGTACATGTGGTGCGCCCACACCGTCACGGAAAGGCCGGCGATGGCGATGGTGGCCGCCACCAGGCCGATGTAGCCGAACATCGGCTTGCGGCTGAATACCGGGATGACCTCGGAAATGATTCCGAAGAACGGTAGCGCGATGATGTACACCTCTGGATGGCCGAAGAACCAGAAGAGGTGTTGCCAGAGCAGGGCCCCGCCGTTGGCCGAGTCGAAGATGTGCGCGCCGAATTTACGGTCGGCCTCCAGCGCGAAGAGCGCGGCGGCGAGGACCGGGAAGGCCAGCAGGACCAGGACACCGGTCAGCAGGACGTTCCAGGTGAAGATCGGCATGCGGAACATCGTCATGCCGGGGGCGCGCATGCAGATGATCGTGGTGATGAAGTTGACCGAGCCGAGGATCGTGCCGAAGCCGGAGAAGGCCAGACCCATGATCCACATGTCGGCCCCGACGCCCGGCGAGCGGACCGCGTCCGAGAGCGGGGAGTAGGCGAACCAGCCGAAGTCGGCGGCACCCTGCGGGGTGAGGAAGCCGGCCACCGCGATGATCGAGCCGAAGAGGTACAGCCAGTACGCGAACATGTTCAGCCGCGGGAACGCCACGTCGGGCGCGCCGATCTGCAGCGGCATGATCCAGTTCGCGAACCCGGCGAACAGCGGCGTCGCGAACATCAGCAGCATGATCGTGCCGTGCATCGTGAACGCCTGGTTGAACTGCTCGTTCGACATGATCTGCGTACCCGGACGGGCCAGCTCGGCGCGCATGAAGAGCGCCATGAGTCCGCCGATGCAGAAGAAGACGAACGACGTGACCAGGTAGAGCGTACCGATCGTCTTGTGGTCGGTGGTGGTCAGCCACTTCACGACGATGTTTCCCGGCTGCTTGCGCCGCACGGGCAGCTCGTCCTCGTACGAGTCGTCTGCCGGAGCGGCACCCTGAGGTTCGTTGAGGATGCTCACAGTTGGTTCTTCTCCGCATTCCTGGCCGGGTCGGTCTGCGCGATGCCTGCCGGCACGTAGCCCGTCTGACCCTTCTCAGCCAGCTCCTTGAGGTGCTGCTGGTAACGCTCCGGGGAGACGACCTTCACGTTGAAGAGCATCCGGGAGTGGTCGACGCCGCAGAGCTCGGCGCACTTGCCCATGAAGGTGCCCTCGCGGTTGGGGGTCACCTCGAACACGTTGGTGTGGCCCGGGATGACGTCCTGCTTCATGAGGAACGGCACCACCCAGAAGGAGTGGATGACGTCACGCGAAGTGAGGACGAAGCGGACCTTCTCACCCTTCGGCAGCCACAGGGTCGGGCCCGGGTTGCCGTTCTGCGGGTTGCGGGTGCCGGGGATGCCCACGTCGTAGACGCCGCCGGCGCCCTCGGGGAAGTCCTCGCGGAACCGGTTGGGGATGGCGTCGAGCTCCTTGGGGAACTCGGGGCCCGCTGCGGGCTGCCCGTCCACCTTCTCGATGTAGTTGAAGCCCCAGCTCCACTGGTAGCCGACCACGTTGATGGTGTGGGCGGGCTTGTCGGAGAGCTCGAGGAGCTTCGACTCGTCCCGGGCGGTGAAGTAGAACAGCACCGAGACGATGATGAGGGGAACCACTGTGTACAACGCCTCGATGGGCATGTTGTACCTGGTCTGCGGAGGTACCTCCACCTTGGTCCGGCTACGCCGGTGGAAGATGACGCTCCAGAGGATCAGCCCCCAGACAAGGACACCCGTGACGAGCGCTGCCGCCCACGAGCCTTGCCAGAGGGAGAGGATCCGCGGGGCCTCTTCCGTTACCGGTGTGGGCATTCCGAGGCGGGGGAAATCCTCCCAGTTGTATGAACAACCGGAGGCCGTCGCCAGGACCAGGCCCGCAGTCAGCACCTGCGGCAGCTTCCGCCGCATCGGGCGCCGCGACGAGCGGTCGGAGCCGTTGGGACTCACGTAGCGCCTTCCCGAGAGTCTCGCCCGCACGGTTCGGCGCGCCCGTATGTCTCTGGTCGGTCGCCGGCCCTGACGCGGGCAGGGGTTTGGATGTTTATGCGGACCAAACCCTACTGGACGCTATTTGGGGTCGCGCGGGGAGGGTGCCCAACGCGCCGCCGGAGACCCCCATGGAGTGGAATCCGGGCCTCCGGCCCTCATCTGACGGCCCCTCGTCCGCTCGGGGGGGGCCGGTCCCCGGCGGGGCGGGGCCGGGGGCGGGCTAGCGTGGCGGGATGCCCTACTTCGACGCCGCCTCCGCCGCCCCCCTGCACCCCGTCGCACGCCAGGCCCTGCTTGCCGCGCTCGACGAGGGCTGGGCCGATCCCGCCCGTCTGTACCGGGAGGGGCGGCGGGCCCGGTTGCTGCTGGACGCGGCCCGGGAGGCGGCGGCGGAGGCCGTCGGGTGCCGTCCGGACGAGCTGGTGTTCACCTCGTCGGGGACGACGGCGGTGCACGCGGGAATTGCCGGGGCTCTTTCCGGGCGTCGGCGTGTCGGCCGCCGTCTGGCCCATTCCGCGGTCGAACACTCGTCGGTGCTGCACGCCGCGGCGGCCCACGAGGCGGCGGGCGGATCGGTCACCGAGGTCCCGGTGGACCGTTCGGGGGCGGTGGACCCGGCGGCGTACGGCGAGGCGCTGCGGGCGGACACCGCGCTGGCCTGCCTCCAGTCGGCCAACCACGAGGTGGGCACCGAGCAGCCGGTGGCCGAGGTCGCCGCGCTCTGCGCCGAGGCGGGGACGCCGCTGCTGGTCGACGCGGCCCAGTCGCTCGGCTGGGGGCCGGTCCCGGCGGGCTGGTCGCTGCTGACGGCGAGCGCGCACAAGTGGGGCGGCCCGGCCGGGGTCGGGCTGCTGGCGGTCCGCAAGGGGGTGCGCTTCGCCCCCGGGGGCCCGGCCGGGGAGCGGGAGTCGGGGCGGGCGCCGGGGTTCGAGAACCTGCCGGCGATCGTGGCGGCGGCGGCCTCGCTGCGCGCGGTGCGGGGCGAGGCGGCGGCAGAGGCGGCACGGCTGCGGGCGCTGGTGGACCGGATCCGGACCGTGGTGGCCGAGCGGGTGCCCGACGTGGAGGTGGTGGGCGACCCGGAGCGGCGGCTGCCGCACCTGGTCACCTTCTCCTGTCTCTATGTCGACGGGGAGACCCTGCTGCACGAGCTGGACCGGCGGGAGTTCTCCGTGTCGTCCGGCTCGTCCTGCACCAGCAGCACCCTGACTCCGAGCCATGTGCTGAAGGCGATGGGCGTGCTCTCGGAGGGCAACGTCCGGGTGTCGCTGCCGCCGGGCACCACCGGGACGGACGTGGACCGCTTCCTGGAGGTGCTGCCCGCGGTCGTCGCCGAGGTGCGCGAACGGCTCGGCGCCCCGGTCGCCGCTCCTCGCCCCCCCGCCTCCGCCGCACCCCTGGTGGTCGACGCGCTGGGCCGCCGCTGCCCGGTCCCGGTGATCGAGCTCGCAAAGGTGATCGGGGAGGTACCGGTGGGCGCCACGGTGACGGTGCTCTCCGACGACGAGGCGGCGCGGCTGGACATCCCGGCCTGGTGCGAGATGCGGGGCCAGGAGTACGTGGGCGAGGAGCGGGCGGCCCGGGGCTCGGCCCATGTGGTCCGCCGGCTCAGCTGATCACGCCAGGTGCTGCCGGATCTCGGCGGCGGCGTCGTGGCCGTACGCCTTGGTGAAGCGGTCCATGAAGGCGGTGTGGCGCAGGGTGTACTCCTGGGTGCCGACCGTCTCGATGACCAGGGTGGCGAGCATGCAGCCGACCTGGGCGGCGCGCTCCAGGCCGACGCCCCAGGCGAGACCGGAGAGGAAGCCGGCCCGGAAGGCGTCGCCGACGCCGGTGGGGTCGGCCTTGACGTCCTCCTCGGGGCAGCCGACCTCGATGACCGGCTCGCCGACCCGCTCGATCCGGACGCCGCGGGCGCCGAGGGTGGTGACGCGGTGGCCGACCTTGGCGAGGATCTCCTCGTCGCTCCAGCCGGTCTTGGACTCGATGAGCCCCTTCTCGTACTCGTTGGAGAAGAGGTAGGTGGCGCCGTCGAGGAGGATGCGGATCTCCTCGCCGTCCATCCGCGCGATCTGCTGGGAGAAGTCGGCGGCGAACGGGATGTTCCGGGTGCGGCACTCCTCCGTGTGGCGGAGCATCGCCTCGGGGTCGTCGGCGCCGATGGAGACGAGGTCGAGGCCGCCGACGCGGTCGGCGACGCTCTTCAGCTCGATGAGGCGGGCCTCGCTCATCGCCCCCGTGTAGAAGGAGCCGATCTGGTTGTGGTCGGCGTCGGTGGTGCAGACGAAGCGGGCGGTGTGCAGGACCTCGGAGATCCGGACGGAACCGGTCTCGACGCCGTGCCGGTCGAGCCAGGCGCGGTAGTCGTCGAAGTCGGACCCGGCGGCGCCGACCAGGATCGGGCGGGTGCCGAGCAGGCCCATCCCGAAGCAGATGTTGGCGGCGACACCGCCCCGGCGCACATCGAGGTTGTCGACCAGGAAGGAGAGGGAGACCGTGTGCAGCTGATCGGCGACCAGCTGGTCGGCGAAGCGGCCGGGGAAGGTCATGAGGTGGTCGGTGGCGATCGAGCCGGTGACTGCAATACGCACGGGGAGACTGCTCCTGCGGAAGGCGAAGGGCCGTGAGTGCGCCCTCCGGGACGACGTGACAGTTCACGCTACCGGGTGAGGCGGGCGGCAAGGAAAAGGGAAAACTACCCGATAGTAGGGCTTTCTACCTGAGCTCGGCCGTGGTTACGGTGCGGATATGTCTAACCACACCGCACTGCCCGAGTCCGAATCGAGCCTGGCCGCCCTGCGCGGGGACTGCGCGCGGATGGCGCCGCACTGGACGAAGCCCACCAGGAGCACCCCGGCCCCCGTGAAGCCGTCCCTGATCAACGGGGTGACGGTGCCGCCCTCGTCGGCGCGGCTGGTCGACGCGATGCCCGAGTACGGGGACTGAGCACCCGCCGGGGCCGGCCGGCGGACATCGCCTTTCGGCCTTTCCGTACCGGTCCCGGCGCGATCCGTGCGGCGTCCCCGTACGAGGCTCCCCGGCCGGTGGAACCGCACGCTCCCCCGCTCCGTCCCACCGGTGTCCCCGTCCGGGGGCACGCGGTTGGCGCCGCGACGGCGACGCAGTCGAAGGAGCGATCCGGTGAGCACCGAGCGACCCGACAACGACGTGACCGGTCCCCGGCGGCGGCGTCCGCCGCTCGCGGTGGTCTCGGTGGCCGCGGCCGTCCTGCTGGCCGGGGGCGGCGGCGCCTACTGGGCCTCCACCGCCTCGGGCGACGGCGCCGGGGCGGACAGCGGTGCGGCGGCGAAGAGCGCGGCCCGGCCGCTGGCCCTGGACGCCCCCGCCGACCCACCGGGTGGGACCTCCTCGGACGCGCCGCCCGCGGGCATCGCCCCCGGCGAACCGGACCCCTCCGGCCCGCCCGTGGTCTACCGGGCCTCGGGCGAACTCCCGGACGGCCCGGCCGAGGCGGCGGTCCACGTGGCGAAGGGGACGGTCGCCCCGGCCGACGTCGCCCGGCTGGCGAAGGCGCTGGGCGTCCCCGGCACGCCGCGCGCCCAGGGCACGTCCTGGGTGGTCGGCGACGACGACGGGCCCGGTGCGCTCCTGAAGGTGGCGAAGCAGGCCCCGGGCGCCTGGACGTTCGCCGCGACCACCCCGTCCAAGCCCTGCGAGCCGGGGATGGTGTGCGCGAACGGTCCCGCCGGGCCGGGCGGCGGGGAGCCGGTGAGCGAGAAGGCGGCGAAGGCGGCCGCGGCCCCGGTCCTCAAGGCGGTCGGCCAGGACGACGCGGCGCTGAACGCCGGCCAGGTGATGGGCGGCGTCCGCGTGGTGAACGCCGATCCGAAGATCGGCGGCCTCCCGACGTACGGCTGGTCCACCGGCGTCCAGGTGGGCCCGGACGGCGAGGTGACCGGCGGCAGCGGCCGTCTCAAGGCGCTGGAGAAGGGCGACGTCTACCCCGTGCTGGGCGCGGACGAGGCGCTGAAGCAGTTGAACGCGGAGAGCAGGGGGAAGGGCGACGGCGGCCGGGACATCGGCGGGTGCGCCACTCCCGTGCCGCTGGAGGGCGAGCCGAAGCCCCCGTCCCAGCCCCAGTGCGTGCCGTCGAACGGCAAGAGGGCGCCGGTGGAGCGGACGGTCGAGGACGCGGTGTTCGGCCTGGCGCTGAACCACGTGGACGGCCGGCCCATGCTGGTGCCGTCCTGGCTGTTCACGGTCCGGCAGGCGCCGGGCGGCCCGGAGGAGACGGTCACGCGGATCGCGGTGGACCCGGAGTTCGTCGAGGAGCCCGCGGCCCCGACGCCGTCGGGGGACCGGAGGGTGACCTCGTACGGGGCGGACGGGCGGACCCTTGAGGTGACCTTCTGGGGCGGTGTGTGCAGTACGTACACGGCGAGCGCGCGGGAGAGCGCGGGCCAGGTGCGGATCACGGTCACGGAGAAGCCGCAGGAGGGCAAGGAGGTCTGTGTCTTGATCGCCAAGGAGCTGACCCGGACGGTGACGCTGGAGAAGCCGCTGGGCGACCGCACGGTGATCGACGCGGCCTCGGGCGGAGCGGTCCCGCGCCGCTGAGCCGCGGGCTCACGGCATGCGGAGGCGGGGGGCGGGGGGGGTTTTTAGGGGGGGGCGGCCCCCCCCGCGGGGGGTGGGGCGGCCGCGGGGGCAAGAAAAAATGGCCCCCCCGCGCCCCCCGGGGGGGGGGGGGGGGGGCGGCGCCCGCGCGCGGGGCGGCGGGGGGGGCGGGGGCGGGGGGGGGGCCGCCCCGGGGGGGCCCCCCCCCCCCCCGCCTCCGCATGCCGTGTGTTCCCGCTCGCAGTGCCTAGCTGAACGAGTCGCCGCAGGCGCAGGAGCCGGTGGCGTTCGGGTTGTCGATCGTGAAGCCCTGCTTCTCGATGGTGTCGACGAAGTCGATGGAGGCGCCGCCCAGGTACGGGGCGCTCATCCGGTCGGTGACGACCTTGACACCGTCGAAGTCCTTGACGACGTCACCGTCGAGCGAGCGCTCGTCGAAGAAGAGCTGGTAACGCAGGCCCGAGCAGCCGCCCGGCTGGACGGCGACGCGCAGCGCCAGGTCCTCACGGCCTTCCTGCTCCAGCAGGGCCTTGACCTTGGAGGCGGCGGCGTCGGACAGGAGGATGCCGTCGCTCACGGTGGTGGTCTCGTCCGATACGGACATCTGCTTCTCTCCCGGGTTGTACGGACTGCTTGCCGACGGTTCAACCGCCAGACCCGCGTAATCATTCCGGGCCAAGCGCTTGTCTGTTCCTTTTCATGCTCGCACACCCGGCCGCCCGGGGGATGCGTCACATCGACGCTATCGGCATCGTCAAAGTGACACGAAGCGGCTATGATAGATAGCGTCAAATAGACGAAAAGGCGCGTTCGCCGAAGCGCAGAGCAGAACGCAGAGAAGAAAGGGTGCGTGACGTGACCACGGCCCAGCCCCTGGACGTACAGCCGACACCCCTCGCGCTGCTGCTGCTCGGCCGAGAGGCCGACCCGAGGAGCGAGCGCGGCGTCGAGTGCCCCGGGGACCTCCCCTCCCCCTCCGACCCGGACCTGGTGGCGCGCGCCCGCGCCGCGAAGGAGAGGCTCGGGGACAAGGTGTTCGTCCTCGGCCACCACTACCAGCGCGACGAGGTCATCCAGTTCGCGGACGTCACCGGCGACTCGTTCAAGCTGGCCCGGGACGCGGCGGCCCGCCCGGAGGCGGAGTACATCGTCTTCTGCGGTGTGCACTTCATGGCCGAGTCCGCCGACATCCTCACCACGGACGACCAGGCGGTCGTGCTGCCCGACCTGGCGGCCGGCTGCTCGATGGCCGACATGGCCACCGCCGAGCAGGTCGCCGAGTGCTGGGACGTCCTGACCGACGCCGGGGTCGCCGACCGGGTGGTGCCCGTCTCGTACATGAACTCCTCCGCCGACATCAAGGCCTTCACCGGCCGGCACGGCGGCACGATCTGCACCTCCTCGAACGCGAAGCGGGCCCTGGAGTGGGCCTTCGAGCAGGGCGAGAAGATCCTCTTCCTCCCCGACCAGCACCTGGGCCGCAACACGGCCGTGCGGGAGATGGGGATGAGCCTCGACGACTGCGTCGTCTACAACCCGCACAAGCCGAACGGCGGCCTCACCGCCGACCAGCTGCGGGACGCGAAGATGATCCTGTGGCGGGGGCACTGCTCGGTCCACGGCCGGTTCTCGGTCGAGTCGGTCGAGGACGTCCGGGCCCGCATCCCCGGCGTCAACGTGCTGGTGCACCCGGAGTGCAAGCACGAGGTCGTCGCCGCCGCGGACTACGTCGGCTCGACGGAGTACATCATCAAGGCCCTGGAGGCGGCCCCGCGCGGCTCGAAGTGGGCCATCGGCACGGAGCTGAACCTGGTCCGCCGCCTGGCCAACCGTTTCGCCGACGAGGACAAGGAGATCGTCTTCCTCGACAAGACGGTCTGCTTCTGCTCGACGATGAACCGCATCGACCTGCCGCACCTGGTCTGGGCCCTGGAGTCGCTGGCCGACGGGAAGCTGGTCAACCGGATCGAGGTCGACCCGGAGACGGAGAAGTACGCGAAGCTCGCGCTGGAGCGGATGCTGGCGCTGCCGTAGCGCCCGCCCGCTCCGGGAGGAACCGCCCGGAAGCCCCGGTGCGCCGCAGGCCGGCGTGCCGGGGCTTCCGCGTGCGGCTCCGGGCCTTCCGTCAGGCCGGTCCCCCGCGCCGGCGGGAACGCGTTCGCCGGCGCGGCCGGGTCAGCCGGAAACCCCGGAGGGGCCCGCCCCGCGCGAGCGCGTGGGGCGGGCCCCTCCGGTCGGCCGGGTCAAGCCTTCGCGGGCTCGGCCTCCCGGGCCTCCTCCGGCTGGTCCCTCGCCGGGCCCTCCTTGGCCGCGCGCTTGGCGGCCTTCTTCCCGGCGCGGCGCTCCTTGCGGAGCTCGACCATCGCGTACAGGGTCGGGACGAGCAGCAGGGTCAGCAGCGTGGAGCTGATCAGACCGCCGATCACCACGACGCCCAGCGGCTGCGAGATGAAGCCGCCCTCGCCGGTGACGCCGAGCGCCATCGGGAGCAGGGCGAAAATGGTCGCCAGGGCCGTCATCAGGATCGGCCGGAAGCGGTGGCGGCCGCCCTCCACGACCGCTTCCACGATGCCGAGGCCCTGGGCGCGGTACTGGTTGATCAGGTCGATCAGCACGATCGCGTTGGTGACCACGATGCCGATGAGCATCAACATGCCGATCATCGCCGGGACGCCCAGCGGGGTGCCGGTGACGAGCAGCAGGGCCAGCGCCCCGGTCGCCGCGAACGGGACGGAGACCAGCAGGATCAGCGGCTGGACGAGCGACCGGAAGGTGGCCACCAGCAGCATGAAGACGATGGCGATGGCGGCCAGCATCGCGAGTCCGAGCTGGGCGAACGCCTCGTCCTGGTCCGCCGTGACGCCGCCGATGGTGGCGGTGGCGCCCTCGGGGAGGTCCAGCGCGTCGAGCTTCTCGGCGAGTTCGGTGCTGACCGCGCCCGTGTTGTCGCCGACCGGCTTGGCGGTGATCGTCGCCGAACGCTGGCCGTCGATGCGGGTCATCGAGACCGGGCCGGGGACCACCTTCACGTCGGCGATGTCGCCGAGGGTGACCGGGCCCAGCGGCAGGGCCTTCAACTCGGCCATGGTGGCGGCCGGCTTCGCGGAGCGGATGACGATGTCGCGTTCGGTCTCGTCGAGCGTCGCGGAGCCGGCGGGCGTGCCCCGTACGGCTCCGGCGACGATCCCGCCGAGGGCGGCGGAGTCGAACCCGGCGGCGGCCGCCCGGTCGTTGGCGGTGACCGAGATGCGCGGGACGCTCTGCGCCAGGTCGCTCTGGACGTCGGTGACGTCCTCGATGGTGGCGACCTCGGCACGGACGGCTTCGGCCGCCTTCTTCAGGACGTCCCCGTCGGCGGCCTTGACCACCACGCTCAGGTCCTGGGAGCCGAAGCCGTCGCCCGCCGCGATGGTGGTGTCGCCGATCCCGTCGAGCTTGCCGAGGGCCTCGTCGATGCGGTCCTGGGCGTCCTCGGAGTCCGCGGCGTCCTTCAGGGTGACCTGGTAGGACGCCTGGTTGGAGCCGGTGCCGCCGCCGAAGGCGGCCATGAAACCGGAGGAGCCGACGGTGACCTGGTAGTCCTTGACGCCCTTGTCCTCGATGAGGACCTTCTCGACCTTGCGGGCGGCCTGGTCGGCGGCTTCCAGGCTGGTGCCGGGGGCCAGCTCCTGCTTGACGGTCAGGACCTCCTGCTCGCCGGGGTCGAAGAAGTTCGTCTTCAGCAGCGGGACCATGCCGAAGGTGCCGAGCAGGACGGCGACGGCGATGACGATGCTGGTGATCCGGCGGCGGGTGGCGAAGCGGAGGATCGGGACGTAGATCCTCTGGAGCCGGCTGGCCGCCTCCTTCTCCTCCGCGAGGCGGCGGGCTTCCGCCGCGTCCTCGGGTGTGCCCTTCGGCGGGCGCAGGAACCAGTACGAGAGGACCGGCACCACGGTGAGCGAGACCACCAGGGAGGCGAGCAGCGCGGCGGTGACGGTCAGCGAGAACGAGCCGAACAGCTGGCCGACCATGCCCCCGACCAGCCCGATGGGCAGGAAGACGGCGACGGTGGTGAGGGTGGCGGAGGTGACCGCGCCGGCGACCTCCTTGACCGCGGTGGTGATCGCCGCGTGGCGCTCCTCGCCGTAGCCGAGGTGGCGCTTGATGTTCTCCAGGACCACGATCGAGTCGTCGACGACCCGGCCGATGGCGATGGTGAGCGCGCCGAGCGTGAGCATGTTGAGCGACAGGTCGCGGGTCCAGAGCACGATCAGCGCGAGGACGACCGAGAGCGGGATGGAGACGGCGGTGACCAGCGTCGAGCGGACCGACGCGAGGAAGACCAGGATCACGACGACCGCGAAGACCAGCCCGAGCGCCCCCTCCGTGGTCAGGCCCGAGATCGACTTGGAGACGGCGGGGCCCTGGTCGGAGACGACCGTCAGTTCGGCGCCGCCGCCGAGGTCCTGGCGGAGGCCGGGCAGCTTCTCCTGGACGGCGTCCGAGATGGCGACGGCGCTGCCGTCCTTGTCCATCGTCGCCATCACGGCGAGGCTCGGCCTGCCGTTGGTGCGGGTGAGGGAGACCGCCGCGGACGGCTCCTGCCTCACCTCGGCCACGTCGCCGAGGCGCACCGGCTTCGCCGGTCCGTCCGAGGAGCCCGCCGGGCTCTTGGCGACGACCTGGAGGTCCTCGATCTGCCGCAGCGAGGTGTAGGCGCCGCCCACCTGGATGGCGCGGTTCTCGCCGGACTCGGAGAAGGAGCCGGCCGGCACGGTGGCGCCGCCCGACTGGAGGGCCTGGGCGAGCGTGCCCGTGTCCAGGCCGGCCGCGGCGAGCTTCTTGGCGTCGGGGACGACGGAGACCTGGAGGTCCCGCACGCCGTCGACGGTGACCTGGCCGACGCCTTCGATGTCCTGGAGGGCCGGGACGACCGTGCGGTCGAGCCGCTCGGCCAGGACCTGCTGGTCCTCGTCGGAGCTGACGGCGAGGACCACGGTCGGGATGTCGTCCGTGGAGCCCGCGATCACCTGCGGGTCGACGTCGGCGGGCAGCTGGGCGCGGGCCCGGTTCACCGCCTGCTGGATGTCCGCGACGAGCTGCTTGGTGCCCTCGTCGCCGAAGTCGAAGGTGGCCATGATGAGGGCGGTGCCCTCGCTGGCGGTGGAGGTGATGGACTCGACGCCGTCGACGGCCTTGAGGGAGTTCTCCAGGGGCTCGACGACCTGCTTCTCGACCACATCGGGGGACGCACCCTGGTAGGGCGCCAGCACCGTGACCATCGGCAGTTCGATGGTGGGCAGCAGCTGCTGCTTGAGCTGCGGGACGGCTATCGCGCCGAAGACCAGCGCGACGATCGAGATCAGCCCGATCAGGGCCCTTTGCGCGAGGCTGAATCTGGACAGCCAGGACATGGGTGGGTCTCTCTTCTGTGGCGTACGCGGCAGGGGGCGCGGAGGGGGGACGTCAGGGCCCGCCCCTCCAGCCCAGTCCTACGATCGCCGCTCCCCGCAGCCGATACGTCGCCCCCCGGGCTGCTTTCCTGCGCCGCGCATACCGCAGCTGGAGTACACCGCCGTGGTCCGCCGGTCAGTCGGCCCGCGGACGCACCAGGCCCGATTCATAGGCGATGACCACCAGTTGGGCCCGGTCCCGGGCGCCGAGCTTCGCCATCGCCCGGTTCACGTGGGTCTTGACGGTGAGCGGGCTGACCGCGAGCCGCTCGCCGATCCGGTCGTTGGAGTGGCCCCCGGCGACCAGGACCAGCACCTCGCGTTCGCGGCCGGTGAGCGCCGCCAGCCGCTGCGCGTACTCCGCACTGTCCGGCCCCTCCGCCGAACCGCTGCCGCCCTGGGCCAGGAAGGTGGCGATGAGCCCCTTGGTCGCCGCCGGGGAGAGCAGCGCCTCGCCGGCCGCGGCGATCCGGATCGCGTTGAGCAGCTCCTCCGGCTCGGCGCCCTTGCCGAGGAAGCCGGAGGCCCCGGCGCGCAGGGACTGGACCACGTACTCGTCGACCTCGAAGGTGGTGAGCATGACCACCCGCACCGCGGACAGCTCCGGGTCGGCGCTGATCATGCGGGTGGCGGCCAGCCCGTCGGTGCCCGGCATCCGGATGTCCATGAGCACCACGTCGGCGCGCTCGGCCCGGGCCAGCTCGACGGCCCGGGCCCCGTCGGCGGCCTCGCCGACCACCGTCATGTCCGGCTCGGAGTCCACCAGCACCCGGAACGCGCTGCGCAGGAGCGCCTGGTCGTCGGCGAGCAGGACCCGGATCGGCGCCTCCCGGACGCCGGGCGTCGGGGCGGGCGTCGGCGTCGGCGTCGGTTGGGTCATCGGCGGATCCCCGTCCCGCCCGCCGTGCCCGGCCGCTCCGGTTCTCCCGTGCGGGCTTCGACCGGAAGGATCGCATGGACCCGGAACCCGCCGCCGTACCGAGGCCCCGCGGTGAGGGCCCCGCCGAGGGCGGTGACGCGTTCGCGCATGCCGAGCAGCCCGTGGCCGCCGCTCTCCGGTCCGTCGCCGTCGCCCGCACCGCCGCCGCCCGGCCCGGCCCCGGGGCGGCGGCCCGCGCTCCCCCGGCCGTTGTCGAGCACGGTGACCTCCACGGTGGCCCCGACCCGCACCACGCTCACCTCGGCCCCGGCCCCCGCCCCGGCGTGCTTGCGCACGTTGGTCAGGGCCTCCTGGATGACCCGGTAGGCGGCGAGGTCGACGGCGGCGGGCAGCCGGTCGCCGTCTGCGCAGGCCACCTCGACGGGGAGGCCGGCGTTGCGGAAGGTGCCGACCAGTTCGCCGAGCACCGCGAGGCCGGGGGCCGGTTCGGTGGGGGCCTCGGGGTCGCCCTGCTGGCGCAGGAGCCCGACCGTGACCCGGAGTTCGTTGAGCGCGGAGCGGCTGGCGTCGCGTACGTGGGCGAGCGCCTCCTTGGCCTGGTCGGGGCGCTTGTCCATGACGTGGGCGGCGACCCCGGCCTGCACGTTGACCAGGGCGATGTGGTGGGCGACGACGTCGTGGAGGTCGCGGGCGATCCGCAGCCGCTCCTCGGCGACCCGGCGGCGGGCCTCCTCCTCCCGGGTGCGCTCGGCCCGCTCGGCGCGTTCCCGGATGGCGTCGATGAAGGCGCGCCTGCTGCGTACGGCGTCCCCGGCGGCCCCGGCCAGGCCGGTCCAGGCGAAGACGCCGAAGTTCTCCTGGCTGTACCAGGGGGTCGAGCCGAAGACCATCGCGGTGGCCGAGACCGCCACCGTGGTCAGCAGCCCGACCCGCCAGGTGGTGGGGCGGTCGGTGCGCGAGGCGACGGTGTAGAGGGCGATGACCGTGCTCATGACGACCGGGGCGGGCGGCTCCGTCAGGACGTACTCGGTGATCGCGAGGGCGCCGGTGGCGGCGAGGACCTGCATCGGCCGGCGGCGTCGCAGGACCAGGGCGACCGCGCCGAGGACCATGAGGAACACGCTGAAGAGGCCGGGGGTGCGGGTGCCGAAGGTCGGCCCGTGTCCGGCGCCCGGGTCGGCGAACGACCCGCAGATCATCGAGAGGAGCGCGCCCAGTGCGACGGCCGCGTCGAACGCGAGCGGGTGGTCCCGGAGCCAGCGGCGGGCGCGCGCGAAGCCGGAGGAGAGGGTGGTCACGACCGGCTACGGTACGCGGCCGCCCCGCGGAGCCGTACGCCTTCCCGGGAAACAACGGGCGCCCCGGGGGGGGGGGGGCGGAAACGCCGCTGCCCCGCGTCCGGCGGACCGGGCGCGGGGCGGGGCGGGAGGCGCGGGGGTGCCGGTGCGCGGCCGTCCACGGGGCCGCCGGGCGGGCCCGTGGGGGCTCAGTTGGGGATGAGCCCGTCGTCGCCGAGCATGGCGCGCACCTCTTCGAGGGTGGCGTCGGGCGCCGGCAGGATCAGCTCGGACGGCTCCAGGGAGTCGTCCGGGAGCGGGGCGCCGAGCTCGCGCACCTTGTCCAGGAGCGCGTGGAGAGTGGTGCGGAAACCGGGCCCGTCCCCGCTCTCCATCTCCTTGAGCAGGAGGTCGTCGAGCTCGTTCAGTTCGACGACGTGGCTGTCGGCCAGCTCGACCTGGCCCTCCCCCATGATCCGTACGATCATGACGCTGCCCTCACTGCTTGTCGAACTTGTGCGGGGACGGCTGCTGCGACTGCTGTGCACCGCCCTGGGCGCCGCCCTCGATGGCCTGCTGCGAGGACGAGGAGCCCCCGGCCAGCTCGGCCTTCATGCGCTGCAGCTCCAGCTCCACGTCGCTGCCGCCGGAGATCCGGTCCAGCTCGGCGGCGATGTCGTCCTTCGCCGTGCCGGTCGGGTCGTCCAGGGCGCCGGAGGCGAGCAGCTCGTCGATGGCGCCGGCCCGCGCCTGGAGCTGCTGCGTCTTGTCCTCGGCCCGCTGGATCGCGAGGCCGACGTCGCCCATCTCCTCGGAGATGCCGGAGAACGCCTCGCCGATCCGGGTCTGGGCCTGGGCCGCCGTGTAGGTGGCCTTGATGGTCTCCTTCTTCGTACGGAAGGCGTCGACCTTGGCCTGGAGGCGCTGCGCCGCGAGGGTGAGCTTCTCCTCCTCGCCCTGGAGCGTGCTGTGCTGGGTCTCCAGGTCGGTGACCTGCTGCTGGAGGGCCGCGCGCCGCGACAGCGCCTCACGCGCCAGATCCTCGCGGCCCAGCGCCAGCGCCTTGCGGCCCTGGTCCTCCAGCTTGGACGACTGGCCCTGCAGCTGGTTCAACTGCAGCTCCAGGCGTTTGCGGGACGTCGCCACGTCGGCGACGCCGCGACGCACCTTCTGCAGCAGCTCCAGCTGCTTCTGGTACGAGTAGTCGAGGGTCTCGCGCGGGTCCTCGGCCCGGTCAAGGGCCTTGTTCGCCTTCGCGCGGAAGATCATTCCCATACGCTTCATGACACCGCTCATGGGCTTCGCGCGCCCCCTTCTGACGGACTGAGCTCCGGCACTCCCGATAGAACCCACAGTACGGGCCCTGCCTCTATTACCGCACTGTTCGGAGCCGGATGTGCTCCTCCCCAAGGACGAGTACGCCGGGGAAACGCTCCCGCCCAAGGTGTAGGCGAGACCCCGGGACGCACGGTGACGGGCGCCGGAACAGGTGGTTAACGCCCGTATCGCCCGGCCGGCGCCCCGGCCGGGGCGCCCTCCGTTGCCGGATCGTTTTCGCCCCGGGGCCGGGCCCGCGCGCCGACCCCGTACCCTTGGGTTTTGTGTTCCGTAGCCGCGCCAAGACAGAGAAGGCCCCCACCGACAAGGTGACGGCGGACCTCTCCCAGCAGCCCCGCGACCCGCAGGCTCCCAAGGGTCGCCCCACCCCCAAGCGCAGTGAGGCCCAGTCGCAGCGCCGCCGTGCCGCGTCCGCCGCACCGGCGGACCGCAAGGCGGCCGTGAAGCGCCAGCGCGAAGCGCGCCGCGCCGACATGGCCCGCCAGCGCGAGGCGCTCGCCTCGGGCGACGAGCGCTACCTCCCGGTCCGCGACAAGGGCCCGGTGCGGCGCTTCGTCCGGGACTACGTGGACTCGCGCTTCTGCGTCGCGGAGTGGTTCCTGCCGCTCGCCGTGATCATCCTGGTCCTCAGCGTGATCCAGGTGCCGAACATGCAGGCCATCGTGATGATGCTCTGGCTCGGGGTGATCGTCCTGATCGTGATCGACTCGATCGGTCTGGGCCTCCGCCTGAAGAAGCAGCTCCGCGAGCGCTTCCCGGACACCCCGAAGCGCGGCGCCGTGGCGTACGGCCTGATGCGCACGCTCCAGATGCGCCGACTGCGGCTGCCGAAGCCGCAGGTCAAGCGCGGAGAGCGGCCCTGAGCACGGACACCTCCGGCTTCACCGGGGCCTCCTCGGCGTGGCCGGCGGGTCTCGGCGGCGTACGCGACACGGTCCGCCAGGAGCTGGTCGCCCGGCAGCTCGACGAGCAGATAGCCGGGCGCTTCCCGGTGGGGCGGCGGCTGCGCGTTCTGGACGTGGGCATGGGCCAGGGCGCCCAGGCGCTGCGGCTCGCGCGGGCCGGTCACTCGGTGACCGGCCTGGAGTCGGACGCCGAGATGCTGACGGCCGCCCGGGAGTCCCTGGCGACCGAGCCCGAGGGCATCCGGGAGCGGGTCCGGCTCGTCGAGGGCGACGGCCGCGAGACCGGCGTGCACTTCCTGCCCGGCAGCTTCGACGTGGTGCTGTGCCACGGCGTCCTGATGTACGTCGAGGAGCCGGACCCGATGCTGGCCGGGCTCGCCCGGATGCTGGCCCCCGGCGGTCTGCTCTCCCTGCTCGTACGGAACGCGGACGCGCTCGCGATGCGCCCGGGGCTCGCCGGCGACTTCGGCGCCGCCCTGGCCGCCTTCGACACCGCCACGTACACCGACCGCCTCGGCCTCACCGTGCGCGCCGACCGGCTCGACGCCCTGCGGGCCACACTCGCCGGGATCGCCGCTCCCCTGCACGCCTGGTACGGGGTCCGCGTCTTCACGGACAACGTGGACGACGATGTGGAGCTGCCGGCCGACGAGCTGGAACGGGTGCTGACCCTGGAGGACCGGGCCGGGCGCACCGACCCGTACCGGGGCGTGGCGGCGCTGCTGCACCTGTGCGGCGTACGGGGCTGACGCGCGCCGGCGCTCCGGCGGGCACGGGCCCGCCTGAGCGGCCGGTGCGCGCGCACCCGTAGCGCGACGTACCCGCCCGGTGCGTACCGGCCCCGTTCGGCTCATCAGCGCGGGCACCCGAACGGGTCCGGACCCAGACTCCGGATATGGACGCATCCTCCTCCCGCAGCCGGACGCGCAGGCTGCTGACCCCCTTGTCCGCGGCCGTCTGCGCCATCGCTCTGGCGGGCGGCTGCTCCGGTGCGGGTCCGGCCGCCCCGGCGCCCGAGGCGAGCGCGTCGGGGACGGCGCAGGGGTCGGTGAAGCGCGCCCCCGACGACCTGGAGGCCGCCTACCAGAAGGTCATCAACGACGTGCTGCCGTCGGTGGTGCAGATCGAGGCGTCCGAAGGACTCGGCTCCGGGGTCGTCTACGACGGCAGGGGCCACATCGTCACCAACGCCCATGTGGTCGGCGACGAGAAGAAGTTCAAGGTCAGCGTGGCCACCGGGGAGGAGGTGGTGAGCGCGTCGCTGGTCTCCTCCTATCCGGAGCAGGACCTCGCGGTGATCAGGCTCGACGACGTGCCGGACGGGCTGCGGCCCGCGAAGTTCGCCGATGCGGGCACGGTCGAGGTGGGGCAGATCGTGCTGGCGATGGGCTCGCCGCTGGGCCTGTCCAGCAGCGTCACTCAGGGCATCGTCTCCGCACTCGGCCGGACCGTGAGCGAGAGCCGGTCGGGCGGCGGCACCGGGGCGACGATCGCCAACATGGTGCAGACGTCCGCGGCGATCAACCCGGGCAACAGCGGCGGGGCCCTGGTCGACCTGGACAGTGAGGTGATCGGCATCCCGACCCTCGCGGCGACCGACCCGCAGCTGGGGGACGGCGCGGCGCCGGGCATCGGTTTCGCGATCCCCGTCTCGATGGTGAGGACGGTCGCGGACCAGATCATCAAGGACGGCAAGGTCACCGACTCGGGGCGGGCCGCGCTCAACATCACCGGCCGCACCGTCGTCGACGACGACTACCGGCCCGCCGGGGTGGCGCTGGTCAGCGTGGAGCGGGGCGGGGCCGCGGACGAGGCGGGGCTGCGGCCCGGGGACACCATCACCGGGATCGGGGACGACGAGGTCACCACGATCACCTCGCTCTCCGAGGCGCTGGCCAACGACAGGCCGGGCCAGAAGGTGAGGGTGACGTACACGCGCGACGGCTCCAGCCGTACGGCGGAGGTCACGCTCGGGGAGATCTGAGCGGACCTACGGAATCTTCGACGGCTCCGCACCCCTGCCGGCCACACCGGCACGGGTGCGGAGCCGCCGGCGTTTCCGGGGGCGGGGCCGGGGGCGTGACGGGCGGCCCCTTGTCGCGGTACGGCAGATCCTCTAGCGTCTCGGGTGGCCTCACGGGGGGAGACGAGGCGATGGCCCAGGTGGCGGCGGGGGCCGCCGACGCCTGCTGACCCGTTGGTTCTCTCCGTCCCGGATCATCCGCCCAGGAGAGAAGGAAGTCGTTGAACGAGCAGTCCCCGCCCAGGGAGCCTTCGCCCGCACAGGACAAGGTGTGGGTCCTGTGAAGCGGACGGTCGGGTGCGTGGTCGCCCTGCTGATCGTGGTCGGCCTCCCGGCGGCCGGCATCTACGCGGTCGTCCAGTGGATGCAGAGGCCCGTGCATCAGGTGGCGAAGACCCTCCACGACTACGGCACCCTCTGCGGAGGACGCGAGATCCCCGGCGCCCCGGCCTACCAACCCGGTTCGGGGCCGCACCCCGTCGTCGTGTTCGAGAGCGCCCGGGAGGACGACGGTTCGCAATCGCGGGTGTCGCTCCGCGCGGGGGAGAGCGACGACCCGTTCAACCCGGAGGACCCCGACCAGGTGGAACTCGTCGCGTGCACGGAGCACACCGACGCCGGTGAGGAGGTCGCCACCTGCGACTTCACCAACGAGTCGGTGGGGATGCGCAGCGCGACCGTGGAGATCACGGTGTACGAGGCGCGTACCGGCGACCAGGTCGGGGAAGCGGTCGAGCTGGTCGGCGAGGACAAGAGCTGCCCGGCCATGGTCACCTTCAAGGGAGACCTGAACCTGTACACGATCCCGTCGGAAAGCCAGTACCTCGAAGCGCTCAAGTCCGCCGTGACCGGCTGAGCGAGCGGCTGGTCGGGGGTGTCCGCTTCCGGGCGGGGCGGGGGCAGAGCCTGCTCGGCGCGGCGCCCGGTGGCCGTCACCGCGGACTCCGGTCGTCGGAACGGTGCGGTGACCGCCGGAGCCCCGGCGGTCACCGCTCCGCTGCCGTGGCCGGCCGTCAGGCGCCGTCGGCCTGCAGGCTCATCGGGCCGTAGATCTTGGTCGTGTCCTCGAAGAGCGTCACCTGTGCGGCGCCGCCCTCCAGGAGTTCCTTCCAGTACTCGCCGATCCAGGACTCCGCGTCGCCCTGGGTGGTGAACTCCTCCGGCTGCAGCGCCGGTTCCGTCTCCGTACCATCGGACTTCTCGAACCGCCACGTCCACGCCATGTCAGCCTCCTGGGTCACGTTGCTGTCCGAAGCGTAGCCGGACGCGCACCCCGCGCGGGGACACGGGAGGATCAAGGGGTGGAACTGACACTGCTCGGCACCGGAGCCCCCGACGGGCTGCCCCGCCCCTCCTGCCCCTGCGCGGTCTGCGCCTCGGCGCGCGGCCCGTGGGCGCGGGCCGCGACCGCGCTGCTGGTCGACGACGCGCTGCTGCTCGACCTCACCCCGGGAGCGGTGTTCGCCGCCGCACGGGCGGGGCGTTCGCTGGGCCCGGTACGCCAGGTGCTGCTGACCCACCCGCACGACGGCCCCGCCGTCGAGCTGCCGCCCGCCCTGCCGCCGGCCGGGCGGGTGCCGGACGGCCAGGTCCTGACGCTGATCAGCGGGCACCGGGTGCGGGCGGTGGCGATGGACGCGCCGGGGCCCGGGTACGAGGTGACGTCCCCGGAGGGCGAGCGGCTGCTGTACCTGCCGCCGGGGGCCGCTCCCGCCGGACTGCCCGAGCGGGTGGAACGGCCGTTGGACATGGTCGTCTGCGATGTGGTCGGGCGGCCGGAGGCGGTGGCGCGGCTGCGGTCGGCGGGGGCGGTGGGCCCGACGACCGAGGTGGTCGCGGTCCACCTGGACCACGACGCCCCGCCGGGCCCGGCCCTGGAGAGGCGGCTCGCGGCGGCCGGGGCGCGGGCGGTGCCGGACGGGACGACGCTGGTGGTGGGCGAGTACCACGCGGTGCCGGACGTGCCGCGCCGGGTGCTGGTGACGGGCGGTGCGCGGTCGGGGAAGTCGGTGGAGGCGGAGCGGCGCCTGGAGACGTTCCCGGCGGTGGTGTACGTGGCGACCGGGGGCCGCCGCGACGGGGATGCGGAGTGGGCGGCGCGGATCGGGCTGCACCGGGAGCGCCGGCCGGGCGGCTGGCGGACCGAGGAGACCTGTGAACTGGCGGAGTTGCTGCGGGCGGACGGGCCGCCGCTGCTGATCGACTGCCTGTCGCTGTGGCTGACCGACGCGATGGACCGGGTGGGGGCCTGGGAGGACGAGCGGTGGCACGCCGGGGGCGGCGAGGAGGCGCTGCGGGAACGGGTCGGCGAGCTGGTCGCCGCGGTGCGCGGGACCCGGCGGCCGGTCGTGCTGGTGACCAACGAGGCGGGGTCGGGGGTGGTGCCGGCGACTTCGGCGGGGCGCCGGTTCCGCGACGAGCTGGGACGGCTGAACGCGGCGGTGGCGGCGGAGTGCGAGCAGGTGCTGCTGGTGGTGGCGGGGCAGGTGCTGGTACTGCGGGGCTGAGGGGCCCTCCGGGGGGGGCGGGGCCTGCTGTTCGTGCGGGGTCCGGCCCGTACGCGGGGCGGCGGGGCAGCATGCCCGGAGCCCGTCCTGTCCCGGTCCGTGCCGTCCCCGGGGGCCTCGTACCCGGGGCCCGGCCCGTATGCGGGGCCGCATGCCCGGAGCTCGGCCCGTATGCGGGGCCTCGTACCCACGGCCCGGCCCGGCCCGTACGCCGCGGGCGGCCGATCTCGGCCGGGACCGTGCCGGGGGGCGCCCGGTACTGTTCCGGGCAGGGGCCCGCAGCCGGGTTCCCGGGCCCGGACCCGACGTGACGACCCGCGAGGCAGACCCCCGTGAACCTGGACGACTTCTCCGACCTGATCCAACGCCCCGACGGGGGTGTGCGGCGCGACGCCGAGGAGCGGCGCGAGCGGCTGGCCGTCCCCCCGGGGGCGCTCGGACGGCTCGACGAGTTGGGCGAGTGGCTCAGCGCCGCGCAGCAGTCCGTGCCGGTCAGGGCCGTCGAGCAGCCGCGGCTGGTGCTCTTCGCCGGGGACCACGGCGTGGCGGAGCTGGGCGTCTCCGGGCGGGCGGCGGGCAGCGCGCACGAGCTGGTGCGGGCCGCTCTGGACGGGACGAGCCCGGTCGCGGTGCTGGCCCGGCGGTTCTCGGTGCCGATGCGGATCGTGGACGTCTCCCTGGACTGCGATCCGGAGCTGCTGCCCGAGTCCGTGGTCCGCCACCGGGTGCGGCGGGGTTCGGGGCGCATCGACGTCGAGGACGCGCTGAGTGCGGAGGAGGCCGAGCAGGCGGTCCGCCTGGGCATGGCCGTCGCCGACGAGGAGGCGGACTCCGGCACCGACCTGGTGGTGCTCGGCGACCTCAGTGTCGGCGGGACCACGGCCGCTGCCACCCTGATCGCCGCGCTCTGCGGTACGGACGCCTCCGTGGTGACCGGGCGCGGCGGCGCCGGCATCGACGACCTGGCGTGGATGCGCAAGTGCGCGGCGATCCGGGACGCGTTGCGCCGGGCCCGACCGGTGCTCGGCGACCAGCTGGAGCTGCTGGCCACCTCCGGCGGGGCGGACCTGGCGGCGATGACGGGCTTCCTCCTGCAGAGCGCGGTGCGCCGGATGCCGGTGATCCTGGACGGCGTCGTCTCGGCGGCCTGCGCGCTGGTGGCGCAGCGGGCCGCGTTCCGGGCGCCGGACTGGTGGCTGGCGGGTCAGACCAGCGGGGAGCCCGCGCAGACGAAGGCGCTGGACCGGATGGCGTTGACCCCGCTGCTGGACCACGGGGTGACGGTGGGCGGGGGCAGCGGCGCGTTGCTGGCCCTGCCGCTGGTGCAGGCCGCGGCGGCGCTGGCCGCCGAACTCCCCGAGCGCGAGCCGGAGAAGGCCGAGGCCGGGGAGGACACGGAAGGCGCGGAGCCCGGGTCGGAGCCTGCTGCGCTCGACGGGGCCTGAGACCCCCGCCCGGCCGTCGTCCTGCCGGGGTACGGCGTACGGGACCTGCCGGGGTACGGCGTACGGGACCTGCCGGTGGGCGACGTACGGGAGCGGCTCGGGCGGCGGCGTGCCGCTCACGGCCTCGGTGCGGGCGGTGGTGGAACCCGGTCCGGGGCGCCGCCGATGAGGTCCTGGAACTTCCGGCGCGGCCCGGCCCACCGCACATCGTGGTGGTAGGCGCGCAGCAGCGCCCGGGAGCGGGCCCGGGGGCGGTTGCGGTAGAAGCGCCGGGCCCAGGGCGAGGCGGGGCGGGCGAGGCGGACCGCGCCGACCAGCGCGACGAACGGGACGAGGGTGCCGAGCACCGCCATCCGCGTCTTCCCCTTGAGCAGGCAGACCAGGACGAAGGCGAAGCTGACCACGTACGTGGTGATGACTCCGAAACGGTCCTGCTGTTCCTCGTCGCTGACGTCGTCCACGCCCAGCGGGGAGAAGCCGGCCAGGACCAGCAGCACCAGCGCGGCCGTCAGCACGACCACCTCCACGCTCTGCCGGCCCTCCTCGGTCCAGTACACGTCGTCCAGGTGCAGGACCAGGGCGAACTCGTCCAGCACCAGGCCGGCTCCCACGCCGAAGACCACCGCGAAGATCCCGGCGGCCACGCCCTGCCGTCCGCTGCCCACCGCGCCGAACCCGCCGACCACCGACAGCACGACCCCGGGCACCACGTGGTGGAGGTGCACCCCGCCCGGCGTGATGTTGCGGAACGGGCCCTTCCCGGCACGGATCATGCGCGTGATGGTGCGGGTGACGGCGAAGGTCAGGACGAAGGCGGCCAGCGCGAGGAGCAACGGCAGCTTGCCGGGCTCCACGATGTTCTCGTACCACCAGTGACCCATCCCACCCACTCCCGAAATGCACGGTTTCCCGGCGTTAGGCGTGTTTCGCCCAATCTATCGTTGGGGGCCAGCGGCTAGCCTGCCCGCGGTGACCTCCCTGAACAGCCACGGCATACGTTTCGCCTTCGGCACCCTGACCGTGCTGCCCGTCCGCGTGACCCGCTGGGACCGCGCGACCGCGCGCTCCGGCATGCTCTGCGCCCCGCTGGCCGGACTCGTCGTGGGGCTGTCGGCCGCCGCCCTCGGCGCCTCGGCGCTGCTGGCCGGGTCGGGGCCGCTGCTCGCCGCGGTGGCCTCCGTCGCGGCGCCCGCCGCCCTCACCCGGGGGCTGCACCTGGACGGTCTGGCGGACACGGCGGACGGCCTCGGCAGCGGGAAGCCGGCCGAGGACGCGCTGCGGATCATGAAGCAGTCCGACATTGGGCCGTTCGGTGTCATCACGCTGCTCCTGGTCCTCCTCGCCCAGGTCGCGGTCCTCTTCGAGCTCTACGGGGAGGGTTGGGCGCACGGGGCGCTCGGGACCGTCGTCGCGGCCGTCGCCGCCCGCCTCGCACTGACGCTGGCGTCCCGTCAGAACGTCCCGCCCGCCCGCCCGGAGGGGCTCGGGGCGACGGTGGCGGCCACGGTCCCGGTCGGATGGGCGCTGGGCGCGGCGGCGGTGACGGTGGCGCTGTGCGCGGCGGCGGGCGCGGCGTTCGGCCCGTACGGGGCGGGGCGCCACGCGTTCGCGGTGCTCGGCGCGCTGGCGGCGGCCGAACTGCTGCTGCGCCACTGCGTGCGGCGGTTCGGCGGGGTGACGGGGGACGTCTTCGGTGGCGTCGAGGAGACCGCGGCGACGGCGGCCCTGGTGGTGCTGGCGCTCGGGGGCTGACGGGGAGCCAACCGCCGCGGGGGCTCCGCCCCGGGCCTTTCCGGCCCGTCCCGGCGCCCGGGGGAGCCGTCGGGAGGGCCCGCCGCCGTCACCGAGCGGGATCCGCGCGCGTAGGCTCATTCCCGGCACATCGCCCGGGCGTCTACGATGCGCCGGGCAGGGTCGGCCCACCCCTCGACCGACCTCGAACTCAACGGAAGCGAGATTTCACCACCGTGACTGCTCTCACTCTCAGCACTGCCGGTGCGGCGACGCTGCGCGCCGACGCACTCGTCGTCGGCGTCGCCAAGGGCACTGGGCCGAAGTCGGGCCTGGTCCTCGCACCGGGTTCCGAGGCCGTGGACAAGGCGTTCGACGGAAAGCTCGCCGCCGTCCTGGAGACCCTCGGCGCCACCGGTGCCGAGGGCGAACTGACCAAGCTGCCCGCCGCGTCCGGCCTCAAGGCCCCGGTCGTCGTCGTGGTCGGCCTCGGTCCGGTCCCGGACAAGGAGGACGCGTACGACGCCGAGGCGCTGCGCCGCGCGGCGGGCACCGCCGCCCGTGCGCTCTCCGGCGCCAAGAAGGCGGGCTTCGCGCTGCCCGCCGGCACCGTCGAGGACGCCGCCGCCGTCGCCGAGGGCGCGCTCCTGGGCGCCTACGCCTTCACCGCCTACCAGGGCGGCGAGGACAAGCTGGCCCCCAAGGACGCGAAGTCCAAGGACAGCGGTCCGAAGCAGCCCCTCGCCGAGGTGGTCCTGCTCGGCGGCAAGGCGCGCGACAAGGCGTACAAGGCGGCCGTCGAGCGCGCCCTGGCGCTGGCCGAGGAGATCAACCGGGCCCGCGACCTGATCAACACCCCGCCGAACGACCTGTACCCCGAGTCCTTCGCCGCCGTGGCCACCGCCGCCGGCAAGGAGCACGGCATCAAGGTCCAGGTCCTCGACGAGAAGGCGCTCGTCAAGGGCGGCTACGGCGGCCTCCTCGGCGTCGGCCAGGGCTCCGCCAACGGCCCGCGCCTGGTGAAGCTCGCCTACACGCACCCCAAGGCGGAGAAGACCCTGGCCCTCGTGGGCAAGGGCATCACCTACGACTCGGGCGGCATCTCGCTCAAGCCGGCCGGTCACAACGAGACGATGAAGTGCGACATGAGCGGTGCGGCCGCCGTGTTCGCCGCCGTCGTCTCGGCCGCCCGCCTGGGGCTGAAGGTCAACGTCACCGGCTGGCTGGCGCTGGCCGAGAACATGCCCTCCGGCAACGCCACCCGCCCCGGTGACGTGCTGCGCATGTACAGCGGCAAGACCGTCGAGGTCCTCAACACCGACGCCGAGGGCCGGCTCGTCCTGGCCGACGCGCTGACCCGCGCCTCGGAGGAGAAGCCGGACGCGATCGTCGACGTGGCGACCCTGACCGGCGCGATGGTGCTGGCGCTCGGCAACCGCACCTTCGGCATCATGGCCAACGACGACGCCTTCCGTACGTCGATCCACGAGATCGCCGAGGAGGTCGGCGAGGCGTCCTGGCCGATGCCGCTCCCCGCCGACCTGCGCAAGGGCATGGACTCCCCCACCGCCGACATCGCCAACATGGGCGAGCGCATGGGCGGCGGCCTGGTGGCCGGCCTGTTCCTGAAGGAGTTCGTGGGCGAGGGCATCGCCTGGGCGCACCTGGACATCGCGGGCCCGGCCTTCCACGAGGGCGCTCCGTACGGCTACACGCCCAAGGGCGGCACCGGCTCCGCGGTCCGCACCCTGGTGCGCCTCGCCGAGCGCACCGCCGACGGCGACCTCGGCTGAGCCGGGGGCGCCCGGCGGATCCCGACCGGACCCGCGACGCGGGGCGCCCCCGAGCAGGGAGCCGACGCGTACGGCCCCGGGCATACGTCCGGGGCCGTACGTGTTGTCCGGGCGAGACCGGTGAGAAGAGAGAGGGGTTTCGCTCTCGACGAACACCGGCCGCCTCCGTAGGCATCTACGCAGCAGTAACCCTCCGGAACGGACGATCATCCGTCCCGGACCCGGGCCCCGCGTCCCGCCCACCGTCGACAAGTGCGAAGATGGGTTCTCGGCAGGACAGGGCCCCCACCACAGGGCCGAAGACATAAAGCGGCCGCACACCAGCCGACCGGCCGGTCACACCCCAGCGACGGGGCCCGGCGTACGGCGCACATGCATGGAGGACGTGACGTGGCGAACGACGCCAGCACCGTTTTCGACCTAGTGATCCTCGGCGGTGGCAGTGGCGGTTACGCCGCGGCCCTGCGCGGAGCGCAGCTGGGCCTGGACGTCGCCCTGATCGAGAAGGGCAAGGTCGGCGGCACCTGCCTGCACAACGGCTGCATTCCCACGAAGGCGCTGCTGCACGCGGGCGAGATCGCGGACCAGGCCCGCGAGTCGGCCCAGTTCGGCGTGAAGGCCACCTTCGAGGGCATCGACATGGAGGCCGTCAACAAGTACAAGGACGACGTGATCTCGGGCCTGTACAAGGGTCTCCAGGGTCTCATCGCCTCGCGCAAGGTCCACTACATCGAGGGCGAGGGCAAGCTCTCCTCCCCCACCTCGGTGGACGTGAACGGCCAGCGCGTCCAGGGCCGCCACGTGCTGCTGGCGACCGGCTCCGTGCCGAAGTCGCTGCCCGGCCTGGAGATCGACGGCGACCGGATCATCTCCTCGGACCACGCGCTGAAGCTCGACCGCGTCCCGAAGTCCGCGATCGTGCTGGGCGGCGGCGTCATCGGCGTCGAGTTCGCCTCCGCGTGGAAGTCCTTCGGCACCGAGGTCACCATCGTCGAGGGCCTCAAGCACCTCGTCCCGGTCGAGGACGAGAACAGCTCCAAGCTGCTGGAGCGCGCGTTCCGCAAGCGCGGCATCAAGTTCAACCTCGGCACCTTCTTCGACAAGGCCGAGTACACCCAGGACGGCGTCCGCGTGACGCTCGCCGACGGCAAGACCTTCGAGGCGGAGGTGCTGCTGGTCGCGATCGGCCGCGGCCCGGTCTCGCAGGGCCTCGGTTACGAGGAGCAGGGCGTCGCGATGGACCGCGGCTACGTCCTGGTCGACGAGTACATGCAGACCAACGTCCCGACGATCTCGGCCGTGGGCGACCTCGTCCCGACCCTCCAGCTCGCCCACGTCGGCTTCGCCGAGGGCATCCTGGTCGCCGAGCGCCTCGCCGGCCTCAAGACCGTCCCGGTCGACTACGACGGCGTGCCCCGGGTGACGTACTGCCACCCCGAGGTCGCCTCCGTCGGCATCACCGAGGCCAAGGCCAAGGAGATCTACGGCGCGGACAAGGTCGTCGCCCTCAAGTACAACCTCGCGGGCAACGGCAAGAGCAAGATCCTGAAGACCGCGGGCGAGATCAAGCTCGTCCAGGTCAAGGACGGTGCCGTGGTCGGCGTCCACATGGTGGGCGACCGCATGGGCGAGCAGGTCGGCGAAGCCCAGCTGATCTACAACTGGGAGGCGCTGCCCGCCGAGGTCGCCCAGCTCATCCACGCACACCCGACGCAGAACGAGGCGATGGGCGAGGCTCACCTGGCGCTGGCCGGCAAGCCCCTCCACGCCCACGACTGACCCCCGGTCCCGGGCGCGACGACCGACCACTTCCGCATTTTCGTAAGGAGCAACTGAAACCATGTCGGTTTCCGTAACCCTTCCGGCGCTCGGCGAGAGCGTCACCGAGGGCACTGTCACCCGTTGGCTGAAGGCCGAGGGCGAGCGCGTCGAGGCCGACGAGCCGCTGCTCGAGGTCTCGACCGACAAGGTCGACACCGAGATCCCGGCCCCCGCGTCCGGTGTGCTGACCTCCATCAAGGTCGCCGAGGACGAGACCGTCGAGGTCGGCGCCGAGCTGGCCGTCATCGACGACGGTTCCGGCGGTGGAGAGGCCGCGGCCCCGGCCGCCGAGGAGGCCCCGGCCGCCGAGTCCGCCTCCACCCCGGCCCCGCAGGCCGAGGAGGCGCCCACCGCCCCGTCGACCGAGACCGAGGCTCCGGCCCAGGCCCCGACCGCCGAGGCCGTCTCCGGCGGTTCGTCCGCCGAGGGCACCGACGTCACCCTCCCCGCGCTCGGCGAGAGCGTCACCGAGGGTACCGTCACCCGCTGGCTCAAGGAGGTCGGCGAGGAGGTGGCCGAGGACGAGCCGCTGCTCGAGGTCTCCACGGACAAGGTCGACACCGAGATCCCCGCCCCCGCCTCCGGTGTCCTGCTGGAGATCGTGGTCGGCGAGGACGAGACCGCCGAGGTCGGCGCCAAGCTCGCCGTGATCGGCGCCCCGGGCGCCGCTCCGAAGCAGGAGGCCCCCAAGCAGGAGGCCCCCAAGCAGGAGGCCCCCAAGCAGGAAGCCCCCAAGCAGGAGGCCCCGAAGCAGGAAGCCCCCGCCCAGGAGGCCCCCAAGCAGGAGGCTCCCGCTCCGGCCGCCCCCGCGGCCCCGGCGGCTCCCGCCGCTCCGGCTCCGGCCCAGCCCGCCCCCGCCGCTCCGGCGCAGCCCGCCGCTCCGGCTCCCGCCGCGGCCTCCGGTGACGAGGGCGCGTACGTCACGCCGCTGGTCCGCAAGCTCGCGTCCGAGAACAACGTGGACCTGGGCTCGGTCAAGGGCACCGGCGTCGGTGGCCGTATCCGCAAGCAGGACGTCGTCGCCGCCGCGGAGGCCGCCAAGGCCGCCGCCGCGACTCCGGCCCCGGCCCCCGCCGCCGCCAAGGCCGCGCCGAAGCTGGAGGCGTCCCCGCTGCGCGGTCAGACGGTCAAGATGACCCGCATGCGCAAGGTCATCGGCGACAACATGATGAAGGCCCTGCACTCGCAGGCCCAGCTGACCTCGGTCGTCGAGGTCGACATCACCAAGCTGATGAAGCTGCGCAACCAGGCGAAGGCCGCGTTCGCCGCCCGTGAGGGCGTCAAGCTGTCCCCGATGCCGTTCTTCGTGAAGGCGGCGGCCCAGGCGCTGAAGGCCCACCCGGTCATCAACGCCCGGATCAACGAGGACGAGGGCACCATCACGTACTTCGACTCGGAGAACATCGGCATCGCCGTGGACGCCGAGAAGGGTCTGATGACCCCGGTCATCAAGGGTGCGGGCGACCTGAACATCGCCGGCATCTCCAAGAAGACCGCGGAGCTGGCGGGCAAGGCGCGCGGCGGCGGCCTGACGCCGGACGACATGTCGGGCGCCACCTTCACCATCAGCAACACCGGTTCGCGCGGCGCCCTGTTCGACACCGTCATCGTCCCGCCGAACCAGGCCGCCATCCTGGGCATCGGCGCGACGGTCCGCCGTCCCGTGGTCATCGACCACCCGGACCTCGGCGAGACCATCGCGGTGCGCGACATGACGTACCTCTCGCTCTCCTACGACCACCGTCTGGTGGACGGCGCGGACGCCGCCCGCTACCTGACCTCGGTCAAGGCGATCCTGGAGGCCGGTGAGTTCGAGGTCGAGCTCGGCCTCTGAACGCTCCCGCTGTAACCAGCCTCACCAGCGGCGCCCCCGTCCGGAACCCTTCCGGGCGGGGGCGCCGCCGTATTGTCTAACCACCACAGGGGGCCCACCGCCGCCGTGATGATGTAGGCAGCACCGGTCTGCCCTGAAGGAGCCCTCCATGACCCCGCCCGTCGTCCACTCGCTGCGCGAACAGATCCGCGAGCACATCGTGGAGGGGATCGTCAGCGGGCGCTGGAAGCCGGGCGAGCGGATCGTGGAGCGCCGCATCGCCACCGAGCTGGAGGTCAGCCAGACCCCCGTGCGCGAGGCGCTGCGCGAACTGGAGACGCTGCGGCTGATCGAGTCGGCCCCCAACAAGGGCGTCCGGGTCCGCAACCTCACCGCCGCCGACCTGGAGGAGAGCTACCCGGTCCGGGCCGGCCTGGAGCAGATCGCGGCCGAGCTGGCGGCGCCGGTGCTCGGCCGGGACTGTTCGGCCCTGGAACCCCATGTGGCCGCCCTGTACGAGGCGGACCGGCTGGCCGACGGCGAGGCCCAGGTGCGGCACACGGTCGGCTTCCACCGGGAGCTGGTGCGGGCCGCCGGGAACGCGGTGCTGCTGCACACCTGGGAGGGGCTGGGCATCGAGGTGTTCACGGCCCTGTCGATCCGCTGGCTGGGCACCGTGCAGAAGTCGTACGCGGAGGAGCACCAGGCGCTCATCGACGCCTTCCTCGCCGGGGATCCGCACATCGGTGCCCTGGTGAAGGCGCACGTCCTGGGGTGCGCCCCGGCCCCCGAGCACTCCGGGGCGGCCGCTCCCACCGCGTAGCCCCGCTCCCCCGGCCCCGCTTCGGGAGGGCTCACGGCTCGATCATCTGCCGGGGGGTCTGCTCTTCCGTGCAGGTCAGCGCCCCTTTTGCATGCATTTTCGCGTCACTCCGTGCCCCCTTTCGAGGCACCCCATGCCACTTTTCTTCGTATCGAGAAGTTTTACCGTCAATCCTTTGATCGATCATCGATCAGCGCCTTACAGTTCACTTCGCGGGCCCACCGGCCCCATCGCCCTGTCCTGCCAGCCAGGGCCTTCTCCACCCCCCTCCTCTCCGGAAGGCGGCGATCATGACCGACCCCGTAGGAAAGCTTCCGAGCGAGCTCGACCAGCTCCCGGACCGTGACCCCGAGGAGACCGCCGAGTGGGCGGCCTCCCTGGACGCCGTCACCAAGGCCGCCGGCCCGCACCGCGCCGCGTACCTCATGCGCCGGTCGCTGCAGCACGCCGAGGGCGCCGGTCTCGCGCTGCCCAAGCTGCTGGAGACCGACTACGTCAACACCATCCCGACCGCCGCCGAGCCCGCGTTCGACGGCGACCTGGAGATGGAGTCGCGGATCACCGCGTGGAACCGCTGGAACGCGGCCGCGATGGTCACCCGGGGCGCCCGGTACGGGGTCGGCGGCCACATCGCCACCTTCGCCTCGGCGGCCTGGCTCTACGAGACCGGCTTCAACCACTTCTTCCGCGGCAAGGAGGGGGACGGCTCCGGCGACCAGCTCTACATCCAGGGCCACGCCTCCCCCGGCATCTACGCCCGTGCCTTCCTGGACGGCCGGCTCACCGAGCAGCACCTCGACAACTTCCGCCAGGAGTCCGGTGGCGAGGGCCTGCCCTCCTACCCGCACCCGCGGCGGCTGCCCTGGCTGTGGGAGTTCCCCACCGTGTCGATGGGCCTCGGCCCGCTCTCGGCGATCTACCAGGCGCGCTTCAACCGCTATCTGGCCAACCGGAACATCAAGGACACGGCCGGCTCGCACGTCTGGGCGTTCCTGGGCGACGGCGAGATGGACGAGCCCGAGTCGACGGCGGCCCTCGCGCTGGCCTCCCGTGAGCAGCTCGACAACCTGACCTTCGTCATCAACTGCAACCTGCAGCGCCTCGACGGCCCGGTCCGCGCCAACTTCCGCGTGGTCCAGGAGCTGGAGGCGCAGTTCCGCGGGGCCGGCTGGAACGTCGTCAAGACGCTCTGGGGCAACGCCTGGGACGAGCTGTTCCAGCTGGACACCCAGGGGGCGCTGCTGCGCCGCCTGCGCGAGGTCCCGGACGCGCAGTTCCAGACGTACGCCACCCGCGACGTCGCCTACATCCGCGAGCACTTCTTCGGCGCCGAGCCCGCGCTCGTCGAGCTGGCGAAGCTGCTGACCGACGCGAAGATCGCCGAGTGCTTCTACACCTCGCGCGGCGGCCACGAGGCCCGCAAGGTCTACGCGGCGTACAAGGCGGCGGTCGAGCACAAGGGCGCCCCGACCGTGATCCTGGCCCAGACGGTCAAGGGCTACACGCTCGGCAAGGGCTTCGAGTCCAAGAACGCCAACCACCAGATGAAGAAGCTGTCGGTCGACGAGTTCAAGGGCATGCGCGAGCTGCTCGGCCTCCCGATCCCCGACAGCGCCTTCCAGGACGGCCTGGTCCCCTACGGCCACCCCGGCGCCGACTCCCCCGAGGTCCGCTACCTCCAGGAGCGCCGCGCCGCCCTCGGCGGCCCCGCCCCGGCCCGCCGGATGCACGCCTCCGCGCCGCTGCCGCAGCCCGAGGAGCGCGCGTTCAAGGCCCTGTACAAGGGGTCCGGCAAGCAGGAGATGGCCACCACCATGGCGTTCGTCCGCCTGGTGAAGGAGCTGATGCGGGACAAGGAGACCGGCAGGCGCTGGGTGCCGATCGTCCCGGACGAGGCCCGTACCTTCGGTATGGAGTCCCTCTTCCCGTCGGCCGGCATCTACTCGCCGCTGGGCCAGACGTACGAGCCGGTCGACCGCGACCAGCTGATGTACTACAAGGAGGCCAAGGACGGCCAGATCCTCAACGAGGGGATCACCGAGGCCGGGGCCATGGCCGACTTCATCGCCGCCGCCACGTCGTACGCGACGCACGGCGAGACGATGATCCCGTTCTACATCTTCTACTCGATGTTCGGGTGGCAGCGGACCGGCGACCAGATGTGGCAGCTCGCCGACCAGCTGGGCAAGGGCTTCATCGTCGGCGCCACGGCGGGCCGCACGACCCTGACGGGCGAGGGCCTCCAGCACGCGGACGGCCACTCGCACCTGATCGCGGCCACCAACCCGGCCTCGCTCAACTACGACCCGGCGTTCGCGTACGAGGTCGCGGTGATCGTCAAGGACGGTCTGCGGAGGATGTACGGCCACGCCGCTCCCGGCGAGGACCCGGACGTCTTCTACTACCTGACGGTCTACAACGAGCCGAAGCCCCAGCCCGCGATGCCCGAGGGCGTCGAGGAGGGCATCGTCAAGGGCCTGTACCGCTTCAAGGAGGGCACGCCCGCGAAGGCGGACGCGCCGCGCCTGCAGCTGCTGGCCTCCGGTACGGCGATCCACTGGGCCCTGGAGGCCCAGGAGCTGCTGGCCGCCGACTGGGGCGTCACGGCCGACGTCTGGTCCGCCACCTCGTGGGGCGAGCTGCGCCGCGACGCGCTGGCGGCGGACGAGGCGCTGCTCCACGGCGAGCAGCGGGTGCCGTACGTGACCCAGGCGCTCTCCGGCGCGCCGGGCCCGGTGCTCGCGGTCAGCGACTGGATGCGCCAGGTCCCGGACCAGATCAGCCAGTGGGTGGAGCAGGACTGGTCCTCGCTCGGCACGGACGGCTTCGGCCTCTCCGACACCCGCGACGCGGCCCGCCGCCACTTCGGCGTCGACGCCCCGTCGATCGTGGTGGCCTCGCTGGCCCAGCTCGCCAGGCGCGGCGAGGTCCCGGCCTCGGCGGTCAAGGAGGCCCGGGAGCGGTACGGCCTCTGAGCCCCGTTCCTCCGCCATGCCGAAGCCCCCGGTCACCGGGCGGGCGCGTCCGACAGCGCGCCTGCCCGGCGGCCGGGGGTCTTCCGTACCCGCTGCCGCGACAATGGGCCCATGCGTGCTGCCCGGCTGATCAAGATGGTGCTGCTCCTGCAGGCCCGCCCCGCGATGACCGCCGCCGAGCTGGCGGCCGAGCTGGAGGTGTCGGAGCGTACGGTCACCCGGGACGCGCAGGCCCTCTCCGACGCGGGGGTGCCGGTGTACGCGGAGCGCGGCCGGGCCGGCGGCTACCGGCTCGTCGGCGGGTACCGCACCCGGCTGACGGGGCTGGCCCGGGACGAGGCGGAGGCCCTGTTCCTCTCGGGGCTGCCCGCCGCCCTGCGTGAGATGGGGCTGGAGGACGCGGCGTCGGCGGCCCGGCTCAAGGTGTCGGCGGCGCTCCTGCCCTCCCTGCGGGACGCCTCCACCTCCGCCGCCCGCCGCTTCCACCTGGACGCGCCGTCCTGGTACCACGAGCCGGAGACCCCCGAGCTGCTGCCCGCCGTCGCCGACGCGGTCTGGGACGACCGATTGCTGCGGGTCCGCTACCGCCGGGGCGGGGGCCGTGAGCGGGAGCGTACGGAGGTGGCGCGGCAGCTGGCTCCCTACGGCCTCGTCCTCAAGGCGGGCGTCTGGTACCTCTGCGCGCGGGCCGGCGAGGACTTCCGGGTCTACCGGATCGACCGCTTCACCGCCGTGGAGCCGGCCGGGGAACGCTTCGAGCGCGACGATTCCTTCGACCTGCCCGGGTTCTGGGAGGAGCGCGCCGCCGCGTTCGCCCGCTCCCTGCTGCGCACGGAGGTGACCGTACGGGTGTCCGAGCGCGGGGCGCGGATGCTCGCGTACACCGGTGACCGGGCGGCGGCCGTGGCGGCGCTCGCGGAGGCGTCCGCACCGGACCGGGAGGGGTGGCGCACGCTCACGCTGCCGGTGGAGTCCCCGGACGTGGCCTACGGCCAGCTGCTCGCGCTGGGCCCCGAGTTGGAGGTCCTGGCCCCCGAGGAGCTGCGGGCCCGGTTCGCGGAAGCGGCCGAACGCCTGCGCGAGCTGTATCGCTGAAAGGCTTCAATTCGACGGCTGCGCGTGCGGGAGCACCCGGCAGGCTGGATGCTGTACCCGTGATGGACGAAACGGAATTCTGGGAGATCATCGACAGCACCCGCGAGGCCGCCGAAGGCGACCCCGAGGACCACGCGGAGCTGCTCGTGGAACGGCTGACGCAGCTCGACCCCGAATCCGTGCTGGACTTCGCCCGGCACTTCGAGGCCCGCTACAACCGGGCCTACCGCTGGGACCTGTGGGGCGCGGCGGCCGTGCTGCTGGGCGGGGCGAGCGACGACGCCTTCGACTGGTTCCGCTGCTGGCTGATCGGCCAGGGCCGGGAGGTCTTCGAGGGGGCCCTGCACGATCCGGACGACCTGGCGGAGCTGCTGGAGGAGTTCGACGAGGAGGTCGACGGGGACGGGGAGGAGCTGGGGTACGCGGCGGACGAGGCGTACGAGCAGCTCACCGGCGTGGTCGCGCCGGAGCTGGGGCTGGCGCCGCAGCCCGCCGAGCCGCTGGGCGCCCCGGTCGACTTCGAGGACGAGGAGGCGCTCGCCGCCCGCTTCCCCGAGCTGTGGGACCGCTTCGGGCCCCGCTGACCGGGGCCCGGCCCCCACCCGGGCCCCGCCGGTTCCGCGTCCTGTCAGGCGGGGTCGAGCGAGCGGCCCATGCAGACGTCGTCCACGTACCGCCCGTTCAGGAAGAACTCCCCGGGGAAGACCCCTTCGACGGCGAAGCCCTCGGAGGCGTACAGCGCGCGGGCGGGCTCGTTGTGTGCGAGGACCCGCAGGGTGATCCGGTTGGCGCCCTGGCGGCGGGCCTCGTCGAACGCGGCGCGCAGCAGGAGCCGCCCCGCCCCGGCCCCGCGCGCCCAGTTCGCCACGGCGAGCCCCCGTATCTGGCGGACGTGGGCGTTGGAGGCCAGCGGGGTGGCCGGAGCGAGGCGCAGGTACCCGGCGACGCGGGGGGCGCCCCCCGCCGACTCCGCCGACTCCGCCGCCTCCGCCACGAGGAATTCCTCCGGCGGGTGCCACTCCCCGAAGAAGGGCTCGTAGGGCGGTACGGGCGGGGGTACGACCGCGTGCAGGGACGACCAGGTGGACCGGTCGAGCTCGGCGAGTTCGGCCTCGTCGGCGGGCGTGGCGGGGCGGACGGAAAGGAGGGAGAGTGCGGCCATGGGAGCACTGTGCCACGCGGCGCCCCCCGTGTTCGAGCCATTTCATGGGGCAGGATGAGCCCATGCCGAGCTCCCGTATCGCCGTCAGCGGATCGTCCGGACTCATCGGAGCGGCGCTGGTGCGCTCGCTGCGCGCCGACGGGCACGAGGTGGCCCGCCTGGTGCGGCGGCCCGCGAGAACCGGCGACGAGGTCGAGTGGGATCCCCGGCGGGGTTACGTGGACGCGGCGGGGCTGGTCGGCTGCGACGCCGTGGTGCACCTGGCCGGGGCGGGGGTGGGCGACCACCGCTGGACCGACGCCTACAAGCGGGAGATCCGGGACAGCCGGGTCCTGGGGACCGCCGCCGTCGCCGAGGCCGTCGCTTCGCTCGACACCCCGCCCCGGGTGCTGCTCTCGGGGTCCGCCATCGGCTTCTACGGCGACACCGGGAGCTCCCCGGTGGACGAGAGCGCGCCGCCCGGCGACGGGTTCCTGCCCTCGGTCTGCGAGGAGTGGGAGGCGGCCACGGCCGCCGCCGAGGAAGCGGGGGTGCGTACCGTGCACGCCCGGACCGGCCTGGTCGTCGGCCGCGAGGGCGGGGCGTGGGGGCGGCTCTTCCCCCTCTTCAGGGCGGGGCTGGGCGGGAAGCTGGGCAACGGCCGCCAGTACTGGAGCTTCATCGCGCTGCACGACCAGGTGGCGGCGCTGCGCCACATCCTGGACACCGAGTCGCTGACCGGCCCGGTGAACCTGACGGGGCCGAAGCCGGTCACCAACGCCGAGGTGACCGCCGCGATGGGCCGGGTGCTGCGCCGTCCGACCCTGCTGCCCGCGCCGGCGCCCGCGCTGCGGCTGGTGCTCGGGGAGTTCGCCGAGGACGTGCTGGGCAGCCAGCGCGTGATCCCGGCGAAGCTGCTGGACTCCGGGTTCTCGTTCGCCTTCCCCGGTATCGACGGGGCGATCCGCGCCGCGCTGGACTGAACCGCTCCCCCCGCCGGGCGAGCCGCGCGAGGCCCGGGGCCCGGCCGGCCGGGGCCCGGGCGGGCGGCCCTCGGGCGGGGGCGTGCGACCCCGTGCCCCGGTGCTCCCCGGCGCGCATCTGACCCGGTATCAGCCATCCTCCTAGCCTCGATGCGAACTCCGGCTTTCCGGGGGCCCGTTGGGGGGAATAACCCCCCACCAGTCGCACCGACTCGGGGAGGGGCACGTGCGCAGCACGGCATACCACGCAGACGTGATCATCATCGGGGCCGGCATCGCCGGTCTGTCGGCGGCCCACCTGCTGATCAGGGCGGGGCTCGGCGTCAGTGTCCTGGAGGCCGAACCCCGGGTGGGCGGCCGGCTCGCCACCGACGAGGTGGACGGGTTCCGGCTCGACCGCCTCGGCCCCCTGCTCAGCGGCTCCTGGCCCGAACTGACCGGCACTCCGGGGCTCGGCCCCCTGGAGCTGCGGGAGTTCGCGCCGGGGGTCCTGGTCCACTCCGAGGGCCGCCGCCAGCTCACCGGCGACATACGGAGCGCAAGGGGCGCACTCAAGGCAGCACGCACCCGATCGAGCGCCCCTTGGCCCCATCGCGCCCCCCGCACGCCGGGCCTGTCCCGCGCGGCCCGCGCCTCCCGCACGGCCCTGGCCCCCCGGGCCCCGTGGGCTTCCCGGGCTTCGGGGGCCTCCGGGGCCGTCGGCGCTCCCGACGCTTACGGGTCGGTGCGGAGCGCGAACGGCCGGGAGCCCTGCGCTCCGGCGCGCGGCGGCGGCCGGGGCGGGGCGGTGACGGGTGCGATCGACCGGGCCCGGCTGGGTGCGGCCCTGTCCCGGCTGGCGGCCACCGACGAGGCCCGGCTGCTGGCCCGCCCGGAGCGGACGGTCGCCGACGCCCTGCCCGGTGTCGGGCTGCCCGCCCGCACGGTGGAGGGCGTCCTGCGCCCCTTGCTCACGGCGCTGCTCAGCGACCCCGCGCTCACCACGTCGAGCAGGTGCGCCGATCTCGCGCTGCGGGACTACGCGCGCGGCGGGCTCTGCGTACCGGCCGGGGGTTCGGCCGTGCTGCCGCAGCTGCTGGCGGCCTCCCTGCCTCCGGGAACGGTGCGTACGGGCGTCCATGTGACGGCCGTGGGCACCACATCCGTACGGACCAAGGAGCACGGCGAGCTGGGGTGCCGTTCCCTGCTGCTGGCGACCGGGGCGGGGGCGGCGGCCGAGCTGCTGCCCGGTCTGCGGGTGCCGGCCTTCCACCCGGTGACGGTCCTGCACCACACCGCGCCCGCCCCGCCGCCCACGGGCCGGTCGCTGGTGCTGGACGGCGACCGGTCGGGACCGGTGGCGCACACCGCCGTGATGAGCGAGGTCGACCCCTCGCGGGCCCCGGAGGGCCGGACGCTGATCACCTCGACGGTGCTCGGGGCCCCGCCCCCCGACCTGGACCGCTCGGTGCGGGCGCACCTGGCGGCGCTGTACGGGGCGCCGACGGACCGCTGGGAGCTGCTGGCGGCCCGCCACGACCCCGAGGCGGTGCCCGCGATGGAGGCCCCGCACGATCCGCGCCGGCCGGTGCGGGTGCTGGCCGGGCTGTACGTGTGCGGCGACCACCGCGACACCAGCACGGTGCAGGGCGCGCTGCACTCGGGCCGCCGGGCGGCGGACGCCCTCCTCGCCGACCTGGCCCTCCCGGGCGCCCGTGAGGGGAGCCCCCGCCTGCCGGAGGCCGCATGAGCCCCGGCGAGGGCGTGCGCTCCCGCCGGACCCGTCGGGGCACGCGGAGGCCGCCGGGGCGGTCCGGAGGCCACGTGCGACCCGGGGGCCGTGCGAGGAGCGGGCGGGGGTCAGCCGAGGGCGGCGACCCGGTCGCGGTAGCCGCGGACGGCGACCGCGTCCCGGTAGGGCTCCAGGCTGCGTTCAAAGGCGCGTACGTACTCCGCGGCGCGTACCGAGCGCATCTCGGCCGCCTGCCGGGCCGCCTCCGCGCCCAGCAGGCACGCCTGCTCCAGCTCGCCGAGGCCGAGCCGGGCCGAGGCGAGGACCACCCGGCAGAACAGCCTGCTGCGGGCGTACGCCGGGGCGCGCAACTGGAGCGACCGCTCGGCGTGCTGGGCGGCGGCCCGCCACTGCTGGAGGTCGCGGTGGCAGTGGCCCAGCTCGTCCGCGAGCTGGGCCTCGTCGAAGGTGCGGGCCCAGTGCGGCGTCTCGTCGCCGGGGCGCGCGGTCTCCAGGGCGTGCTCGGCCCGGCTCAGGGCGGCGGTGCAGGAGCGGGCCTCCCCCAGCACCCCGTGTCCGCGCGCCTCGACCGCGTGCAGCAGCGCCTGGACCAGCGGCGGGGCGGCCGAGCCGATGCCCTGCTGGGCCACCCGGGCGAGCTGGACGGCCTCCCTGCCGTGCCCCAGGTAGACCGCTTGGCGGCTCATCGTGATCAGCACGTAGGCGCCGTAGCCCCGGTCCCCCGCGGCCTGGGCCAGCCGCAGCGCCTGGACGAAGTACCGCTGGGCGAGGCCGTGGGCGGCGATGTCGTACGAGGTCCAGCCGGCCAGCCGGGTCAGCTCCGCGACCGCGGCGAACAGCCGCCTCCCGGTGGTCTCGTCGTACGTGCCCCGGAGCATCGGCTCCGCCTCGTGCTCCAGGTACCGCACGAGGGCCTGCCGGGCGTGGCCGCCGCCGTACGCGTGGTCGAGGGTGTGGAACAGCTCGCCGACCGAGCGGAGCGCGGCCACGTCCCCGGCGCCGACCCGCTGCCCGGCGCCGCGGTCCGTCCGACGCTGGCGCGGCACCACCGGCAGCGCCGCGGCCCCCGCGTGCCCTCCGGCGGGCGGATGCGCGCCGCCCGGGCGGGTGGCGGCCGGGCCGGGCGGTGCGGGCCGCTGGTGTCCGGCGGACGGGCGCGCCGGGCTCCGGGCCTCGGGGCCCCGAGGCCCGTCCGGGCGGCCCTGCGTGGCGGCCCCGCCCTCTCCCCCGGCCCGGCGGGCGGCCCCGCCGTCCCGGGCCACCCACTCGTCGGCCCGGCCGATCAGCCAGTCGCGGCTGGGCACGACGAGCCCGGCCGGGGTGAAGGCGATCCTGCGCAGCTCGGTGTGGGTGCCGGAGTCCTTGCGCCAGAGGCCGCTGACGATGTCGATCGCCTCGGTCGGGGTGGCCGCGAACTCCAGCCCCGCGTAGACGGGGGCGCAGGCGTCCAGTCCGAGGTCCTGCGCGGTGAGCCGCCGCCCGAGCCGCCGGGTGAAGACCTCGGCGATCAGCGCGGGGGTGGTGCCGCGCGGCTGCTGGCCCCGGAGCCATCGCGTGACCGAGGTCTTGTCGTACCGCAGGTCCAGGCCGTGTTCGAGGCCGAGCTGATCGACGCGGCGGGCCAGGCCGGCGTGGGAGAAACCGGCTTCCGCGATGAGCGAGGCGAGTCGGCGGTTGGGCGTGCGCTGCGGGGGTCGTTCCGACATCAGCTGTACGGTCTCCTGCCTTCGGGGCCGACCGGGCAGCCCTCATGGGAACGGCGCGAATGTAACGGCCCCCGGAACGGTCGCGGCCACCCTTTGCTCCACGTTCATCCGATCGTGTGAGGATTCCGGTCGGAGCTGACGGAAAAGCCCGGGGCGCGGAAGCGCGGGAGGCGGCCGTTCCACCTGGCGGGGAGCCGTTCGGGTGACGGCCGTACAGTGGATGCGGGCGCGATCAGTGCAGGGCGCCGTCGCGCCGGGGACACCCCTCCGGGCGGACGGGGCCCGCGTAGGGAGGCATCGGTGAGCGAGCTGCGGTTCGTCCGTCTGGGCTTCGGCGAACAGGCCGTCGAATACACGGAGGCTTGGCAGAAGCAGCGTGAGGTGCACACGGACCGGTTCGAGGACCGGGTGCCGGACACCTGCCTGCTCCTGGAGCACCCGCCCGTCTACACCGCGGGACGCCGTACGGCCGACAGCGAGCGTCCGCTGGACGGTACGCCGGTGATCGACGTCGACCGCGGCGGGAAGATCACCTGGCACGGTCCGGGCCAACTCGTCGGCTACCCGATCCAGAAGCTGCCGCGCCCGGTCGACGTCGTCGCACATGTGCGCCGGCTGGAGGAGGCCCTGATCCGCACGGCCGCCGACTTCGGCGTGGAGACCACCCGGGTCGAGGGCCGCAGCGGCGTCTGGGTGCTCGGCGACCCGGTCGAGCGGCGCCAGGCGCTGGGCGGGCTCTCGCTGGACTTCGACCCGCGGCTCCAGGACGAGGAGTTCGACCCGCGGCTGAACGGCCCGGAGTACGCCCCGTCCAACGCCGGCCAGCGCCGCGAGGACCGCAAGCTCGCCGCGATCGGCATCCGGGTCGCCAAGGGCGTCACCATGCACGGCTTCGCACTGAACGTGAACCCGGACAACACCTGGTTCGACCGGATCGTGCCGTGCGGCATCCGGGACGCGGGGGTCACCTCGCTCTCCAACGAGCTGGGCCGGGAGATCACGATCGAGGAGGTGCTGCCGGTCGTCGAGAAGCACCTGCGGGACGTCCTGGAGAACGCGGACCTCGCACCGCGCGAGGTCGGGCGGCCGGAGCCCGCCGCCCCGGCTCCGGCGTAGCGCCCGGGGCCGTACGGAGCGGCCGCGCGTACGGCCGGGGGAACCGGCCGTCGCCGCCCACCGGGAATAGGCCCCGCCGGCCGCAGGTTGGCCGGACGTAGGGCCGTTTGATGTAGGGGCGTACCCTGGGGTCCGCCGAAGAATCGAAAGCGAATACCGCGCGAGTACCTCGCGAATCCCACGCGAAGCCCGCGGATCCGACGCAGCAGAAAACAAAGGGGAGCCGGAGTGTCCGCTGTCGCACCCGACGGGCGCAAGATGCTGCGCCTGGAGGTCCGAAACAGCCAGACCCCCATCGAGCGCAAGCCCGAGTGGATCAAAACGCGGGCGAAGATGGGCCCCGAGTACAAGCAGCTGCAGCAGCTGGTGAAGGGCGAGGGGCTGCACACGGTCTGCCAGGAGGCGGGCTGCCCCAACATCTTCGAGTGCTGGGAGGACCGGGAGGCCACCTTCCTCATCGGCGGCGACCAGTGCACCCGCCGCTGCGACTTCTGCCAGATCGACACGGGCAAGCCGCAGGCGCTGGACCGTGACGAGCCCCGCCGGGTCGGCGAGTCCGTCGTCACCATGGACCTGAACTACGCCACCATCACCGGCGTCGCCCGCGACGACCTGGAGGACGGCGGCGCCTGGCTGTACGCCGAAACGGTCCGCCAGATCCACACCCTCACCGCGGAGCGGGAGGCGGGCGCGACCAAGGTCGAGCTGCTGATCCCCGACTTCAACGCGGAGCCCGAGCAGCTCGCGGAGGTCTTCTCCTCGCGCCCCGAGGTGCTCGCGCACAATGTGGAGACGGTGCCGCGCATCTTCAAGCGCATCCGCCCCGGCTTCCGCTACGAGCGTTCCCTGGAGGTCATCACGCGGGCCCGCGAGGCCGGCCTGGTGACCAAGTCCAACCTGATCCTCGGCATGGGCGAGACCCGCGAGGAGGTCAGCGAGGCCCTCCAGGACCTGTACGACGCGGGGTGCGAGCTCATCACCATCACGCAGTACCTGCGCCCCTCCGTCCGGCACCACCCCGTGGAGCGCTGGGTGAAGCCGCACGAGTTCGTCGAGCTGAAGGACGAGGCCGACGCGATCGGCTACTCCGGTGTGATGTCGGGCCCGCTGGTGCGGTCCTCGTACCGCGCGGGGCGGCTGTTCCAGCAGGCGATGGACGCGCGCGACGCCTCCGGCAGCGCCGGGGCCGGGGCGGCCCAGGCCGCACCGGCCGTGTGAATCCGCTCACGAGCGGCCCCCTCGCGGCCCGTGCGCGCCGAAGCGGTCCGGACGCTCCCCGCAGGTCGGGGACGCGTACGGACCGCTTCGACGTGCACTCCGCCGGAAACAAGGCTTCATTGGTGTTTGACCGTCCGGTCACGCACTGGTAACACCGAACAGTGACCCTGGGTACGCAGGCGGCCGCACCGCCCCAGCCGCCCCGGTCGCCGCTTCCCGCACTCATCCGCGCCCCGCAGGCGCATCCGTTCCGAGGGGGAACACCACGATGCAGGCCGCACCGGTCCGCGCCCACGCCCTTCCGTCCGTCACCACCGCCCTGCGCGCCGTCGAGTCGCTGCTGCTGAGCGGCGGCCAGCGCACGGCCCGCCGCAACGCCTGGACGGCCGTCCTGGAGGACCGCCGCCGCGCCCAGGACCGGGTGGAGGCCGAGTACGTCCTGGACGCCGTGGCCGACCACCGTTCCTAGGCCGCCCACCCGCCACGTAAACTTCGATACATGGCGAGGAAGGCAAAAACTGAAGGCGCGGACAGCGCCGAGAACGCGGGGCGGCTCAAGCAGATCGCCCTGACCTACAAGATGACCAGGCGGACCGACAGCAAGATCGGTCTCATCGTCGCGGGTGTCGGAATCGTCACGTTCGGTGTCCTCCTCGGCATCGGCTTCGCGATCGGACACCCGGTCTATCTGGGCATCCTGGGCTTCGTGCTGGCCGTCCTCGCGATGGCGATCGTCTTCGGCCGCCGGGCCGAGCGGGCGGCGTTCGGGCAGATGGAGGGGCAGCCCGGAGCCGCTGCCGCCGTCCTGGACCGGATCGGACGCGGCTGGACCACCACTCCGGCGGTGGCGATGAACCGCAGCCAGGACGTCGTCCACCGGGCGGTCGGCAAGGCCGGCATCGTCCTGGTGGCCGAGGGCAACCCGAACCGGGTGAAGGGCCTCCTGGCGTCCGAGAAGAAGAAGATGGCCCGGATCGTGGTGGACGTGCCGGTGCACGACATCATCGTCGGCAACGGCGAGGGCCAGGTGCCGCTGAAGAAGGTCCGCACCAAGATGCTGAAGCTCCCCCGCGTCCTGACCGGCCCGCAGGTGACCACCACCAACGACCGGCTGCGCGCGATGGGCGACCTGATGAGCAACATGCCGCTGCCGAAGGGCCCGATGCCCAAGGGCATGCGGATGCCGCGCGGCGGAAAGATGCGCTGACCGCGCCTGCGAGCGTGAGAAACGGGGCGGCCCGGGGACCGATCGTCGGTCCCCGGGCCGCCCCGTTCGCCGTTCCTCCCCCGCCGCGGACACCGCATCCGGAGCGGTACGTCACCCGCAGCGCCGGGACGTCACATACGGACCCGAGGTGTCACATACGGCCCCGGGGCGTCACATACGGACCTGTACGGCGCGGGACAGCCGGTCGTGCAGGCCGCGGCCGTCGCGGTCCCAGACGAGCGCGGGGATGGCGAGGGCGAGCAGGACGGTCCGTACGGCGACCCGGCCGAAGCCGAGGCGTCCGCCGCCCTCGGCGACGACCCGGATGCCCAGGAGCCGCTTGCCGGGGGTGCAGCCGATGGTGCCGACGGTGAGCAGGCTCATCACGAGGAAGATCCCGAGAGCCCAGTTCCCCGCGGCCTGCTGGTCACCGCGAGCGAACAGTCCGTATGCGATCAGCATGCAGAGCGTCCAGTCGATGAAGAGGGCTCCGAAGCGCCGGCCGAGCGGTGCGATCGCCCCGGGCCCCTCTTCGGGCAGCCCCAGCCCCTTGCCCCGGTAGCCGAAGTCGGCGCCCATCTCCTCGGCGGCCGCGCGGGGCCCCGAGAGCCACGATCCGATTGCTTGCCTGTTGTCCACCCGTCCACGGTACTGCGGCCGCGTTTGCCCCCGGCCGGGCGGGGGCATCGGAAACAGTCGCGGAGATGCCGCACGCGATCACCCCGGTTAACTTGGGCGAAACAAATGGGTCACGCTCGGGAAATCACGTCTGCCTAGGGTCGGGACCAGCGTGTGCCACCCGCACTGGCCGCACAACGAGCTACAACCCCGCCCCTCCCGGGTCGGGAGTAGGAGGAGTTGGATGTTCCAGAACGCCGACGAAGTGCAGAAGTACGTAGCGGACAACGACGTCAAGTTCATCGATGTCCGGTTCTGCGACCTTCCCGGGGTGATGCAGCACTTCACCATCCCGGCAGCGACGTTCGACCCGGCCGAGGAACTGGCCTTCGACGGTTCGTCGATCCGCGGCTTCCAGGCCATCCACGAGTCGGACATGGCGCTGCGCGCGGACCTGTCGACGGCTCGGGTGGACCCCTTCCGCCGCGACAAGACCGTCAACATCAACTTCTTCATCCACGACCCGATCACGGGCGAGCAGTACAGCCGCGACCCGCGCAACATCGCCAAGAAGGCCGAGGCGTACCTCACCTCGACCGGCATCGCGGACACCGCGTACTTCGGCCCGGAGGCCGAGTTCTACGTCTTCGACAACGTCCGCTTCCAGACGTCGGCGAACGAGAGCTTCTACCACATCGACTCCGAGGCCGGCGCCTGGAACACCGGTGCGGTCGAGAACAACCGCGGCTACAAGGTCCGCTACAAGGGCGGCTACTTCCCGGTCCCGCCGGTGGACCACTTCGCCGACCTGCGGGCCGAGATCTCCCTGGAGCTGGACCGCAACGGCCTCCAGGTCGAGCGCCAGCACCACGAGGTCGGCACCGCCGGCCAGGCCGAGATCAACTACAAGTTCAACACGCTGCTCGCCGCGGCCGACGACCTGATGCTCTTCAAGTACATCGTGAAGAACGTCGCCTGGCGCAACGGCAAGACCGCGACCTTCATGCCCAAGCCGATCTTCGGCGACAACGGCTCGGGCATGCACGTGCACCAGTCGCTGTGGCAGGGCGGCTCCCCGCTCTTCTACGACGAGCAGGGGTACGCCGGCCTCTCGGACATGGCGCGCCACTACATCGGCGGCATCCTGAAGCACGCCCCGTCGCTGCTGGCCTTCACCAACCCGACGGTGAACTCCTACCACCGCCTGGTGCCCGGCTTCGAGGCCCCGGTCAACATGGTGTACTCGCAGCGCAACCGCTCCGCCGCGATGCGCATCCCGATCACCGGCTCGAACCCGAAGGCCAAGCGGGTCGAGTTCCGCGCCCCGGACCCGTCCTCCAACCCGTACCTCGCGTTCTCCGCGCTGCTGATGGCGGGGCTGGACGGCGTGAAGAACAAGATCGAGCCGGCCGAGCCGATCGACAAGGACCTCTACGAGCTGGCTCCCGAGGAGCACGCCAACGTCCAGCAGGTCCCGACCTCCCTCCCGGCCGTGCTCGACGCCCTGGAGGCGGACAACGAGTACCTCCAGGCGGGCGGCGTCTTCACGTCGGACCTGATCGAGACCTGGATCGACTACAAGCGCACGCACGAGATCGCCCCGATCCAGCTGCGCCCGCACCCGCACGAGTTCGAGCTGTACTTCGACCTCTAGAACGGCTTCCGGGCCTCCGCGCCCGCCCCACCGAGGGCCGCCGGTCTCCAGCTGGAGACCGGCGGCCCTCGGCCGTACGGTCAGCCGCTCTGCCGCTCGCTCCAGAAGGCGCGGGCCTTGCGCAGGAGCCCCTTGGCGTCGTCCCCGTGGAGTGCCGCGCCGTCCAGCCGTCGGAACGCCTCCCGGTAGAGGCCGACCTCGGACGGCTCGGTCACGTCCAAGCCCGAGGAGACCAGCTCGACGTGGACCTCTTCGCCGTGCAGGTGGAAGGCGTGGACGGGGAGCATGTCCACGCGCGCGGCGGCGGGAACGATCCCGAGGGCGAGCGAGGGCAGCTCCATGTCGCGGAGGATCCGGTCGATCTGCTCCACCATGACCTCGGCCCCGCCGATGTTCGTGTAGAGCGCCTGCTCGCCGAGGACGACGTCGTAGCGGTGCTCGCCGTCGTGGAGGACCTGCTGCCGCCGCATCCGCTTGGCCACGCCGGCCGGAACATCGTCCGGGACGCCCAGGAAATCGACGACCTGTCCGAGGATCACCGTGGCGTACGCCTCCGTCTGGAGCGTCCCCCAGATCATGTTCGGGACGTAAGCCTGCCCGTGGGACGTCTCCTGGTACCAGCGGATCACCTCGTCCTGCACGGCCTCGGTGCCTGCGGCCAGGCGCTCCTGCCAGGGCGTGGAACGGCTCGCTGCCTGGCTGTCCATGCGTCCTCCCAGCGGTCGACACGTCGAGAGGACATCGTCGGGGGCTGCCGTCCCAGAGATCCGGTGATCGCGGTATCGCGGCCGGTTCGCCTGGCCGGGCGGCCGGAAGTCGACCTCACCGCAGCGAGGGCCGTGCCCGTCCCGCCCAGTACTCGTCCGCCGTGATGCCCAGCAGGACCACGTCGTGGTACGCGCCGGCGAAGTACTCGTGCTGGCGCAGGCGGCCCTCCTCGACGAAGCCGAGCTTGCGGTAGAGGGCCAGGGAGGCGTCGTTGAAGGCGTAGACCTCCACCTCGCATTTGTGGTGGCGCTGTTCGGCGAACATGTAGGTGAGGACCAGCTCCGTGGCCTCGGCCGCGTAGCCCTGGCGGCGGTGTTCGCGGGAGACCTCGATGCCGGTGCGGAAGCGGCCGGCGCGGGCGTCCGTCTCGCCCACCGTGACCGCGCCGACGAAGGCGTGCTCGAAGCGGGTCTCGATGACCAGCCGGTACGAGGCCGGGTCCGGGGTGCGGGCGGCGCGTTCGGCGGTCCAGGCGCGGAAGCTCTCGTCCGAGCGCGGGGGTTCGACCACGTCGGCGTTGCGGGCGTCCACGGTGTGCAGGGCCAGGGCCCGGAAGCCCTCCCAGTCCTGGGGTTCGACGCCTCGCAGCCGTATCCGCTCGCCGGTCCACAGGTCGGTCATCTCGCTCCAGCCAGGTCGGTACGGACAGATCGATGGGTCAGGCTACGCGGGCGGCGATCGCCCTCGCGCAGGCCAGGGCCTCCATGTGCGTGGTGTCCACCTCCAGGTCGTAGACCACGCCCCGGTGGACCGCCTCCGCCTGGGCGGCGGCCATGCCCCTGGGGCGGTCCCCGCGGGCGATTCCGCGGGCCTCGGCCACCTCGCTCCCACAGCGGATGCCCACCCACAGCACGTCCAGACCCGCGAGCGCCCGCCGCCAGGGTTCCTGGGAGGACGGGCCGCCGAGGAACACGTCGTCGACGATCACCCGGGCGCCCGCCCGGGCCATCGCGGCGACACCCTCGCGCCAGGCCGCCTCCAGCCTCCGGAACTCCCGGCCGACGGTCACACCGCCGTCCGGGGCGAACGCGATGCCCGCGTCCGTGGTGCGCAGGGACGGGGGCAGGGAGTCGACGAAGGCGTCGATCGCGGCGGCGAGCCACGGGTCCGGCAGCTCCGCCTGGAGGCACCGGACGATGCCGGACTTGCCGGAGCTGGAGCCGCCGTTCACCACGATCACCTGGGTCGTCACCCGGTCACAGTAGAGGCAACCCGTGCGGTGTTCGAGGCGTTTTCGGGTCGGCGGGCGCCGCGTCCGGCCAGTCGGCAGCCCAGGCAGTCCGGATGCCCCTGCCGGGCCGCGGTGTCCCGTACCCGCCAGGGCCACTCGCTCTCGGGGCGGGGACCGCTCGGTTTGCCCCAGCCGGCGAGGTGGAGGAGCCAGGTCAGGACCGCCGCGCCGAGCGTGACGCCGGCCCCGGCGAGAGCCAGGGGTACGGAGACCGCGACCACGGCGACGCCGGTGAGCGCCAGGCCTGTGACCGCCGCCCCCGTACCCGCCCAGCCGGCGACGGTATGGCCCAGGTCGACGTGGCCGTGTGCACTCATGACTCTCCCCGGGACGCGGACAGTAGGCTGAACGAAAGACGATTTATCTGACGAGCTAAGTTACTTAGATAGTAAGGGAATTTCTGCGTGGACGGCAAGTCGCGACAGGACGCCTCCCCGGCACGGCCGCACGCCACCCCGGAGCAGGCGCATGCCCGGATGGACCGGCTGATGGCGTTGGGGATCGTCGCCCAGCACGACATCGCGGGCCGGCTCGGGCTCAACATCACCGATCTGACCTGTCTGGGGTTCGTCCTGGAGGCCGAGGGCGCGGGGACGGCGGCGACCGCCGGGGAGCTGGCGCGGCGTGCCAACCTCACCACCGGCGCCATCACGGGCGTCATCACCCGGCTGGAGCGCGCCGGGTACGTACGTCGGCAGAGCGACCCGGCCGACCGCAGACGCGTCAGGGTGGCCGCCGAACCGGCCGCCGCCGCCCGTCTCTTCGAGGTGTACGGCCCCAACTACCAGCGGTTCGCCGCCCTGTTCGCGGAGTACGGGCCCGACGAGATCGCCGTGCTCGCCGACTGGTTCGAGCGGGCCACCGAGCTCATGGCCACCTCGCTGGACGAGGTGCGCGGCGGTTCCGGGCCCGCCTAGGCGGGCCTGATCGCGGCGAGTTGGGCGAGCAGCAGGATCAGGCGGTAGACGGCGCGTTCGGCGGCCTGGGCGCAGGCGACGAACTCCTTGAGGACGCCGATCTGCTCGGCCCGGCTGCTCTCCGTGGCGGCCACCGCCCGGCGGCGCTCCTCGACGCGCTCCGCCGAGCGCTGGGTGGCACGCTGGGCCAGGGCGGTCAGACCGCCGCCCGGGGCCACGCCCGCGAGGGAGACGGCCGACGTCCACAGATCGGCAGCCATGGCGATGCCCTTCCGTCCGTTCCCCTGTCCGGTCGGGGCCATGGTGCCGTACGGGCCGGTCCGGCGGCCGAGCGCCCCCGGACCGTCGGTTCGGCGGTCCGGGGGCGGCGTCGGCCTGCGGCAGGGCTCGGTCAGCGGCCGTAGCGGATCAGGGCGCGGACCATGCGGCAGGTGGTGTCGGACGGCGGGTGGATGTCCAGGCGCTCGGCGGCGATCCGTATCCGGCGGTTGTTGGCGCTGGAGGGCTGGTAGACCCCGCTGTCGAGCAGGGCGATGGCCAGGCGCATGGCCTTCAGCCTGCGGTTGTGCGAGACGTACCACTCACGGGGGCGGCCCGCGGGCAGTCGCTTCTTCGGCAGCGGAGTGGGAAGCAGCGGGTGGAAGGGCATCGGGAGCTGTCGGTCGCGCGGCTCGGTCGTGACTGCGGCACCAGTCATCGGCATCCTCCTGGCAGCGTGGTGGAACCCTCACGAACTCCCTCCATTTTACTGCCCCCCACTGACAATCGCCCCTGTTCAGAGGCGCTTTCGACCACCCCTCGCGTAACGTGGGCCCCATGGAGATCTGGATCAATCCCGCCTGTTCCAAGTGCCGCAGCGCGGTGACCCTGCTGGACGCCGAGGGGGCCGACTACACGGTCCGCCGCTACCTGGAGGACGTGCCCTCGCCGCAGGAGATCCGGGAGGTGCTGGGCCGGCTCGGTCTCGAGCCGTGGGACATCACGCGGACGCAGGAGGGGGCGGCGAAGGAGCTGGGGCTGAAGGAGTGGCCCCGGGACGCGGGCTCCCGTGACCGGTGGATCGCCGCTCTGTCCGAGCACCCCGAGCTGATCCAGCGCCCGATCATCACCGCCGAGGACGGCACGGCCGTGGTGGCGCGCAGCGAGGAAGCGGTACGGGGGGCGCTGGGGCGGTAGAGCGGTGGTCCCGGGGCCGTCAATCCGCCGGGAACGCGTCCGGAGCCGGTGCTGGGGCCGGGAGCGGGGGCGGGCCGGGCGGGGCGCCGTCACTCCGCCGGGGACGTGCCCGGCAGCGTCGCCAGGAACGCGTCCAGACGGTGGTTGACCTCGGCCGCCGCCGGGGCGTGCAGCGGCAGCGTGTGGTGGGTCGCGCCGGGGACCGTGTACGTCGTCGCGTCCGGCAGTGAGCGGTCGGCCGCCCGCGCCGTACGGGCGGGATCGAGGGCGCGGCCGCGCTCGGCGAGCAGGACGAGCGTCGGCACGGTGAGCTCCCGCAGAGCCGACGGCCGGGGGCGCGGGCCGGTGACCGGGCGCACGGACGGGAAGCGGGCGCCCTCCGCGTACAGGCGCACCCAGTCCGCGTCCAGCGCCGCCCCGGCCGTCTCCCAGGCCAGGAACGCGCGGGCTCGCGAGGGGGTCGGGCGCAGCAGCGACGGCAGGGCGCGCAGGAGGTACGCCGGGCGGAAACCCGAGAAGCACTGCGTGGGGTCCACGAGCACCAGGCCGGCCAAGCGCCGGGGGCCCGCGTGGAGGGCGTGGTGGAGCGCGATCCACGCCCCGTAGGAGTGACCGGCGAGCACGGGCCGCCCACCCTCCGCCTGGGGGCACAGCGCCTCCAGCACCGTGTCCAGCCACGCCGCCAGATCCGCCACCGTGCGGATCGGGCGCTCCCCCGGCGTACTGCGGCCCGGTTGGCCGACGAGGTCGACCGCGTGTACGCGACGCGTCCGGCCGAGGTGGGACGCCTGCGCGTACCAGACGGCGGAGGTCGCTCCCCCGCCGGGCAGCAGCACCACGGGCGGGGCGGCGGCGTCGGCGGGCCCGTGGCTGGTGATGTGCGTGGCGCCGTAGGGGGTGGTGACGTTCGAGGTCGTCGTCCCCGGGGGCCAGCGCTCGGCCAGAAACGCGGCGTAGCCGGTGAGGAACGGGGCGGAGGGACCGGCGGCGTCCGGAGGCTCCGCGGACTCGGTGCGGTGGGACGGCGGCATGGCGGGGCCTCTCCTCGGCGTCTGGGCGGCCTTCCCCGCGATATTATCTCGCTGAGCGAGATAATGGGGTGGCGATGAGCACGACCGAACGCCGGGAAAGCGGCGAGCCGGAGGCGCGAGCCGGGATGATCCATCTGCTGCGTAAGGTGACGGTCGAATTCGGCCTGCGGCAGGCGGAGTTCGCCGAACTCCACGGGATGCACACCACCGACGTGCGGGCTCTGATCAGCCTCCTGGACGCCGAGCGGGCGGGAACGGACGCGACCGCCGGCTGGCTCGGGGCGCAGCTCGGGCTGCATTCGGCGGGTACGACGGCGGTCGTGGACCGGCTGGTGCGGCTGGGCCATGTGACGCGCGGGCGCGACCCGCGTGACGGGCGACGCGTGCTCCTGACGGTGGACGAGCGGGCGGTGGAGCTCGGGCAGGCGTTCTTCGGGCCCTTCCTCGGGGCCACCGATGCGGTGCTGCGCGAGTTCGACGCCCGGGAGGCGGACGCCGTACGGCGCTTCCTGACGGCGGCGTACGAGGCGGTGCGGCGCCCGCCGGGGGACGCCGCCCGCTCCGGCGCCGCCCGCTCCGGGTCGGGCGCTCCGCTCCTCGGTCCCGGCGCCGGTCCTGACGGGCAGGGCGAGGGATGACCACTTCCCGACAGGGCCCGGCCGTACCGGAGTCCGTCGTCGACTTCGTCGTCACGGGTACGGCCGGCGGCGCCGACGCCACGAGCACGCCCGCCGAGGTCACCGCGCTGCTGGGGGACGGGTTCGTCGAAAGTCGTACCGGGCGGCAGTTGCTGCGGTGTTACGACCTGGTCGAGTTCGCCTGGGAACGGGACGCGGGCGGCGGGGAGGCGGACGGGGGCCCCTGGCGGGGGTTGTACGTCACCGTGCAGGCGCACCGGCTCGACGCGCCGCCGCCCCTCGACGCCCTCGCCACGGCTCTGGACCGGGTCGGCTTCCCTCTCGTGGAGGTCGCGCCGGACGGGGTCGGGTGCCGTCGTCTCGTACGGGCGGACAGCCGGGTGGGGGTGCTCGTGGACGAGACGACCGGCGAGGTGGTGAAGTTGTCGGCGCCTGCCTGGTTCGCTCCCGGCCCCCGGGGCGAACCCTCCCCGCTGCCCCCGAGGACCGTACGCGACCTGCTCCGGCACCTGACCGGGCTCGGTGCGCCGGAGCGGGAGGACTGGGCGCGGCGACGGCTGCCGCAGGAGGCGGACGAGGCGGCGCGCTGGTGGTGGTCCCTGTGGGTCGCGGGCCGACAGCGGCTCGGCCCCGGGAGCGGGCAGGAGGGCGGTCCCGCTCTGTCCGCGGCGCGGGAGACCGCGCTCTGGCTGCTCGGGAAGTGCGAGGACGCCGGGGTCCTCGACCGTACGGAGAGCGCCTGCGAGATCGCCCGGTACGGCCTGCTCGACCCGGACGCCGCCGTACGGGCCTGTCTGGACGCCATCCCGGTCTCCCGGGCGGAGGCGGCGACCCGGAGGACGACGCCGTACGCGCGGGACCATCTGGCGGCCGTCAACGCCTCCCGGTCCGCCAAGCGGCTCTCCCTGGCGGCCGGCGCCCTGCTGCCCCGGGTCCGGGATCCGGAGCTGTGCGCGGAGGTACGGGCCTGGCTGGAGCTCCGGCCCCTGCTGATGTGAGCCGGAGCGGCCGGCGGCGCGCGTCCGGGGGCGCCTCCGCGGCGTCCGGGCCGCCCGCGCCCCGCCGTCCCGGACAGTCGGCGCCCCCCCCCGGGGGGCGCGCCCCCGCTGCCCCGGAAGGTCCGCGCTCCCACCGCCCCGGATGGTGGCGGGGTCGCCGACCCGGACGGATGGGGGTGTCACCCCGGACGGGGGCACGGTTGCGCCGGACGGTGGCGGTCGTGGGGCGGTGCGGTCGTTCGCCTTGATCTCCCCCGTCGTCATGGGTACGAATCCAGGACGACGGCGACCGGGTACGAGGTGTGTTTCTCCGATGGGTTCATGGGCCGATTCCGCCGAGGTCCTGGGCAGCGACCTGCCCCTGGAGCTCTCCGGCGCCGCCAACCGCCGGGCCGTCCTGGCGGCCGCCCTCCGCGACGCCGTGCGCGGCGGACGGCTCGCCCCGGGCGCCCGGCTGCCGCCCTACCGTTCCCTCGCCGCCGACCTGGGTATCGCCCGCAACACCGTGGCCGACGCCTACGCGGAGCTGGTCGCGGAGGGGTGGCTCGCCGCCCGCCAGGGGTCGGGCACCCGGGTCGCCGAGCGGGTCGCCCCGGACGTCCCCGCCCACCGGACGCGCGCCCCCGAGCCCGCCGCCCGGCCGGTCCACGACCTGGTCCAGGGGCGGCCGGACCCCTCGGCCTTCCCGCGCACCGCCTGGCTGGCCTCGGCGCGCCGGGCGCTGGCCGCCGCCCCCGACGACGCCTTCGGGCCCGGCGATCCGCACGGGCGGCCCGAGCTGCGGCGGGCTCTGGCCGGTCGCCTGGCCCGGGTGCGCGGGGTGCGCACCGCTCCCGAGCGCATCGTCCTGTGCTCGGGAGCCGCACACGGGCTGCGGCTGCTCGCCCAGGTGGTGGGCGGACCCTGGGCGGCGGAGGAGTACGGCCTGCCCTTCCACCGCGGCCTCCTCGCCTCCCACGGCGTCGGCACCCGGCCGCTCGGCGTCGACGCCGACGGCGCCCGGGTCGACGGGCTGACCCGTCGCGACCGGGCCGTGCTCCTCACACCCGCCCACCAGTTCCCCACCGGCGGACCGCTGCACGCCGCGCGGCGTGCCGCCGTCGTCGACTGGGCGCGGGCCGCCGACGGGCTCGTCGTCGAGGACGACTACGACGGGGAGTTCCGCTACGACCGACAGCCCGTGGGGGCCGTTCAGGGGCTCGATCCGGAGCATGTGGTGCTCCTGGGGTCGGTGAGCAAGAGCCTCTCCCCCACCCTGCGGATCGGGTGGATGGTGCTGCCCCAGCGGCTGGTGGGGCCGGTCGTCGCGGCGAAGGGCGACCGCGAGCAGTTCTCCAGCGCCACCGAGCAGCTGACGCTCGCGGACTTCGTCGAGTCGGGCGCGTACGACCGGCAGGTGCGGCGGATACGGCAGCTCCACCGCCGCCGCCGGGACCGGTTGGCGGCGGCCCTGGAGCGGCGCGCCCCGCACGTCCGGATCACCGGGATCGCGGCGGGGCTCCACGCGGTGCTGGAGCTGCCGCCGGGCACCGAGCGGGCGACGGTCCGGGCGGCGGCCCGGCAGGGGCTCGCGGTGGAGGGCCTGGGCGACTACCTGCACCCCGGCGCGGAGGGCGCCCCTCACGCGGGCGGCGCAGGAGCCACCGTCCGCGACGGCCTGGTCGTGGGGTACGCGACGCCCTCCGAGAGCGGCTACCCGGAGGCGTTGGAGGCTCTGTGCCGGTCGCTGCCGCCGGCCGACCCGTCCTCCGACGCCTCGGTCATCCCCCGGCCTGCGTCTCCGCCGCCACCAGCAGCTCCGTGAGGTGAAGGCCGAAGCGGGCGTCGCAGGCGTGCGGCACCCCCGTACGCACCGCTTCGGCCAGAGCGTCCACCGCGCCCCGGAACGCGGCCTCCGCGCCGTCCCAGCCGGGGATCGAGGCCGTGCCCCGCTCGCCCCGGAACTCGATCTCGACGCCCGCCGCGCCGGGCGGGGCGCTCAGCCCGAGGGTGACCGTGCTGGACGCGCCGGAGGCGTGGCGCAGGATCAGGTGCGTGGTGTCGGCCGGCCCCCGGGCGGCGGTCAGGTGCTCGACGTCGCCCAGCACCGGGATCAGCACGGAGAGCGCGTGCGGGCCGACGTCCCACAGTCCGCCCTTCTCGCGCCGCCACGGGGAGTCGGCGTACTCGCTGGCCGAACCTTCCGCGTAGAGCGAGCCGAGCCACTGGGCGCGTGCCGTGAACCAGCCTTCCACCGCGGCCTGTTCGGCGATCCAGGCCGCGGTTTCGGGGGCGAACCGGAGCGTGCAGAACACGACGGACGCCACCCCGGCCTTCCCGGCCGCGTCGGCGACCGCGCGGGCGCCCTCGACCGTCGTGGCGACCGGCTTGTCCATCAGCAGGTGGCGGCCCGCCTCCGCCGCCCGGACCGCCAGCGGGGCCTGGACATCGGGCGGCAGCGCGAAGGCCACGGCGTCGCTCGCCTCCAGAAGCGCGTCGATGCCCTCCTCCCCCGTGTACGCGCGGGCGCCGTGGACGGCGGCGAGGGCGTCGGCGGCCTCGGCCCTGCGGCCCCACACCCCGCTCAGCTCGACGCCGGGGTGGGCGGCGAGCGCGGGGGCCTGGGTGTTGCGGGCCCAGGGGCCGGTTCCGAGGAGGCCGATGCGTAGAGGGGCGGCGGTGGCGCCGACAGCTGAGTCCATGGGGCCAGTCTGCCCGGTGGTCCGGGCGGCCGGGCGGAGGGGCCGGGGGCGCCTGGGCGGCGGGGCGGCCGGTCCGGGGCCTCCGGCCGCCCGCCGGGACGCGCCCGACGCGCCCGCGGCCTCGTGCCGGGGCTCACCGGGACGGAATGCGGTGGCGCGGAGCGGGGGTCCCCCGTTACGTTTTCCGAGCCGGCCGCGGGACTCCGGCCGCGACTTCCGGGACCTGCCTATGAAGCAACGATTTCGCTGTTCGCGCCTCCATTCCCCGGCCGGCGTCTCCTTTTCTGTTTCGTCTCCGACAAGGTGGGTCATGGGGAGAGTTCGCCCCTGGGGGAAGCCGTGAACACGCCCCGGACCATGAGCGCGCCCGAGCCCGTGGCGGGCCTCGCTCCCGAGCCCGTCGCGGGTGCCGCCACCGGCCCCGCCGCCGACCTCGTCGCCGCCGAGGACGTCCTCCTGTTCGTGAACGCGGCCATCACCGCGACCGGGCAGCGAGAGTTTCACTCGGACGCCGACGAGCAGCGGCTCTCCCTGGACTTCCTGCACACCTACGTACGGGTCAACTACCGCCGGGTGTACGCCGCTTCGCGGGCCCTGGACATCAACCACCACAACGCCGCGCTCATCGTGCGCGGGCTGCTGGAGACCGCGGGCGAGGCGAGCCCCGAGGAGCGGCGCACCGAGGGGCGGCTGATCGCCGCCCGGTTGGCGCTGCTGCCGCCGCCCCGCGTCTACCGCCTCTTCGGCGAGCTGCGCCGCGCCAAGGTCAACAACCGGCGTACGCGGGCGATCATGCGGGACTGGCTGGCGGCGCGGCCGGATCTGGGCCATGACGCGGTGAAGTACCGGGCCGGGCTGAAGACGGCCGTCCGGCACATCCACCTGCCCTGCCCGGACGGGTCCGGACCGCTGGCCGAGATCGGGGCGTTCCTGTTCCGGCCGGGCCGGCTGCACCGGTACGAACACCGGATGCTGGACGCCTGGCGGCGCGCCCACTACGAGCAAGGGGCCGTGTCCGAGCTGCCGTTCACCGTCGCGGAGGGGTTCGCCGGCCGGCACGGGATGAAGCACGAGGTGTTCCTGAAGCGGGCCGCGCCCCGGATGACCCGGCTGGAGCGGCTGCGCACCCAGGAGCGGCAGGCGGCGGTACAGCGGCCCGGCTCCCCCGGGGTGGACGTGGATCTGACCGTGATGCCGCTGACCCGGCTCGCTCTGTATGTGCTGTCGCTCGGCTTCGAGCAGCGTGCCGAACGCCGGGCCGAGCTGACCGGCGCCCTGCGCGCGGCGGCCCGGCGGGCGGCGGGCGCGCACGCGGGGAGCTGGGGGCGGGTGCACGCGGTGCTGGACGACAGCTTCTCCTCGTCCGGGTCGGGGCAGAAGCGGCGCCGGCCGCTCGCCGTGGCGCTGGCCTGCCACCATCTGCTGGAGGTGCTGGCCGCCCCGGGGGCGTACCGGGGGCTGTGGACCTCGGGGGCGCGCGACGCCCTGCTCGTCCGGCCGTGGGGGCCGACCCCGCTGGGCATGCGGATTCTGGACGCACTGGAGCCCGGGGAGCGTCGTGACGACCGGGCGGGCCCCCGCGCGCCTTCCGCGCCGGGCGGGGCGGCCCCGGACCGGCTGGTGATCGTCTCGGACGGCTGGGACAACGCTCCGGCGGGCCTGGCGGGCGAGGTGCTCCGGGTCTGGCGGAACCGGCTGGATCCGGCGCGCAGGACGGCGGTCGTGCACGTCAACCCCGTATACGACACGGCCGGGTTCGACGTGCGGCGGCTGGCGGCCGGAGTGGCCACGGCGGGGATCCGGGACGCGGAGGACCTGCCCGCCCTGGTGGAGATCGCCCGGTTCGCGGAGGGTCGCACGGGGCCCGAGGAGCTGTACGCGTATCTGGACCGGCAGGTGGCCCGGTTCACCGGAGAGGGAGGGGACGCGTGAACCGGCTGGAGCTGACCGGGCTCGCCGTCCGGCCCGCGCAGGTGTGGGGCGGTGTCCGGCTCGTCCCGCTGGTGCGCGAGGCGCTGGTGGCGGGGCTGCGGCTGCACCGCGAGGTGTACGAGGGGCTGGGCGCGGGGATCGTCGAGCTGGGCCCGCGGGAGCGCTACCTCTCGTACATCCCGCACGGTCTGGTCGCGGACTGGTCGGGCGAGGACGACGCCGCCGCGCGGGCGGGAGGACGGCGGTCGGCCGCGTACGGCACCCAGTTCGGCGGGCGCGACGCACCCCGCGCCGTACCGCTGCCGCCGGTGCCGCACCACCGGATGGCCAAGCGGCGGCCCGGCGACCGGCTGCGGTTCCTGCCGCTGCACCTGGCGCTGGAGGGGTACCTCGCGCTGCACTTCGGCGGGCCCTCGACCGCCTGGGAGGAGTGGTCGCGCGCCGCCCTGCGCGCCGGGCTGTCGCCGCGAGCGGAGGACGCGTACCTCGGGCTGTCCGTGCGCGGGCTCGGGGACGCGTTGCGGATCTTCGAGATCCACCCGGACCAGTGCGGGGTGATGGTGTACGTCTCGGACGCGCTCGCCGCCTCCTTCGTCGTCCCGCACCCGGACGACTACCGCCTCCTGCACGCCTCGCTGGTGGAGGACCTCTACGGGGAGCTGGTGCACCAGTACGCGCTGTACGGGCCCCCGGTGGCGGAGGTTCCGGTGCGGATCGGGGGCGAGGAGCACATCGGCGGGCTCGGTGAGCTGCGGGCGGCGGCGCTGGCGCGGCAGCGGGAGTGGGAGGAGGCGCACGACACCCTGTTCGCGCGGGAGCTGCTGGACGCCTCGTACACGTTCGACCGGGTGTACCGGATGAAGTCGTTCACCCTGTGGCGGTTCCTGCCGCCGTTCGTCCGGGACGGGGGCGGCCAGCACATCGGGGAGACGATCACCGACCACAAGGGGCAGGTCGCCTACCTCAAGACGTTCCGGCTCTCCGACGCGCAGATCCGGCGGGGCCATCTGCTGCGGACCCTGGCCGGGGCGGACTGGGAGCCGGGCCGGGCGGCCGCCGCGCTGGGGGCGAGCCGGGAGGAGCTGGTGCGCCGGATACGGGGGGCCGGGTTGGGGGCCCTGCTCAAGGGGGGTGTCTGAGCGCGGCCGACGCCCCCGTGCCGCGGCCGGGCTCCTGGGGCCGGCGTCGTGGCCCCGCGCCCGCCCTGGCCCCGCGCCCCGCGCCGCGGCCGTCTCCGGGGGCCGTCGCGGCGCCGGTGTCCCGCGGCGGCCGGGCTGCCTGCGTACCCTCCGCACCTGCCGGAACCGGCGGGAAACCTCGGTAACACGGGGTTCACACCCGGGCAACGGACGGGAAACCGCCTCTTGCCAAGCTGCGCCGCCAAGACCGCTGCACCCGCGAAGGATGGCGACCGTGACGTTCAAGGCTGAGTACATCTGGATCGACGGCACCGAGCCGACCGCCAAGCTGCGCTCCAAGACGAAGATCATGGACGGAACGCCGTCCGGCGACGTGGCGGACCTGCCCCTCTGGGGCTTCGACGGCTCCAGCACCAACCAGGCCGAGGGCCACGCCTCCGACCGGGTGCTCAAGCCCGTCTTCACCTGTCCGGACCCGATCCGCGGCGGCGACGACGTCCTCGTCCTGTGCGAGGTCTTCGACATCGGCATGACGCCCCACGCGTCCAACACACGGGCCGCGCTGCGCCCGGTCGCCGAGCGGTTCGCGGACCAGGCGCCGGTCTTCGGCATCGAGCAGGAGTACACCTTCTTCGACGGCCACCGGCCGCTCGGTTTCCCCGAGGGCGGCTTCCCGGCCGCGCAGGGCGGCTACTACTGCGGCGTCGGCGCGGACGAGATCTTCGGCCGCGAGATCGTGGAGAAGCACCTCGACACCTGTCTGGCGGCGGGACTCGGCATCTCCGGCATCAACGCCGAGGTCATGCCCGGCCAGTGGGAGTTCCAGGTGGGTCCGCTCCCTCCGCTGGAGGTCTCCGACCAGCTGTGGGTGGCCCGTTGGCTGCTGTACCGCACCGCCGAGGAGTTCGGCGTCTCCGCGACGCTGGACCCGAAGCCGGTCAAGGGCGACTGGAACGGCGCGGGCGCGCACACCAACTTCTCCACCCGGGCGATGCGCGAGGGCTATGACGCGGTCATCACCGCGTGCGAGTCGCTGGGAGAGGGGTCCAAGCCGATGGACCACGTGAAGAACTACGGCGCGGGCATCGACGACCGCCTCACCGGCCTGCACGAGACCGCCCCGTGGAACGAGTACAGCTACGGCGTCTCCGACCGCGGCGCCTCGGTCCGCATCCCGTGGCAGGTCGAGCAGGACGGCAAGGGGTACATCGAGGACCGCCGCCCGAACGCCAACGTCGACCCGTACGTCGTCACCCGGCTGATCGTCGACACCTGCTGCACCGCGTTGGAGAAGGCCGGCCGGCTCTGATCCCGCCGCCGCTCGACGCACAGAGGAGGGGCCAGGCTTTGGCCAACGGAGTCTGCGTGGCGGGCCCCTCCTGCGTCGTGCCCCGGGACGGGTGGGCGTACGGCCGAACGGGCGGGCGTACGGGCGGGCGTGAGGAACGTAACGCCCAGGGCCCGTATCGACGGGTGAGAGGAGTCTGATGCGGTGCCGCGATCTCTGCTTCAATGGGGGCATGGCCAGCTTCCAGCACATCGCGTCGGGTCGCAGCGACCTCGAACCGTTCTGGCCGTCCCGTCAGCACCATGACTTCGACCGGGTGTGTTGCCGCGCGTGGAACGCGCAGGCCCACTAAAGCCGCTCACCCCGGCCTTCGGTCCGCGCGTACGACGTAAGTCCGTCCCTGACGACTCCTCGCGCGAAAGAGCTGACCCTCATGGCGAACACTCGTACCTTCTCCGCCGCGTCCGCCGCCACCGCGGCGTCCCCGGCCCCCGCTGCGACCCGCTCCACCGCCCGTTCCCTCCCCTCCCCTCCCAACCGGCACCGGCTGCGCGCGGTCGACCGCGACGAGGTCGTGGCGCCGGCCGAGGCGGCCGGGTTCCTCCCGCCGGGGGCCACCTGGCTGCCCGCCCCTCCGCACACCCTGCCCGCCCTGCCCGGCCGGCCGCCGATGGTCGGCTACCTGGTGCTGGTGCCGGCCGACCAGCAGCCCGCGCTCGCGGGGGCGGTCGCCGCCTCGCACCTTCTGCCGGGCGGCCTTCCGTCCCCGCAGCGCCCCGCGCCCGGGGAGAGCGGTCAGGCCGCCTCCGACGGTGCCCCGGCCGGCCCGGTCCGGATCGACACCTCCCGGCGTACGGCCTGGGTCGACGGCGCCGCCCTCGACCTCACGTACCTGGAGTTCGAGCTGCTGGCCCACCTGGTGGCGCACCCCCACCGGGTGCACACCCGCGACCAGTTGGTGACGACGGTGTGGGGCTACGGACATGTGGGCGACGGGCGGACCGTCGACGTTCATGTCGCGCGGCTGCGCCGCAAGCTCGGTGCGGAGCACCGCCGTTCGATCCAGACGGTCCGGCGGGTGGGGTACAAGTACACGCCCTGACCGGCCCGTCGCATCACGGCACCCGCAGTACGCGCGGCCGGCGGCCCGGGAGCACGGTTCCTCGTCGACCGTGCTCCGGGGCCGCCCCCGTGCGCCCGTGCGCGTGGGCCCTCAGCCCCGTACGGCGGTGTGCGCCGGCTCGGCCGGCTCCTCGCGCTCCAGGCTCGGCAGCCGTGAGAGCCCGCGCGGCGTACGCCAGTTGCGCTCGCCGAGCAGCAGCATCACGGAGGGCAGCAGCACCATCCGTACGATCGTGGCGTCCAACAGCACCGCGACGGCGAGGCCGACGCCCATCTGCTGCATGTCCTGCATGGACAGGGTGCCGAACACGGCGAACACCGCGACCATGATGGCCGCCGCCCCGGTGACCGCCCCCGCCGTGCGGCGCAGGCCGGTCTCGATGGCCGACCGGTTGCCCAGGCCGCTGCCGCGCGCCTCGCGGATCCGGGAGACGACGAAGACGTGGTAGTCCATGGAGAGGCCGAACAGGACGACGAGGACGAACAGCGGCATCCACGCCTCGATCGCGCCGACCCCCTCCGAGCCGATGAGCGACGCGCCCCAGCCGTGCTGGAAGACGGCGGTCATCACGCCGTAGGAGGCGGCCACCGACAGGAGGTTGAGGACGATGGAGGTGACGGCGATGACGTAGCTGCGGAAGCAGAACAGCATCAGCAGGAAGGTCACCGCCGTGATGAAGGCGAAGACCGGGACGATGCCGCGCCGGAGCTGGTCGTTGAAGTCGACCGAGCCGGCGGTCTCCCCCGTGACGTGGGCCTTCGCCCCGGTGGAGTCGAACGCGGCGGGCAGCCGCTTCTCGCGCAGTTCGGCGAGGTCGGCGGCGCCGTGCGGGAGGGGGACCTCGAACTCGGCGACGTTCCGGGCGCGGTGGACGGTGACGTTCTCGAAACCGCCGAGGGCCTTGCCGACCTCCGGGGCGGTGATGTCGGGCGCGGTCACCACGACGAGGGCGGGGGCGGGGCCGCCGGGGAAGCTCTCGGTGATCCGGCTGTGGGCGATCGAGAGCTGCGCGTCGGAGCCGAACTGCTTCTCCAGGCCGAGGGATTCGGTCTTCATGCCGAGGGCGGGCGCGGCGAGGGCGAGCAGCAGGACGACGGCGGCGACGGCGAACGCGCGGGGCCGGGCGAGGACGGGGCCGAGCACCCGGCCGGTGATGCGCCCGCTGCCCGTGTTTCCGCGCCGGGCACGGCGGTTCAGCAGGGGGATGCGGCCGGCGTCGACACGGTCGCCGAGCCAGGAGAGCAGGGCGGGCAGGACGGTGACCGAGCCGAGCACGGCGATGAACACGACGATGATCGTGGCGAGCGCGAAGCCCTTGAACAGCAGGAGACCGGAGAGGAACATGCCGCCCATCGCCACCATGACGGTGAGGCCGGAGACGAGGACCGCCCGGCCGCTGGTGGCGGCGGCGATGCGCAGGGCGGTCTCGGCGTCGCGTCCGGCGGCGCGTTCGTCGCGTTCGCGGCGCAGGTAGAAGAGGCAGTAGTCGACGCCGACGGCGAAGCCCATCAGGAACATCACCGAGTACGTGGTCTGGAACAGGTGCAGTTGGTGGCTGGCGATCGACAGGAGGCCGAAGGCGGCCATGCACGCGGTGAGGGCGAGTCCGACCGGGAGGAGGGCGGCGACGATCGCGCCGAAGGCGACGAGGAGGATGCCGAGGGCCAGCGGTACGGCGGTGAACTCGGCCTTCTTGAAGTCCTCGGCCAGCAGGTCGCCGAGCCACTTGCCCGCGCTGGCCTCGCCGAACTGGTGGATCTCGACGTCCGGGTGGGCTTCGCCCACGGCGGCGACCGCGTCCAGGACGGGTTGGACCCGGTCGGGCGAGGTGGCGGCGTCGCCCTTCATCTCGAAGGAGATCAGCGCGTCCTCGCCGTCGCCGGACGGGACGGGCGGGGCGATGTTCCGCGTCTCGCCGGTCGCCCGCAGGGCGGTGGCGAGCGCTTCGGCGGCCGGCTTCCAGTCGCCCGCGGCGGGGGCGGAGACCATGACGAGTTCGCCGGCGGGCTTGTCGAGTCCGGCGTCGAGGAGGATCTGCTCGGCGCGGGCGGACTCCCCGGCCCCGTTCTCCGCGTTGGTCATCTCGACCATGCCGGTGGCTCCGCCGACGCCCGTGGCGAGCACGACGAAGAGCAGCCAGCCCAGGACGGCGGTCTTTCGGTGGTGGATGCTCCACACGCCGATGCGTGCGGCGAGGTTGCGCCTCATGTGGTCTCTCCCCCGGAGGTAAGCGTCAGGTAAGCGGTTCGAGCGCTTCGAATCTAGGAACCGGGGGCGGCCCGCCCCAGCCGTCAAAGCCCCCGGAGGCGGAGGCGTGGGGGGCGGGTGCGGGGGTGGTGCCAGGTACACCCCCTCCGGGTGGCGGACCGGCTGACGCCGTGGGCCCGGGCCGGGTGAGACTGGCCTCCGGAGCGGGCGCGGGCCGTGCTCCGGTGGGGAACGCGTCCGGGCGAGGCCCGGTCGCGGCGTGGGAGTGGGGCCGGGAGAACCGTTCCGGCCGCGGTGAGGGGAGAAGGATCGCGATGAAGGTGTTCTCGGGCCGGTTGCGGGAGGCGTCGCTGGCGGCGGGGCGGGGGCTGTTCCTGTCCGTGGCCGGTCTGGCGGGGTCCGTCACCCTGTTCGTGTTCGCGGTGCTCTCGATCGCCTTCATCCTGTTGGGCGTCGGCGTGTTCACCACCCCGAACGTGGTGGAGGCGGTGCGCAAGCACGCCGACCGGCGTCGGCTGTGGGCGGCGACCTGGTCCGGTGTACGGATTCCGGTCCCGTACCGGCCGCTCCCGAAGGATCTGCGGCCGGGCGTCACCGGTCAGGTGGAGCGCACGACGCTCCTGCTGAAGGACCCGGCGACCTGGCGGGACCTGCTGTGGCTGCTGATGGACATGACGGCCGGGGCGCTCCTGGCCGTGGTCTCCGCCGGGCTGATGCTCTACCCGGTCGAGGGGCTCGTTCTGGCGGCGGGGCTGTGGCGGGTGTTCCGGGACGATCCGTACTGGTACGGGTTCGTGCCGGTGGACAGCCAGCTGACCGGGCTGGCCGCCCTCGGCCTGGGCGTCGTCCTCTTCCACCTCGGGATGCGGGCCTCCGTACCGGTGCTGCGGGCCCACTTCCTGCTCGCCCGTACGCTGCTGGGCCCGGCGCGCGACGAGGAGCTGGCCCAGCGCGTCGAGCGGCTGACCGAGACCCGGCACGAGGCCGTGGACACGGCCGCCTCCGAACTGCGCCGCATCGAACGGGACCTGCACGACGGGGCGCAGGCGCGGCTGGTCGCGATGGGCATGAACCTGGGCACGATCGAGGCGTTGGTCGAGAAGGACCCGGCGCAGGCGAAGAAGATGCTGAAGACGGCCCGGGAGTCGTCGGCGGAGGCGCTGACCGAACTGCGCGATCTGGTCCGGGGCATCCACCCGCCGGTCCTCGCCGAGCGCGGTCTGGGCGACGCGGTGCGGGCGCTGGCGCTGCGGCTGCCCGTCGCCACCGAGGTGACGGTGGAGCTGCCGGGGCGGGCGGACGCCCCGGTGGAGTCGGCGGCGTACTTCGCGGTCAGCGAGGCCCTGACGAACGCGGCCAAGCACGCGGAGGCCGAGCGGGTCCACGTGGACCTGCACCACGCGGAGGGGATGCTCCGGATCTCGGTGACGGACGACGGCAGGGGCGGTGCGGTCGTCGGATCGGGCTCGGGGCTGAGCGGAGTCGAACGGCGACTGGGTACATTCGACGGCGTCCTGGCCGTCAGCAGCCCCGCGGGCGGTCCCACCATGGTGACCATGGAGATCCCTTGCGCGTTGTCCTAGCCGAAGACCTCTTCCTGCTGCGCGACGGTCTGGTGCGCATGCTGGAGGCGTACGACTTCGAGGTGGTCGCGGCGGTGGAGACCGGGCCCGAACTGACCAGGGCGTTGGCAGAGTCGGAGCCGGACGTGGCCGTCGTCGACGTCCGGCTCCCGCCGTCGCACACGGACGAGGGCCTCCAGTGCGCCCTGGCCGCCCGCCGGGTCCGGCCGGGGCTGCCGGTGCTGGTGCTCTCGCAGCACGTGGAGCAGTTGTACGCGCGGGAGTTGCTGGCGGACGGCAACGGCGGCGTGGGCTACCTGCTGAAGGACCGGGTCTTCGACGCGGACCAGTTCATCGACGCCGTGCGCCGGGTGGCGGCGGGCGGCACGGCGATGGACCCGCAGGTCATCTCCCAGCTCCTGACCCGTCGTTCGCGCGACGAGCCGATGGGCGGTCTGACCCCGCGCGAGCGGGAGGTGATGGAGCTGGTGGCGCAGGGCCGCTCCAACGCCGCCGTCGCCGCGCAGCTGGTGATCACGGAGCGGGCGGTGGCCAAGCACACCTCGAACATCTTCGGCAAGCTCGGTCTACCCCCGTCGGACGACGACAACCGCCGGGTGCTGGCGGTGCTGGCGTATCTGGACAGGGGCTGACCCCGGCCTCCTCCCGAGCCGGGCGGGCCGGTGGGCCGGGGCGCCGGTGGGCCGGGGTGCCGTTCAGCCCGTGAACCAGCCCGCCGCGTCCAGCCGGAACGCGCCGCCCGGGGCCATCGTGCGCAGGTCCTCCTCCAGGGCCGCCAGCCGCTCCTCGCCGAGCGTCCGGGCCCACTCCGCCCGCAGCCGGTCGAAGCCCTCGGCGGAGCGGGCCAGCAGGTCCACGCCGTGCGGGGTGAGGAGGATCAGGGTGCGCCGACCGTCGGCGGGGTCCGGGGCGCGCTCGACGTAGCCGAGCGCCTCCAGTTTCTCGACCGTCTTCCCGGCCGCCTGCTTGGAGACGCCGAGCCGCCGTCCGATCTCACCGATGGCCGCGCCGTCGCGCCCCACCGCCTGGAGGGCGAAGCCGTACGCGGGGCGGGTGTCGGGGTGCCCGTGCTCGGCCAGGTCCCGGTGCAGGGCGTCGATGATCGAGCGGAACCCCCCGAAGAGGAGCAGGGGCAGCGTGAAGCCGTTGCGCGATTCGACAACCTGGTTTACCTTTTTTTCGTCAACCATGTTGTCGATTCTAGCTGCCCTGAACAGGGAGGCCCCCTCATGCCCTTTCCCGACCTCACCCCCCGGACCGCCCCGCCCGGTTCACGCCGCGCCATGGAGGCGGTGACGGAGCGGCTGGGCTACCGGCCCGCCGCCGTCGCCCGGCTCGCCGCCTCGCCGCACGCCCTGGACGGCTTCCTGAAGCTCAGTGCGATCTTCGAGTCCTGCACCCTGGACCCGCTCTCCCGCGAGGCCCTGATCATGACCGTGGCCACCCGCAACGACTGCCACGTCTGCGTCGCGATGCACACCGCGAAGCTGGCCTCCCTGGACGCCGACCCGGCGCTGATCGCCGCCCTGCGCGCCCCCGGGAGCCCCGCGCTGCCCGACGAACGCCTGGACGCCGTACGGCGGTTCACGCTGGAGGTGATCACCTCGGCGGGAGCGGTGGACGACACGGCCCTGCGGGACTTCCTGGCGTACGGCTACACCGAGCAGAACGCCCTCGAAGTGGTGCTGGGCATCGGGGCGTACACCCTGTCGACCCTGGCCAACCGGCTCACGGGGGCCCCGGTGGACGCCCAACTGGCCGCGTTCGCCTGAGGGGCGGGGCCGCCTCCCGCGTCGGACCTGCCGTCACGGGAGGCGGACCCGAGCGCCCCGCCGCTCCCGTTCCGCCGTCTCCGTCCCGCCCCGCGCCCCGGGGTCGGGCTCAGGGGTGGGCTACGGCGAGACTCATGAGATAGGCCTCCTCGACTTCGCCGCCGGGGAACAGGGCCTCCAGCGACGTCCGTTCACGGTCGAAGAATCCGCGGACCGCTGCCGGGTCACCGATCAGGAAGTCGGAGTGGGTGGCCAGGTTGGCGATATGGGCGTCGATCGGTACGCGACGGCTCCACGGCACCTGACGTGTGCGGAAGTCGAGCCCGTCGGGCAGCGTGGCCCGGAAGCGGGCCCGGTGGGACGGGACAGCGGGTATCTCCGCCCCGAAGAAGACCCGCATACGGTTCTCCTGGTCGACGAGCCAGTCCACGGACGGGTCGCCGTCGTTCCACCACAGCGCGAGCGCCCCGCCCCGCCGCAGCACCCGGCGGGCCTCGGGGACCGAGCGGGCGGGGTCGGTCCAGTGCCAGGCCTGGGCGTAGGTGATCAGATCCATCGAGCCGGTGCGCAGCGGCAGGTTGTTCCCGTCGCCCCGGACCAGCGGCACGTCCGGAAGGCTCCGGCGGAACTGCCCGGCCATCCCGTCGCCCGGCTCCACCGCGGTGACGCGGGCCCCGCGCTCGTACAGCCGTGCCGTGCCGAGCCCCGTACCCGCCCCGACGTCCGCGACCCGGGCGCCCGCGAGTGACAGCCCGGCCAACTCCTCGACGGCGTCGAACAGGGCGGGCGGGTAGGAGGGGCGGTGCGCGTCGTAGGCGGCGGCGACAGCGTCAAAGGAACGGGCCTGCACAGGTTGCGTCATACGGGCAATCATGGCCCGGCCGGCGGCGACGGGTCCGGTCTTTCGCGGCGGCGCGGTCCCGGGTCTCCTGGACGGAGCGCCGGAGCACCGGAGCGGGCACGGAAATCCGTGCACGCCCCCTGGTCCCACCAGGTACCCGTCAGTACATTGACACCATGTCTAACACGCAGCCAGCGGCGGTCGCGTCGGAGCGGACGCACCTCAAGGCCCGCAAGGTGTCCTTCGCCTGGGAGAAGACCCCTCTGCACTGGGTGCCGGGCGACCCGTTCACCACGCACACCATCAACGTGCTCCACCTGCTGCTCCCCGCCGGGGAGCGCTGGTTCATCCACGTGTACCGGCAGATACTCCCGTACATCCGCGACGACCGGCTCCGCGAGGACGTCATCGGATTCATCGGGCAGGAGGCCGTGCACGCGCAGGCGCACGACGACGTCCTGCCGCATCTGCGGGAGTTGGGGCTCGACCCGACCCCGTACACGGCGCAGGTCGACTGGTTCTTCGAGAAGCTGCTCGGGGACCGGACCCTGCCGCCGGGGCGCGCGTCGAGGTGGTGGCTGATGGAACGGGTGGCGCTGATCGCCGCGATCGAGCACTACACCGCGTTCCTCGGCGACTGGATACTCAACGCCGAGGCGCTGGACCGCCGGGGCGCCGACCCGACCATGATGGACCTGCTGCGCTGGCACGGGGCGGAGGAGGTCGAGCACCGATCGGTGGCCTTCGACGTCTTCATGCACGTGGACGGGGGCTACCGACGACGGGTGCGCACCTGGGCGACGGCGATCTCGGCGCTGGTGTTCATGTGGCAGCGCGGCATCCGCTTCTTCATGGAGAACGACCCGACGCTGCCGGAGGGCAAGGCGTCGCTCAAAGCGTTCCACGCCCGCGGGAAGCAGGGCACGCTGCCGGGCACGGGGGCGATCCTGCGGTCCGCCCCCACCTATCTCAGCCGGTCCTACCACCCCTCCCAGGAGGGCAGTACGGCCCAGGCCGTGGAGTACCTGACCCGCTCCCCCGCCGCGCTCGCCGCCGAGGCCGAGACCGCGAAGGGGGCCTGACCCGTGGCCCCGCCCCGCCTCCGTACCGTCGCCCTGGTCTCCGGCACGGCCCTGCTCGCCCGGCGGGCGCTGAAGCGCCGGATCGCCCGGTCTCCGCTGTGGCCGCTGCCCGCCCTGCCCGAGCCGATATCGGGCCACTCCCAGCGGCGCGCGACGGCGGCCCGCCGACTGCTGGTCACCGACCGGTCCGAGGTCGCCGACGGCGTCGTCCAACTCCGGCTGGAGGGGCCCGGCCTGCCGCCCTGGACACCGGGGGCCCATCTGGACGTGGTGCTGCCGTCCGGCCGGGTGCGGCAGTACTCGCTGTGCGGCGACCCGGAGGACACCGGGGCGTACACGGTGGCGATCCGGCTCGTGGCGGACGGCCGGGGCGGTTCGCGGGAGGTGCACGAACAGCTCCGGGAGGGGCGGGAGGTCGAGGTGCGCGGGCCGCGCAACCGCTTCCCGCTGACCGGGGCCCCGGCGCACCTCTTCGTCGTCGGCGGCATCGGCATCACCCCGGTCCTGCCGATGCTGCGGTCGCTGGCCGCTTCGGGGGCCGACTGGCGGTTGCTGTACGGGGGGCGGACGCGGGCCTCGATGCCGTTCCTGGAGGAGATCGGGAAGCTCGGCGCGGACGGGGGCCGGGTCACGGTGGTCGCCCAGGACGAGGCCGGGCACCCGGACGTGGCGGGGGCGTTCGCCGCTCTCGCCCCGGGCACCGCGGTCTACTGCTGCGGACCCGAGCCCCTGATGGACGCCGTCGCCGCCGCGCTCCCCGAGGGCTGCGCGCTGCACCTGGAGCGGTTCTCGGCCGCCACGGCGGATGCGTCGGGGGCCGGAGCCGGGCCGTTCGAGGTGGAGCTGCGGCGCAGTGGGCGTACGGTGCCGGTGGCCGCGGGGCAGTCGGTGCTGGACGCGGTCCGCACGGCCGCGCCCCATGTCGCGTACTCCTGTGAACAAGGGTTCTGCGGGACCTGCCGGCAGCGGGTGCTGGAGGGCGAGATCGACCATCGGGACGACCTGCTGACCGAGGGCGAGCGGGACGGCTCGATGCTGATCTGCGTCTCACGCTGCCGGGGCGGACGGCTGGTGCTGGACCTGTAGGGGATGCCCCGTCGGCCGGGGCCGGGACCGTGCTCCCCCGCCCGGCGGTCAGAACGCCGCACGGGGCCGGTGGGGCATATGCGGGCGCCCCGGATAGGCTGTCGGACATGACGACCGGGGTGCGGCGCAGGATGGGCGTCGACGAGCGCAGGCGGCAACTGATCGGCGTCGCGCTGGACTTGTTCAGCCGCCGATCGCCCGAGGAGGTGTCGATCGATGAGATCGCCGCCGCCGCGGGCATCTCCCGTCCCCTGGTCTACCACTACTTCCCCGGCAAGCAGAGCCTGTACGAGGCGGCACTGCGGCGGGCCGCCGACGAGTTGGCGGCCCGCTTCCTGGAGCCTCTCGAAGGCCCCCTGGGAGCACGCCTGTTGCGGGTGATGGGGCGCTTCTTCGACTTCGTCGACGAGCACGGCCCCGGCTTCTCGGCGCTGATGCGCGGCGGGCCCGCCGTGGGGTCGTCGACGGCGAACGCGATGATCGACGGGGTGCGGCAGGCCGCGTACGAGCAGATCATCACGCACCTCGGCGTGAGCGAGCCGCCCGCCCGGCTGGAGCTGGTGGTCCGCTCCTGGGTCTCCCTCGCCGAGTCGACGGCCCTGATCTGGCTGGACGGGCGGCGCGTTCCGCGCGCCGAGCTGGAGCTGCAGCTGGTGCACGACTTCGCCGCGCTCGCCGCCGTGAGCGCCGCGTACGACCAGGAGATGGCCGGCATCGTGCTGCGGGTGCTGTCGCAGGAGCCGGAGGACGGGCCGTTCGGGGAGCTGCTGGCGCGGCTCTCGGCGTTCGCCCCGGACGTACCCGCCGTACCGGCGCAGCGGCTGCCGCGCTGAGGCCGACGCCCCCGTCAGGCGGGCAGGCCGTTGCGGTGGGAGACGCGGCGGGCGGCGGCCAGCAGGGCGTGGATCTGCGGGCCCGCCTGGTCGATCTCGGTGACCGGGCGGGGGAACGGCAGCCGTACGTCCTCGTGGGTGTGCGGGTGTTCGAGCCGCAGGGTGACCCCGTAGCGGTCCATCGCCAGCGGCACGGCCCGCGTCATCCCGCGCTCGGGGCGGGGGCGGACGAGGCGCAGGAGCAGTGGGACGAGTTCGGCGTGGTCGGCGACCAGGTGGGTCAGCATGCCCGCCTCGCACGCGGCGATCGGATCGGTCTCCACCTCCTCCAGCTCCTCCAGGGTGACGAAGGTGCGCCCTTCCGCGTCCTCCAGGACGGCCTGCCCGAAATCCATGCAGGTGGACCGCTCGGCGCCGTCGCCGTACGGGGCGGCGAGGAGCCCGGTGACGGTGACGCGGGCGCGCAGCCGGTCGCGTACCGGGACGGGGGCGATGTCCGTGAACTCCAGGCGGGCCGGGACGCGTTCGGCGCTCGGCGCACGGCCGCCGCCGTCCGGGGCGTGCAGGTGGATGTGGCCCATCGCGGTCGCGCCGTCCAGACGGCGCACCTCGGTGTGCAGGCCGTCGCTGACCACCGTCATGGAGTGGGCGACGGTCAGGATCGACCGGACGCGTTCGGCGCGGGAGGGCCGCGTGGCGCGGGGGCGAGCAGGACGCATCCGAGGTCTCCAAGGGGATCGGCGACACCTGAGCAGTTACTTAGGTATGCCTAACCTTACTAGCTGTGCGCGGGTGCGGGTAGCCCGGGCGCGCGAGGAAACCCCCGGCCGGGCGCGGCGACCAGGGGTGCACGAAACGTGCCCCACCGGCACGGGCGGGGGCGCGTACGGCAGTCCGGAGCGCGGGAGGCCCGTTCAGAGCGGGAGATCGGTGCGCAGGGCCGCCGCGAGGCCGACTTCCGCGTTGTCCGACCGGCCCCGCTCGAACGCCCGCCGGTACGCCTCGTCCCCGACGGCCGCCCGCGCCCGGCGCTCGCAGGTCTCGCGGACCGGCCCCAGCTCGGGCGTGCCGCGCTGGGGATGGCCGACCATGCGCCAGTACGCGTGCCCGGTGCCGTAGATGCGGGCGGCGTGCGCGCCCGCGCCCTGGGCGGCGACGGCGGCGGCCAGGATGTCCAGGCCCAGCGCGACGCCGAAGCTGTCGCGGAGCCGGTGCTTGCCCGCGAGCATCGACCGGGCGTGCGCGGCGGAGGCGGCCGGGCGGTCCTGGAGCAGGGCGATCAGGGCGAGTTGGTAGTCCGCGTAGGAACGGGTCCAGTACTCGCCGGCGCGCTCGCAGGCCCGGCGCAGCGCACCGGCCGCCGCCTCGGACTCGGCGAGCCGGCCGAGCGCGGTGAGCGCGAAGACGGTGATGAGGCGGCAGCGCAGCCGGTGGGCGGAGTCCGCGGGGACGCTGTCGGCCATCCGCAGGACCCGCGTCGCCGCCTCCAGGGCGGCCGCCGGCTCTCCCGTCATCAACCGGGTGAGGCCGCAGAGGTACGTCGCGCCGAGCATGCCCTCCTCGTCCCGGTCGTACAGGGCGACGGTCGTGCAGAGCGCGCCGTACTTCTCGGCGGTCGCGAAGTCCCCCTGGAGCAGTGCGGCGACGCCGAGGACCCACTGGAGCCTGGTCCGGCGGGGCCCGTCGACCGGGCCCGCGTCCAGGGCGCGCTGCGCGTAGTCGCGGGCCTCGGTGAGATGGCCGCAGCAGGCCCAGAAGAAGCCGACCCGTCCCGCCATCTCCTGGGCCCCGGCGACGTCGTGGACGAGCAGGTGCTCCAGGGCGGCGCACAGGTCGAGGTGGGCGTCGGACACCTTGTGGTACCAGGACACCTGGTCCGGACCGGTCCACCCCTCGTGGGCGCGGCGGGCGAGGCCGAGGAAGCCGGCGGCGTGCCGGTCGGCGGCGGCGCGGGCCTCCCCCAGCTCGGTGAGCCACATCCGGCCGTACTCGCGCAGGGTGTCCAGCATCCGGTAGCGGTCGCCGTCGCGCTGGACGACGGACTGGGCGACGAGCCCCTGGAGCGCCCGGTCCACCCCGTCCCCGGTGAGCGGGCCCCCGGCGCAGACCTCGCGGGCGACGGCCGCGTCGAAGTCGGCGCGCAGCGGGGTGAGGCGGGCCCACAGGAGGCGTTCCAGCGGGGTGCACAGCTCGTGCGACCAGCCGATGGCGGTGCGCAGGGTGCGGTGGCGGCGGGGCCACGCCGTCGCGTCGGCGAGGAGGTCGAACCGGGAGACCCCGGTGGCGGGGGCGGAGGAGGCGGAGGAGGAGGCGGAGGCGGGGGGTGCGGGCGTTGCCGGGCCGTCGCCGTCCGGGGCCCCGGCCGGGCCGGGCCCCCCGGACGCGCCCCCCGTTCCGAGGGCGCCGCCGGGAGCGTCGAAGCGGCTGCCGATCCGGGCGGCGAGCTGGGTCACGCTGTGCCGGCCCATGCCCGCCACGGCCAGTTCGATGGCGAGCGGGATGCCTTCGAGGCGGCGGCAGATCCCGGCGGCGGCCGCCTCGTCGCCGGGGGCGTCGAGCCCGGCCCGGGGGTCGGCGGCGCGCAGCCGGTCGGCGAAGAGCTGGAGGGCGTCGGGCGCGCCGTCGACCGGGAGCGGCGGCACGGCGAGGACGTGCTCGCCCCGAGTGCCGAGCGGCTGCCGGCTGGTGACCAGGACGGTCAGCCCCGGCGAGGTGGTCAGGACCTCCGCCAGCAGGTGGGAGCAGGGGGCGCGGAGGTGTTCGGCGGAGTCGAGGACCAGCAGGAGGTGTTTGTCCTCGAGCCATTCGCAGAGCGCCTCGACGGGCATCCGCAGGCTGTGGTCGGCGAGTCCCACCGCGTCCGAGACGGTGGGGAGCAGCAGCCCGGGGTCGGGGAGCGGGGAGAGGTCGGCCCACCAGGCCCCGTCCGCGTAACGGCCGGCAGCGGCGCGGGCGGCCCGGAGCGCGAGCCGGGTCTTGCCGACGCCGCCGGGGCCGATCAGGGTGGTCATCCGGTGCGTGGTCAACGCGGTGTGCAGCCGGGCCAGTTCGGCCCGCCTCCCGACGAAGCTGCTCGTCTCCTCGGGGAGGTGTCCCACCGTGGTCATCGTCACCGTCCGCGCGCTGGTTCAGGATGCGCCGGTGGGCCGACCGCCCCGGGAGGGGCCCCGCCACGCGCACCGGGCCGGCCCCGCCGCCCCGGGTGGGGCGGGCGGGACCGGCCCGGTGGGCCGGGGCGGCAGTCGCGGCTCCGTCGCCGACGTCTGCCGTCACCGTAGTGCGGTGGGACCTCAACGCAGGGTGAAGACGGCCGCCGTGCGTCCCGGAACGGTGAAAGTGGCTGATTTCCTGTCGTACCTGGCTCGTTTGACGGTAGAGTCCGCGCCCTCGGCCTGGACCGGGTGCAGCGCGTACGTCTTCCCCTTCGGCGCGGCCAGCCGCTGTTCGACCGGGTCCGGCGCCGCGTTGAGGACGACGACCAGGGTGCCGAGGCGCATCGTGATCACGCCGGGGGTCTCGTCCTCGCCGGAGAGCGGGAAGGAGAGCGCGGACTGGACCTGGTCCGCGGTGGTCAGGGAGAACTCCTTCTCGGTGGAGCGGATGGTGAGCAGGTCGCGGTAGGCGGCCGAGGCCCCGTCGATCTGGGCGCACTGCGGGGCGATGGTCCCGGTGGCGGCCAGGAGCGGTTTCGCGTACGGCCACTTGTCCCGGTTGTCGGCGGCGGGCGGGAGGCCCCGGCCGAAGCCGTTGCCGTCGCGGCAGTCCCAGTGCAGGGCGTTGAACCAGTCGCCGCTGTCGTAGGAGTTGCGGTCCAGGGACTTGGAGCGCAGCAGGTCGGTGCCCGCCTGGGAGAGCGAGGGCCCCTGGGAGAGGGCGGAGGCGGCCATCGCGACCACCTGGGCCCTGGCCCGCTCGGCGGCCGGGGTGCCGGCCGGGAGTTTGAAGGCGAGGGCGTCGAAGAGGGTCTCGTTGTCGTGGGCGTCGGAGTAGGCGAGGGCGTCGCCGGGCGCGGCCGCGTAACCGGCGGGCGCCCCGTTGTAGTCGACGCCGGAGCCCTTGACCGTGCGCCCGGAGCTGTCGGTGAAGGTGTAGTCCGCGAGGTTGCCGGTGAGGCCGACCTTGATCAGGTCCTGGTAGTGGAGCAGCCGGGCCTTCTGCTCGGCGCGGGTGCCGTTGGCGGGCGAGGCGTTGGGGTCGGTGTAGAGGCCGGAGGCGAAGCCCTGGACGCCGGGGTCCTCGTCGAAGGGGCCGCCGCCGCGCACGGCGTCGCGGGCCCGGTCGGAGAAGGTGGCGATGCCGGTGCCGGCCATGTTCTTCTGGGTGGCCTGGACGAAGCGGGCGTCGTCGGCGATCTCGCCGAAGTTCCAGCCCTCCCCGTACAGGATGATCTTCTTCCCGTCGACGCCGTCCTTCGCGGGGGTGAGGGAGTCGAGCGCCTTGCGGACGGCGAGGATGTTGTCCTTGGGGTGGTGGCCCATCAGGTCGAAGCGGAAGCCGTCGACCTTGTACTCCTTCGCCCAGGTGACGACGGAGTCCACGACGAGCTTGCCCATCATGGTGTTCTCGGGGGCGGTGTTGGCGCAGCAGGTGGAGGTGGCGACGGTGCCGTCCTCCAGGAGGCGCTGGTAGTAGCCGGGCACGATCCTGTCGAGGACCGACTTGTCGTCCTGTCCGGAGGCGACGGTGTGGTTGTAGACGACGTCCATGACGGTGCGCAGTCCGGCCCGGTTGAGGCCCTGGACCATCTGCCGGAACTCGACCGTGCGCGCGGTGCCGTCCGGGTCGGAGGCGTAGGAGCCCTCGGGGACGGTGTAGTGCAGCGGGTCGTAGCCCCAGTTGAAGCCGTCCTGGGCGGCGGCCCTGCCCACGCACTCCTGCTGCTTCTCGGAGTCGGGGGCGTGGGCGGCGAGGTCGCAGCCGGGCTTCGCCTGGTCCTTCTTCTTCTCCGGGACGGTCCCGATGTCGAAGACGGGCAGCAGGTGGACGTAGTTGGCGCCGGAGTCGGCGAGCTTCTGGAGGTGCCGCATGCCCTTCGAGCGGGTGTCGGTGAAGGCCCGGTACTCACCGGGGTGCTTCGCCGTGCGGTCCGTGATGGAGAAGTCGCGGACGTGCAGCTCCTGGATGCGGGCGTCCCGCAGCGGGGTGGCGGCGGGCTTCCTCAGGCCGGTCCAGCCGGGCGGTGCGAGCTTCGGGTCGGTGAGGTCGACGACGAGGCTGCGGGCGGAGTCGGCGGTCAGGGCGGTGGAGTAGGGGTCGGTGACCTTGTTGGTGACGACCTTCTGGACGGTGGGGGCCCACACGGTCACGGCGTACCGGTAGGGCTTGCCCTGCCAGCTCCTCTTTCCGGTGACCGACCAGACGCCGGTGCGGTCGTCGCGCCGCATCGGGACGGTGCGGCCGTCGAGTTCGAGGGCGACGGTCCGGGCGGTGGGAGCCCACACGGAGAGCGTCGGCGCCGACTTCCGGAAGACCGGGCCGAGCTCGGCGGAGGCCGCCTTCTCCCCGTACAGGTCGTCCAGGACGCCCGCGGTCTGGACGCCGGTGGCGGCGAGCAGGGCGCCGTTGGCGGCGCGCTGGGTGGCGACGATCTGGCCGCGCAGGGATTCCCGGACGCGGTCGCGGTCCCGGGCGTCCACGGTGAACGCCGGATAGTCCTTCAGATGCGGGTGGTTCGCCTTCTGCGCGTCGCTCAGCGCGGCCGGCGCGAGCCGCAGCCACTGTCCCTCGTCGGAGAGCGCCCCGTCGACGACGGAGATCCCGCCCTTCTCGGCGTACACGAGCTGCTGGCTGGTGGCGTCGGTGGTCTTCACCTTCCAGACCACGGTGTTCGCGTCGATCCACTGCGCCTCGGCCTTCGACAGGTCGGGGGCCGCGCCGCCGCCGGTCTGCGGGAGGAGGTAGCCGGGCCTGCCGCCGAGCATCCAGACCTCGTGGCCGTAGGTGGCGAGGTCGAGGGACTGGTCGCTGGGCAGGTCCTTCTCGTCGCCCTTGTGCAGGATGTAGCTGAGTGTGGCGGCCCCGTCCACGAGCGGCACCTCGAAGGTGACCCCGTAGGCGTCCTTCCTCACGGGCATGAGGGGCTTCGCCCAGTCGGTGGGCTCCTTCGCCCCGGCCCAGGTGTGCAGTCCCCAGCCGTCGTAGTCCCCGTCCGGGCGGTGGTAGTGGAGGACCGCCTTGGCGGTGTCCTGCGGCGGGGCCTCGGGGGCCTCGGCCCTCTGGCCGTCCTCGCCCTGCTCGATCCAGACCTGTCCGGTCGCGCCGAGGTCGATGGTCCGCCGCGGCCCGTCCGCCGTGCCGTTCTTCTCGACGGTGTACGCGACGGAGTCGGCGCCCTTCTCCAGGTCGATCCAGGCGAACGCGCCGTAGGCGTCCCGCCCGATGAAGTCGGCCGTCTTCCCACCGGACTTGAGCTGCCAGCCGGCGTAGTCGCCGTCCGGGCGCTGGTAGTGGACGACGGCCCGGTCGCGCTCGACGGCGACGGGCTTCGGGGTCGGCGGGGCCTGACCGGCGGTGGTGGAGGCGAGGGCGCCGGAGGTGCGGCCCGTCCGGTCGACGACGACGGCCTTGTAGCGCAGCGGGGTGCCCGCCTTCACCGTCCCGTCGAGGTACTGGGTGACCTTGTACGGGGCGTGGTCGGCCGAACCGAGCGTCTGCCACTTCCCGTTGCCGACCTGAGCGGCGAAGACGACCCGGTTGAGCTGCCCGCCGTCCACGTCGGCGGCGATCTCGACGGTGCCGGCCGCGCCGGCGGCCGGGGCCCTCAGCGAGATCACCGGCTCGGCGGCGGGGGCGCCCACGGCCCGGTCCGCCTTCAGCACGACGCTGGAGAGGGCGGGCACGGTGACGGTGACCTTCTTGTCCCTGCCGCTGCGCACCACCTCCGAACCGCCGTACACGGTACGGAAGTCCATGCCGGCCGACTCGGTGGCGAGCTGGACCTCCTTCGGGGCCGTGCCGTTGTTGGAGGCGACGAGGTATTCGTACGGGCGCCGGGTGTCGATGCGCGAGGCGGCGTACACCGGGCCTTCCGCGAACCGTTCGATCTGGGTGCCGTCGCGCAGCGCCGGGTGCTCCTGGGAGAGCTTCGCCAGCGCGGCGATGGAGCGGTAGAGCGGGTGCCCGGTGTCGTACGCGTCAGAGGCGTGGGTGCGGTCGGTGCCGAGCTGGTCGTCGTCGAGGTAGTCGGCGGTCTTCGAGGCGAAGAGGGTCTGGCGGGAGTCCTTGTCGCCGCCCGCACCGGTGAAGCCCTGCTCGTCGCCGTAGTAGACGACCGGGTTGCCGCGGCCGAGGAACATCAGCTCGTTGGCGAGGCGGGCCCGCTTCAGCAGCTCCGCGTCGTCGGCGTCCGGGTTGTCCTGCTTGAGGAAGGTCCCGATGCGGCCCATGTCGTGGTTGCCGAGGAAGGTGACCTGCTCGTAGGCGTTGGCCTTGTCGGTGGTGTAGCGGTAGTCGTTCCCGTACACCGAGGCGAGTTTGTCGGCGGACGCGCCCCGGGAGGCGAACTGCCGGGCGGCGTCCTGGAAGGGGAAGTCCAGGGTGGAGTCCAGCCGCCCCCGGGTGACGTAGGGCGAGGTGATCTCGGTGTCGGCGGAGTAGACCTCGCCGAACATGAAGAAGTCGTCCCGGCCGCGCTTGGCGGCGTAGTCGTCGAGCGCGGTGGCCCACTGGGTCCAGAAGTCGAGGTCGACGTGTTTGACGGTGTCGATGCGGAAGCCGTCGATGTCGAAGTCGCGGACCCACTTCTGGTAGATCCTCGCCATGCCCTTCACGACCTCGGGGCGCTCGGTCCACAGGTCGTCGAGCCCGGAGAAGTCGCCGTACTCGTTGGACTCCCCGGCCCACGTCGAGTCGCCCCGGTTGTGGTACATGGTGGGGTCGTTGAGCCAGGACGGCACCTTCGCGGCGGCGCCGGGGGCCTGGACGGGGGTGTACGGGAAGGAGTCCCGGTCCACCTTCTCCACGCCGTCGCGGTCGTCGAAGGGGCGGCCGTCCCGGTCGAGGTAGGGGTAGGCGCCCTTCGGCTTGTAGCCGTAGGCCTTCTCGGCGTAATCGACCGTGTCGGCGGTGTGGTTGGTGATGACGTCGAAGAAGACCTTCATGCCCTTGGCGTGGGCCTTGTCGATCAGCTTCTCCAGATCGGCGTTGGTGCCGAAGTGCGGGTCGACCTGGGTGAAGTCGGTGATCCAGTAACCGTGGTAGCCGGCCGAGGCGTCCTTGCCGGCGCCCTGGACGGGCCGGTTCTTGAAGATCGGCGCCATCCAGATGGCGGTGGTGCCGAGGCCCTTGATGTAGTCGAGCTTCCGGGTCAGGCCCTTGAGGTCGCCGCCCTGGTAGAACCCCTTGTCGGCGGGGTCGTAGCCGTGCTCCAGCCGCGAACCGGTCAGCCCGCCGCGGTCGTTGGAGGTGTCGCCGTTGGCGAAGCGGTCGGGCAGCACGAAGTAGAACTGTTCGCGCGTGAGGTCGTGCCGGGCCGCCTCGCGGGCGAGCTTCGCGTCCGAGGGCGGCCGGGGGGACGCGGCGGCGGTGGCCGCCGGGACGACGGGCAGCAGCGCCGCGCACAGGACGGCCACCGCCCCTCGTCTCAGGGTGGTTCGGGTCACGGAGGGTGCTCCTCGGGGCGTGGTGGGTCGGTCGAGGGGGTGGATCGGCCGGTGGGCCGTGGGGCAGGCCGCGTGGCGAGGGGCGGTGCGGAGGCGGGCCGGTGGCAGCGCCACCGGCCCGCTGGGAGGGGCAGGGGTCAGCCGCGCCAGACGTCGGCGGTCAGCGCGACCTTGCCGGAGGCGGGGACGGTGGCGGTGCGGTTGGCGCCGCTCTCCCAGGTGACGTTGCCGGCGGCGTCCTTGCGGACGTACTTGTAGGCGAACGTGGTGCCGGCGGGCAGGTTCACGTCCAGCTTCCAGACGGGGTACGCGGCCGGGTCGAGCTTGGGCGCGTTCGCCGGGTTCCAGTGGCCGAGGGCGGCCCGGTCGCCGGTGACGTGGATGTTCTGGCCGGGCTGGGTGGTGGCGTTGACGCCGAAGGAGGCGCCGGAGGGGCCGTCGCCGGGGCCCGTGCCGCCGCCCGGACACGTGCGAGCGCCTGCGTGCAGGGCGACCGCGGTGCCGGCCGGGACGGTGGCGGTGAACTGACCGGAGCCGTTGACGGGGACGCCCTTGCCGGACTGGACGTCGCAGTAGTCGCCGGGGGGCAGCGAGGTCTGGAAGGTGCGGGTGAGCGCGGTGCCCTCGTGGTTGATGGCGACGTACGCCTTGGTCCCCCGGCCGAAGGCGATCTGGTCGCCGCCGTTGTCCCACCAGTTGGTCACGCCCTGCCCGCGTGCGGCGTTGCGGAGGCCGACCATGGAGGAGATCTCGCGCCAGGCGTGCTGGCACTTCCACCCGTCGCTGTGACAAGCGTTCACCTGGCCGCCGTTGGGCGGGCCGGCGTCGTGGTCGGCGAACTCGTAGCCGGAGTGGACGTCCGGGGAGCCGTAGGGCCAGGCGAGCATGAAGACGTTGGCCAGGGTGTAGGCGGAGCCGTTCTTGTAGGTGAGGGTGTCGCCGTTGCGCTCGGTGTCGTGGTTGTCGACGAAGACGGCGGACTTCCCGGACTCCATGAAGCCCCAGCTCTCGCCGAAGTTCTTCAGGTGGGCCAGGTTCTCGTTGAGGAAGACCTGCTTGAGGCTCCGCCCGTAACGGAACTCCTGCACGTCCCCGGTGCCGAGGTACTCGGAGGGCGAGACGGCCTCGCCCGCGCCGTGGATCGCCTCCTGCTTCCAGTACGCGTTCGGGTCGGTCAGCCGGGACTTGATGTTCGCCAGGTCGGCGGCGGGCATGTGCTTGGCGGCGTCGATGCGGAAGCCGTCCACGCCGAGGGAGAGCAGGTCGTTGAGGTATCCGGCGATCTTCCCGCGTACGTAGTCCTCGCCGGTGTCCAGGTCGGCGAGGCCGACCAGTTCGCAGTTCTGGACGTTGCCGCGGTCGTTGTAGTTGTTGATCTGGCCCCGGCAGTCGTCCATGTCGGCGCCGGAGTAGAGGCCCGGGTAGCCGTACTTGGTGTACGCGGAACCGCCGGTGCCGGTGCCGTTGCCGGCCGCCATGTGGTTGACGACGGCGTCGGCGACGACCTTCACGCCCGCCGAGTGACACGTGTTCACCATGGCGGAGAAGGCGGCCCGGTCGCCGAGGCGGCCGGCGATCTTGTAGCTGACGGGCTGGTAGGAGGTCCACCACTGGCCGCCCTGGATGTGCTCCTGGGGCGGGGAGACCTGGACGTAGCCGTAGCCCGCCGGACCGAGGGTGTCCGTGCAGGCCTTGGCTATGGAGGCGAACTTCCACGCGAACATCACGGCGGTGACGTCCTTGTCGCCCGGAGCGGCGGCCTGCGCGGGGGACGCGGCGCCGAATCCGGTGGGGATGACGAGGGCGGCGGCGCCGGCCACGAGGGCCAGCGCGGCAGACAGGGGCCTGCGTGCCATGTCTTTCCTCCTGCGGGTGGGGGAAACGCGGGTGACGGTGCAGCCTCAGTCGGCAACGCGCCCTGCCCTCAAGGCTCCTGAAGGTTCTTGCTGCAAGAATGCAACCTTGCCGCGCAGCAGACCGTACGAGGCCGCCCGTCACCGGTCAACCCTTTGGACACCTCCCGCTCACATCCGCGAAACAGTGCGGTTTTCTCCCTGCAAAGTCTTTCGCAAGATATTGCGGACCTGTTACGTTGCATCCGACTCCGGTCCGGCTGGCCGGGGGTTCCGGCCCGTTCGCACGGGTCCCGGACCCCACGCGCCCGGCCGGCCGGGCCGGTCACGACAAGAGAGGCACCCGGAGTCGCTACAACTCCCCGCCGGCCCTCCCTGGGCCGACTCCTGGTGCCTCTCCTGTGCGTGTACCCCGCGGCGTCCGCCTAGCCGCGGACCGCCGCCGTCGAGCCCCGTACCACCAGCTCCGGCTGGAAGACGTACTCCGTGCGCTGCACCGGGCTCCCGCCGATCTCCTCCAGCAGGGCGCCCACCGCGGCCGCCGCCATCGCCTGCACCGGCTGGCGCACCGTGGTCAGCGGCGGATCGGTGAACGCGATGAGCTGCGAGTCGTCGAAGCCGACGACCGACACGTCCCGGGGCACGTCGAGCCCCCTCCCCCGGGCGGCGCGGACCACGCCGAGGGCCATCAGGTCGCTGCCGCAGACGATGCCCGTGCACCCCGCGTCCAGCAGGGCGCCCGCCGCCACCTGGCCCCCCTCGACGCTGAACAGCGTGGAGCAGACCAGGAGTTCGGCCTCGGAGCGGCTCATGCCGAGCACCGGGCCGGCGGCTTCCAGGAACCCGTCGCGCTTGCGGCGGGAGGGGACGTAGCGCTGCGGGCCGATGGCCAGGCCGATCCGGCGGTGGCCGAGGTCGGCGAGGTGCTGGAGGGCCATCCGCACGGCGGCGTTGTCGTCGGGCGAGACGAACGGGGCGCTGATGCGCTCGTTGTACCCGTTGATCAGGACGAACGGTACGCCGCGCTCGGTGAGCGCGGCGTACCGCGCCGGGTCGGCGGAGGTGTCGGCGTGCAGCCCGGAGAGGAAGACGATGCCGCCGACGCCCCGCTCCACGAGCTGCTCGACCAGTTCGTCCTCGGTCGCGCCGCCCGGGAGCTGGGTGCAGAGGACGGGGGTGTAGCCGTGGCCGGCCAGCACCTGTTCGACGGATTGCGCGAACGCCGGGAAGATCGGGTTGGTGAGTTCGGGCGTCACCAGCCCGATCAGTCCGGCGCTGCGCTGCCGCAGCCGTACCGGGCGTTCGTAGCCCAGGATGTCGAGCGCCGCGAGCACCCGCTGGCGCGTGGAGTCCGCGACGCCCTGCTTCCCGTTCAGGACCCGGCTGACCGTCGCCTCGCTGACCCCCGCCTGTCCGGCGATGTCGGAGAGGCGCGGCGCCGTGCCGGCCCTGGGTGCGGGCAGTGTCACACCGTCCACCACACCGTGGTGTCGGCGGGCAGCTCGGCCTCGGCGCCGTCCACGGTGACCGGGGAGCTGGCGAGCAGCACCCGGCCGCGGGCGGCGACGCGGACCGGGGCGCCGGTGGTGTTGACGGTGCAGACGAAGCCGGGGCGGGCGAAGGCGAGGACGCCTTCGGGGGCGTCCAGCCACTCGACGTCCGTGCCCGCGCCGAGGCCCGGGTGGTCGCGGCGGGCGGCGATGGCGGCCCGGTACAGCTCCAGGGTGGAGCCCTCCACGCCGGTCTGCGCCTCGACGGACAGCTCGCCCCAGCCGGCGGGCTGCGGGAGCCAGCTGCCGCCGTCGCCGAAGCCGTACGAGGTGCCCTCGCGGGTCCACGGGATCGGGACGCGGCAGCCGTCGCGGAAGCCGTCCTGGCCCTCGGCGCGGAAGAACGAGGGGTCCTGGCGGGCCTCGTCGGGCAGGTCGGTGACGTCGGGCAGGCCCAGTTCCTCGCCCTGGTAGACGTAGGCGGAGCCGGGCAGGGCGAGCATCAGCAGGGAGGCGGCGCGGGCGCGGCGCAGGCCCAGCTCGCGGTCGCCGGGGGTGCGGATCTGGGTGCCGAGGCCCGGCGGGTTGGCGAACCGGGTGGCGTGCCGGGTGACGTCGTGGTTGGAGAGCACCCAGGTGGTGGGGGCGCCGACCGGGCGCATGGCGTCGAGCGAGGAGTCGATGACCTTGCGCAGCTCGGCGGCGTCCCAGGCGGTGGAGAGGTACTGGAAGTTGAACGCCTGGTGCATCTCGTCGGGTCGCACGTAGTTGGCGGTCCGCTCGACGGTCGGGGTCCACGCCTCGGCGACGGCGATCCGCCCGCCCGCCGCCCGCCGCCCTTCCGGGGAAGGCCCTCCGGCCCCCATCGTGTCGGGGTACTCGTCGAGGATGGTGCGCCAGCTGCGGTAGATCTCGTGCACGCCGTCCTGGTCGAAGAAGGGCATGACGTCGTTGCCGAGCAGCTTGAGCTGGTCGTGGGAGCCGAGGTCGGGCAGCCCCTCGGCCTTGACGAGGCCGTGGGCGACGTCCACGCGGAAGCCGTCGACGCCCATGTCGAGCCAGAAGCGCAGGATGGAGCGGAACTCGTCGGCGACGGCCGGGTGCTCCCAGTTGAAGTCGGGCTGCTCGGGGGCGAAGAGGTGGAGGTACCAGTCGCCGGGGGTGCCGTCCGGGTTGACCGTACGGGTCCAGGCGGGGCCGCCGAAGATGGACTCCCAGTCGTTGGGCGGGAGTTCGCCGTCGGCGCCCTTGCCGGGGCGGAAGTGGTAGCGCTCGCGCAGGGCGGAGCCGGGGCCCTCGGCCAGGGCCCGCTTGAACCACTCGTGCTGGTCGGAGGAGTGGTTGGGGACCAGGTCGACGATGATGCGCAGCCCCAGCCCGTGGGCCTCGCGGATCAGCGCGTCGGCGTCCAGCAGGTTGCCGAACATCGGGTCGATGGCCCGGTAGTCGGAGACGTCGTACCCGGCGTCGGCCTGCGGGGAGGCGTAGAAGGGGCTGAGCCAGACCGCGTCGACGCCCAGGTCCTTCAGGTGGGGGAGGCGGGCGGTGACACCGGCGAGGTCGCCCATGCCGTCGCCGTTGCCGTCGGCGAAGCTCCGCGGATAGACCTGGTAGATCACCGCGTCCTGCCACCAGCCGGTGCGGTGGCCCGGGGCGTCGTCAAACGTGCCGGTGGAGGGGGCAGCGAGGTGCTGGGTCATGTCGTCCCTGAGGTGTCTGGGTGGGAAGCGGCGCCGGTGACCGGGTCGGGGGTGCCGGCGCCGCCGTGACGAATGCGGTGGTGGGTACGGGTGCCGGCGCGGGCGGCCGGGGCCCTCTCAGCCCTTGACGGCTCCGGCGGACATGCCGGTGACCAGGTGCTTCTGGGCGAAGAGGAAGACCAGGGCGGCCGGGATGGCGATGAGCACGGAGGCCGCGGTCATGGGGCCCCACTGGGCTCCGTACTGGTTGACGAACTTCTGGAGCCCGCCGGCCAGCGTGAGGTTCTCGTCGCCGACCAGGAAGGCGGAGGCGTAGGCCACTTCGCCCCAGGCGGTGATGAAGGAGTAGAACGCGGTGACCGCGAGGCCCGGCTTGGCCAGCGGCAGGATCAGCCGGAAGAAGGTGCCGAACGGGGTGAGGCCGTCGACCTCGCCCGACTCGTCGATCTCGCGCGGGATGGTGTCGAAGAAGCCCTTCATCATCCAGGCGCAGAACGGCACCGAGATGGTGAGGTAGGTGATGACGAGCCCGGCGGGCTGGTTGAGCAGCCCCAGGCTCGACATGATGTTGTAGATCGGCACGATGAGGACGGCGACCGGGAACATCTGGGTGATCAGCAGCGTCCACATCAGCCCGCGCTTGCCGGGGAAGCGGAACCGGCTCACCGCGTATCCGGTGGTGGCGGCGGTGAAGACGCCGATCACGGTGGAGAGCGCGGAGATGATCACGGAGTTGGCGAACCAGTTGAGGAACTCGGTGTCGCGGATCAGGTTCGTGTAGTTGACGAACGTGGTCTCGCGGAAGAAGTCCGTGGTGGTCGCGTACTTGGCGGGCTTGAGCGAGGTCAGCAGGACCCACAGTACCGGGAAGACCGCGATCACCGAGGCGATGATCAGGGTGAGGTGCAGGCCGACGGAGGCGAGCGGGGAGCGCTCGCCGCGCAGCCGGACCTTGCGCACGGCGTGCCGGGCGGGGGTGTCGGTCGCGGTGGTCACCAGTTGTCTCCCTGGGAGCGCAGGACTCGCCGGTAGACGACGGCGAAGAGCATCAGGAGCACGAGGATCAGCACGCCCCACGTAGAGGACTGCGCGTAGTCGCGCGGGCTGATCTCGAAGGAGAACTTGTACGCCTGGGTCACCAGGATCTGGGTGGCCTCGCCGGGCCCGCCGCGGGTCAGCAGGAAGATCACCGGGAACATGTTGAAGGTCCAGATGGTGGAGAGCAGGACCACCGTGGTGGAGACCGGGCGCAGGCCGGGCAGCGTGATGTGGCGGAAGCGCTGCCAGGCGGTCGCGCCGTCCATCTCGGCCGCCTCGTACTGCTCGGAGGGGATGGACTGGAGTCCGCCGAGGAGGGCGACCATCATGAACGGGATGCCGAGCCAGACGTTGACGGCGATGACGGCGAACTTGGCCCAGCCGGGGTCGTTCAGCCACGGCACGGCGTCGATGCCGGCGCCGCCGAGGATCTTGTTGAGCAGGCCGCGCTCCTCGTTGTAGAGGAAGCGCCAGGCGAAGACGGAGACGAAGCCGGGGATGGCCCAGGGCAGGATGAGGGCCATGCGGTAGGCGGAGCGTCCGGCGATGCGGCGGTTGAGGATGTTCGCCAGCGCCATGCCGAGGACGAACGTCACGCTCACGCAGGAGACCGTCCACACCAGTGTCCAGCCGAGCGTGCCGAGGAACTGCGAGCCGGTCAGGGCGTCGATGTAGTTGTCGGCGCCGACGAACTCGTAGGTGGCGGGGATCTCGTTGACCCCGATGGAGCGGGCGACGTTGCGCTCGTCGGCGTCGGTCATCGAGAGGTAGACGCCGCGGACCAGCGGATAGCCGATGATCACGCCGATCACGACGACGACCGGGGCGACCATGGCCCAGGCGTACCAGTGGACCGACAGGGCCCGCCTCAGGCGGCCGGGGGGCGGTGGTGGGGTGCCAGTACCGCGGCTCCGGCCGCGGGCGGTGTTCTCGCCCGCGGCCTTCACCACCGACTGGCTGGTGTGGACAGCCATCAGTCGGCCAACCTTCCTGTTACTTCCAGTCCTTCAGGAGCTTGCGGTAGGAGTCGCCGGTGGCCTTGGCGGCCTTCTCCGGCGTGGTCTGTCCGGTGAGGACCTTGGTGTACTCGACGCGCAGCGGCTCGAAGAGGCTGCCGCCCTCGGGGATCCAGGGGCGCTCGACGGCGGTCTCGACGACCGGCTTGAAGAAGCCGACGATCTCGCTGTCGACCGCTTCCTTCTTGGCGTACGCGGAGGTGCGGGTCGGCAGCAGGTTCAGCTCGCCGGCGGCGGTGGCCTGGCTGTCCACGGAGGTCATGTACTCGACGAAGGCGTACGAGGCGTCGAGGTTCTTGGAGCCCGCGTAGACGGCGAGGTTGTGGCCGCCCTGCGGGGCGCCCTGGGCGGCGGAGCCGGCCGGGACCGGGGCGACGCCCAGGTTGTCCTTGTCCGTGAACTCCTTGCCGGTCAGGGTGTCGGCGACGGCCCAGGGGCCGTTGATCATCATCGCGACGTCGCCGTTCTTGAACGACTGCATCATGTTCTCCCAGCCGTCCGAGGCATCCGTCTTCGCGGTGCCGTCGTCGACCAGCTCCTTGACCGCCTTGAACGCCTTGACGCCCTCGGGCTTGTCCACGGTGACGGTCTTGGAGGCGGCGTCGACCATGTCGCCGCCCTCGCCGTACAGGAAGGAGAGGAAGTAGTACGGGTCGTCGCCGCGCAGGTAGAGGCCGGTCTTGCCGGTCTTGTCCTTGATCTTCTTGGCGACGGTCTTGAGGTCGGCCAGGTCGGCGGGCGCGTCGACGCCGGCCTCCTTGAACATCTTCTTGTTGTAGAAGACGCCCATGGAGTCGATGACCTGCGGGACGGCGTAGGTCTTGCCGTCGTACTTCGTCGAGGCGACGGCCTGCTTGAGGAAGTCGTCCTGGTTCTTCAGGGCGGCGGTGCCGTCCAGCGGGGCCAGGTAGCCGAGGTTGGCGAAGTCCGGCGTCCAGGCGACCTCGGAGCGGATCACGTCGGGCGCGCCGTCGCCGGCCTGGGCGGCGTTCTTGAACTTGTTCTGCGCCTCGCCGAAGGGCACGTTGACGTACTTGACGTCGACCTTCGGGTGCTGCTTCTCGAAGCCCTCGGCCAGCTTCTTGAAGACCTTGTCCTCGCTGCCGACGCTGGAGGTGTCCCACCAGGTCACCGTGCCGGAGAGCTCGCCCGAGCCCTTGCTTCCGGACTCGTCGTCGCTGCCGCAGGCGGTCGCCGCGAGCGCCAGGGCCGCGACCAGGGCGGTGGCCGTTATGCCACGTCGCATCTGAACTCCTTCAACTGCCGTACCGCTCCGTCGCGGCGCCGGGTCGACGTGAACGTAACAAGGATGAAAGACGACCGAAAGACTTTGCGGAAGATTTCTGCAAGCACTGGCGATCGTTACATTGGCGTGTCCTCAAGGTTGCCGTCAACCCTCTTGACGACCTCCGCCGAACCCTGGCAAGGGCAGGCGGGAGGGGGTGCGACCGCCGTGCGACCGCCCGGCCGCAGAGCGCGCCCCCCCGCCGCAACTCCTTGCAAGACGTTGCCGAAAAGCCCTCCGCACCCCTCCCCCGGGCCGCTCCGCGGACGGTGGGCAATCCGGGGCGGGCCCGGTACAGTCCCGTCCATGACCGCACGGCTTGCCGATATCGCAACTCAGGCGGGGGTCAGCGAAGCAACGGTCAGCCGGGTCCTGAACGGCAAGCCCGGAGTCGCGGCGACCACCCGCGAATCCGTCCTCGCGGCGCTCGACGTCCTCGGCTACGAACGCCCGGTGCGGCTGCGCAGGCGCAGCGCGGGGCTGGTGGGCCTGATCACGCCGGAGCTGGAGAACCCGATCTTCCCCGCGCTGGCCCAGGTCATCGGCCAGGCGCTGACCCGGCAGGGCTACACCCCGGTGCTGGCGACCCAGACGCCCGGCGGCTCCACCGAGGACGAGCTCACCGAGATGCTGGTGGACCGGGGCGTCTCCGGCATCATCTTCGTCTCCGGCCTGCACGCGGACACCTCCGCCGACATGCAGCGCTACGAGCAACTGCGCGGCCAGGGCGTCCCCTTCGTCCTGGTGAACGGCTTCTCCGCCCAGGTGCGGGCGCCGTTCATCTCCCCGGACGACCGGGCGGCGATGCGCCTGGCGGTGACGCACCTGGTGGCGCTCGGCCACACCCGCATCGGCCTGGCGGTCGGCCCGAAGCGCTTCGTCCCCGTGCTCCGCAAGATCGAGGGCTTCCACGCGACGGTGCGGGAGCAGCTCGGGCTCGCGCCGGACGAGGTGGAGGAGCTGATCCAGCACTCCCTGTACACGCTGGAAGGCGGCCAGGCCGCCGCCTCCGCCCTGCTGGAGCGCGGCTGCACCGCGGTGGTGTGCGCGAGCGACATGATGGCGCTCGGGGCGATCCGGGCGGCCCGCCGGCTGTCGAAGGACGTGCCGCGCGACCTCTCGGTGGTCGGCTACGACGACTCCCCGCTCATAGCGTTCACGGATCCGCCGCTGACGACGATCCGGCAGCCGGTGACGGCGATGGGCCAGGCCGCCGTCCGCACGCTCCTGGAGGAGATCGGCGGAACCCCGGCCCCGCACAGCGAGTTCGTCTTCATGCCCGAGCTGGTGGTCCGCGGTTCGACCGCCTCGGGCCCCGGAGGCGGCCCGGGGTCGCCTCCTCGTCCTTGAGGCGCAGGAAGTGCGGCGAGAACCCGACCGGAGGATGATCGAGGGCGGGGACACCTCTATGGAAGACTCTCTGCCTATGGGTGAAACACAGGTGACAGCGCAGGAAGACCGGTCGGCGGCCGGTTCTTCACCCATCCCGGCCGAGGCGGTCACCGATACCGCCCCCGAGCCCCCCGCCGCTCCCCCGGCTTCCGGAAAGTCCGGCTGGACGGACCGCTTCCGCTCGCTGCGGACGCCCGGCCGACCCCGGCTCTGGTTCGAGATCCTGCTCATCGCGGTCAGTTACTGGCTGTACTCGCTCGTGCGCAACGCGGTCCCGGAACAGAAGGCCCAGGCGCTGCGCAACGCGGACTGGATCTGGTCGGCGGAGAAGTCGCTCGGCCTCGCCTTCGAGGAAACGGTCAACCACGCGGTCGATTCCGTGACGTGGCTGGTCGTGTCGATGAACTACTACTACGCGACGCTGCACTTCGTCGTGACGATCGGCGTCCTCGTCTGGCTGTTCCGCCGCCATCCGGGCCGTTACGCGGCGACGCGGCTGGTCCTCTTCGCGACGACGGCCGTGGCGCTGCTCGGCTACTACCTCTACCCGCTGGCGCCGCCCCGGCTGATGAACGGCGCGAACTTCATCGACACCGTGCTCGTGCACGAGACGTGGGGTTCGATGGCCTCGGGCAACTTCAAGAACATGTCGAACCAGTACGCGGCGATGCCCTCGATGCACATCGGCTGGTCCCTCTGGTGCGGCCTGACGATCTTCGCCCTGGCCTCGGCGCCCTGGGCCCGCATCCTGGGCCTGCTCTACCCGACGCTCACCCTGGTCGTCATCGTGGCCACCGCCAACCACTTCTGGTTGGACGCGGTGGGCGGCATGGTCTGCCTCGCCTTCGGGTACGCGGTCTCCCGCGCCTGGTACGGGGCGCTGCCGCAGCACCTGCCGAGGTGGGTTCCGGACCGCGAGAGCCGCCTGACCGCTCTCCGCGCCACCCGCCTGCCACGCCAGGCCCCGGAACCGGCGGCGACCGCCGCCCCCAAGGCGTAGGGGCCCCGGCCCGGCGGGCCCCCGCGCAGTCCCTCCGGAACCTGGGGGGGCCTGGTGCGGGGCCGCCGGCGTCGGCACGCGGCCGCCCGGGGCCGGGCCCTGTGCGGCCCCCGTGCGGGGGCCGGGTCCTCAGAGCCCCGTGCGGGAGCCGGATCCTCACCGGCCCCCTGCGGGGGCCGGGCCCTAGGCGGCTCCGTAGAACCGCTCCTCCACCACCGCCCGGGCCCGCCGGGTGATCCGCCGGTAGTCGTCCAGCATGTCCCCCACGTGCCCCGGCTCGTACCCCAGGTAGCGCCCCACCGCCGCCAGCTCCCGCGAGTCCGAGGGGAACGTGTCGCCCGGCCGTCCCCGTACCAGCATCAGCGCGTTGCGCACCCGGGACGCCAGCACCCACGCCTCGTCCAGCGTCTGCGCCTCCTCCGCCGGGATCAGCTCCGCGGCGCACGCGGCGGCCAGCGCCTCGCGCGTGCGCGTCGTGCGCAGCCCCGGCTCCGTCCATCCGTGCCGCATCTGCATCAGCTGCACGGTCCATTCGACGTCGCTCAGCCCGCCCCGCCCCAGCTTGGTGTGGAGCGTGGGGTCCGCGCCGCGCGGCATCCGCTCCGATTCCATGCGCGCCTTGAGGCGGCGGATCTCGCGTACGGCGTCCTCGCCGAGCCCCTCCGCCGGGTACCTGAGCGGGTCGATCAACTCGACGAAGGCGCGGCCCACCTCCTCGTCGCCCGCCACCGGCTGGGCCCGCAGCAGGGCCTGGCTCTCCCAGACCAGCGCCCAGCGCCGGTAGTAGGCGTCGTAGGACTTCAGCGTGCGCACCATCGGCCCGGTCCGGCCCTCGGGGCGCAGGTCGGCGTCGATCAGCAGCGGCGGGTCGGCGGTCGGCAGCTGGAGCAGTCGGCGCATCTCGGAGACGACCGCGTTGGCGGCCTTGGCCGCCTCCTCGTCGCTGACGCCCTCGCGCGGCTGGTGGACGAAGAGGACGTCCGCGTCGGAGCCGTAGCTCAGCTCGTGGCCGCCGAAGCGGCCCATGCCGATGACGGCGAACCGGGTCGGCAGGGTGTCGCCCCACCGTTCCCGTACGGCGGCCCGCAGCGCGCCCGCGACGGTGACGGCGTTCAGGTCGGTGACGGCCGAGCCGACGCGGTCGACGAGGGCCCCGTGGTCCTGCTCGGCCGGGCTGTCCTCGGTGCCGTACGAGCCGATGAGGTCGGCGGCCGTCGTACGGAACAGCTCCCGGCGGCGCACCCCGCGCACCACCGCGACCGCCGACTCCGCGTCCCCGGCCCGCCCCACCGCGGCCAGCACCTCCTGTTCCAGGTGGGTCCGGGTGCGGGGCGTGAGCCCTTCCGGGTCGCCGAGGATCGCCACCGCCTCCGGGGCCCGCATGAGCAGGTCCGGGGCGAGGCGGCCGGCGGAGAGGACCCGGGCGAGGTTCTCCGCGGCGGCGCCCTCGTCCCGCAGGAGCCGCAGGTACCACGGCGTCTTGCCGAGCGCGTCGGACACCTTGCGGAAGCCGAGGAGCCCGGCGTCCGGGTCGGCGGAGTCCGCGAACCAGCCGAGCAGCACCGGCAGCAGGGTGCGCTGGATGGCGGCCTTGCGGGTCACCCCGGAGGAGAGGGCCTCCAGGTGCCGCAGGGCGGCGGCGGGGTCGGCGTACCCGAGCGCTTCCAGGCGGATCGCGGCGGCCTTCGCGCTGAGCCGCGACTCCCCGGGGGCGAGCTGGGCGACGGCGTCCAGCAGCGGCCGGTAGAAGATCTTCTCGTGCAGCCGCCGTACGACGGAGGCGTGCCGCTTCCACGCCTTGTTCAGCTCGGCCACCGGATCGGTGCGCATCCCGAGCGACCGGCCGAGCCGCCGCAGGTCCGCCCCGTCGTCGGGGACCAGGTGGGTGCGGCGGAGCCGGTGGAGCTGGATGCGGTGCTCCATGGCGCGCAGGAAGCGGTACGCCTCGTCGAGCTGGGCGGCGTCCGCGCGCCCCACGTACCCGCCCTCGGCGAGCGCCCGCAGCGCCTCCAGGGTGGAGCCGCTGCGCAGGGAGGCGTCGCTGCGGCCGTGCACCAGCTGGAGCAGCTGCACCGCGAACTCGACGTCCCGCAGGCCGCCGGGTCCGAGCTTCAGCTCCCGGTCGACCCGGTCGGCGGGGATGTTGTCGACGACGCGGCGGCGCATCTTCTGCACGTCGGGGACGAAGTTCTCGCGGTCGGCGGCCTGCCAGACCAGCGGGGAGACGGCGTCCACGTACTCCGCGCCCAGCTCGGGGTCGCCGGCCACCGCGCGCGCCTTCAGCAGGGCCTGGAACTCCCAGGTCTTGGCCCAGCGCTGGTAGTAGGCGAGGTGGGAGCTGAGGGTGCGGACCAGCGGCCCGTTGCGGCCCTCGGGGCGGAGGTTGGCGTCGACCTCCCAGATGGTGCCCTCGACGGTGGTCTCGGAGCAGATCCGCATCAGGTGGGCGGCGAGCCGGGTGGCGGCCTGCATGGCCTTGGTCTCGTCGACCCCCTCGCGCGCCTCCGCGACGAAGATGACGTCGACGTCGGAGACGTAGTTCAGCTCGCGCCCGCCGCACTTGCCCATCGCGACGACGGCGAGCCGGCACTGCGCGGCGTCCTCGGGGGCGGCCGTACGGGCGATGGCGAGGGCGGCGCGCAGGGTGGCGGTGGCGAGGTCGGCCAGTTCGGCGGCGGTCTGGGCGAGGCCGGTGGTCCCGCAGACGTCCCGGGCGGCGAGGGTGAGCAGGCACCGGCGGTAGGCGACCCGCAGCGCGTCGGGGTCGGTGGCGTCGGCGAGCCCGTGCTCGAACTCGGCGACGCCCGGGTGCAGGTCGGCCGCCTCGTACGTGACGAGCGTCTGCCAGTCGCGCGGGTGCCGGGCCAGGTGGTCCCCCAGCGCCTCGGAGGCGCCGAGGACCCCGAGGAGCCGGTCGCGCAGGGGTTTGGCGGTGACGAGGGTGTCGAGCAGCATTTGCCGGTCGCCCTCCTCGCCCGCCTCGGCGATCCGGACCAGCCCGCGCAGGGCCAGGTCCGGGTCGGCGGTCGCCCCGAGCGCCTCCAGCAGGACCGGATCGGACCGTACGGAGGCGAGCGCGTCCAGGTCGAGGAGTTGCTCGGCGGCGGAGGGGTCGGTGAATCCGTGCCGCAGCAGCCTGGTGAACGTGCTGCTCCTGCGCCCCGGCGCGGTCGTCATCCCGTGCTCTCCTGCCAGCCGAACCGAACTGCCTAGCGTGGTGTCGCGGCGGCGCGGCCACGTGGCCGCGTCACAGCTCTCCGAGCCTAGTCCTGTGCCGGCGGGTTCGGGGTGGCGGCAGGCCCCGCGGCCGGTGCGGTCCCCGTCGCGCGGGGCGCGGCTGAGCCGTTCCCGGCCGCCGCTCCCCCGGCCCCGGCCCCGGCGGTCCCCACCAGGACGGTGGCGTACAGCTCCTCGGAGACCAGGACCCGGGGGGTGAGGCCGGCGGCGCGCAGGATCTCCACCGCCCTCTCCCGCTGCCGCTCGCTCGCCTCGACGAGCAGGCTGCCGCCGGGGGCGAGCCACTCCGGCGCCCCGGCGGCGACCCGGCGCATGACGTCGAGGCCGTCGCCGCCCCCGTCCAGGGCGACGCGCGGTTCGTGGACGCGGGCCTCGGCGGGCAGCAGGGCGACGTCGTCGGTGGGGACGTAGGGGACGTTGGCGAGGAGTACGTCGACCCGGGCGCGCAGGGCGTCGGGGAGGGGGTCGAAGAGGTCGCCCTCGTACACGTGCCCCAGCTCGCCCACGTTGCGCCGGGCGCACCGTACGGCGGCGGGCTCGACGTCGCACGCGTGCAGTTCGGCGGCGTCCGACGCGGTGGCCAGGGCGGCGCCGAGGACGCCGGAACCGCAGCAGAGGTCGACGACGACGGCCCGCCGGGGGGCGAGGGCGGCGGCCTGCGCCACGAGGAACTCCGTACGGCGGCGGGGCACGAAGACGCCCGCGTCCACGGCGTAGCGGCGGCCGCCGAACTCCGCCCAGCCCAGGAGGTGTTCGAGCGGCAGCCCGGCGGCGCGGCGTTCGACGAGCGAGGAGAGTTCGTCAGGGGTGGCGGCGGCCTCGTGCAGGAGGCGGGCCTCGTCCTCGGCGAAGACGCAGCCGGCGCGGCGGAGGGCGAGGACGGTGGTGGAGAGGAGGTCGGCGGTGTGAACGGTCATACGAGCGGGGCCTTTCGGGGAAACCGATGGGCGCTCGGCGATCGTCCTAGTCCGTCCGGTCGGCTGCTGCCGCCGTTCCCGGCCGTACGACGTGATCGCGCGGGGTGAGCACCCGGTCTGATCCAGCGGTAATGGGTCTCACCTCCTGGTTCGATCGCGTCGGCCCCCGTGGTGCACGGGGGTGGTGCGCGGGCCTGCCCGGGGGCGGCCTGCGCGGGGTCGTAACAGTACAACAGCCCGCCCCCGCACCCGGTCCGGGCACGGGGGCGGGCCGTCGGAGCGCCGGCTTCGCTCCTCGCGCCGCCTACAGGTCGACGCTGTCCCGCAGCTTGGTGGGCGTCAGGAACAGGGAGGCGACGACGCCGACCACCGCGATGCCGGCGGAGATGAGGAAGATGTGGCCGGTGGCGTCCCCGTACGCGGCCCGGACGATCTCCTGGACCTCGGGCGGCATGGCGGCGAGGTTGAGGGTGGAGCCTCCGGAGCCGGTGGCGGAGGGGTCGACGCCGAGCCCGGTCAGCCCGTCGGTGATCTTGACGGAGACCTGGTGGGCGAGGACCGCGCCGAGCACCGAGACGCCCATGGTGCCGCCGAGGGAGCGGAAGAAGGTGATCGCGCCGCTGGCCGCGCCGATCTCGCTGAGCGGGACGGTGTTCTGGAGGACGAGGACGAGGTTCTGCATCGACATGCCGACCCCGACGCCGACGCCGAGCATCCCCAGCGACACCATCACGAGCGAGGTCTCGTGGTCGATGAAGGAGAGCCCGAGGAAACCGGCGGCGAGGACGACCACCCCGGCGACGATGAACGGCTTGACCTTGCCGGTCGTGGAGACGAGGCGTCCGGCGACGGTCGAGGAGACGAGCACGCCCGCCATCAGCGGGATGGTGAGGAGGCCCGCCTCGGTGGGCGAGTAGCCGCGGCCGATCTGGAAGTACTGGCCGAGGAAGACCGCGCCGCCGAACATGGCCATGCCGACCGCGAGGCTGGCGACGATGGCGAGGGCGGGGTCCCGGCGGCGGACGACGTGGAGCGGGACGACGGGCTCCTTGACCCGGCCCTCGACGAGGACGGCCGCGGCGAGGATCAGCACGCTGCCGCCGGCCATGAGGGCGGTCTGCCAGGAGAGCCAGTCGAAGTCGTCGCCGACGAAGGTGACCCAGAGCAGCAGGAGGCTGACCCCGGCCGCGATGAGCGCGGCGCCGAGGTAGTCGACCTTGGCGTCGGACCGGCGGACCTCGGGGAGGTGCAGGGTGCGGCCGAGGATCACGGAGGCGAGCAGGGTGAAGGGCACGGCGACGAAGAAGCACCAGCGCCAGCCGAGCCAGGAGGCGTCGGTGATGAACCCGCCGAGGAGCGGTCCGCCGACGGTGGCGACGGCCATGACCCCGCCGAGGTAGCCGTTGTAGCGCCCGCGCTCCTTCGGGCTGATCATCGCGGCGATGATCACCTGGACCAGCACCTGGAGCGCGCCCATGCCGAGCCCCTGGACGGCGCGGAAGGCGATGAGCTGCTCGGTGGACCGGGCGAACCCGCAGGCGACCGAGGAGACGACGAAGAGACCGATGGCCACCTGAAGCAGCAGTTTCTTGCTGAACAGGTCGGCGAGCTTGCCCCAGATCGGGGTGGAGGCCGTGGAGGCGAGCAGGGTCGCGGTGACGACCCAGGTGTACTGCGACTGCGTGCCGTCGAGCGATCCGATGATCTGCGGGAGCGCGACCGAGACCACGGTGCTGCTGATCATCGCCACGAACAGCACGATGAGCAGCCCGCTCAGGGCGCGCAGGACGTGCCGGTGGTCCATGGGTGCGGCGGGGGCCCCGGCCGGGGCGGCGGTCTCTGCTGCGCTCACGCGCAACCTCCGGAAATGGTCGTACGAGACCCGTACGGGGCCGCCCGCGCCGGACTGCTGCACGGGTACGGGCACGCCTGTACGAGAGGGAGAAGGCTTCACCATACATGCACACTGCGCAATTTTGCCCACTGCGCAACTATTCTGCCCCCGGGGGATAATGCGGGCATGGACAGCAGCGCCGCGGGCCCGGGGCTCCGGGAACGCAAGAAGGAAGCCACTCGGCAGGCCGTGCACGAGGCGACCCTGCGCCTGACGGTGGAACACGGCTTCGACCAGGTGACGGTCGAGGCGGTGGCGGACGCGGCCGGGATCTCCCGCAGAACGTTCTCCAACTACTTCACCAACAAGGAGGACGCCCTCCTCTACGGCGAGGAGCAGCAGATCAGGGCCCTGGTCCGCACGGTGCGCGACCGCCCGGCGGACGAGCCGGCCTGGCCCGCCCTGCGCGCGGCGGTGGCCCAGTTCGCGGACCGGGTGGCGCCTCCGGAGCGCGAGTGGGCGATCCGCACCCGGTTGGCGATGCGTCACCCTTCGCTGCTGGCACGCCAGTTGGCCAACCACGCCGCCCTGGAACGCGACCTGGCGGAAGCGGTGGCCGCCCGTCCCGGCCCCACCTCGGCCCCGGTCCGCCCGATCGTCCTGGCGGCGGGCTTCCTCTCCTCGCTCCGGATCGCGATGCGCATGTGGATCGAGGAGGACCTGGCCCGCGAACCGGCGGCGGTGATCGACGAGATCCTGGACGAGATGGGGCGGGGGTTCGCGTAGGGGGCGGCCCCTCCCGGACCCCGGACCCCGCCGCCCGTGCGAGCCGTCCGGGCCGAAGACCACCCGCCCGGCGCCGGGCCGGCAGCCCCGACCCCGCCACCCGCCCCGGTGCCCGGCGCAGCGGCCCTTTCCTCAGGCCGCGAGGGGGCGGGGGCCTCAGGACTCCGGACGCTTCACGCGGATCTCGTAGGCGATCTCCCACCGGATGTCCGGCACGACGATGTCGGCGGTCTCCACGGGGCGGCCCTCGTCGTCGAAGTACGTGCGCTCGATCGCGATGACCAGGTCGCCCACGGAGATCCCGAGCAGGTTGGCCTGTTCCCTCGTCGCACGGGCCGGGCGGACCAGTTCGATGCCGGTGGCGATGTCCACGCCGATGGACCGCATGCGCTCGACGACGCCGATCTTGCCGCGCGGGCCCATCTCCGGGAGCAGGACCGGCGTGCCGTCCGTGATGGCCATCGGCTCCCAACTCTTGGCCAGTTGCACGGGCATGCCGTCGGCGAGGAATTCGTAGTCCGTCACGACGCAGGGGTCGCCGGGCTCGATCGCCAGCCGTTCGGCGATGTCCTCCGTCGCGGGAACGCGCGCCGCGCTGGTGCACTCCCACTCCGCCTCGTGGTCGAGCTCCTTCATGTTCGAGGCGAAGGGGCCGGCACCGCGCTGCTCGCTGTGGCGCGAGCGGATCATGCGCCGACGCTCGCGGGGCCGCCGGACGTACGTGCCCGAACCGGCGCGGCCTTCCAGGATGCCTTCGACGATCAGGTGCTCCATGGCCCGCTGGGCCACGGACCGGCCGACCCCGAACTCCTCGGCGAACCGCGCCCGGGACGGCAGCTTCTCCCCGACCGCCCATTCACCGGCCCGCACGCGAGCCCGCAGCTCGTCCGCCACCTTCAAGTACGACTTATCACGTGGCATTTGAGCAGCTCCGTGTGTTCGGCGTCGATATGGGCGTCGCTGTTGACAAAGCTAACCCATCAGGTTGAAGCTGAATACTCAGCATTACATGGAGTAACGAGAGGCCCCGGGGGAGAAGTGTGCGCTCTGCACAAGCGCGGGTTGCGGCGCTGACCGGCATGCTCGCCGCCGCCACGGGCACCGAACCGCGTGCGTTCGCCGAGCCGGACGCCTTCCGCGTGGAGGCCGATCTCCCCGCCGAGCTGAGTGAGGCCGCCCACGCGGCCGTGCTAGCCGCCCTGGCCACGGCGGACCGCTACGGGCACAGGCTGACCCGCACCTCCGAATACGTCTGGGCCGAGATCAGCAGAGAGGCGAACGTGAACACGACCGAATCCTCCGACACGGCCTACCGCGCCCTGCTCGGCCACACGACGACCTGCACCGCCTGCCGGACCGGCGTGAACTGCCCCGACGCCACCCGGCTGGTCCGCGCCTGGCGGGACACCCGCAGATGAGCCCCGCCGGCCCCACCGACCGCCTCGACCCCGCCGACCCCATCAGCCCCACCCACGACGGAGGCACCTGATGCGCGACACCCGTCCGGCCTTACCGGCAGCGCCCGGGAGGCCCGCATGATCGCCCTCTCCCCGACCGACGTCCGCACCTGCGAGGCGTGCTGGTCCGCCCCGGTCGCCGTGGCCCGGCACACCCCCGCCGGCCGCGACCTGCTCTGCGAGGACTGCGCCGAGGGCGGCTACCCGCGCCGCGTCGACCTGTTCCCGCCCCTCGGCGTCTACGGCCTGACCACGCGCAGGCTCGCGAACGACGGCAGACACGGCAGCGGCCCCCCGAAAACCCCGCCGGACCCCGGCCCCCCGCTGCCCCACCCGCCCCCGGCCCCGTCCCCACCGGGAACGCCACCGGTGTAGGGCCCCGCTCGTCCTCCGGCGCGCCACTCCTCCCCGCGCCCGTACCGTCCCGCGACGGTACGGGCGCGGAGCGGGTACAGGCCAAGGGACGCCCCCGGCGGCCCGGTCGGCCCTGCCGCGTAAGGTGGCGATCTTCGGCAGGCGGAAGCCCGCTGGAGTACCCCGAGGCTGCGATCACCATGCTTCCCGACACCACCCCCACCCGGCCCCGGCTCGACCGCGCCCTGGACGGGCTGGCCGTCACCTTCCGCGGCATGACCGCGCACCCCGGCGAGGTCCAGTGCGAGTGTCACTGGGGCAGCCCGGAGGAGCTGGCGCTGCTGAAGGCCCCCGGCGTGCCCCTCGCCCCGGATCTCCTCCGCCGCACCTGGGACGCCCCCGACTGGGACGACCACGGAGCGGTGCTGCGACGGATCCTGCCCCAGTTCGCCCGGGCGTTGGTCCGCGGCGAGGTGGAGCCGATGTTCGGCATGTACGAGGTCGGCCGCTCGTTCGCCCGGGGCAACTGGCAGCGGTGGCCCGCGCAACAGAGCGCTGCTGTCCGGGAGTTCCTGCACGCGTGGTGGGCCCAGAACCTCCTGGACCCGGCACCCGCCGTGCCCGCGCACGAACTGCTGTCCCTGTGCGCCGAGGCGGCGGGCACGGCGGTTCCCTGGCTCACCGTATGGGAGTCGGTCGACGACGAGGTGTCCGACCGGCACCTGAGGGAGGCCGCCGCCGCGTGGGAGTACGGGCTGCTGGGCGATCAACTGCCGTGGGACGCCTGGAACGATGAGGACGAGAGCGGGCTGCGCGGCGAACTCTCCACCTGGCTCGTCCGCCACGCCCCGACGCGGCTGCGCACCCGGGACGGCTGCGGGACGCTGCTGCACCGCATCCGCCTGATCGGCCTCAGCGGACCGGATCGCTGGGAGGACCCGCACTGGCCGGGTCACCAGTACTGACCTGGGCGCCGCGGCCCCGGCCCCGGCTCCGGACGGTCGGGGCCGAGGACGCGCGCCTCGGGCGGCGGCCTGTCAGGCGGCAGGAGAAAGCCGTCCTCACCAGCGCTCGAACGCGGTGAAGGCATGGCCCCCGGCCGCGCCGGTGACAATGATCCGACCGTCGTGCTCGAAGAAGTGACCGCTGGGCGCCTCCTCACGGAAATGGCGCTCGTCGAGTTCCTCCCCGTTCCCGGCGTCGTACACGAGCAGCTCGGTGATGGCGCTGGACTGGGTCGACCACTCGCACAGCACGTTGATCCGGTCGCCCCGCACGGTCAGCCCGGCCGCGGGCTCGTCCAACTCCTCGTTCCACACCTCTTCGCCGGTCTTCAGGTCGAAGGCGATCAACCGGTAGTGCCGCCCCTTGTGATACGTCCACGCCAGTGCGTACATCCGCTCACCGACGACCTCCGCCGCGTCGATCTGGCCGTAGTCGCCGCTGAGTTCGACGCCCGGCCGAGGACGTCCGTTCTGGTCGAAGGCGACGAACGCCCCCGTCTCCTCGCCCGAGTTGCCGTTCGAGGACCGCGCGACCCTCAGCACCAAGGGGTCGGCCGACTCGATGACCACGCCGGCGTCCGTGGGCACGGGGCGGCGGGCGTCGATGGGAACGTTCCACCGCAGGGCGCCGGTGGTGCGGTCGAAGGCAGCCGCCGTCAGCTCGACGTCCCCGCCGCCGAGGGAGTCCGGACCGTCCGCGTTCTCCTCGCCGCAGGCCAGCACGGCGTGGACCTGTTCCTTGCCCACGACCGTGTCCCACACCCCGCACGTGCCGGGGACGGCCGCCGTCCAACGGGCCTTGCCCGTGCGGAGGTCGAGGGCGCGCAGGGAACGGTTGGCGCCCGGCGCCCGCGCCTCCTGGTCGGTCCGTTCGTCGTGGATCAACGCCAGACCGCCCCCCGCCTCCAGGAACCCGTCCCCGGGGAACCTGCCGTCCGAGACGGCCCGCGGGGCGCTCCACAGCTCCCGCCCGTCCTTGACGTCGAAGGCGAGGACGGTCCCACAGCCCTTACCCCTGCCCGGCGGAGCGGGCGTGCCGCTCACTCCGGCGGCGGCCCCGCTCTCCGTGCCGTACGCGACCAGGAGGACCCCCTCGTCCGCGCGGGGCGCGCTCCCGCAGATCTGCGAGCGGCCGGGCGGTACGAACTCCCAGCGCTTCTTCCCGTCCTCCCCCTCGGCGATGCCGAAACCGGTCACCGCGTCGAACCGGCTGCGGACGGCGACGTCCCCCACGACCCAACTTCCGTTGGCCTCGTCATCACCGGGCCGGTCCTTCGGGGTGGCCCAGGCCCGCACCATGGAGTCGCCCGGCAGATACCCCTCGAACGACAGGAACCAGGCGGTGATGGACCCGATCACCCCCAGGACGAGTCCGACCCCCGCCAGCGTCCTCACGAGCCCTGCTCTGCCTGACATCACGCACTCCCCCTGCCGTGCACGGCACGCCCCCTGCGAGCGGCGTTCCGAGAACCCGCCCGACATGTTGATCTTCGAACGAGGGTCAGGCTAAGGGCAGAGCCTCCCCATGGTCCATGCCGATCCGGAGCGGGGAGAAGACACGTCGGCGGGGCGGCCCGCGCTCGGTGGACGTCGACGGGGCGCGCAGGGCCTTCCTCGACGCCGACCGGCCCACCGGCGGCCCAGGGCGACGGGAACGGGGGCGGCCCGTCGGCAGTCCGCCGCCGGCCCGCCCCCGTTCCGGAGCCGTCCTGCTTCCGGCCCGCGCTACAGCACCGGCAGCAGGTTCTTCAGCTCGAAGGCCGTGACCTCGCTGCGGTACTCCTCCCACTCCTGCTTCTTGTTGCGGAGGAAGAAGTCGAAGACGTGCTCGCCCAGCGTCTCGGCGACCAGTTCGCTCTTCTCCATCAGGGAGATCGCCTCGCCCAGGTTCTGCGGGAGCGGTTCGATGCCCATCGCGCGGCGTTCGGCGTCGGAGAGGGCCCAGACGTCGTCGTCGGCGCCGGCCGGGAGTTCGTAGCCCTCCTCGATGCCCTTGAGTCCGGCGGCGAGCAGGACCGCGTACGTGAGGTACGGGTTGGCGCCCGAGTCGATCGAGCGGACCTCGACGCGGGCGGAGCCGGTCTTGCCCGGCTTGTACATCGGGACGCGGATGAGGGCGGAGCGGTTGTTGTGGCCCCAGCAGATGTACGAGGGGGCTTCGCCGCCCGCGCCGGCCGCACGGGAGGAGCCGCCCCAGATGCGCTTGTAGGAGTTGACCCACTGGTTGGTGACGGCGGAGATCTCCGCGGCGTGCCGCAGCAGTCCGGCGATGAAGGAGCGGCCGACCTTGGAGAGCTGGTACTCCGCGCCCGACTCGTAGAAGGCGTTGCGGTCGCCCTCGAAGAGGGAGAGGTGGGTGTGCATGCCCGAACCCGGGTACTCCGAGAAGGGCTTGGGCATGAACGTGGCCTGCACGCCCTGTTCCAGCGCCACCTGCTTCATCACCAGGCGGAACGTCATGATGTTGTCCGCCGTGGAGAGCGCGTCCGCGTACCGCAGGTCGATCTCCTGCTGGCCCGGCGCGCCCTCGTGGTGGCTGAACTCGACCGAGATGCCCATCGATTCGAGCATCGTGATCGCCTGGCGGCGGAAGTCCATCCCCACGTTCTGCGGCGTGTGGTCGAAGTAGCCGGAGCTGTCCGCCGGGGTCGGGCGGGTGCCGTCGACCGGCTTGTTCTTCAGCAGGAAGAACTCGATCTCGGGGTGGGTGTAGAAGGTGAAGCCGAGGTCCGAGGTCTTGGCGAGGATGCGCTTCAGCACGTAGCGCGGGTCCGCGAAGGAGGGGGATCCGTCCGGCATCAGGATGTCGCAGAACATCCGCGCGGTGCCCGGGGCTTCCGCGCGCCAGGGCAGGATCTGGAACGTGCCCGGGTCCGGCTTGGCGATCATGTCCGACTCGTAGACCCGCGCGAAGCCCTCGATCGCCGAACCGTCGAAGCCGATGCCCTCGTCGAATGCCTGCTCCAGCTCGGCCGGGGCGACGGCGACGGACTTGAGGAACCCGAGGACGTCGGTGAACCACAGCCTCACGAAGCGGATGTCGCGCTCCTCAAGGGTCCTGAGGACGAATTCCTGCTGCTTGTCCATTGCCACATCCTTGCAGTTCAGACGGTCCGTGCACCACCGCCCGGGGTAGGGGGACACTGCCAGTATCACGACCCGGGATTTCACCCACATTACGCACCCGGTGTGAGAGGGAGCACGCGGCCACCCCCGGCGGTCGGCGGCCGTCGCACCCGGGCCCGGCAGCCGGGTCGCGGCCGGTTTCCGGCCCGTTGACGTACGGGGGTCCGCGGGCCGCTTCCCGGCCTTCACGGCCTCCGCGGGACGGGGTTCCCCGGGGTCACGGTGGGCGGTGGAGGCGTCGTGCACCCGAACGGGCGAGTGCGGTCGCGCCGCCCCGGCGGGCCGGTGACGATGGGTGGCGCTCGGGGCCGTACGGCAGTGCCATCGGCACGCAGGAGGAAATCCCCCATGACGACCGCCAAAGACATCATGCACAGCGGGGCCCGCTGGATCCCGGCCCACGAGACGCTGGACCGTGCGGCGCAGTTGATGCGCGAGCACAACGTGGGCGCGTTGCCCGTCTCGGCCAACGGCGACTCGGACCGGATGGTCGGCATCATCACCGACCGCGACATCGTGGTCGGCTGTGTGGCCAAGGGCCACGACCCGGCCAAGGTCACGGCGGGCGATCTCGCGCAGGGCACGCCCCGTTGGATCGATGCGGGGGCCGGTGTGGAGGCGGTCCTGGAGGAGATGCAGACCCATCGCATCCGCCGCCTGCCCGTCGTCGAGAACAAGAAGCTGGTCGGCATGATCAGCGAGGCCGACCTGGCGCAGCACCTGACCGAGGAGCAGATCGCCGGCTGGGCGGAGAAGGTGTATTCCCGCAGCTGAGACATCGGGGCACGGGTGAACCGGAGCGGGCGGAGCCGGCGGGGCGTCGGCACCCCGGCGGCCGCCCGCTGTTCCGGCCGGCTCCCTGTTCCGCCCGCTGTTCCGCCCGGCCCCCTGCCGGCCGCTGTTCCACCCGTCCCGCCTCCGGCCATGGCCCGGCGGTGCGGAGGGCGGGGGCGGAGCGGTCGGGCCGACGCCTGCCCGTATACCCGGCGGGGGTAGGGTGACCCGTATGGCGGGTGAGCTGCGGAGCAGGGGCGTGACGTACGGGCAGCTGGTGCTGTTCGCCGCGCTGCTGTTCGGCATCGTCACCATGCACACGGTCGGGCATCCGGCCGACCACGGCGGCCCGTCCTCCTCGTCGGCCGCGCTGCCCGGCGGCCACGACGGTCCCGCCTTCCCGGCGGAGGCCGTCGTGGCCGCCGGGCACGCGGCGGCCGGCCACACGACCGCCGGAGCCCGGGAGGCGGTGCCGGCTCCGTCCGGCGTCGACGCGCCGCGCCCGCCGTCCCACGGCTCCCCCGCCTCGGACGCCGGGGCTCCCCCCAGCGGCATGGATCCGCTCTCCGTCTGCCTCGCCGTCCTCGGCGGCTGGGGGCTCGCCCTCCTCGCCGCCCGGCTGCTGCTCGGCCTCCGCGCCGACGGGCGGCCCCCGGGCACACCGGCGGGCGCGGGTCTCCTGCGGGCTCCGCGACCGAATCCGCCACCCCCGATACCGGTCCTCGCCGCCGTCTCGGTGCTGCGCGTGTAGGAGGGGCGTCCCACCTCCGCCCCTTTCCTCTTCCCGAACCACCAGCACGCCAGAGGTGTCTTCAGCATGTCCGCACGACCCACCCGACGCGCCGTCCTCGGCGCAGCCCTCGCCGCCGCCGGAACCGGAGCGCTCGCCGCCTGTTCCGACGGCGGCGGCGATCACGGCGGTACGCACGCGCCCGGAGCGGCGCGGGAATCCGGCCCGTACGTCTCCCCCCACGGCGAGGAGGTCCGGGCGGCCGAGGCGGCGCGGGGCTCCGGCCCCGTGCGCGAGGTCTCCCTCACCGCCGCCCGCACCCGGCTCGACCTCGGCGGCGGACGGACCGTCGCCTCCTGGGCGTACGGGGACCGGCTGCCGGGGCGCGAGGTGCGGGTGACGGCGGGCGACACGCTCGCGCTCACCCTCGCCAACCACCTGCCCGAGCCCACCTCTCTGCACTGGCACGGGCTCGCCCTGCGCAACGACATGGACGGGGTCCCCGGGCTGACCCAGCGGAGCATCGGGCCGGGGGCCGGCTTCGCCTACCGGTTCGCCGTGCCGCACCCGGGGACGTACTGGTTCCACCCGCACTCCGGCGTCCAGCAGGACCGGGGGCTGTACGCGCCGCTGATCGTGGAGGACCCGAAGGAGCCGCTGGCGTACGACAAGGAGTGGGTGGTCGTCCTCGACGACTGGGTCGACGGGGTGGAGGGGTCCACTCCGGACGCCGTCCTGGAGGAGCTGTCCGGCGGCATGGGCGGCGGGATGGACCACGGCGCGCACACCATGTCCGGCGACAGCGGGGCGGAGGAAGCGGACCGGGGCGGGCCCTCGCGGATGATGATGGGGGCCCGCAGCGAGCTGCTCGGGGGCGACGCCGGTGACGTGGCCTACCCGTACTACCTCGTCAACGGGCGGCTGCCGCAGGATCCGGCCGTCTTCTCCGCGCGGCCCGGCGACCGTGTCCGGCTGCGGATCATCAACGCCGGCGGCGACACCGCCTTCCGGGTCGCGCTCGGCGGACACCGGCTGACCGTGACGCACACCGACGGGTTCCCGGTCCGGCACACCACGGGGGACGCGCTGCTGCTGGGGATGGGCGAGCGGTACGACGTCCTCACCACCGCCGGGGACGGGGTCTTCCCGCTGACCGCGCTGGCCGAGGGGAAGAACGCGTCCGCCCTCGCCGTGCTGCGGACCGGGGGCGGGGCCGCGCCCGGTGCCTCCGTACGCCCCGCCGAGCTGGACGGGAAGCTGGTGGAGGCGGGGCGGCTGGCCCCGGACCCGTCGGTGGCGCTGAGCGGCCGGGCGCCGGACCGGACGATCCGGATGCGGCTGACCGGCGGGATGGCCGCCTACGACTGGGCCTTCGACGGGCGGCCGTACGACGCGAAGGAGCGGCGGCCGGTGGAGGCGGGCGAGCGGGTGCGGCTGGTCTTCGACAACGCGACGGCCATGTGGCACCCGCTCCATCTCCACGGGCACACCTTCGCGCTCGGCGGGAACGCCGCCGGGGCCCGCAAGGACACCGCGATCGTGCTGCCGCACCGGTCGCTGACGGTGGAGTTCGACGCCGACAACCCGGGGCTGTGGATGGTCCACTGCCACAACGTCTACCACGCGGAGGCGGGGATGATGACGGTGTTCGGGTACCGGGCCTGACACTTCGGGGCCACCCTCCCGGCGTACCGCGGGTCGAGGAGGGAAAGCTGCCTTGACCTGTGGCTTCGGTGGGCCCGGGCACATTTTGCCCGGGCCGCCGAGGCATTGCGTCAGAAAGACGATTACACTGGCGCCCGTGCCTCAACTACGCCTCGCACTGAATCAGATCGACTCGACCGTCGGCGACCTCACCGGCAACTCGGAGGCGATCGTCCACTGGACCCGGCACGCCGCCGAGCAGGGCGCCCACCTTGTGGCGTTCCCCGAGATGGTGCTGACCGGATACCCCGTCGAGGACCTGGCCCTGCGGTCGTCCTTCGTCGAGGCCTCGCGTCAGGCGCTGCGCGCGCTGGCCGCCCGGCTCGACGCGGAGGGCTTCGGCGAACTGCCGGTCGTCGTCGGCTACCTGGACCGCTCCGAGCACGCCGCGGTGCGCTACGGGCAGCCCGCCGGCTCCCCGCGCAACGCCGCCGCCGTGCTGCACCGCGGCGGGATCGCGCTCGACTTCGCCAAACACCACCTGCCGAACTACGGGGTGTTCGACGAGTTCCGGTACTTCGTGCCGGGCGACTCGATGCCCGTCGTGCGGGTCCGGGGCGTCGACGTGGCCCTCGCGATCTGCGAGGACCTGTGGCAGGACGGCGGGCGCGTCCCGGCGGCCCGCTCCGCCGGCGCCGGGCTGCTGCTCTCCATCAACGCCTCGCCGTACGAGCGGGACAAGGACGACACACGGCTGGAGCTGGTCCGCAAGCGGGCCCGGGAGGCCGGCTGCACCACGGCGTACCTGGCGATGATCGGCGGGCAGGACGAGCTGGTCTTCGACGGCGACTCGATCGTCGTCGACAAGGAGGGCGAGGTCATCGCCCGCGCCCCGCAGTTCTCCGAGGGCAGCGTCATCCTCGACCTGGAGCTGCCCGCCGCGGCCCCCGAACCGCCCTCGGGCGTGGTGGACGACGGGCTGCGCATCGATCACGTGGTGCTCTCCGACCGTCCCGTGGAGCCGTACGAGCCGGAGTTGGCGGGCGGGTACGCGGAACGGCTGGAGGACGAGGAGGAGATCTACTCCGCCCTCGTGGTCGGGCTGCGCGCGTACGCCGCGAAGAACGGTTTCAGCAGTGTGCTGATCGGGCTCTCCGGCGGCATCGACTCCGCGATCTGCGCGGCCATCGCCTGCGATGCGCTCGGCGCGCAGAACGTGTACGGCGTCTCCATGCCGTCGAAGTACTCCTCGGACCACTCCAAGGGCGACGCGGCCGAGCTGGCGCGGCGCACCGGGCTCAACTTCCGTACGGTGTCGATCGCGCCGATGTTCGACGCGTACATGGGGTCGCTGGAGCTCACCGGGCTCGCGGAGGAGAACCTCCAGGCCCGGCTGCGCGGTACGACGCTGATGGCCATCTCCAACCAGGAGGGGCAGATCGTGCTGGCGCCGGGCAACAAGTCCGAGCTGGCGGTCGGTTACTCCACGCTGTACGGGGACGCGGTCGGCGCGTACGGGCCGATCAAGGACGTGTACAAGTCGTCGGTCTTCCGGCTGGCGAAGTGGCGCAACCGGGCGGCCGAGGAGCGGGGCCAGGTCCCGCCGATCCCGGAGGCGTCGATCACCAAGCCGCCGAGCGCGGAGCTGCGGCCGGGGCAGGTCGACACGGACTCGCTGCCGGACTACGAGGTGCTGGACGCGATCCTGGAGCTGTACGTGGACCGGGACCAGGGGATGGACGCCATCGTCGCGGCCGGGTTCGACGCGGAGCTGGTGGCGAAGACGCTGCGGATGGTCGATACGGCGGAGTACAAGCGGCGGCAGTACCCGCCGGGGACGAAGATCTCGCCCAAGGGGTTCGGGAAGGACCGGCGGCTGCCGATCACCAACCGGTGGCGCGAGTCGTCGTAGGCGGGTGGGCGGTCACGGACGGAGAGCGTCGGTGGCCGCCTTCTCCTCGAACGCCGGACGGGCCGGGTGGGCCGCCACCACGCGGGACTTCCGCCCCGGCCCCCGGTCCAGGCGGCCCGCCGTCACCGCGAGCGCCAGGCCGATCACCGCGAGCGCCGCGCCCACCGGGGCCGGGGAGGTCCAGCCCCAGCCGGCCGCGATGGCCGCGCCGCCCAGCCAGGCGCCGCCCGCGTTGGCCAGGTTGAAGGCGGAGTGGTTGGAGGCGGAGGCCAGGGTGGGGGCGTCCTTCGCCTTGTTCATGACCAGCATCTGGAGCGGGGTCGTCGTCATGAACCCCACCGCCCCCAGCAGCACCACCAGCACCAGCGCCGCCCACCGCACGTGCACCACGAACGGGAAGACCGCCAGGACCACCGCGAGGGCGCCCAGCGATCCGTACAGGGTCGGGCGCAGCGCCCGGTCCGTGAGAGGGCCCGCGGCCAGGGCGCCCAGGGTCATGCCGATGCCGAAGAGGGCCAGGACCGGGGTGACGGCGGACTCGCCGAAGCCCATCGCCTTCGTGGTCATGGTCGAGAGGTACGCGTACACCGCGAAGACGCCGGCGAAGCCGAAGACGGCGGTGAGGAGGCCGAGGACCACCTGGCGGTTGCCGAGAGCGCGCACCTCGCGGCGGACGTCCTGGTGCGCCTCGACCGGGATGTGGGGTACCAGGCGGGCGAGGGCCGCCATCGCGGCGAGGCCGATCGCCGCGACCACGAGGAAGGTGGCGCGCCAGCCGAGGTGCTGGCCGAGCAGCGTGGCGGCGGGTACGCCGACGATGTTGGCCACGGTCAGGCCGAGGAACATCGTCGCGACGGCCCGCGCCTGACGGCCCTCGGTGACCAGCCGGGCGGCGACGACCGCGCCGACGCCGAAGAACGCGCCGTGCGGCAGTCCGGCGAGCAGGCGGCCCGCGATCAGCCAGCCGAAGTCCGGGGCGAGCGCGGAGGCCAGGTTGCCGACGGTGAAGACTGCCATCAGGAGCAGCAGCATCTTCTTGCGCGGGATGCGCGAGCCGAGGCCGGTGAGCAGAGGCGCACCGAGGACGACGCCGATCGCGTACGCCGACACGAGGTATCCGGCGGTGGGCACGGACGTGTCCAGGTCGTCCGCCACATTGGGGAGCAGCCCCATCATGACGAACTCCGTCGTGCCTATGCCGAAGGCGCTCACGGCCAGGGCGAGGAGGGCCAGGGGCATGGGGAGGGGGCCTTTCGCGATCACTCGGAACCAGGGGCGGAACGAAGAGCCGCCGCCTCGGAGGGACGCCGGGCGACGGCTGGGTCTTCGTTATGTATTCGACTGGAACAAATTGTCGCAGACGATTTATGCCCTGCGGTGAACGTCTGGTTGCGCGTGTGCGATCGCCGTCACAGCTCCACGCGCGCCGCGATCGGGAGGTGGTCGCTGTCGGTCGCCGCCAGGGTCCAGGACGCCTTCGGCTCGACGCCCTTGACCATGATCTGGTCGATCCGGGCCATCGGGAACGAGGCGGGCCAGCTGAAGCCGAACCCGTCGCCCGCCGCACCCTGGGTGGAGCGCATCTGCGCGGTGACCGCGTTCAGCGACCGGTCGTTCATGGTGCCGTTCAGGTCGCCGAGCAGGACGACGCGCGCCACCCGTTCGCGGGCGATGGCCTCGCCGAGCGCGTCGGCGCTGTCGTCGCGCTGGTTGGCGGTGAACCCGGCGTGCATCTTCACGCGGACGGACGGCAGGTGAGCGACGTACACCGCGACCTCGCCCTCGGGGGTGGCGACCGTGGAGCGCATCGCCCGGGTCCAGCCCATCTTGATGTCGACGGGCCTGGTCTCGGCCAGCGGGTACTTGCTCCACAGGCCCACGGTGCCCTGGACCGCGTGGTACGGGTAGCGGCCGGCCAGCGACTTCTCGTACGTGGCGACCTGCCGGCCCGGGAGTTCCTGGAGGGCCACGACGTCCGCGCCGGAACCGGCGACCTGCTGGGCGGTGCCCGCGGGGTCGGGGTTGTCGGCGTTGACGTTGTGGGTGGCGACGGTGAGGCCGCCGCCGGAGCCGGACTTGTCGGTGATCAGCCCGCCGAACATGTTGAGCCAGACCACGACGGGCAGCAGCAGCGCCACCAGGGCGGTCGCGGAGCGCCGCACCAGGGCCAGGACCAGCAGGACGGGGATGAGGAGCGCGACCCACGGCAGGAACGTCTCGACGAGGCTGCCGAGGTTGCCCAGGCGGTTGGGGATCCGCGCGTGGACGCCCATCAGCAGGGTCAACAGGACCGAGCAGAGGGCGAGCACGATGCCGCGCCGCCAGAGGCCCCGGTCGTTCCTCAGACGCCGCCCCAGGGCCCGGAAGCGGGAATCGCGGGCTCCGGGCTGCTCCGCGCTGCCGTTGTCCGTGTCCGCTCCGTACGCCTGCACCATCGCGCTGTCCTCACTGCCTTGCCCTGCACATCGCCGCGTTCCCGACCCTAGGCGATGAGGGGCCCCTTTCCCGCCGCCGACCCCGCCCGCGGGCCCGTCGGCCGGACGGCCCACCGGCCCGCCCGGCATCCGACGACGCGTACGGAGAGCCCGTACGGAAGGCAGGACGACCGGGACGGGACCGGGGGTTCCGGGCCGCGGCGGGGTGCGCGGCCTTGTGACAGAACGAGCACACTCGGGCGGGGCGCCTCCTCCGGCGGCCCGGCCCCGTGCGCGGGCCCACTTCCCGAGGGGCGGGGCGGGATGCCACCATGGAAAGGATCCGGGGACGCCGTCAGGGCGCCTCGAGATGACGAAGGAGCCACCGGCCATGTCGCTTCAGGCTGCACGGAAACAGCACCAGTCCTCCTCCGCGGGCGCGTCCGCCGACAGCAGCAAGGCGCTGTACGGAGGGAAGTCCACCCGCCGCATCACCGTCCACGACATCGCCGCCGCCACCGAGCGCGGCGAGAAGTGGCCCATGCTCACCGCCTACGACGCGATGACCGCGTCCGTCTTCGACGAGGCCGGCATCCCGGTCATGCTCGTCGGGGACTCGATGGGCAACTGCCACCTCGGCTACGAGACCACCGTGCCGGTCACGATGGACGAGATCGCCATGCTGTCCGCCGCCGTCGTCCGCGGCACCCGGCGCGCCCTGATCGTCGGGGACCTGCCCTTCGGCTCGTACCAGGAGGGCCCCGTCCAGGCGCTGCGCAACGCCACCCGGCTGATCAAGGAGGCGGGCGTCGGGGCGGTCAAGCTGGAGGGCGGCGAGCGGTCCCACGAGCAGATCCGGCTGCTGGTCGAGTCCGGCATCCCGGTCATGGGCCACATCGGCCTCACCCCGCAGTCCGTCAACGCGATGGGCTACCGGGTCCAGGGGCGCGGCGAGGAGGCCGCCCAGCAGCTGCTGCGCGACGCCAAGGCGGTGCAGGACGCGGGCGCGTTCGCCGTCGTGCTGGAGCTGGTCCCCGCCGAGCTGGCCGCCGAGGTCACCCGTACGCTGCACATCCCGACCGTCGGCATCGGCGCGGGGTCTGCGACCGACGCGCAGGTGCTCGTCTACACCGACATGGTCGGGCTGACCGGTGGCAAGGTGCCGCGCTTCACCAAGCAGTACGCGAATCTGCGCCAGGTGCTCGGCGACGCGGCGAAGGAGTTCGCGGAGGAGGTCGTCGGGGGCGCGTTCCCGGCGGCGGAGCACACCTTCCACTGAGCGGCCGGGCCCCGGGCCCTCGCAGCGGCCACCAGCCATTTCCCGCACCACCGACAGCCCGCCGACATCCCCCATCGGCGGGCTGTCGCGCGTGCGGCGCCCGTGTCGGCGGTCTGTCGGCGGGCGCTGGTCTGCTGGTGGCCATGGAACGAATCGACAAGAATCCCGGCAGCGGCCGGAACGCCGTCGAGGTGCGGGGGCTGGTCAAGCACTACGGCGCGACCAAGGCCCTGGACGGCGTGGACCTCGACGTCCGCGAAGGCACCGTCCTCGGTGTGCTCGGCCCCAACGGGGCGGGGAAGACCACCCTCGTACGCTGCCTGGCCACCCTGATCACGCCCGACGCCGGCCGTGCGGTCGTCGCGGGGTACGACGTGGTGAAGCAGCCCCGGCAGCTCCGCCGCACCATCGGCCTCACCGGGCAGTACGCCTCGGTCGACGAGAAGCTCTCCGGCCGGGAGAACCTCTACATGATCGGGCGGCTGCTCGATCTGCCCCGCAAGCGGGCGAGGGCCCGCGCCGACGAGCTGCTGGAGCGGTTCTCGCTCACCGGGGCCGCCAAGCGGGCCTGCATGGAGTACTCCGGCGGGATGCGCCGCCGGCTCGACCTGGCCGCCTCCATGATCGGCAGCCCCTCCGTGCTCTACCTGGACGAACCGACGACGGGGCTCGACCCCCGGACCCGCAACGAGGTGTGGGACGAGGTGCAGCGGATGGTCGCCGAGGGCGCGACCGTCCTGCTGACCACGCAGTACATGGAGGAGGCGGAGCAGCTGGCCGAGGAGCTGACCGTGATCGACCGCGGCAGGATCATCGCCCGGGGCGGGGTCGACGAGCTGAAGGCGAAGGTCGGCGGGCGCACGCTCCAGATCCGGCCGTCGGACCCGGCGGAGCTGGCCGCGATGGCGCAGGCGATCCGGGAGGCCGGGCTCGACGGCGTCGCCGGTGCGCAGGCGGTGCCGGACGAGGGCCTGTTGTACGTGCCGATCCTCAGCGACGGGCAGCTGACCGCCGTCATCGGGCTGCTGGGCGTGCGCGGCTTCTCCCTCGCCCATGTCTCCACCGCCCTGCCCAGCCTCGACGAGGTGTTCCTCGCGATCACCGGCGGCGAGGCCGCCTCCCTCTCCGACCAGGCTCCCCAGGAGGTCGCCGTATGAGCACCACGACCCTGTCCCCCGCACCCGCCGGCTCCGCGGGCGCCACCCCGGCACGGCCGGCGGCCGAGGAGGGCCGGATCGGGCTGCGGTCCCACCTCCGGCACATCGGGGCCCTGGCGCGGCGCAACCTGCTCCAGATCAAGAAGGACCCCGAGTCGATGTTCGACGTCCTTCTGATGCCGATCGTCTTCACGCTGCTGTTCGTGTACGTCTTCGGCGGCTCGGTCGGCGGCAGCCTCGGCGGGGGCCGGCAGGACTACCTGAACTACCTGGTCCCCGGGCTGATGGCGATGATGGGCATGAACATCGCCATGGCCGTGGGCACCGGCGTCAACGACGACTTCCGCAAGGGCGTCATGGACCGGTTCCGGACGATGCCGATCGCCCGCTCCTCGGTGCTCATCGCCAAGATCGTGGTCGAGCTGGGCCGGATGACGGTCGCGCTCGCCATCCTGCTCGCGATGGGCTTCGCCCTCGGCATGACCCTGGGCACGTCGGTGCTCGGCCTCCTGGGGGCCGTGGCCCTGTCGGCGGTGTTCGGCGCCGCCGTCATGTGGATCTTCATCGTGCTGGGGCTGGCCATGAAGACGGCCCAGGCGGTCCAGGGGATGGGGATGCTGGTGCTGATGCCGCTGCAGTTCGGGTCCTCCATCTTCGCCCCGCCGACGACCATGCCGGGCTGGCTGCGGACGTTCACGGACTACAACCCGCTGTCCAACCTCGCGGACGCGGTACGCGGCCTGATGATGGGCGGTCCGGTCGCGGACGCGGTCTGGATGACGCTCGCCTGGGCCGCCGCCATCACCGCGGTGATGGCCCCGCTGGCGGTGTCCAGGTTCCGCAGGAAGGCGTGAACGCGGGGGCGTCGCGTCACCGCGGACGCGACGCCGGCCGCCCCGTCACTCCGGCGGGTGCGCCCGCCGGTACGTCTCCGCCAGGGCGGTGGCCTCGTCGAGGGTGAGGCCGCCGCCCTGTCCGTACGCCGCCTCGTACGCCGCGTCGTCGCCGAGCCGGTCCCGGGCGGCCCGCTCGGTGAGCTCCAGGTTGCGGCGCTCCATCACCGTCGGCACGTGCCCCTTCGGCAGGAGCGTCTCCTGGAACCCGAGCAGCCGGGCGGCGTCCCGCGCCGCGTCGGCGCCGCCGAACCCGGCGAGCGCCTGGGCGGCGGCCGTCAGATGGGCCGACGGCATCTGCGGGGCCACCATCATCGACAGCGGCTCCCGCGCGCTCTCCAGCGCGGTCAGCGCGTTGGAGAGCGCGGAGGCGTGGTCGCCGTCGAGGTTGTCCAGCCAGGCCAGCACGCCGTGGACGAAACCGCCGAAGACGGCGACATCGCGGTCCTTGAAGTCCTCCCGGACCAGATGCGCCTGCTGCCGGGCCTCGCCCACCCGGCCCTGGAGCCCGAGGACGAACGCCAGATGCATACGGGCCATCGGCGTCGCCTCATGGCCCGACAGCCGGCCGTTGGTGACGTCACGCAGGATGGCCTCGGCCTCCGGGAGCCGTTCGAGCTCGATGAGGGCTCCGGCGTACCGGGCCCGCAGCAGCGCCGCCTGGCTCTGGGCGCCGATCTTCCGCGCGTACTCCACGGCCTCCCGGTAGTCGTCCAGGGCCGCCGGGAAGTCGCCGGCCTGCTCGTTGGCCTCGCCCCGGGCGGAAAGGGCTTCGGCGGCGCCCCAGTCGTCGCCGAGCCGCGTGTAGATCTCCAGGCTCTCGTCGGCGTCGGCGCGCGCGTCCGCCACCCGCTCGGGGCTGTTGGACCGGATGTTGGCGCGGGTGTGGAGCGCGGAGCCCAGCTCCCACTCGCCGCCGTGCACCCGCGAGGCCCGGACCGTCTCGTCGAGCACCGCGTTCAGCCGGTCCTGGTCGCCGGTGAGCATGATCGCGAACAGCCACAGCGTTCCGGGCAGTCGGCAGGTCTGCGGCATGCCGGGCCGGTAGGTGTCCGCGACGATCCTCAGCCGCTCCTTGCCCTCGGGAGTCGACCAGGTGCTGATCGCGTGGTCCGCCCCGGCCAGTTGGAGGAGGGCCGCCCCGCGCCGCGCCTCCGCGAGCTGTTCGTCGTCCATCGGCGGCGGCCGGTCGATGGGCCGCTCCAGGAGCGCCGGGGCCCGGCCGCCGGGCGCGGCGAAGGGGTCGGGGCCGAGCGCCGTCACGGACGCGCTCCACTGACCGGCGTCCGAGCGCAGGTCCCGCAGCATCCAGTACCAGGCCAGCGACAGCACGATGCACAGCGCCTCGTGCTCGTCCCGGGCGGCGACGGCGTGGCGGAGCGCGGTGCGCAGGTTCTCGTACTCGCGCTGGAGGACCGCGATCGCGTCGCGCTGCCCGGCGCCGCGCACCTTGGGTCCGGTGCGGCGGGCCAGCTCCCGGTAGTGGACCAGGTGACGGTGTTCGACGGCGCCGCGCTCGGCGGCGTCCGCCAGGCGCTCGGCCGCGTACTCGCCGACCGTCTCCAGCAGCCGGTAGCGCATCTCGCCGTCCCCGCCGGGCGCGGCGACCACGAGCGACTTGTCGACGAGGGAGCCGAGCAGGGCCGCGACGTCGAGGGAGTCCACGGTGACGCCGTCGGCCGGTTCGGGCAGGGCGCAGACCTCCTCGGCGGCGGCCAGCGAGCAGCCCCCGGCGAAGACGGAGAGGCGGCGCAGCACGGCGCGTTCGGCGGCGTCCAGCAGCTCCCAGGACCAGTCGACCACCGCGCGCAGGGTCTGCTGGCGGGGCAGCACGGTACGGCTGCCGCTGGTGAGGAGGCGGAAGCGGTCGTCGAGCCGGTCGGCGATCTGACGCGGGGTGAGCATCCGCAGCCGGGCGGCGGCCAGTTCGATGGCGAGCGGCAGCCCGTCCAGTCGGCGGCAGATCTCGGCGCAGGCGGCGGCGGTCGCCCCGTCCGCGTCGGTACGGAAGCCGGGCCGGGCCGCCGCCCCCCGCTCGGCGAGCAGCCGCAGCGCCATCGGGTCGGGCAGCGGGTCGACGGGGCGCACCGACTCCCCCGGTACGCCCAGCGGTTCACGGCTGGTCGCGAGGATCGTCAGCTGCGGGCAGTGGGCGAGGAGGTGGTCGGCCAGGGCGGCGGCCGCGCCGATGACGTGCTCGCAGTTGTCCAGCAGGAGCAGCATCCGGCGCGGCGCGCAGTGCTCGGTGAGGCGTACGAGGGGGTCGGCGGCGGCCCGGTCGGTGGCCCGCAGCTCCTCGGCCCCGGCGCCGCGCAGCACGGTCTCGCGGGCGCCGAGCGCGGTCAGGACCGCCTCGGGCACGGTGTCCGGGTCGTCGACGGGGGCCAGCTCGGCCAGCCAGACGCCCTCGGGCCACGCCTCGGAAGCGGCCTCGGCGGCCTCCTGGGACAGCCGGGTCTTGCCCGCGCCGCCGGGGCCGAGCAGCGTGACGAGCCGGGAGCGGCCGAGGTCCTCGCGCAGGGCGGCGATGTCGGTGTCCCGCCCGACGAAACTGGTGAGCCGGGCCCGGAGGTTGCCCGGGACGGGCCTGGGGGGCGCCGGGGCCTGGCGGGACGACGCCCCCCGGTGGAGCGGCGGTTCCCGGCGAGGGGACGGTTCCGGGCCGGACGGCGGCTCCTGGTGGAGCAGTTCGGCGTGCAGGGCGCGCAGGGCCGGGCCGGGCGCGGTGCCGAGCCGGTCGTCGAGCAGGGTGCGCACCTCCTCGTACGCGGCCAGCGCCTCGGCGGGGCGTCCGGTGTCCCGCAGGGCCCTGATGCGCAGCGCCTGCAACGGTTCGTCGAGCGGACGGGCGTCGCAGAGCACGGCCAGCTCCGGCAGCGCCTCCCCCGGCCTGCCGAGGGCCAGGAGGGCCCCGAGCGAGGCCCGCCGGGCGTCGAGCCTGCGGGCCTCCCAGCGGGACGCGGCCGCCGCCCGGTCGGGAAGATCGGCGAGGGCGGGCCCGTTCCACAGGGCGAGCGCCTCCCCCAGGGCGGCGAGGGCGTTCTCCGCGTCGCCGTCCTCCAGGGCCCGGCTCCCCTCCCCCGCCAGCCGCTCGAACCGGTACAGGTCCACGGCGTCCGGCGCGGCGGCGAGCCGGTAGCCGCCCTCCGCGGACTCGACGGCGCCGTGGCCCAGCGCGCGCCGCAGCCGTCCCACGAGGGCCTGGAGCGCACCGGCGGCGTCGGCGGGAGGGTCGCCGTCCCACACCTCGTCGACGAGGGCCCCTGCTGAAACGGTCCGCCCGGGGCGCAGCGCGAGGACGGTGAGGAGGGCGCGCAGCCGCGCCCCGCCGAGGGCGACGGCCGTGCCGTCGTCGCGGAGTGCCCGGGTGGTGCCGAGAACGCAGTAGTGCACGGGCCCATTGTCCGTGACGGCCGGCGGACCGGCGGTGGCCGGGGGGAACTCCACAAGCGGTCGCCGACGTTCCGGCTGTGCCGGACCGTACGATCGCCCGAGCCCGTACCGCCCCACCCCGTCACCCGCCCCGCCCCCCTACCGTCCCCCAGGAGTCGAACGCCGATGACCCAAACAGCCACCCGGAGCGACCGGAGGATCAGCCCGGTCTTCCTCGGCATCGCCGCCGTCACCGCGGTCGCGGGCTGGGCGGTGTGGACGGGTTTCGCGGACTCCACCGGCTTCGCGGTCTTCCTGTTCGTCACCGGGGCCTGGATCGTCTCGCTCTGCCTGCACGAGTACGCGCACGCCCGGACCGCGCTGCACAGCGGGGACCTCACGGTCGGGGCGAAGGGCTACCTGACGCTCGACCCGCTGAAGTACACGCACGCCCTGCTCAGCATCGTGCTGCCGGTGATCTTCGTGATCATGGGCGGGATCGGGCTGCCCGGCGGCGCGGTGTACATCGAGCGGGGCCGTATCCGGGGCCGGTGGAAGCACAGCCTGATCTCGGCGGCGGGCCCGCTGACCAACGTCGTGTTCGCGGTGGTGTGCACGGCCCCGTTCTGGCTGGGCGCGCTCGACGGGGTGCCGCGCGCCTTCTCGTACGCGCTGGCGTTCCTGGCGATGCTCCAGGTGACGGCGGCGATCCTGAACTTCCTGCCGATCCCTGGCCTTGACGGGTACGGGGTGATCGAGCCCTGGCTCTCGTACCGGATCCGCCGCCGGGTGGAGCCGTTCGCCCCGTTCGGGCTGATCGCGGTGTTCGCGCTCCTGTGGGTTGCCGAGGTGAACACCGCGTTCTTCGACGCGGTCCACGCCCTGCTGCGGGGGTTGGGCGTCGAGGAGTTCCAGCGGTACTGCGGCTACGACCTGTACCGCTTCTGGCGGGGCTTCTTCGACGAGCAGGACCCGGGCTGCGCGGTGGGCTGACCCGTGCGGCCGGGCGCGTTCCGGAACGGCGGCGGCAGCCAGGGCGGAAAGGCCCCGCCGGAACCGGGGCCGCCCGGGATCCTGAAGGCCAGGAGGGGGCCGGAGGGTCAGGCCGCGTCCGGGGCGGTGGCGGCGTCGGTGGTCAGCCGGTGCCTGCGGACGTAGAACCAGGTCATGTTCGACGAGAGCCCCGCGATGAGCACCCAGACGATCCCGAGCAGGCTGCCCTGGGCGAAGGAGACCACGGCCGCCACGACGGCGAGGACGCAGACGACGAGGGCGTAGAGGGCGATGCGGGGCATGGGGGTCGACTCCTGTCGGAACGGGTCGCGCTCCCTGGGGGGAACGGTCGCGGTCCCCTCCAGTGTCCCCCATGCCCCGATGTGCCCCGCCCCGGGGAGCATCCGGACCCTCCCGCGCGGCGCGCGACCGGCCGCCGGACGACGGCGGCGCGGGCCCCGGACGACGACGGCGCGGACGTCAGGCGTCGGTGGCGCGGACGCCGGACGACGACGGCGCGGGCGTCAGACGTCGGTGGCGCGCAGCCCGGCATGGGCCTTGTAGCGGCGGTTGACCGAGATCAGGTTGGCGACCAGCGACTCGACCTGGTGGGCGTTGCGGAGCCGGCCCGCGAAGACGCCCCGCATCCCGGGGATGCGGCTCGCCAGCGCCTGCACGAGGTCGGTGTCGGCCCGCGCCTCGCCCAGGACCAGCACGTCGGTGTCGATCTCCTCGATGGCCTCGTCCTGGAGCAGCACGGCCGAGAGGTGGTGGAAGGCGGCGGTGACCCGGGAGTCCGGAAGGAGGGCGGCGGCCTGCTCGGCGGCGCTGCCCTCCTCCGGCTTGAGGGCGTAGGCGCCCTTCTTGTCGAAGCCGAGCGGGTTGACGCAGTCGATGACGAGCTTGCCCGCCAGCTCCTCGCGCAGGGAGTCCAGCGTCGCCGCGTGGCCCTCCCACGGCACGGCGACGATCACGATGTCGCTGCGCCGGGCGCACGCGGCGTTGTCCGCGCCCTCGATGCCGAAGCCCAGCTCGGCGGCGGCCTGCTCGGCGCGGGCCGCGTCCCGGGAGCCGAGCGTCACCTTCTGCCCGGCGCGGGCGAGCCGGTAGGCGAGGCCGCGCCCCTGCGGTCCGGTCCCGCCGAGCACGCCGACGCTCAGGCCGGAGACGTCGGGCAGGTCCCAGGGGTCCTTGGCGGGGGGCTTGGGCGCGTTGCCGTTGTCCTGTGTAGTCATGGCCCGACCCTACTGCCAGGTAGCGCCCGGGACGCCGCCCCCGGCCCCGGGCGCCGCTCCCCGTGCGGTCGCCCGTTCGCATGAGGGAGCCGGAAGGGGGCCGGGGCGGGACGGCACTGCCGGACGCGCCGGACCGGCCGGTCGGGCCCGCGGGGGATACCCGGTTGCCCGGGGCGCCCCGTTGTACGGATGATGACCCCTCGTGACCACAGCACCTCCGCCGCCCGGCCCCTCCTCGCCCCCGCCCGCCCCCGCCCCGCCGCGGCCGGGCAGGATCCGCGCCCTGCTCCCGGACCTCGCGCCGTGGCGTTCCTCGGCGGACTTCCGGCTGCTGTGGGTCCAGGGCCTCATCACGTACTTCGGCAGCTTCATGGCGCTCATCGCGCTGCCGCTCCAGATCAAGGACCTCACCGGCTCCCCGCTCGCGGTCGGGGCGATGGGCGCGGTGGAGCTGATCCCGCTGGTGGTGTTCGGGCTGTACGGGGGCGCGCTCGCGGACTCGGCCGACCGCCGCCGGGTCATCCTGCTCACCGAGGCGGGGCTCGGGGTGCTCGCCGCGATCCTGCTGGTGAACTCGTTGCTGCCCGAGCCGCTGCTGTGGCCGCTGTACGTGGTGGCCGGCGGGGTGTCCGCGCTGGCCGGGCTCCAGCGGCCCGCGCTGGACTCCCTGATGGCCCGGATCGTGCCGCACGCCCAGCAGACGGCGGCGGCCGCGCTGAACTCGCTGCGCTGGCAGATCGGGGCCATCGCGGGCCCGGCGCTGGCCGGGCTGGTGGTGGCGTACGCGGGTCACGGCACGGCGTACGGGGTGACGGTGTGCACGTTCGCCGTCTCCGTCGTGCTCTGCCTGCGGCTCTCCCCCGCCCCGCCGGCCGGCGGGGCGCAGAAGCCGTCGCTGCGCGGGATCGTGGAGGGGGCGCGGTACGCCTGGAGCCGCCCGGTGCTGCTGGGGACGTACGCGATCGACCTGGCCGCGATGTTCTTCGCCTTCCCCAACACGATCTTCCCCTTCCTGGCGGACGACCTGGACGCGGAGTGGTCGCTGGGCCTGATGTACGCGGCGGGGTCGGTCGGCTCGCTGGCGCTGGGGCTGACCAGCGGCTGGACGAGCCGGGTGCGGCGGCACGGGCTGTTCGTGGTGTTCGGCGCGGCGGCGTGGGGGCTGGCGATCGCCGCGGCGGGCTGGTTCTCCAGCGTGTGGGTGGTGCTGCTCTGCCTGGCGGTGGCGGGTGCGGGCGACATGTTGAGCGGGCTGGGCCGCTCCACCATCTGGAACCAGACGATCCCGGAGGAGCTGCGGGGCCGCCTGGCGGGCATCGAGGTGCTGTCGTACAGCGTCGGGCCGCAGCTGGGCCAGGTGCGGGCCGGGGCGATGGCCGGCTGGACGGGAACCCGGTCGGCGATCTGGACGGGCGGGGTGGCGTGCGTGGCGTCGGTGGCGCTGCTGACGGCGGCGCTGCCGAAGCTGGTGCGGTACGACTCCGAGACGGACGAGGACGCCGTGCGCAGGCGGGCGGCCCGGCCCGAGGCGTGACCGCACGGGTCGGGCGGCCCGGGGCCGCGGCGCCCCGCGCGGGGCCCGCACCCCGCCGGGCGGGCGCCGGACGCGCCGGTCCTCCCCCGCCCGGGCCCCGCGGGGAGAGGGGCCGCACAGGCCCCGCGGGAGAGGGGCCGCACGGGCCCCGCGGGGAGGGGGCCTCAGCCGTCGGACGGCCGGGAGGGCCCCTTGTCGTCGTCGTGCCACTTGGGGTCGGTGTCCCACTCCAGGTTCCGGTCGCGCGCCGTCTCCATCGCGTGCTGGGCCGCCGCGCGGGAGGGGTAGGGGCCGAATCGGTTCTGCGCCGGGCATTCCGGGCCTTCCTCGACCTTCTTGTGCTCCAGGCAGTAGTACCACTCGCCCGGTTTGCCCACCGTGCGCTTCTTGAACAAGGCCATCGACGGCTCCTTTCCTTATCGCCATGGTGCCCCGAGGCCGCTGGTTAGACTCGCTGACATGTCTGGCCAGTCGCTTCTCGTACCAGGGGAGATCACTCCCGTCCGTTCCGTACCCGGAAAAATCCGGCGCCCCGAGTACGTGGGGAAGCCGGCTCCGACGCCGTACACCGGCCCGGAGGTCCAGGACGCCGAAACCGTGGAGCGGATGCGCGTCGCGGGCCGTATCGCCGCGCAGGCGATGGAGGAGGCCGCCAAGCACATCGCCCCGGGCGTCACCACGGACGAGCTCGACCGGGTCGCCCATGAATTCATGCTCGACCACCACGCGTACCCCTCCACCCTCGGCTACCGGGGCTTCCCGAAGTCGCTGTGCACCTCGGTCAACGAGGTCATCTGCCACGGCATCCCCGACTCCACCGTGCTGCGCGACGGCGACATCGTGAACCTGGACGTCACCGCGTACATCGACGGGGTGCACGGCGACAACAACGCCACCTACCTCTGCGGCGACGTGGACGAGGAGTCCCGGCTCCTGGTCGAGCGCACCCGGGAGTCGCTGAACCGGGCCATCAAGGCGGTCAGGCCGGGGCGGCAGATCAACGTGATCGGCCGGGTCATCGAGTCGTACGCGAAACGGTTCGGCTACGGGGTGGTCCGCGACTTCACCGGCCACGGCATCAACACCTCGTTCCACTCCGGCCTGATCATCCCGCACTACGACAGCCCGCACGCCACCACCGTGATGCAGCCCGGCATGACGTTCACCATCGAGCCGATGCTGACGCTGGGCACCCACGAGTACGAGATGTGGGAGGACGGCTGGACCGTGGTGACGAAGGACCGGAAGCGGACGGCCCAGTTCGAGCACACGCTGGTGGTCACGGAGACCGGGGCGGAGATCCTCACCCTCCCGTAGACCGCCCCGCACCCACAGAACGGCGCCCTCCGCGCCCTCCGCGCCCAGGTTTACCGACAAGCGGTCGGCAACCGGTTGACTTAGGTAAACCTAAGAAGGAGGATCGGCGTACCGGCACGCGCCGCCGCACCGCCGCGGTGGTCGCCTGCCGGCATCTCCGTCCCTTTCCGGACGTCCCGTCCCCCTCGGTCCCCGGAGGCCCGCCTTGGACGCAACCGCCACCGCCACCCCCTTCTCGACGCTGATCCGCACCGCGTCGCACGAGCAGCACACCGAGGCCGAGACCTCGACCTTCATGAGCGACCTGCTCGGCGGGCGGCTGGGGGTGGACGCGTACACGCGCTACACCGAGCAGCTGTGGTTCGTGTACCGGGCGCTGGAGGAGGGCGCGGAGGCCCTGCGCGGGGATCCGGTCGCCGGCCCGTTCATACGGGCCGAGCTGATGCGCTCCGCCGAACTGGAGCGCGACCTCGCGCATCTGCGCGGAGCCGCCTGGCGCGAGGGCCTCGAACCGCTGCCCGCCACCGCGGCGTACGCGGCCCGGGTCGCGGAGTGCGCGCGCACCTGGCCCGCCGGTTACGTCGCCCACCACTACACGCGCTACCTGGGCGACCTGTCGGGCGGTCAGATCATCCGCGACAAGGCGGAGAAGACCTGGGGGTTCGAGCGCAAGGGCGACGGCGTCCGGTTCTACGTCTTCGAGCGGATCGCCAACCCGGCGGCCTTCAAGCGGGGTTACCGGGAGCTGCTGGACGCGGTGGACGCGGACGACCTGGAGAAGCAGCGGATCGTCGAGGAGTGCAGGCGGGCCTTCGCGCTGAACACCGCGGTCTTCCACGCGTTGGGCGCGGCCTTCCCGCTCGGCGCGTGACCGGCTGACGGACGCGAGGCGGCTCCGCCGGGGCCTTCCGGTGGGGCCGCCCGCCTTCCGGCCGACCGGGGTTCAGCCCCGGACCGCCATCAGGACGCGGCCCCCGACCTCCACCGCGCCGTCCGGCGCTGGCGCGGTGAGGATCTGGGAGCCGCGGCCCTGCGTGATGTTCAGGGCCCGGCCGAGGCGGGCGCTGAGCAGGAGGGCCGCCGCGCCCGTCGCCTCGTCCTCGACGGTCCCGGACCCCTCCCCGCGCCTCGGGAAGGCCCGTGCACGCACCCGGCCGGCCGCCTCGTCCTCCCAGGCCCAGGCGTAGAGCCACCCCTCGCCGGGCGGCGGCCCCGGCAGCGCCTCCACCTCGGCGGCGCTCGCGTACCGCTGGAGTGTGCGGGGAGGGGCCCACTCGGGGCGGGCCGTGATCCAGGTGAACTCGCCGTCCTGGCGCGCGAACACGTCCCCGACCGCCAGCTCCAGGACCTCCAGGTCGAGCAGCCAGGCCGCCCCCACCAGCGGATGCCCGGCGAACGGCAGCCGCAGCCCCGGGGCGTGGATGTCCACCCGTCCGCGTTCCGGGTCGTCGACGAACACGGTCTCGCTGAAGCCGAGTCGCCGGGCCAACCGCTGCCGGGACGCCTCGTCGGGGTGGCCGCGCCCGTCGCGTACGACGCCCAGGGCGTTGCCGTGCCGGCCGTCGGGTCCGCAGAACACCCGCAGGACGTCGATGCCCGGGGGTACGTCGTAGTCGTTCACGGGGGCATTCAAGCACTGCCGGGCGGGGGGCGCTGCGGCTGTCGGGTCCGGTCCGGCCCCGGCCCGCGGGGCGGGCCGCGGCGGGGACGGCGTATCCGGTCCCCGCCCGCCCGCCGTTCGCCGCCCGGTAGGGTTTCGACGGTCAGTGCGGGCGACGGATGCAGAAGGCGCAGAAGCAACGGATGACGAGACACCCTGGGCTGGGCCGGCTGGCGGCGGGGATCGCGACGGCGACGGTGCTGTGCGTGACGGCGAGCGGCTGTGTGACGGTGCACGGGGAGCTGGAAGTGCTGCCCGGCGCGAAGAAGTCCGAGGCGGCGCGGGCCCTCAAGGACTTCACCGACGCCTACAACGCGGCGGACCAGGCGTTCGATCCGGCGCTGGACGCGGACCGGGTGACGGGTTCGCTCGGCGCGATCAACCAGGCCGGGCTGAAGGCGCGGCGGACGTACAACCCCGACGGCAACAAGCGGCATCGGCCCCTGGTGCTGGACGACGCGACCTACGTCGTCCCCAAGAAGGCGGGCTGGCCGCGCTGGTTCCTCGCCGACACCGACTCCAACCGGGACGAGGAAGGCGGGAAGCTGGACACCCGCTGGCTGCTGGTGTTCGTACGGTCGGGCCCCGACGCGCTGTGGAAGGCGGCGTACCTCGCGGTCCTCCCGCCGTCGCAGGTACCGGAGTTCGCCCTGGACGAGGACGGCCTCGCCTCGCCGGTGGAACCGCGGGACGACACGCTGGCGGTGGCGCCCGCGGAGCTGAGCTCCTCGTACACCGGTTTCCTGCAGAACGGCTCTCCCGACGTGTTCGCCCCCTCCGCGTCGACCACGGGGTGGCGCGAGACGCGACGTACCACCAGAAGGCCGGGGTTCACCTACCAGTACGTCGACCAGCCGTTGACAAACGCGGCGTTCGCACCGCTCGGGCTGCGCACCGAGGACGGCGGGGCGCTGGTCTTCTTCAGCAGCAGGCACTTCGAACGGCAGACGGCGGCGAAGGGTCTGCGCCCGGAGGTGAACGCGGACACGAAGGCGCTGCTCAGCGGCGAGGTGAACAGCAGCCTGACCAAGGAGCGGATCTCCGGCCAGGTGGTGCACGTGCCGCCGCGCGCCGAGGGGGCCGGTTCCGGCTCGGACGCGGGCGGCGGCGGCAAGGTGAGGATGCTGAACCGGCTGCCGGGTCTGGTCGCGGCGAAGGGCGAGTAGGAGCGCGCCGGGCCGGGTGCGGGACCGCGGCTCACACGTCGGCGGCCTGCCGACCCGCCCCGCCCCGCACAGCTCACCCGGCGGAGCCTCCCGGCCCACCGCCGCACGGCTCACGTGTCAACGGCCTACCGGCTCAGCGGCCAGGCCACCGCGTCGTGGTCCAGGTCGCTCTGCTCGGCGCTGTCCGCGTACCGCGCGCAGGCGTCGGTGAGCGTCTCCAGGAGGGTCAGCGGGTCGGGCAGCTCGTGCTCCGGGCCGCGGACCCAGCGCACGTCCAGCTCCCCGGGGAGCCGGGCCGGGGGCAGCAGGACGTAGCTCCCCCGGCAGTGCCAGCGCAGGCCCGGGTGGGCGTCCATGGTCTCGGGATGGCAGTCCAGCTCACAGGGCCACCACTCGTCCTCGTCCTCGGGGGTGCCGCGCGTGGCGGTGAAGAAGAGCATCCGGTCCTCGCCGGACTGGGCGACCGGGCCGACGTCGACGCCCGCCTCGAGAAGTCGCTCCAGGGCCTCCCGGCCGGCGGTGAGCGGGACGTCCAGCACGTCGTGGACCATGCCGGTCGCGGTGATGAAGTTGGCCAGCGGCTGGCCGGCGGCCCAGCGCTCGATCTGGGCGCGGTCGGTGGTCGACTGCGTCTGCCAGGCGAAGGAGACGGGATGGCGGGCGGGGGTGGGACAGCCGATGCGCTCGCACGAACATCGGTAGCCGAGGGGGTGGGCGGCGGGGGCGATGGGCATGCCCGCGTCGGCGACCGCCAGGAGCAGCGCCACTCTGGCCGTCTCGTCGGCCTCGGCCCCCGATGGTTTGGGACGTCGCCGCAGCCACTGGGAGATCCTGCTCTCTGTGCCGCGGAAACGGCCGGAATCGGCGCCCATCTATCCCCTCACCTCAGCAGTTCACCTCAGCGTTGCCTCTCCATGGTCGCACCATCCTGCGGTTCGGGTGGCCAGAGTTCACCAGCGGGGCCGTGTACCACTGCGCCGAGTGAGCACCATCACGCCCGATGTCGCCACATACCGGATAAGCCGATTGTTCGGCCGTCAGGGGCGGGGGGCGAGCCCGCCGACCGCGCAGTCGACGACCGCGTCGGCGTACGCGTGGGTGAGCGGCAGGGTCCGGAGCAGCCAGCGGTGCATCAGCGGGCCGACGAGCAGTTCCAGGGCGATCCGGGGATCGACGTCGGCGCGTACGTGCCCGGCCTCCTGGGCGGCCCGCAGCCGTGTGACGTACAACGCGAGCTGCGGGTCGAGCAGCTTGCGGACGAACTCGTCGCCGACCTTCGCGTCCACGATCCCCTCGGCGGTCAGCGCGCGGGTGACGGCGTCCAGCACCGGGTCGTTCAGCTCGTCCACGGTGGCCCGCAGGACGGCCTTGAGGTCGGCGGCCAGGTCACCGGTGTCGGGGAGGCCCGGGGCGCCCTCGCCCGGCCGGGCGGCGCCGTCGGACCGGGCGGCGCCGGAGGGCTCCTCGCCGGCGCCGGACCCCGCCCCGGCCTCCTCGGCGGTGCGGCCCGCCAGGTCCAGGAAGGCGTCCATCAGCACGGCGGCCTTGGAGGGCCACCAGCGGTAGATGGTCTGCTTGCCGACCCCCGCGCGGGCGGCGATACCCTCGATCGTCGTACGCCGGTACCCCACCTCCGCGACGAGGGCGAGGGCGGCGTCGTGAATCGCACGGCGGGAACGGTCGCTGCGGCGGCTGGAGTCGGGCGCCTTGGTGGGGGGCATGCCCCCCAGCCTACGCCCGACAAGCCGATACGTATCGTCTTGCCGAAGGGGGGTCGCGGCGACCTCCGTCCTCCGCGCGCCGCGGCGGATCATCGCACGGAGCTCACCACCGGTAAACCACCTGATCGGTTCACTGCGGATCCGCGGCGCAGGGCCCACCATGGGCTGACGCACAGGCCGTGCGCATCCCACCGTTCCGCGGCCACCGCCGCCGATCGCGAGGAGCCCGAGTTGAACCGTGACGCCACCCCTCGTCGCTACCTGATGTGCGCCCCGGCGCACTTCCGGGTCACCTACTCCATCAACCCGTGGATGGACCCGTCCAAACCCGTCGACCTGCCGCTGGCCCAGACCCAGTGGGAGGACCTGCGCGACCGCTACCGCGCCCTCGGCCACACCGTCGACCTGCTCGACCCCCGCCCCGACCTGCCCGACATGGTCTTCGCCGCCAACGGGGCCACGGTGATCGGCGGCCGGGTGCTCGGAGCGCTGTTCGCGTACCGGGAGCGGTACGCCGAGGCCGGGGCGCACCGGGACTGGTTCCGGGAGCACGGCTTCACCGAGATCCATGAACCGGAGCACGTCAACGAGGGGGAGGGCGACTTCGCCGTCACCGCCTCGTACCTGCTGGCCGGGCGCGGCTTCCGGTCCAGTCCGCTCTCGCACGCGGAGGCCCAGGAGTTCTTCGGGCTGCCGGTCGTCGGGCTCGACCTGGTGGACCCGCGCTACTACCACCTGGACACCGCGCTGTGCGTGCTGGACGCGGCGGCCGACGAGATCATGTACTACCCGGACGCCTTCTCCCCCGGCAGCCGGGCGGTGCTGCGGCGGCTGTTCCCGGACGCGCTGCTCGCCCGCGAGGCGGACGCGGCGGCGTTCGGCCTCAACTCGGTCAGCGACGGTCGGCACGTGCTGCTGCCGCAGGGGGCGACGGGGCTGCTGGACCCGCTGCGGGACCGGGGTTTCGAGCCGATCCCGATGGACCTGGGCGAACTGCTCAAGGGCGGCGGCAGCGTGAAGTGCTGTACGCAGGAGCTGCGGGTCTGACCGGGTGCCGGGGCGCTCCGGCGGTCCGCCCTCGCCGCCCGGCAGGCGGCAGGCGGCAGGCGGCAGGCGGCAGGCGGCAGGCGGCAGGCGGCAGGCGGCAGGCGCTAGGATCCGCCGTCGCCGTCCGCCGGCGGCCAGGGGTCGCCCCAGGCGGCGTCCCTGGCCGCCCGGTACAGCGCGCCGTGGCGCTTGGTGACCGTGGCGCGGGCCAGCCCCTCCTCCCGGGTGCACAGTTCCAGCAGCACCTGGCCCTTGCGGATCTGCGGCCTGCGGATGGTCCGGGCGGTCGCGGGGGCGGTGGGGAAGCGGGTGGCGACGACGTAGCTGAACTTCTCGTCCTCGTGGCTGAGCGAGCCGCCCTTGACCTGCCGGTGCAGCGAGGAGCGGCTGACCCGGGCCGAGAAGTGGCACCAGTCGGCCCCGGGGGCGATAGGGCAGGCGCCGCTGTGCGGGCAGGGGGCCGCGATCCGCAGCCCTGCGGCGATCAGCCGGTCGCGGGCCTCGATGATCCGGGCGTACCCGTCGGGGGTGCCCGGTTCCACGACCACCACGGCCTGCCCGGCCGCCGCCGCCGCGTCGACCAGTCCGGCCCGGGCGGCGGCGGTCAGCTCCTTGAGGACGTAGCTGACGGTGACCAGGTCCACCGGCTCCAGCTCCAGCGCCGCGCCGATCCGGGCCCGCTCCCAGCGGGCGTCGCGGAGACCGGGGGCCCCGGACGCCTCGGCCAGTTCGCGGCCGAGGGCGAGGGCCGGTTCCGCCCAGTCCAGGACGGTGGTGGCCGGCCCCTCCCAGGCCCCGGCCACCGCCCAGCTCGCCGCCCCCGTGCCGCCGCCGACGTCGGTGTGGGTGGCGGGCGTCCAGTCGGGCGCGGCCCCGACGAGGGCGTCCAGGGCGGACCGTACGGCTTCGAAGGTGGCGGGCATCCGGTACGCGGCGTACGCGACGACGTCGGAGCGGTCCCGGAGGATCGGGGCGTCCGTCGGGGTCTCCCCGCGGTAGCTGGCGATCAGCCGGTCGACGGCCTGCGCGGCCTGCTTGGGCGGCAGGCCGTCGAGCAGACCGGCCAGCGCCGCGCGCAGGGAGTGGGCGGTGGGGAGGGTGGCGTTCACCGCCGAATTGTAGGCGGCCGGGGCCCGTGGGCGGCATTCCGCTGCGCGGGCTCCGGGCGGGCCCACCGGTGCGCGCGGCGGCGGCGCGGTCCCGGTGCGGGCGCCCGCACCCCGTCCCCACGTAACCGGTGGGGAACGGTGTTCCGGTGAACTCCACGCCTTCACGGGCCTGTTGCTACGCTGGCCCGCGCGTGGACGGCACCAGGTCACCAGGGTCCGGCAGGGGAGCCATGAGGCAGAAGATCGTGCGGCTGACGCTGGTCGGCGGGGTGGTCTTCCTCGCCCTGCTCCTGCTGCTGGCCACCTGCGGCGGCGACCCCGGGGGCGAGGGGAAGAACGGCGCGGCGACCGGGACGGCTGAGCCCGTGGAACCGCCGGGCGCCGGGCCGGTGACCCGGCTGACCGTGCCGCCGCAGTACGCGACGGACCGGGGCTGGGAGATCATCGGCGCCTCCCCCGACGTGGCGGTCTCCCACACCGCGGGGCTGCTGGCCTATCTGGAGCGCTCGAAGGACGGCCGCTACCGGCTGCGCACCGTCGACACCGCCACCGGCGAGCTGGGGTGGCGGGGCAGGGCGTGGACCCAGCCGGACCCCTCGCACTACCCCAAACTGGCCGCGGTGGCCAAGGGCGACCGGCAGTACTTCGTCACCTGGTCGTACGGGAAGGTCGGCGACGGCCTGTCGCCGTCGAGCACCTTCATCGCGCTCGACCTGTACGACGTGACGAACGGGAACCGGCAGCGCGTCGAGGTGCCGTGGTCCGGCGCCCCGGACGTCCACACGACCGGCCCGGACATCGTGATCAGCGACGGGAAGGCGAACAGCACCCTGGTGGACCCGGTCACGGGCGAGGTGTCCGAACTGCCCGCCGACAAGCTGAAGTACCCCAAGGGCTGTACGGCCTGCAAGCAGCTCACCGAGGTGCACGGGCAGACCCCCGACGGGCTGCTGCTGGGCGGGGCCCGGGAGTTCTGGGTGAGCGACGGCTGGTTCAGCCGGAACGTGGCGCCGAAGGGGGCCGACCGGGGCAGCGGTGTGGTGACGTCGGCGACCCCGGGTCAGGTGCTGGCGAAGTGGGCGCCCGCGAAGAGGACCAAGCGGGCGGCGACCCACGAGCTGTGGGCGGTGCACGACGCGGCCAGCGGCGAGGTGCTCACCTCGGTGGAGTGCCACAAGCCGGCCATAAAGCCGGGACGCTATCCGCAGGCCGTCCTCTCCCCCTCGGGCGCCTACCTGATCGCCGGGAACCTGGCCTTCGACCTGGAGGCGAAGCAGGGCCGCTGCTTCGAGGACGAGGAGGGCGCCGCGCACCTGACGCTGGCTACGGTGACGGACGACGGCCTCGCGTACGGCGCCGAGAACGCGCGCGACGCCTCGGAGGCGCTGGCGGGCGGCGGCATCCCGGTCGTGATGGACTTCGCCACCTGGAGCACCGAGCGGCTGTCGCGCAACGCGCGGCTGCCGGGCACGGAGACGACCGGGGTCGGGGTGTTCCGCTGGACCGACCGGCAGGACCGCGCGCATCTGATCGGCTACCCGCGCGCGGGCTGACCTCCGGCGGCCGGGCCCCGTCGGCTCCCCCCCGGGGGGCGGGCCGCCGCGGGCCGCGTCTCAGAGGGCGTCGGCCTCCCGGCCCGCGCGCTGCCAGGGGCGGCACAGGAGCAGGAAGCAGCCCACCGCAGCCAGCGCGCAGACCACCTGGACCACGGCCATCGGGACGGCCGTGTCCTCCCCCGCGATCCCGACCAGCGGGGAGGCGACGGCCCCGATGAGGAACGAGGACGTGCCGAGCAGCGCGGAGGCGGAGCCCGCCGCGTGCTTGGTCCGCATCAGCGCCTGGGCGTTGGTGTTCGGCATCGCGAGGCCCATCGCCGACATCAGCACGAAGAGGCCGGCCGCGACCGGGACGAGACCGACCTCGCCGAAGACGCCGAGGGTCATGAGCAGCAGGGCGACGGCGGCCAGCACGATCACGGCGAGGCCGAAGCCGAGCACCTTGTCGAGGCTGATCCGGCCGACGAGGAGCTTGCCGTTGACCTGCCCGACGACGATCAGGCCGATCGAGTTGAGCCCGAAGAGCAGGCTGAACGTCTGCGGCGAGGCCCCGTAGATCTCCTGCACGACGAACGGGGAGGCGGAGATGTACGCGAACAGGACGGCGAAAGCGAGTCCGCCCGCCACCATGTAGCCGGTGAAGACCCGGTCGGAGAGCAGCCCGCGCATGGTGCGCAGGGCGTCGGCGACCCCGCCGGTGTGGCGGTCGGCGGGCGGCAGCGTCTCGTGCAGCCACTTCCACACGACGAGGGTGAGCACGATGCCGACGACGGTCAGCACGACGAAGATGCCCCGCCAGTCGGTGATCCGCAGGACCTGTCCGCCGATCAGCGGCGCGACGATCGGGGCGACGCCCGAGATCAGCATGAGGGTGGAGAAGAACCGGGCCATCTCCACGCCCTCGTACAGGTCGCGCACCACGGCCCGTGCGATCACGATGCCGGCCGCGCCCGCGAGCCCCTGGAGGAGGCGGAAGCCGATGAGGAGTCCGGCGGTGGGGGCCAGGGCGCAGATCGCGGTGGCGAGGACGTAGACGACCATGCCGAGCAGCAGGGGGGTGCGACGGCCCCAGCGGTCGCTCATCGGTCCGACGACGAGCTGGCCGAGCGCCATACCGGCCAGGCACGCGGTCAGCGTGAGCTGGACGGTGGCGGCGGGGGCGCTCAGGGAGTCGGTGACCGCCGGGAGCGCCGGGAGGTACATGTCCATCGAGAGCGGCGGCAGGGCGGTGAGGCCGCCGAGGACCAGGGTGACCAGGAGCCCGGTGCGGCGGGCGGCCTTCGCCGCCCCGCCTCCGGGGCCTGCCGCGCCGGGAAGGTCAGCCGGTTCGGGCAGCCCGGCCGGGGCGGTGACCTGCGGGGCCGCCGGGTCGACGGAGAGCGCGCCCGCGTCGCCGTGCGGGACGACCGGTGCGTCGTCGGTCCCGGGACCGTTCCCGGAAGGGGGTATGTGCGCTCGCTGGGCCCGGCTGCCGCCGCTCTCCGGCATTCTCATCTCCACATCGTTGAATCCGCATCTATGCTCTCAGCTCGGCCGGAGTGGTCGATACCTTTTCGGGGCGGGCTGGGGTGGCGGACATGGCTGGAGCGGCGGGCACGGACACGGGCACGGGCACGGGCACGGGTGGGACGGTGCGCTGGGGCGTGCTGGCGACCGGCGGCATAGCCGCGACGTTCACGGCGGACGTCCAGCGGCTGCCGGACGCCGAGGTGGTGGCGGTGGCGTCGCGCACGGAGGCGTCGGCGCGGGCCTTCGCGGAGCGGCACGGGATCGGGCGGGCGTACGGGAGCTGGGCGGAGCTGGTCGCGGACGAGGCGGTGGACGTCGTGTACGTGGCCACCCCGCACTCGGCGCACCACGCGGCGGTCTCGCTCGCGCTGCGGGCCGGGAAGCACGTGCTGTGCGAGAAGGCGTTCACGCTCAACAGCCGGGAGGCGGAGGAGCTGGTGGCGCTGGCCCGCGAGCGGGGCCTGTTCCTGATGGAGGCCATGTGGACCTATCTCAACCCGGTGGTGCGCCGGGTGGCGGAGCTGGTCCGGGACGGGGCGATCGGCGAGGTCCGGACCGTGCAGGCGGACTTCGGTTTCGCGGGCGACTTCGCCCCCGGCCACCGGCTGCGCGATCCGGACCTGGGCGGCGGGGCGCTGCTGGACCTCGGGGTGTACCCGGTGTCGTTCGCCCATCTGCTGCTGGGCGAGCCGGACCGGGTGGCGGCCCACGCGCTGCTGTCGCCGGAGGGGGTGGACCTGAACACGGGGATGCTGCTCGGCTGGGACTCCGGGGCGACGGCGCTGCTGTCCTGTTCGATCGTCGGCCACCATCCGACGGCGGCCACCGTGATCGGGACGGCCGGGCGGATCGACCTGCCGCGCGACTTCTTCCACCCGGACCACGCCGTGTTGCGGCGGGCGGGTGCGGAGCCGGAGACGATCACCTCCGGGCCGGGCCCGCGGGGGCTGTCGGGCATGCAGTACGAGGCGGCCGAGGTGGCGCGCGCGGTGCGGGCGGGCGAGCCGGAGTCCCCGCTCGTGCCGCTGGAGGGGTCGCTGGCGGTGATGCGGACGCTCGACGCGGTACGGGACCGCATCGGCGTCCGCTATCCGGCGGACCGCTGAACCCGCTCGGTCACGCGGGGGTGAGCCCCGGGTTCCCGGCCTCGGTGGTGAACGAGGCGGCGGTGGTGACGGGTGCGCCGGGGGTGGTGACGGCCGCGACCGTGCGGAAGTCGGCGCGGGCCTCCTTCTCCCCGAGGGTGATCAGCGCGTAGCCGCGCCGCCCGTTGTAGTGCTTGAGGTGCGGGTTGGCGCGGGTCTGGTTCTCCCAGTTGGCGGGGCGGTCCGCGCCGTCCTTGCCGCTGGCGATCGAGGTGGTGACGATCTCGGTGCCGACCGTGCGCGACGCGGGGTCGTCGAAGTCCTTCTTGAGGTCGAAGGCGTAGGAGACGTGGACGTCGCCGGTGAGGACCATGAGGTTCTCCACCCCGGCGGCCTCGGCCCCGGCGAGCACCCGCTGCCGGGAGGCGGGGTAGCCGTCCCAGGAGTCCATGGAGAGCTTGAAGGCGTCGGTGGGCACGTCGCGCCGCCGGGCGAAGGCGACCTGCTGCGGGACGACGTTCCAGGTGGCGTCCGATTCCCGCCAGCCGTCGATCAGCCAGCGCTCCTGGGCGGCCCCGGTCATGGTGCGCGCGGGGTCCTCGGACTCGGGGCCGGGGGTGCGCCAGCCGTCGCCGTACGCCTGGTCGCTGCGGTACTGGCGGGTGTCGAGGATGTCGAACTGGGCGAGCCGGCCGAACGTCAGGCGGCGGTAGAGCCGCATGTCGGGGCCGGTGGGGCGCTGCGGGGTGCGCAGGGGCTGGTTCTCCCAGTACGCGCGGTACGCGGCGGCCCGGCGGAGCAGGAACTCCTCGGGCGGTACGTCGTTCTCGGGGGTGTCGCCCGCGTAGTTGTTCTCGGTCTCGTGGTCGTCCCAGGTGACGACGAAGGGGTGGGCGGCGTGCGCGGCGATCAGGTCCGGGTCGGTCTTGTAGAGGGCGTACCGCAGCCGGTAGTCCTCCACCGTGACGGTCTCGCGGTTGAAGTGCGCGGGGAGCCGGCGGTCGGTGTAGTTGCGGGCCCCGCCGGTGGCGTTGACGGCGTACTCGTAGAGGTAGTCGCCGAGGTGGAAGACGGCGTCGACGTCCTCGGTGGCGAGGTGGCGGTAGGCGGTGAAGTAGCCGTCGTGGTACGCCTGGCAGGAGACGGCGGCCAGGGCGAGGGAGCCGGGGCGGGCTCCGGCGGCCGGGGCGGTGCGGGTGCGGCCGGCCGGGCTGGTCCAGTCGCCGGTGCGGAAGCGGTAGTAGTAGATCCGGCCGGAGTCGAGGCCCTTGACCTCCGCGCGGACGCTGTGGGCGAACTCGGGGTGGGCGGTGGCCGTCCCGCGTTGTTCGATCCGGCGGAAGCGCTCGTCGCGGGCCACCTCCCACCGCACCTCGACCCGGCTGGGCGGCAGCCCGCCGCCCGGCTCCAAGGGGCGGGGGGCGAGCCGGGTCCAGATCAGGACCGACGACGGGTGCGGGTCGCCGGAGGCGACGCCGAGGGTGAACGGGTCCTCGGCGATGCGGCGGGCGTCGAGTTCGGCGGCGCTCGCGGTGCCCGCGGCGGGCAGGTTCACCGCGAAGGCGAGCGCGGCGGCGGCCCCGGTGGTGGTCAGGAAGTGTCTGCGTCCCACCCCGGGTTCGAGCAGCCGTGCGGCGGCGCGGAGTTCGGTGGCCCGTCTGTCCTGATCGGGCGTCATGATGGTCTGTGCTGCTGGCATGTGCCCCTCCTCAGACCGGATGCTGTCGGCATCCATGGCAGTCGCACGTGACGACGCACCGTTGTCGCGTGCACAACATCCGCATGGCGGGTCGATGAGCACCGCGTGCGCCGCCCACCGGCCTGTCCCGTACGCTGCCGGGCCATGAACGAGGAGCAGACCGAGCAGACCGAGCAGACCGAACGGACGGAGCGGACGGAGCGGACCGGCGGACCGGGCCGGAAGGTCGCTGTCGTCACGGGGGCGGGGTCGGGGATCGGCCGGGCCGTCGCGCTCGCCCTGGCGGGCGCGGGCTGGTCGCTCGCGCTCGCGGGCCGGCGGGCCGAGCCGCTGGCGGAGACGGCGGCCGGCGCCGGGGACGCCGAGACGCTGTGCGTCACCGCGGACGTGGCGGAGGCCGCCCGGGTGGACGCGCTCTTCGCCGCCGTACGGGAGCGGTTCGGGCGGGTGGACCTGCTGTTCAACAACGCGGGCACGTTCGGCCCCGGCGGTGTGCCGCTGGAGGAGCTCGCCGTGGCGGACTGGCGGGCGGTGGTGGACGTGAACCTGACGGGGGCGTTCCTGTGCGCGCAGGCGGCGTACCGGCTGATGAAGGAGCAGGACCCGCAGGGCGGCCGGATCATCAACAACGGATCGGTCTCCGCCCACGCGCCCCGGCCGCACTCGATCGCGTACACCGCGACCAAGCACGCGATCACGGGGCTGACCAAGTCGCTGTCGCTGGACGGCCGCCCGTACCGGATCGCCTGCGGCCAGATCGACGTGGGCAACGCGGCGACGGAGATGACCGAGCGGATGCGGAGCGGGATCCTCCAGGCCAACGGGGAGCTGATGGCGGAACCGGTGATGGCGGCGGCGGACGTGGCGCGGACGGTGGTGCACATGGCGGAGCTCCCGTTGGAGGCGAACGTCCAGTTCGCCACGGTGATGGCGACGAACATGCCGTACGTCGGACGCGGCTGAGTCCGGACGCGCCGGGCTCGGCCGCGGCCGTCTCCGGCGCGATCACTTTCGATTGAAAGGTGCGTGAAGGTGCGCGAACTGGTCGCCCAGTGGCCGGTTTTGCGGATTTCTCCACTCTCGGCCGAGCAAGCGCGCGCTGACCGTATGATCGCATCCTGTTTACGCCTTCACCGGAACGACACAGAAGGAACACCGCATGCGCATACGTACGGCCGCGCCGCTCGCCCTGGCCGCCGCCACCGCCCTGACCGGCTCGCTCCTCGCCACGGCGGCTCCGGCCACGGCCGCCGCCCACCAGGGAGGGCTGCACTTCGGCGCCGTCCAGTACGACGGGCCCGGCAAGGACGACCGGTCGAAGAAGTCCCTGAACGCCGAGTGGGTGAACATCCACAACAACGGCAAGAAGAAGGTCCAGCTCAAGGGCTACAAGGTGAAGGACAACACGGGCTACACCTACACCTTCGGCAGCTACACCATCGGCGCGGGCAAGACGGTCAAGCTGCGCACCGGCAAGGGCAAGAACGTCTCGGGCACCGTGCACTGGAACCGGGGCTCGTACGTCTGGAACAACACCGGCGACAAGGCCCGGCTGATCAAGCCGAACGGGAAGCTCCAGGACTCCTGCTCCTGGGGGAAGTCCACCAAGGCCAACAAGGGTGCCAAGAACTGCCACTGACGCGGTGTCGGGCACATGACGCGCCGGACGGGTCGTAGGCCGGGGGCCGAGGCGGGGGCGGGGCCCGTGCCGGGCCGCCGGTGGTGCCGCGGGGTGCGTGCCGGGGGTGGAATGCGTGCCGGGAGCGGGGCGGGCGGCCGGGAATGGCGGGCGGGGCGGGGCGGTTGGAGAGCTGCATGACATCTGATCCCGGGCCCGAGGTCCTGCGTTACACCGCCTTCTCCGCCGACCCCGCGGGCGGGAACCCCGCCGGCGTCGTCCTGGACGCCGCCGGGCTGGACGAGGAGCGGATGCTCGCCGTCGCGGCGGAGCTGGGCTACAGCGAGTCGGCGTTCCTGACGGAGCGGGTCGGCGGGGGCGCGTACCCGATCCGCTACTTCAGCCCGAAGGCCGAGGTCCCCTTCTGCGGCCACGCCACGGTGGCCGCGGCGCTGGCCCTCGCGGAGCGGGACGGTCCGGGGGAGCTGGAGTTCGCCACGGCGGCGGGGCCGGTGCCGGTCACCGTCGTCCGGGAGGAAGGCCGGCTCCGCGCCACCCTCACCAGTGTGGCCCCGCACGTCGAGGAGGTCGCCGAGGCCGACCTGGCGGAGGCGCTGGCCGCCCTGGACTGGCCGGCCGCCGACCTCGACCCGGCCCTGCCGCCCAGGATCGCCTACGCGGGGGCCCGGCACCTGGTGCTGGCCGCCGCCACGCGGGAGCGGCTGGCCGACCTGGAGTACGACTTCGCTCGTCTCGAAGCGCTGATGCACCGACTGGAGCTGACCACCCTGCAACTGGTGTGGCGCGAGGGCCCCGAGGTCTTCCACGTCCGCGACCCGTTCCCGGTGGGCGGGGTCGTCGAGGACCCGGCGACGGGCGCGGCGGCCGCCGCGTTCGGCGCGTACGCCCGGGAGCTGGGGCTCGTGGCGGAGGCGTCGGTGCTGACGCTGCACCAGGGAGCGGACATGGGCCGCCCCGGCACGCTCACCGTGGAACTGCGGGCGGACGACCCCCGCGTCCGGGTCAGCGGCACGGGCGCCCGGATCGGCTGAGGTACCCGGGCGGCCGGGGCGGACCGCCGGAAACGGCCGGGGCGCGGTTCGGGGACGCGCGACGTCACCCGGCCCGCGCGCCCGGTGTCGTCGTCGCGCTGCCCCTCCGCACGCTCCGGCCCCCGGGCCGGGCCGCCCGCCGGGGGCCGGGTCAGCCGGTGGCGCCCTCGGCCCCGACGGGCTCCCTGGCCGAGGAGGCGGCCGGGGAGACACAGGCGTACCAGCGCTCCGTCTCCTCCGGGTCGAGGGTGCGTTCCAGCAGGACGTCGCCGCGCATACCGGGGAAGAACCGGCCCGCGGGCCAGGACCGTCGGCAGGACGGCTCGTCCAGGACCAGCAGCCGGACGCCGTCGACCACCGGGATGCCGGCGGGCGCGCCCTCGTTCCCGATCGGCTCACCGGTCGGGGCCGTCAGGTCGAAGGAGCCCTCGGCCGCCGCCTGTCCGGGGGTCTCCCGGCAGACGGCCGCCTCCTGGGGCGCGGGGGCGCGGCCCTCCACATGGCCGCCGCCGATGAGCGCGTCGGCGAGCAGGGTGTGCAGCTGGAAGTTGTCCCCGACGCCGGACAGCCGCAGCAGGTAGCCGGTGCCGCTCGCCCGGTGGAGGACGACGAGCGGTTCGTCGTCCAGCACCATGAGGGCGTAGGCGAGGGAGGTGAACTCCTGGCCGGACGCCTCCGCCGCGGTGGCGAGCAGCCGCAGCAGCCCCCTCCGGTCGGCGACCCCGTCGCGTACCGCGCGGTCGTTCAGCAGGGCGACGGCCGCCGACTCCCACGAGCGGAGCGTCCACCACCCGAGCGCCGGATCGAGCCCCGTCCGCTCGACGACTTCCGCGTCCGGGCCCCCGTCGTCCGGCACGGGGAAGGTTCCGCCACCGGTCGCGGCCCACGCCCCCGCGAAGGCGGCGGCCTGCTCCAGGGCCCACCGCAGACCGGCCAGGACGCCCGGGGCGCAGCGCCCGGGGTCGGCACCGCGCTCGACGCACGCCCCGACGAGGACGGCGACGACGGCACGGGGGCCGGGAGGCGCCTGCTCCAGCACGGCGGCGAGCCGCGGCCCGCCGTCCAGCAGCTCCGGCTCCCGGGCCTGGCCGAAGGTCTCCTGCAACCGGCCGAACGCCTTGCGGAACCGCTTGGCGTCCTGCGCCGTCACCGCGGACTCGAAGTCGGCGACGGCACCCCCGAACCCGGCTTTACCGAATATCATTCCAGCACTTTATCGACGCCCCACCGGGGACCATGAAGCCGGTCGCCGCCCCGGCTCCGTCGCCCCCTCGCCGCACGGAGTCCCCGGCGTGGCAGGGATGCCTCGGCGGCGTGGAGGGCCCGGCGGCTCAGGGAGACCCCGGCCCCTCACCGCACGAACACTCCCGCCCGCGCCGCGGCGACCGCGGCGGCGGCGGCGCGGTCGGCCGCCGCCTCGTCCAGCGGGGCGCCACTGGCGAGCAGCCGGTAGTAGAGGGGCGCCGACACCGCCGCGACGACCTCGCCCGGGTCCGTGCCCGCCGGCAGCTCCCCGCGCTCGACCGCCGCCTCCACGCAGCCCGACCACTCGCCGATCCGCACCGCGTAGAAGCGGTGCAGCGCCTCGGCGGTCCGCCGGTCGCAGGTGGCGGCGGCGATCACGGCCGCGAAGAGGGCCCCCTGCCGGGCGTCGGTGAGCGTGCTCACCACGAGGCGGGCATTGGCCCGGAGGTCCTCGGCGATCGACCCGGTGTCGGCGCGCGGCGCCGACTGCTCCGCCATGTCCGAGAGCAGGTCGGCCACCAGCCCGGCGGGATGGGACCAGCGCCGGTAGACGGTCGTCTTGCCGACCTCGGCCCGCCGGGCGACGTCGGCCAGGTCGAGTCCGTCGAATCCGTGCTCGGCCAGCGCGTCCCCGGCCGCGCGCAGCACCGCCTCCCGCACGCGGGCGGTACGGCCGCCGGGGCGCACCGTCCCGGGCTCCAGGCCGTCCGCGTCCGAACCTTCAGAAGTCATAACGGGTCTCCAGTTCCATTAACTCCACTACCCCTGTTACGGTGACACCACCTTAACGGAACCACGGAACCGTTAACGAGTCCCCTGCCCAGGAAGGCGTCCTCGCCATGCCCGCATCCCGTACCGCTCCCGGCACCGCCGCCGACACCGGCCCCGCTCCCACCGGACGGGCGGCGGCCGGTCCGCGCCCCGCCCCCGCCTCCCGCATGACCGGCCGCCAGAAGCTCGTGCTGGCCCTGCTGCTCGGCTCCCAGTTCATGATCGCGGTGGACTTCTCGATCCTGAACGTGGCGCTGCCCGTCGTCGGGGAAGGGCTCGGTTTCTCCCTCGCCCACCTGCAGTGGATCGCCACGTCCTTCGCGCTCGCCGCGGCCGGATTCACCCTCCTCTTCGGACGTGTCGCCGATCTCGTCGGCCGCAAGAACCTGTTCATCGGGGGCATGGCCGTCCTCGGCCTCTCCTCCGCGCTCGGCGGCCTCGCCACCACCCCCGAGGTCCTGCTCACCGCCCGCGTGCTCCAGGGCCTGGCCACCGCGGCCGTCACCCCCGCCGGGCTCGCGCTGCTGACGACCGCGTTCAGGGAGGGGCCGCTGCGGGAACGCGCGCTCGGGCTCAACGGGGCCCTGATGTCGGCCGGCTTCACCGCCGGGGCGATCCTCGGCGGCCTCCTGACGGACCTGCTCTCCTGGCGCTGGGCCTTCCTCGTCAACGTACCGGTCGCGGCCCTGGTGGTGGTCCTCGCTCCGTCCGCGATCACCGACTCCCGGCCGGACCGGCGGCCCCGGCTGGACGTGCCCGGCGCGGTCACCGTCACCGGCGGGCTGCTGCTGCTCGTCCTCGGACTCAGCCGGGCCGCCGAGACGGGCTGGACCGCCCCCGCCACCCTCGGCGCCCTCGCCGCCGGGGCCGTGCTGCTGGCCGCGTTCGTCTCCATCGAGCGGCGCGCCGCCGCCCCGCTCGTCCCGGTCCACATCCTCAAGCGGCGGAGTGTGGTCTGGGGCAACGCCGCCGGGCTGGTCGCCTTCGTCACCGAGACCTCGCTGGTGTTCCTGCTCACCCTGTACCTCCAGGAGGTCCTCGGCTACTCCGCGCTGGCCACCGGTCTCGCCTTCGGCGTCCTGGGCGTCGGCACGGTCGTCGGCGGGGTGCTCGGCGGCCGGGCGGTGGGCCGGTTCGGCAACCGCCGCGCCATCGTGCTGGGCGGGTCCGTCCAGGCCGGCGCCACCCTCGCGCTGGTGGCCCTCGGCACGTCCGGCGCGTGGATCTGGCTGCTGCTGGCCGCCACCTTCGTCGGCGGGGTGGGCAACATGCTGATGATCGTCGGCTTCATGGTCACGGCCACCTCGGGCCTGGCGGACGAGGAACAGGGGCGGGCCACCGGGTTGGCGACCATGACCCAGCAGGTCGGCATCGCCCTCGGCATCCCGGTGATGAGCGCGGTCGTCACCGCCCGGACGGGGGGTGCGACCGGCCCGGAGACGGTGCTCTCCGGCGTCTCCACCGCCGTCCTCGTGAACTCCGCCCTGGTCCTGGCGGGCGCCCTGCTCGTCGGCCGCTTCCTGGCGAAGGAGGACCGGGCGGGGACGAAGAAGGAGAAGGGCGACTGAGCGGAGGAGGAAGGGCTGGAGCGGACGAGGAAGGGGCGGACGAAGAAGAGAGGCGGCCGAGGAAGGCCCGACGAGACGGAAAAGGCCGGACGGGCCGGGAAAGGCCGAGCGGGTGAAGAAGGACCGCGCAGCCCGGGGCCGGGCGTCGGGGCGGGCGGAACAGGACCGGCGGCGGGAGAATACGCCCATGGCGCCCGCTCCCGAACCCGCCCCCGAATCCGGTGTCGGCGCCGGGGGCGGGGGCGCCCCCCGCCCCCGCCCCCCCCCCCCGCCCGCCCCCCCCCAAGGCCCCCCGCGCGAAATGATTCTAGGCCACCCTGGGATGAACCACCACAC
>NZ_JBIRLM010000003.1:54668-393412 GCF_044330565.1 Streptomyces sp. NPDC017448 | reverse complement strand
AATGTTTACCCGTAATCGGGTGCACACATCACGAGAGCGGAACAACCGGTCGGAATAAGACCCGTTGTTCACAGCGTCCTCGCTGTGTCATTGCCTACCGGCCACCGAAACGGCACCGGCAGGACTTTTCAAAGGAACCACCAACCTGCACCAGGTGCAGGCCGGGGTATCAACATATCTGGCGTTGACTTTTGGCACGCTGTTGAGTTCTCAAGGAACGGACGCTTCCTTCGGTCCCGTATCACCGGGCCCCTCCGGGCGCTTCCCTTCGTTTTCTTCTGTGTCCTGCTGTCTTGCGTTTCCGACTCTATCAGACTCTTTCGTGTCCGATTCCCGGTCGAAGCGGGCCCTGCGATCCTGCCTTTTCGCTTTCCAGGTCTCCCGCTTCCGCGTTCTCCCTTTCCGGCGAGTCCCACGTTACCAGACTCTTTTTCGTTCCGTTTCCGGTCCGAATTCGATTTCCGGCGGCCAGTGGAATGGCCTTGCCTTTCGGCGGGCCCGACTTTATCAGAGATTCTGAGTCGGATTTCCCGCCCCCTCGGGTCGGCTTCAGGCGCATGTGTGTGCGCCGTGCTTCCCGTTCAGGCGGAGAGGTAAACGTACTGGAGCGGGGCTCCTCGATGCAAATCGAGGAGCCCCGCTCCAGGTCAGACGGTCGTGAGGGTCAGACCTCGACGACGACCGGAAGGATCATCGGGCGTCGGCGGTAGGTGTCGGACACCCACTTGCCGACGACCCGGCGGACCATCTGCTGGAGCTGGTGGGGCTCCATGACGCCGTCCTGCGCCGACTTGTCCAGGGCTTCCTGGATCTTCGGCGTGACGCCGACGAAGGCGTTGTCGTCGATGCCGGAGCCCCGCGCCTGGATGTGGGGACCGCCCACGATCTTGCCCGAGGAGCTGTCGACCACGATGAACACCGAGATGATGCCCTCGTCACCGAGGATGCGGCGGTCCTTGAGCGACGTCTCGGTGACGTCGCCGACGGAGAGGCCGTCCACGTAGACGTAACCGGCCTGGACCTTGCCGACGATCTTGGCCTTGCCGTCGATGAGGTCGACGACCACGCCGTCCTCGGCGATGACGATGTGGTCCTTCGGTACGCCGGTGAGGGCGCCCAGTTCGGCGTTGGCCCGCAGGTGGCGCCATTCGCCGTGGACCGGCATCAGGTTCTTGGGCTTGCAGATGTTGTAGAAGTACAGCAGCTCGCCGGCCGAGGCGTGGCCCGAGACGTGGACCTTGGCGTTGCCCTTGTGGACGACGTTGGCGCCCCAGCGGGTCAGACCGTTGATCACGCGGTAGACCGCGTTCTCGTTGCCCGGGATCAGGGACGACGCGAGGATCACCGTGTCGCCCGGGACGATCCGGATCTGGTGGTCGCGGTTGGCCATCCGGGAGAGGGCCGCCATCGGCTCGCCCTGCGAACCCGTGCAGACCAGCACGACCTCGTCGTCCGGCAGGTCGTCGAGGGTCTTGACGTCGACGACCAGGCCGGCGGGGACCTTCAGATAACCGAGGTCCCGGGCGATGCCCATGTTGCGGACCATCGAGCGGCCGACGAAGGCGACCCGGCGGCCGTACTCGTGGGCGGCGTCCAGGATCTGCTGGATGCGGTGCACGTGGCTGGCGAAGCTCGCCACGATGATGCGCTTCTGGGCGTTCGCGAACACCGTGCGCAGGACGTTGGAGATGTCCCGCTCCGGCGGCACGAAGCCGGGGACCTCGGCGTTCGTGGAGTCCGAGAGGAGGAGGTCGATGCCCTCCTCGCTGAGCCGGGCGAACGCGTGCAGGTCGGTGAGACGGCCGTCCAGCGGAAGCTGGTCCATCTTGAAGTCACCGGTGGCCACGGCCATGCCCGCGGGGGTGCGGATGGCGACGGCGAGGGCGTCCGGGATCGAGTGGTTGACCGCGATGAACTCGCAGTCGAAGACGCCGATGCGCTCGCGCTGGCCTTCCTGCACCTCCAGGGTGTAGGGGCGGATGCGATGCTCCTGGAGCTTCGCCTCGATGAGCGCCAGCGTCAGCTTGGAGCCGATGAGGGGGATGTCCGGCTTCAGGCGCAGCAGGTACGGGACACCCCCGATGTGGTCCTCGTGGCCGTGCGTGAGGACGATGCCCTCGATGTCGTCCAGGCGGTCCCGGATCGTGGTGAAGTCCGGCAGGATCAGGTCGATGCCCGGCTGCTCCTCTTCGGGGAAGAGGACGCCGCAGTCGACGATGAGCAGGCGGCCGCCGTACTCGAAGACCGTCATGTTGCGGCCGATCTCGCCCAGGCCGCCGAGCGGGGTGACCCGCAGGGCGCCCTTCGGGAGCTTCGGCGGGGTACCGAGTTCAGGATGCGGATGACTCAAAAGACTCTCCTTACCACGCGCGCCACGTACCGCTGAGGCACGTGGCGCGCATGTCGTTCGTGCACTTGCTGTTGTCTTGGGTGCTGCTCGATGCGAGTCGCCTCGCGTGTTCAGTTGTGAAGTCCGTGCTGCTCGCGGTGGCCGCGAAGCCGGTGCTCGAAGAGGTTCCTGCTCAGAGCTGTACCCCTCCGGCGGCGAGATCGATCTTGAGCTGGGCGGTCTCCTGAGCGCTGAGCTCCACCAGCGGGAGGCGCAGCGGCCCGGCCGGGAGGCCCTGGAGGGTCAGGGCGGCCTTCGTGGTGATGACGCCCTGGGTACGGAACATGCCGGTGAAGACCGGGAGCAGCTTCTGGTGGATCTCGGTGGCCTTCTGGACGTCGCCCCCCAGGTACGCCTCGATGAGCGCACGCAGGTCGGGGGTGACCACGTGGCCGACCACGGAGACGAAGCCGACCGCGCCGACCGACAGGAGCGGCAGGTTGAGCATGTCGTCGCCGGAGTACCAGGCGAGCCCGGACTCGGCGATCGCCCAGCTGGCGCGGCCCAGGTCGCCCTTGGCGTCCTTGTTCGCGACGATCCGCGGGTGGTCGGCGAGCCGGACCAGGGTCTCGGTGTCGATCGGCACCCCGCTGCGGCCGGGGATGTCATACAGCATGACGGGCAGGCCGGTGGAGTCGGCGATGGCCGTGAAGTGCCGCAGCAGCCCCTCCTGCGGGGGCTTGTTGTAGTACGGCGTCACCGCGAGCAGGCCGTGGGCGCCGCTGCGCTCGGCCGTCCGGGCGAGCTCGACGCTGTGGCGGGTGTCGTTGGTGCCGATGCCGGCGATGACGTGTGCGCGGTCGCCGACCGCTTCGAGCACCGCTCGTACGAGCTGGTCCTTCTCCGCGTCGCTGGTGGTCGGGGACTCACCGGTGGTGCCGTTGACGACCAGGCCGTCGTTGCCTGCGTCCACCAGGTGGGCGGCGAGCCGCTGGGCGCCGTCGAGGTCGAGAGCGCCGTCCGCCGTGAAGGGCGTGGCCATAGCGGTGAGGACCCGCCCGAAGGGGGTCTGCGGAGTGGAGATCGGAGCCATGGGTACCACGCTACTCGCTGCTCAGCGCGCAGGGTTCCCTCGGGGGGAAGGGGAAGAGGATCCCGGCACTGCCTGCTCGGGGGTTCAAGCAGTGCCGGGTCCGTTTGATCAGCCTAGATGAACTTCTCGAAACGTCGCAATACGGACACCGCTTATGGGGCGACCCGTCCGTTTTTGTTGAAGGCGGCATGAGTGAGCGGCATGAGCCGCTCCCAGTGGGCTTCCATCTGTTCGCCGACCATCTCGATCTCGCGCTGCGGGAAGGACGGGACCTTCGCCAGCTCGTGCTGGGTCCGCAGGCCGAGGAAGTGCATCAGCGAGCGGGCGTTGCAGGTGGCGTACATCGAGGAGAAGAGGCCGACGGGGAGGACGGCGCGGGCGACCTCGCGGGCCACGCCCTTCGCCAGCATCTCCTGGTACGCGTCGTAGGAGGCCCGGTAGGACTCCTCCATGGCGCGGGTGGTGACGTCGTACTGCTCCTCGGTGCCCTGGACGAACTCGTACTTGCCGGGGCGGCCCTGCTGGACCAGCTTGCGGGAGGTCCCGGGGACGTAGAAGACCGGCTCCAGCTCCCTGTAGCGGCCCGATTCCTCGTTGTACGACCAGCCCACGCGGTGCCGCATGAACTCGCGGAAGACGAAGATCGGGGCGCTGATGAAGAAGGTCATCGAGTTGTGCTCGAACGGGCTGCCGTGCCGGTCCCGCATGAGGTAGTTGATGAGCCCCTTGGAGCGCTCGGGGTCCTTGGCGACCTCCTGGAGCGACTGCTCGCCGGCGGTGGAGACCCGGGCGGCGAACAGCACGTCCGCGTCGCGCGCGTCGCTCTTCACCAGTTCCACGGTGACATCGCTGCGGAAGTGGGGCTTGGCGGGTTCGGGAGTGTCGGTCACCGACAGGGGTCCTTCCAGGGGCGGCGCGGGAAGTCCGAGGGCATCGCTCGGGCGGCGACCACTTTACGGGGGCCTCGCTTGCCTGCATGCACCCCTTGCTTGCACGCATGCACGCGGCGGCCTCGGGCAGCCGTTCGTGGAGTCTCCGCAACATGTACGGCGATTCGGGCACCGATCGGGCCGTTCGTACGTCTGACTCAATAGCAGCACCCGCCACAGAGATCAAGGAGAGTTTCCTCATGTTCCGCCGGCGTGAATCCGTCCCGTTCTCGTTCGTCGCCGAGTCCGAGCGGTTCCGCAGTAATGTCACTCCCCCGCCCGCCGCCCGCGCCACCGTTCCCGAACTCCTGGGGCGGTCCCTCGTCGGGCTGACCGTGGTCGCCGGTCTCGTGGGCTCCCTGCTGCTGGGGCTCCCGGCGCTCGACTCCGGGCCGGCCGCCGGCCAGGGCAAGCAGTCCACCGCGTCCCAGGGCCGCTGACTCGTACGGACCCCCTGGGGTGGTCGGGTCGGGGGCCCGCTCGGTAGCCTCACCGGGCACAGCAATCGAGCGTGCTTGTGAGTGAGGATGAGTCGTGCCCCTGCCCTTTCTGACGGCCGACCGCGCATTCGACGCGAGCGCGGAGGACGTCGCGCTGCCGTTCGACGACCACGACAGCTGGCGGCGGCCCTACCGCCCCGGTCCGTGGCGGGTCGCGGCGGCGGCCACCCTGTTGTTGCTGGCCTCGTTCGTTCTGCTCGCGGCCATGATCATCGGAGTGGCCGGAGCCGCTTCGGGCGTCACCGTCTGCCTGGTCCTGGCCGGTGCGGTGATCGCCGCCGCCCTGCGGCTGTTGCGGGTCGGCGCGTGGGTCAGCCGCCACGGGGTCCGGCGCGTCGGCTTCTTCCGGACCACCACGGTGGCCTGGAGCGACGCGGCGGCGGTCCGTACGGTCCAGCAGCCCGTGAAGTGGATGGGTTTCCCCCGTACGGTCCAGGGCCAGGCGCTCGTCGTGGTCCGGCGCAACGGTGAGACGCTGCCGCCGCTGACCAGCGACCACAACGCGGACTTCCTCGGGCGCGAGGAGGCCTTCGAGCGGGCCACGGACGCGGTGGAGGCCTGGGCCGACGAGTACCAGCAGGGCTGAGAGCCCGCCGTTTCCCCGCAGCTGAGCCCGGGGCCCGCAGGGGCCCCGGGCTCAGCTGCGTGAGGACGGGAAGACGGGGTCAGACGCCGGCCGGGCTCGACGGAGTGGCCGCGTGCAGGGCGATCGCCCGCTGCATCGCCTTGCGGGCTCGCGGGGTGTCCCGGGCGTCCTGGTAGGCGACCGCCAGCCGGAACCAGGCCCGCCAGTCGTCCGGGGCGTCCTCGGCCTCCTCGCGGCGCTTGGCGAAGACCGCGTCGGCGGCGTCCCGGTCGATCCGGCCGGACGGCGTGCGGGCCAGGTCGTCGACCGGCAGGCCGCCCTCGGCGTCCAACTGGGCCGCCAAGGCGTTGGCGCGGCGGACGAACTGCGTGTTCTTCCAGAGGAACCAGACGCCGATCACCGGCAGGATCAGCACGGCGACGCCGAACAGGACGGTGATCCACGTGCCGTGCCGGATGAGCATCAGGCCGCGGCTGCCGACCAGGACGAAGTAGAAGACCAGGACGGCGGCCGTGACGATGTAGGTGATCTTTGCGCGCATGGGGGCTCAGTCAGTTCAGGTCGAGGAAGTGTTCCAGGCCGAACGTGAGGCCGGGAGTGGCCACCACGCGGCGGACGCCGAGCAGGATGCCCGGCATGAAGCTGCTGTGGTGGAGGGAGTCGTGGCGGATGGTGAGGGTCTCGCCCTCGCCGCCGAGCAGCACTTCCTGGTGGGCCAGCAGCCCCCGGAGCCGGATCGCGTGGACGGGGACGCCGTCCACGTCCGCGCCGCGCGCGCCGTCCAGGGCGGTGGCGGTGGCGTCCGGCTGGGGCGCGCTGCCGGCCCGGGCGCGGGCCGCCGCGATGAGCTGGGCGGTGCGGGTGGCGGTGCCGGAGGGGGCGTCGACCTTGTTCGGGTGGTGCAGCTCGACGACCTCGACGGACTCGAAGTACCGGGCGGCCTGCTCCGCGAACTTCATGGTGAGGACCGCGCCGATGGAGAAGTTCGGAGCGATGAGGACGCCGGTCTCCGGGGAACCGTCCAGCCAGGTGTTCAGCCGCGCGAGCCGTTCGTCGGTCCAGCCCGTGGTGCCGACGACGGCGTGGATGCCGTGCCGGACGCAGAAGTCGAGGTTGTCCATCACCGAGGCGGGGGTGGTCAGCTCGACGGCGACCTGGGCGCCCGCGTCGGCGAGGGCCTCCAGCTTGTCGCCCCGGCCCAGGGCCGCCACCAGCTCCAGGTCGTCGGCGGCCTCGACGGCCCGTACGGCCTCGGAGCCGATCCGGCCCCGGGCGCCGAGAACGGCTACGCGCAGCTTGCTCATCGTGATTCCTTAAGGGGTGCGAGCACGTCGGTCAGGAGACCGCTTCGTGGAGGCGGTCCGCCTGCTTGTCCTTGAGCGGGCCGATGACCGAGAGCGAGGGGCGGTGGGTGAGGAGTTCGCCCGCCACCTCACGTACGTCGTCCGGGGTGACCTCCGCTATCCGCCCGAGCATGTCGTCGACCGACATCTGCTCGCCCCAGCACAGCTCGCTCTTGCCGATCCGGTTCATCAGCGCGCCGGTGTCCTCCAGGCCGAGGACGGTGGAGCCGGAGAGCTGCCCGATGGCGCGGGCGACCTCGTCGTCGTCCAGGCCGTGCGTGGCGACCCGGTCCAGCTCGTCGCGGCAGATCTTCAGCACGTCGTGGACCTGGCTGGGCCGGCAGCCCGCGTAGACGCCGAAGAGGCCGCAGTCGGCGAAGCCGGAGGTGTACGAGTACACGCTGTAGGCCAGGCCGCGCTTCTCCCGTACCTCCTGGAAGAGGCGGGAGCTCATACCGCCGCCGAGGGCGGTGTTCAGGACGCCGAGCGCCCAGCGCCGGTCGTCGGTGCGGGCGAGGCCGGGCATGCCGAGGACCACGTGGGCCTGCTCGGTCTTGCGGTTCAGCAGCTCGACCTTGCCGGCGGTGCGCAGGGCGCGGGAGCCCTCGCGGGGCGCCATGGGGACGGCGTCGTGGCGGGAGAGGGCGCCGGCCTTCTCGAAGGCGCGGCGCACCTGGCGTACGACCGTGGCGTGGTCGACGTTGCCCGCGGCGGCGACGACGAGGTGCGTGGGGTCATAGTGCTTCTTGTAGAAGCGGGCGATCTGGCCGCGGTTCAGCGCGTTGATCGTGTCGACGGTGCCGAGGACCGGGCGGCCGAGGGGGGTGTCGCCGAGCATGGTGTGCGCGAACAGGTCGTGCACGCAGTCGCCCGGGTCGTCCTCGGTCATCGCGATCTCCTCGAGGATGACGCCGCGCTCGGCGTCGACGTCCTCGGGGGCGATCAGCGAGCCGGTCAGCATGTCGCAGACGACGTCGATGGCCAGCGGCAGGTCGGTGTCCAGGACCCGCGCGTAGTAGCAGGTGTACTCCTTCGCCGTGAAGGCGTTCATCTCGCCGCCGACCGCGTCGATCGCGGAGGAGATGTCGAGGGCGGTGCGGTTCGCGGTGCCCTTGAAGAGGAGGTGTTCGAGGTAGTGGGTCGCGCCGTTCAGGGCGGGCGTCTCGTCGCGGGAGCCGACGTTCGCCCAGATGCCGAAGGTGGCGGACCGGACGGAGGGCAGGGTCTCGGTGACGATGCGCAGGCCGCCGGGGAGGACGGTCCGGCGGACGGTTCCGATGCCGTTGCTGCCCTGGAGAAGCGTTTGGGTACGGGCGACGGCCCGCCCCTTGGAGGAGGGGCGGGCCGTCGTCGCGGAACTACGGGACGTCACTGGTCGGTGTCGTCCTTCTTCTCGTCCTCTTCGCCCTCGATGACGGGGATGAGGGAGAGCTTGCCGCGGGAGTCGATCTCGGCGATCTCGACCTGCACCTTGGCGCCGACGCCGAGCACGTCCTCGACGTTCTCGACGCGCTTGCCGCCGGCGAGCTTGCGGATCTGCGAGATGTGCAGCAGACCGTCCTTGCCCGGCATGAGCGAGACGAACGCACCGAAGGTGGTGGTCTTGACGACCGTGCCCAGGTAGCGCTCGCCGACCTCCGGCATGGTCGGGTTGGCGATGGCGTTGATCGTGGCGCGGGCGGCCTCGGCCTGCGAGCCCTGCTGCGCACCGATGTAGATCGTGCCGTCGTCCTCGATCGTGATGTCGGCGCCGGTGTCCTCCTGGATCTGGTTGATCATCTTGCCCTTGGGGCCGATGACCTCACCGATCTTGTCCACCGGGATCTTGACGGTGATGATCCGCGGGGCGTTCGGGGACATCTCGTCCGGGACGTCGATGGCCTCGTTCATGACGTCCAGGATGTGCAGACGGGCGTCACGGGCCTGCTTCAGCGCGGCGGCCAGGACCGAGGCGGGGATGCCGTCGAGCTTGGTGTCGAGCTGGAGCGCGGTCACGAACTGCTTGGTGCCGGCGACCTTGAAGTCCATGTCGCCGAAGGCGTCCTCCGCACCGAGGATGTCGGTGAGGGCGACGTAGTGGGTCTTGCCGTCGATCTCCTGCGAGATCAGGCCCATGGCGATACCGGCGACGGCGGCCTTGAGGGGCACACCGGCGTTCAGCAGCGACATCGTGGAGGCGCAGACCGAGCCCATGGAGGTCGAGCCGTTGGAGCCCAGCGCCTCGGAGACCTGGCGGATCGCGTAGGGGAACTCCTCGCGCGTCGGGAGGACCGGCACGATGGCGCGCTCGGCGAGCGCTCCGTGGCCGATCTCGCGGCGCTTGGGCGAGCCCACGCGGCCCGTCTCGCCGACCGAGTACGGCGGGAAGTTGTAGTTGTGCATGTAGCGCTTGCGGGTCACCGGGGAGAGGGTGTCCAGCTGCTGCTCCATGCGGAGCATGTTGAGGGTGGTGACGCCCAGGATCTGGGTCTCGCCACGCTCGAACAGCGCCGAGCCGTGCACGCGCGGGATGGCCTCGACCTCGGCGGCGAGCGTACGGATGTCCGTGACGCCGCGGCCGTCGATGCGGACCTTGTCCTTGATGACGCGCTCGCGGACCAGCTTCTTGGTCAGCGCGCGGTACGCGGCGGAGATCTCCTTCTCGCGGCCCTCGAACTCCGGGAGGAGCTTCTCGGCGGCGATCTCCTTGACGCGGTCCAGCTCGGCCTCGCGCTCCTGCTTGCCGGCGATGGTGAGCGCCTGCTTCAGCTGGGGCGTGACGGCCTTGGCGAGGGCGTCGAGGACGTCGTCCTGGTAGTCCAGGAAGACCGGGAAGTCGCCGACGGGCTTGGCGGCCTTGGACGCCAGGTCCGACTGCGCCTTGCAGAGGGCCTTGATGAAGGGCTTCGCCGCTTCCAGACCGGCGGCGACGATCTCCTCGGTGGGAGCCTCGGCGCCGTCCTTGACGAGCTGGATGGTCTTCTCGGTGGCCTCGGCCTCGACCATCATGATCGCGACGTCGCCGTCGTCCAGGACGCGGCCGGCGACGACCATGTCGAAGACGGCGTCCTCGAGCTCGGTGTGGGTCGGGAAGGCGACCCACTGGCCCTTGATCAGGGCGACGCGGGTGGCGCCGATCGGGCCGGAGAACGGCAGGCCCGCCAGCTGGGTGGAGCAGGAGGCGGCGTTGATCGCGACCACGTCGTACAGGTGGTCGGGGTTGAGCGCCATGATCGTCTCGACGATCTGGATCTCGTTGCGCAGGCCCTTCTTGAAGGAGGGGCGCAGCGGGCGGTCGATCAGGCGGCAGGTGAGGATCGCGTCCTCGGAGGGGCGGCCCTCCCGGCGGAAGAAGGAGCCGGGGATCTTGCCGGCCGCGTACTGCCGCTCCTCGACGTCCACCGTGAGGGGGAAGAAGTCGAGGTTGTCCTTGGGCCGCTTGGAAGCGGTGGTGGCCGACAGCACCATGGTGTCGTCGTCCAGGTACGCGACGGCGGAGCCGGCGGCCTGCTTGGCCAGGCGGCCCGTCTCGAAGCGGATGGTGCGGGTGCCGAAGGTTCCGTTGTCGATGACGGCCTCGGCGTAGTGGGTCTCGTTCTCCACTAGTGATTTCTCCATACTCGTCGTCTTTCGTCCTCACGCCCGTGTGGCGCAGGACGGTGCGGGAGAGGCGCACCGTGGATGCGGGCCGGTCTTCGATCGAAGCTCCCGGGCATGTTCCCGGGGGCCACTACCGAGGACCGGCGGCGGCGTCGTAGCGCCCCTCCCTCGTTCTTGCGGTCGCGCGTGTTGCTGGCGCGGGTCGTGCGGTCGTGCGGGTGCCGCTGTCCCCCAGGTTACTGAGGTTGGCGCCGGTCTCGCACGTACGGCAAAGGGAGCGGTCCCTTCAGACGCGGGAACCGCTCCCTCTCCACGGCGTGCTTACTTGGCGCCGCCGGCCGCACCACGGCGGATGCCGAGGCGGTCGACGAGCGCACGGAAGCGCTGGATGTCCTTCTTGGCCAGGTACTGCAGGAGGCGGCGACGCTGGCCGACCAGGATCAGCAGACCACGGCGGGAGTGGTGGTCGTGCTTGTGCGTCTTGAGGTGCTCCGTCAGGTCCGAGATCCGGCGGGAGAGCATGGCGACCTGGACCTCGGGGGATCCGGTGTCACCCTCCTTCTGGGCGAACTCGGCCATGATCTGCTTCTTCGTAGCGGCGTCGAGCGGCACGCGTACTCCTCTTGATGTTCGAAGCGCCCACGAGTGCCCCTGGTCTTGTTCTCAGGGGAGCTTCCGTGACTCGGAGGCGAAGGTCCGATGAGCGCAGCCCCCAGGATGCTCCGGGAACGCGTACACAAACGGCCACTGGACAGGCTACCAGCCATTCGGGTCACCCCCCGCCGGTATCGCCGGGAGGGAGTGGTCCGGCCGTGGCCGCCGGTCAGCTGGTGAGGGCGCGGATCGAGCGGTAGACGTCGAAGACGGCGAGGCAGAGCGGGAGCAGGGTCAGCAGGACGACCGTCTCGGCGATCTCCAGGAAGCGCCCCCAGAACGGGGTCACCCCCTTGCGCGGCACGATCAGGCCGATGGCGGTGATCAGGACGGCGACGCCCGCGACGGCCGCGGCGAGCCACACCGTACGGATGTCGAGTGCGGTCCCGTCGCCCCGCAGGGCGTCGCGGACCAGGGCGGCCGGCGGGTTGAGGGAGAGTCCGAGGCCGAGGAGGACGAGCGAGGCGAGGCCGGCGGCGAGCGCGCAGCCGACCTGGCCGGTGTAGCGGAAGAGGTGGGCGCGCATCAGCATGGCGACGCCGGTGGCCAGGGCGAGCAGCCGGCCCCAGACGTCGTCGGAGAAGCCCAGCACGGCGGAGGCCGCCACGGCGACCAGGGCGCAGCCGCCGACCAGGCCGAGGAGCAGCTCGTGGCCGCGCCGCGCCTGGGCGGCGAGGCGGGCGGCGTCCACCGGGCCGGAGGGGGCGGGCTCGGAGGTCCCGTAGTCGCCGACCGTGGTGCGGGGCGGCTCGAAGCCGATGGGCAGCCGGGCGAAACGGGTGGAGAGTCCCGGCAGGAAGGCGAGGGCTCCCACGGCGAGCGGGGAGCAGACGGCGGCGGCCTCGATCGGCTCCAGCCCGCTCAGGGTGGCGACGAAGGTGACCAGGAGGCCGACGGCGCTCGCGAAGACGAACGCGACGAACGGCCCGTCCCCGGCGGGCGCGACGATCATCAGGATGACCGCCGTCACGAGGACGGCGGCACAGGCGAGCAGGAACTGCAGCCGTCCGACGCCCTGCCCGGCGCTCAGGGGCAGCAGTCCGGAGCCGGCCACCGCCGCGTTGACCAGGGCGCCGGTGCCGAGCGCGATCGACGAGGCCCGGTCGGCGTACACGCGGGCGCGCACGCAGGCGAAGGCGAGCAGGAGGAGGGCGACGACGGCGGCCAGGATGCCGGGCAGGCCGTGCATGTCGTGGAGCGGGTCGGCCGTCCACAGCACGAAGCCGAGCAGGGCCAGCAGGACGGAGCCGCCGAAGAGGCCGGCGCCGCGCATGAGCGCGTCGCCCCACAGGGTGCGGTCCTTGGCCACCGCGGTGGCGACGGCGTCCGACACGTCGTCGAAGACCGCGGGGGGCAGCGATTCGGAGAAGGGCCGCATCGACAGCAGCTCGCCGTCGAGGACGCGGTGTCCGGCGAGGGTGCGCGCGCTGTCCAGGACGGCGCCGTCGCGGCGTACGAGGTGGTAGCCGACGGGCGCGCCGGGGGCGGGGCTCTGTCCGGACAGCCGGAGGATCTCGGGGTACAGGTCCGCGATGGGGATGTCCTCGGGCAGGGCCACGTCCACCCGGCCATCGGGGGCGACGACCGTGACCCGGCAGAATCCGGTGGCGCTGCCGGACGGGGTTCCGTGGCTCTGCCGTCCGGCTCCGGTGGCTGCCGCTTGGGCCGTCGTGGTCACCTGGTGCTCCCCCTGCTGGCTCGTTCCGCGCTCGTCGCGTGTCCTGCGCTCGTTCCGGGCGTCGCGGGCGTGGGCGCCGCGCCGCTTGCCGTTCTCACGGCGGTGCCGGGGCCGCCGGGCCGCGTCCGCTTCCGTCCGGAACGCACCGCGGGGGCCGCCGATCGCACGGCACGTCCCGATTGACCGTCTTCGCGCGACAGTTAGCGGATGCGTATGTGCGTCGCGACACCCTATCGCCATCGGGTCGCCGTCACGCCAGTAGGATCCCTCCCGCGGATGGAGCCCGTCGCCACGGGGGCGCCGATAGGAACACTTCCGTCCGGCAAGGGAATTGGTGAGCTGTGAGCCAGATCGTCGTGAAGCGCCCACCGCGGGCCCTGCCCACCGAAGTTCCGGTCGAGCAGGTGCAGTTGCAACCGCCGCCGGAGCTCCCCCGGGGCCAGCAGGAGGGGGCGCTGATGCAGCTCCTGCCGATGCTGGGCATGGGTGGTTCCGTCGTCTTCTTCTTCATGACGCCGAACCCGGTCATGCGCATCATGGGCATGATCATGATCGCCTCGACGCTCGCCATGGCCATCGCGATGCTCGTACGGTACCGGCGGGGCGCCCAGGGGGAGCTGGCGGATCTGCGCCGCGACTACCTGAAGTACCTGACGCAGACCCGGCGCACGGTGCTGAAGACGGCACGCAAGCAGCGCGACGCGCAGTTCTACCTCCATCCCTCGCCGGAGCAGCTGTGGGCGCTCGTCGCCGAGGGCAGCCGGGTGTGGGAGCGGCGTGCGGGGGACGCGGACTTCGCGCAGGTGCGCATCGGCCTGGGCAGCCAGGAGCTGGCGACGCCCCTCGTCGCCCCCGAGACGGCCCCGGTGGACGAGCTGGAGCCGCTGGCGGCCGGGGCGATGCAGCAGTTCCTGGCGACGCACTCCACGCTGGACGGGCTGCCCATGGCCGTCTCCCTGCGGGCGTTCTACCACCTGACGGTCAGCGGTGACGCGGAGTCGGCGCGATCGGCGGCGCGGGCCATGGTGGGCGGCCTCGCCTCCCTCCACTCGCCCGAGGACCTGGTGATCGCGGTCGCGACCGGCGCCGAGGCGGCGCCGCGATGGGAGTGGGCGAAGTGGCTCCCGCACGCGCAGGCCCCGGGCCCCGCGGACGGGGCGGGGAGCAGGAGGCTGATCACCACCAGTCTGCCGGTGCTGGAGGATCTGCTGGCCGGGCGGCTGGAGGGCCGGCCCCGTTTCCAGCCCGGTGGCCAGCCGCTGGTGGAGCAGCCGCACGTCGTCGTGGTCCTGGACGGCGAGTCGGTGCCGCCCATGTCGGTGCTCGCCTCGGCGGAGGGCCTGCAGGGCGTGACGGTCATCGAGGTCGTGCCGGGCGAGGTCACCGGGGCGCGCGGGGGCCTGTCCGTCGTGGTGCAGCCGAGGTCGCTGCGGTTGGAGTCCGGCCAGGGGCTCGTCTACGACGGGGTTCCGGACCTGCTGAGTTACGAGGCCGCCGAGGCGCTCGCCCGTCAACTGGCCCCGCTGCACATGGCGACGGGCGGGGACGACGACGAGCCCCTGCTGGCCAACCTGGAGTTCACCGATCTGCTGAACCTCGGGGACGCCGCCTCGGTCGACGTGGGCCGGACCTGGCGGCCGCGGTCCCAGGCGGAGCGGCTGCGGGTGCCGATCGGCGTGGGCGAGGACGGTTCGCCGGTGATGCTGGACCTGAAGGAGGCGGCCCAGGAGGGCATGGGCCCGCACGGTCTGTGCGTGGGCGCCACCGGTTCCGGCAAGTCCGAGCTGCTGCGCACGCTGGTGCTCGGTCTCGCCGTCACCCACACCTCCGAGACGCTGAACTTCGTGCTCGCCGACTTCAAGGGCGGTGCGACCTTCGCCGGTATGGCGCAGATGCCGCACGTGGCGGCGGTGATCACCAACCTGGCGGACGACCTGACGCTGGTCGACCGCATGGGCGACTCCATCCGCGGTGAGCTGAACCGCCGGCAGGAGATGCTGCGCGACGCGGGCAACTACGCCAACATCCACGACTACGAGAAGGCGCGCGCGGCCGGTGCGCCCCTGCAGCCGATTCCCTCGCTCGTCCTGGTCATCGACGAGTTCAGCGAACTCCTCACCGCCAAACCGGACTTCATCGACATGTTCGTCCAGATCGGCCGTATCGGCCGTTCGCTGGGCGTGCACCTGCTGCTGGCGTCGCAGCGGCTGGAGGAGGGGCGGCTGCGCGGCCTGGAGACGTACCTGTCGTACCGGGTGGGTCTGCGGACGTTCTCGGCGGCGGAGTCGCGGGCCGCGATCGGGGTGCCCGACGCGTACCACCTGCCGAACGTCCCCGGTTCGGGGCTGCTGAAGTTCGGTACGGAGGAGATGGTCCGGTTCAAGGCGGCGTACGTCTCCGGGGTGTACCGCTCCGGCGGGCAGCGGGCCGTCGCTCCGGGCGCCCCGCTGCCGGTGGACCGCAGGCCGGTTCCGTTCACGGCCGCACCGGTCCCCGTCCAGTACGTCCGGCCGGCGCAGACCCCGGGCGTACCGGAGCAGCGCTCGGCGGAGGACGACGCCCTGGCGGACACGGTGCTCGATGTGATCGTGCGGCGGCTGGAGGGCCGCGGGGCCTCGGCGCACCAGGTGTGGCTGCCGCCGCTGGACAACCCGCCGTCGTTGGACGAGTTGCTGCCGGGGCTCTCCCCGGTGCCGGGCCGGGGGCTTACGCAGCCCGGTTTCGAGGGCGCGGGTCGGCTGGTCGTGCCGCTGGGCGTCGTCGACAAGCCGTTCGAGCAACGGCGCGACACCCTCTACCGGGACTTCTCCGGAGCCGCCGGCCACATGCAGATCACCGGTGGCCCGCAGTCGGGGAAGTCGACGCTGCTGCGGACGCTCATCGCCGGGTTCGCGCTCACCCACACTCCGCAGGAGGTCCAGTTCTACGGGCTCGACTTCGGCGGCGGCGGTCTGTCCTCGATCGCGGGTCTGCCGCACGTGGGCGGTGTCGCCTCCCGGCTCGACCCCGAGCGGGTGCGCCGTACGGTCGCCGAGGTGTACGGCGTCATGGCGCGGCGCGAGGAGTACTTCCGCAGCGCCGGCATCGACTCCATCGCCACGTTCCGCAGGATGCGGGCGCGCGGCGAGATCTCGGTGACGGACCAGCCGTGGGGCGATGTGTTCCTGGTCATCGACGGGTGGGGCAGTTTCCGCACGGATTACGAGGGGCTGGAGACGGCGGCGACGGACATCGCGGCCCGCGGTCTGGGCTACGGCATCCACCTGATCGTCACGGCGTCGCGTTCCATGGAGGTACGGGCCAGCCTGAAGGACCATCTGATGAACCGGCTGGAGCTGCGGCTCGGCGACGTGATGGACTCCGAGCTGGACCGCAAGGTGGCCGCCAACGTCCCGGCGGGGGTGCCGGGTCGTGGGTTGACCCCGGAGAAGCTGCACTTCATGGCGGCGGTGCCGCGGATCGACGGCATCAACTCCGACAGCGACCTGTCCGAGGCGACGGCGGCGATGAACCAGGAGGTCACCCGCCACTGGACGGCCGCGCCCGCCCCGGCGGTGCGTCTGCTGCCGCGCGCGCTCCCGGCGGCCGCGCTCCCGGCGGGCCACGCGGCTCCGGAGCGCGGTGTCGCCTTCGGCATCGACGAGAACAACCTGGAGCCGGTGTTCCTGAACTTCGAGCAGGACCCGTTCTTCCTCGCGTTCGGCGAGGGCGAGTCCGGGAAGTCCAACCTGCTGCGGCTGCTCATCAAGCAGCTGACGGAGCGGTACGCGGGCGACGCCTGCAAGCTGTTCGTCATCGACAACCGGCGCTCGCTGCTGGATGTGACCCCGGCGTCGCACCTGGCCGAGTACATCCCGATGTCCAACAACATGGAACATCACATGACGGCGCTGTACGACCTGATGAAGCGCCGCACCCCCGCCGCCGACGTGACGGCGCGGGAGCTGCGCGAGCAGAGCTGGTGGCAGGGCCCCACGGTGTACGTCGTCATCGACGACTTCGACCTGGTCGCCACGTCGAGCGGCAACCCGCTGTCGGCGATCACGGAGATGCTGCCATTCGCCCGTGACGTGGGCGTCCGCTTCATCATCGCCCGCAGTACGGCGGGGGCGAGCCGGGCGCTGTACGACCCCTTCCTCCAGCGCATGATCGAGCTGGGCGCGCAGGGCGTGATGCTGTCGGGCGACCCGAACGAGGGCGACATCCTCGGCAACGTACGCCCGCGCCCGATGCCTCCGGGCCGCGGCGTCTTCGTCACGCGCCGCCGGGGGAACCCGCTGGTGCAGACGGGGCTGGTGGAGGAGTAGCGGCGGGGCGGGGGCGGCCCGCCGTACGCGGAGGGGGCGCGGGCCGCCGCACGCGGAGGGGGATGGAGCGCATGGGGTTCGCGCGCCCCGCCCTCCTCGGCCGTGATCCCTGCCCCGGGTGCGTGCGCCCCCGCACGCCGACGCCCGGCGTGCGGGGGCGCGTGCACTCCAGGGTGGACACCTCCCGCGCGTGTCCACCCTGGAGTTCCGTGGTGCGGCTTCCCCGCCGCCCCGGTCCGAACCCGGTTAGAAGTTCGCCGCTGCGCGCTTGTCGCCGCCGCGGTAGATGGGTGCGGCCTCGGCGACCTTGCGGGCGATCTCGTTCAGGTTGGACTGGATCGCGGTGGCGTCCGCGTTCCACCGGGTCTGGGCGGTGGTGTAGGCCTGCTTCGCCTCGCCCTCCCACAGCTCCGACACCTTGGCGATCATGCTGCTGATCTCCTTGAGGTCTTGAGCGAGGTTCGCGGCCTGCTTCTTGATCTCACTGGACGCGAGATCCAGGCTCGCGTAAGTGACGACCGTCGTACCGTCGTTGTGTGCCATGGGGTCCTCCGTCGAATCCGGGTTACGGGGTGGGGGTGAAGGTCAGAAGTTGTTCAGGCTGGACTTGGGCGGCGTGTAACCCTCCACGACGTCCACGCCCTGAAGCGCCTGCCTGATCTCGTCCTCGTTGTCGCCCGAGATGGTGCGGGCCGCCTTGATGGCCTCCTGGAAGCTGAGGAGCTGCTTGCCCAGGCTGACCATGCGGTTGTTGATCTCGGTCTGCTTCGTGTTGAAGTGGTTGGCGCCGATGCCCTGCCACTTGCCCTCGAGGTTGTCGATCGTCGCGTGGAGGCTCTTGAGCTGGCTCTTCACCGATTCGAACTTGATGGTGAGGTCGCCCTCCAGCTTCAGGAGCGCGGCATCCGAGACCTTCTGGTCTGCCATGGTTCTCTTTCCCTTTCGGTTGGTTCTGCGCGGCCGGCACGGATGGCCGGCCGGTACAGGCGGAACGTGCGGGTCAAGCGGCCTTGCGCCTGCGGACCACGGCGTACGCGATCCCTCCGAGCACGGCCACGGCTGCGGCGACTCCGAGGACAAGGCCCGTCCGCCCCTCGTCGCCGGAGGGCTCGGGCCCCCTCGCCGCCACGGACTTCTCGCCCTCCGCGCCGTTCCCGGCGGGGTGCGGCGAGGCGGGGGCGGAGGGGGCGCCCTGTTCGGCGGAGGAGGTCGTCCTCTTCCTGGTCAGCGGGCTGACGTCCGGGGCGCCCGGGTCGCCCTTGCCCTTGAGCACGCTCATGGAGGGGCGGATCAGCCCGTGCCCGAGGTACTCGCTGCGCGTGCCGTCCTTCCAGTCGCGGGCGGCCGTGTCGAAGAGGACGTTGAGGACTTGGTTGGCGGTCCAGTCGGGGTGGAGGGACCAGACGAGGGCGGCGGAGCCGGAGGCGATGGCGGTGGCGGCGCTGGTGCCGCCGTCGCCGTCGCAGTAGCGGTTGAAGGTGTTGTCGCACCACCTCGGGACGTCGCTCCCCGGAGAGGCGACATCCGCCGTGCCCGCGTGCTGGGAATAGAAGGAGACCTTTCCGGCGCGGTCCGCCGAAGCGACACCGACTACTTCGGGGTAGGCGGCGGGGTACTCCCGCTTGTTCTGCTGGTGCCCTTCGTTCCCTACGCCTGCGAAGAGCAGCTTTCCCTTGCTTTCGGCATACTTGATCGCTTCCTGTTGCCGAGGCGAGACGCCATAGCCACCGAAGGACATGCTGATGATCCGGGCCTCGCTGTCGGCCGCAGCCCGGATGGCACGCGCGATGTCGTCGCTCCCCCGGGTGTGCTTCTCCTGGAACTCGTCCAGGCCGACGCGCAGAGGAATGATCTCGGCTCCCGGGGCGAGTCCCTTCAGACCGCCTCCTTTGCCCGTCCCCGCGATCAGCTCGGCCATCGTCGTACCGTGACCGTCGTAGTCGTCGGTTTCGTCGCCCGGCGCCCCGGTGGCGTCGACCCCCTTGAGAACCTGCCCCCGCAGCGACGGCGTGGACGAGTTCACCCCTGAGTCGATGACGGCGACCTTGACGCCCTCACCGACCGTGACCTTCCACATGTCCTCGGCCTGCATCGCGCCGAGGTACCACTGCTTCGCCTGGGTGTCGGCTGCGGCGGGCTGCGCCGCGCCGGCGAACACCGCGCTCCACGAAGCAACCGCAGCCACCGCACCGAGCACACGCGCGCGCCTCGGAGGACGGCCCACTCCTGCTGTCATCCCGGCTTCCGAACCTTCCCTGGGCTGCTACTCGACCACCGGCGGCACGGTTCCGCGCCGGACGGCGTTCCACGTCTCTTCGTCTTCTGTCAGGTAGTCGGGACGAGTCGATCCGTTGTCCTCGTCCTCGCGCCCACTGTTCCGGCGGCCCGCGGGACCGCGCACGAGCCCCGTGCCACCGGCTGTGAAGCCCTGGGTGTTCGGACCGCCTCCCGCAGCCTTGCGGGCAGCACCCACGACTCCGTTCGCCCCGGGAGCGGGGGCGGTCCGTCCTCCGGCGCGAGAGGCGGCGGCCGAAGGCCCGCCTCCGCCGATCACTCCTCGCCGGCCGGCGCCTCCAGCAGCGGCTCTGCCCGAGGAGGCGGGCTGGGGAGTCCCGCCGACGATGCCGTTCCCCCCTCCGGCACGCGGCACGCCGACCCCGGACGTCCCGCCTTGGCCGACCATGGGCCGCCCGCCGGTCACACCGGCATGGCCCGCGGTCGGCGACTGCGAGCCGCCCGGCGGACGTCCGGTGAAGGGAGAAGCCCCGCCGCCCATCGGCCCGGGACGACCGACCACGGGGCCGCCCGACCCCTTGGCGGCAGGACCTGCCCCGGTCGGCTGGGCCTTACCCATGCCCAGCCCGGGCTGACCGGCCGTTCGCGGCATGCCCGTGGGCCCCGTCGTACGCTGCGTACCCGGGTGAACAGGGTTCGTCAGACCCAGCGCCACGGGCGGCGCCGCACCGGGCGGCCCTGCCGGGGGCGTAGGAGCGGGAGACGGAGGCGTGCTGGTGGCCGGCGGCGGATTCTGTGGAGGTGCGACGCTGTTGATCTCCGTGGCTGTGTTCCCCTGCAGCACCGGCGCAGGCCCGAGCGTTTCCACCTCGGGGCGGCCGTGAGAGGGGTTCGTCGCTTCCGGTTCCCCTGTGACAGGACGCACCGAATAGCTCTGACCTGGACCGCTCCCCGCGATCGATCCGTCGCGGGACGACCCCTCGGGGCCTCCCGGCAGCCCAACCCCTCCCACAGGGGGCGGCATCTCGATGTCGAGGCGCTTCTCGAACCGCGGCGGCTCCTGCCCCTCCAACCGCTGCCCCGACACCGAGTAGTACGAAGCCAGCCGGTTGATCTGGTTGATGGCCTCCTGGCGGTTCTTCTCCACCTTGAGGGCGGCCTGGTACTCCGGGTTGTCCGCCGTCCGGGCCGGGAGTTCGATGTCGTCCGGGCTCTTGCGGAGCTGGCGGCCGTCCCGTGGCGGCATGGCGCTGCGTACGGAGGCCAGGCCGGTGCCCGCGACCGTGATCTGGGTGCCGGCGACCTCCGCGAAGTCGCCCAGCTCGCGGGCGTGGGCGACCAGGCCCTTGCCGAAGGCGCGGAAGGCCGTGCCGGACTCGCCCTGCCAGTCGACCCCTTTGAGGTACGTGTCCAGCTCCTCCGCGGCCTTCGAGATGGCGTCCCTGGCCGCCCAGAGCGCCTTGCCCGCGCTCTCCAGGTCTTCCGGCCTGGTGTTCTCCACCAGGTCGATCATGGTGTTGAGTTCGACCCCCTCGAAGGAGGTACGGCCGGTGGGCGGACCGGCGAAAGGCACTCCCTTGCGGACGGCCTCGGAGATGTCCGTCTGCGCGATCTGGATGGTGACCTGCGCCCGGTCCTGCACCCGCTGCTCGGCGGGCGTCAGCCGCTCCGGCCTCTCGTCGCTCATTCCGCTCCCCATCCGCCCTTGACCTGCTTGTCCTGGTTGGTCGGGCCGGTGTCGGCGCTCCGGTCGCCGCTCTCCTCGTACAGGCGCGCCTGGATCTCGTGGAACCGTCGCCTGATGTCGTCCTCGACGTTGTCGAAGCCGACGGCCGCCGCGTGCACGCCCAGGCTCAGGTACTCGATCTGGTCGCCCAGGGCGCGGGAGAGGGCGACGAGGGAGGAGTGGACCCGGTTGTACTGGGTGTAGAGGCCGTCCGCCTCCGCGAAGCAGGTGTTCTGGCCGCTCAGCGAGGCCCGCGAGATCTTCTGGTCGGCGACCTTCGTCCTGCTGCCGGCCGAGCCCTCGAAGTCGACCAGGAGGTCGTCGACGCGTTTCTTGAACGTTTCCAGTGCGCCCACACCGCGCCTGAGGTCCCCCGTACCTTCGGACATCGTTCCGCTCTCCCCGTTCCGCATCCCCGTTTGCTCGAACCGTCCCGCGTTGCTATCGCATCGACGAAGTCCGGCCCGGCCTCACCGCGCCAACTCTAGCCACTGGGTACGACAGCGCCAATCGACTGGAGCACCACGTGACTTGTCTCATGACGGCCTCTCTCTCCCCGATTCCCCGTCACACCCCGTCCGCCGCACGCCCCGTACGTCGCCGCTTGTCCCGTACCGCCACAGCCGTACCCGCGATGGCCGCCACGAGGACGACGCCGCCGACCACGACGTACGTCGCGAGGCGGGCGCTGCGCTCGTCGGCGGTCTCGCCCAGGTGGAGTTCGGCGGGGGTGGGAGCTTTGCCCTTGCTCATGCCTTCGCTCGCGACCGGGCGGTCGATCGGCCTGTCGTCCTCGGTGAGGGCGCGGACCGGGTCGACGACGCCCCAGCCGACCGCGTTGTCGTGGCCGGCGATGGAGCGTTCCGCCGTCTGCTGGATCTGCGCGACGATCTGACCCTGGGTCCACCGGGGGTGCTTCGCCCGGAGGAGGGCGGCGACCCCGGCGACGTACGGGGCGGAGAAGCTGGTGCCGTTGTCGACGCAGTGTCCGCCGCCGGGGACCGTGGAGACCATGTCCACCCCGGGGGCGGCGATGCCGACGAAGTCGCCGGACTGGGAGAAGGGCGCCCGTTCGTTGTTCCGGTCCGAGGAGGCGACCGCCAGCACCCCCTCGAAGGAGGCGGGGTAGGTCTCCTTGACGTTGCCGCCGAGGCCGTCGTTGCCGGCCGAGGCGACGACCACGACGTTCTGTGCCAGGGCCCTGTCCACGGCCTGCTTCAGCTCCGCGGACGGCTTCACGGCGTCGGCGGTGTCCTGGGAGATGTTGATGATGTCGGCGCCGGCGCCGTCCACGGCGTAGGTGATCGCCCGCGCGAGGCTGTCGGTGTTCCCGTGGCCCTCGGCGTCGTTCTGCTGGATCGGGATGATCGTCGCGTCGGGGGCGAGACCGGTGAAGCCGGTGCCCTCCGCCTCGCGTGCGGCGATGATGCCGGCGACCTTGGTGCCGTGGCCCACGGTGTCCGTGGTGCCGTTCTCCTTGCCGCGCTCGATCTTCACGCCGTCGGGGGTCTTGAGGCCCTTCGGCAGGAAGTTGCGGCCCGCCTTGACGTCCACGGCCGACGTGAGCTGGTCGTTCCTGATGTCGACGCCGGTGTCGATGACCGCGACGCGTACGCCCTCGCCGGTGGACTGCTTCCACAGCTCGTCCAGGAGGACGCGCTGCAGCGACCAGGGGCGGCCCGGGTACTTCTTCGACGGGAAGGTGCACCGGGTCGCGTCGTCCGCGGCCGCGGGGTGCGCCGGCAGGGTGACCAGGAGGACGGCTGCCGCCGCCGCGGCCGTCAGCAGGCGGCGGGCGGCGGGGCGACGGGCGGCGAGGCCCCCGGGGCGCTCCGTGTCGGTCGCCACGTTCACGAACCCTGCGGCTGGCCGGCGGCGCCGGTGGAGAGCCGGGGACCGGTCGGCAGGAGGGCGGACCAGGCCGCCGGTACGGGGCTGGGGTCGACGCCCTTGTAGCCGAGCCGGTTCTGCGCCTGCTGCGCCTCCTGCTGCCGGGCCTCCCGGTCCTCCTCCCCGCCGGACTCGCCGATGCCGGACCTGCCGTCCCGGCCGCTGTCGCTGTTGGACTGCATCGCGTAGCGCAGGCCGGTGTCGGTGACCAGGAAGAGGAACCCCGCGCTGGTGGTGGAGCCCTTGAACTGGCGGAAGAACTGGCCCGAGCCGGGCGTGACGTAGGCGCTGCTGGAGCCGGTGGGGAGCGGGGCGGGGAAGCTCGTGCCCGCCCAGGTGCTCAGGGTGGTCGCGCCGCTGTCGGCGTCAACACCACGCAGGACGTTGCACACGGTGTTGCGGCTGCCCTTCTTGACGTCCGGGGAGTTGACGGGCTCGGGGCTGCTGACCGGCCAGTCGCTCTTCTGGTTGAAGGGGGCGCCCGGTTTGATCTCGCCGGCGCTCACCGGCTTGGCGTTGCCCGCCTGCTTGAGTGTCACCAGCCGGCGGCTGCTGAGCAGGAGCTTGGCGGTGAAGTCCGAGACGGGGGCGACCCTGCCCGGCAGGACGACGTAGCTCTGGGTCCTGGTTCCCGCCGTGGCGGTCAGGACCATGCCGACCCGGTTCGACTGATCGTCCAGGATGCCGGGGGCGCCCGCGGGGGTCCCGGGGGTGCCGTCCACGGTCGGGAAGGTGATCGGGTCGCCGGTGTGGAGCGTGGCCAGCCAGGCGGCCGAGACCCGTTGGGGCTCGGAGTCCTGGCCGACCAGGGTGCGCAGGAGCAGTTCGTCCTTGCCCACGGGGTAGGCCTTGCCCGCGGCGTCCACGATGTAGCGGGTTCGATCCGGTCCTGGTCCCTCGACGTACATCAGCTCACCGCCGCCCAGGGCGTTCTTCCCCTCCGTCTTGTCCTTCTCGCGCTCGGCGAAGACGAAGGTGGCCTTCTGGATGGCCCTGCCGCCCTCGCCGGGCCGTTCGCAGACCGCCCAGCGCTTGGCGGCGCCCGCTTCCTCGGCGGCGGGCAGCCGGTCGGGGGCGTACGGGATGCCGAGGGTCGCCCCGTGCGGAATCCTGCCGCTGTCCAGGACGGACTCGTCGACGTTGACGACGGCGCCCTTGTCCGGGGCGAGCAGGAGCTTGGCGGACGCCATGTTCAGCACGGGGTGCAGCTGCTTCTTGCCGTCGGTCTCCAGCACCACGTACCGGGTGGTGGACTTGCTGGCGATGATGACGTGTTCCTTGGGGGTGTCCCACTTCTGCGGCGCGACCGGCTTGAACATGCCCCAGGCGCCGAAGACGGCGAGGACCACGACGGCGACGACGGCTCCGGGCACGACCGCGCGCAGCGGCCGGGGGGCGCCTTCCTCGGAACCGGTGGGGTTGGGCTGCAGGAACTGCGCGATCAACCTCCGCTTCGCAAAGGTGTAGGCGTTGAGCTCGTCCCGCCGTGATGCCATGTCGTCCGCTGCCCCTTCATCCCCAGTGAGCAGACAGGGGCCCACACGCCCCGTCGGCCCCCGTTGCCGTACCGCGCCCCTACTATGCCTGCTGGGGTTCGGCTCCCTGTGCTCAGGTAGGGTGACGACCCGGTCAACACCCGTGTAGAAAACGGTGAATACGGACACGAGGGGGGCAACGGGGCGATGGGTGCAGCCACGCGTGAGCGCACCGGGAGGGCCGGGCGGCGAGCCTCCGGGTCTTCCCGGAGGCAACGCAGCAACGAGCCGCCCGCGCAGCCCTCCGGCCCCGGCGCCCCGGCCTCGCGCACCGCACCCGCGGCGACGACGCTGCGGTCGATCTCGCGGTCGGACCGGGTACGCCCGGTGCTGCGGCAGCTGGTGATCGTCGAGACGGGGCTCGCGATCGCCGCCGTGGGCGCGGCGCTCGGCGGGGCGTGGCTGATCCCCTCGCTCGTGGCGCTGTGCCTGCTGGTCGCGCTCGCGGTGGTACGCCGCCGGGGCCGCGCTCTCCAGGACTGGGCGTCGACCGCGCTCGGACTCCGCGCCCGCCGCCGGTCCGCCGCCGCCCCGCCGCCCGGGGACGCGGAGCCGATGCTGGCCCCGGTCGCGGAGAGCGTGCCGGGCTTCGGCCCGCAGGTCTATGTGGACCGGGCGCACCGGACGGTGGGCATGCTGGGCGACGGCACGTTCCTGACCGCCGTGGTGCGGGTGCAGGCGAGCGGCGAGTCGTTGCGGCCCGCGTTCGGGGCGCGGTCGCTTCCGCTGTCGCTGCTGGGGGACGCCCTCCAGGTGGACGACATCGTGCTGGAGTCGGCGCAGCTGGTGCAGCAGGTGCGGTGCGCTCCGGCCCCGCATCTGCCGCAGCAGTCGGTGGCCCGGCTCTCGTACGCGCCGTTGCAGGACCGGACGGGCGCACCGGCGCTGCGGATGACGTGGGTGGCGGTGAAGCTCGACCCGGAGCTGTGCCGTGAGGCCATCGAGGCCCGGGGCGGCGGGGTGGAGGGGGCGCAGCGCTGTCTGGTGCGCGCCGCGGACCATGTGGCGAGCCGGATCACGGGCGCCGGTTTCCACGCCGCCGTGCTCGACCAGGACGAGCTGAACTCCGCCGTGGCCACGTCCGCGTGCGCCAACCCCATCCTGTCGGGGCGGGCGGGGCGGCCGGACGCCGCACCGCAGCGGCGCACGTCGGAGACCTCCCGGGTCTGGCGGTGCGACGACCGCTGGCACACCACGTACGCGGTGGACCGCTGGCCCGAGTTGGGCCGGGGGGCGACGCCGCTGCCGCAGCTGGTGGCGCTGCTGACGTCGGTGCCGGCGTACGCGACGACGTTCAGCCTGACCGTGCGCCGCGGGATGCGCCAGGGCTCGACGCGGGTGGCCGGGCACGTCCGGGTCACCGGTGGTTCCGACACCGAACTGATCGGTGTCAGAAGGACGTTGGAGCAGGCCGCCCGGCACGCCAAGGTGGGCCTGGTGCGGCTGGACCGCGAGCAGTTGCCGGGCGTGCTGGCCACGCTCCCGCTGGGAGGAGCGGAGTGAGCATCCGGACCGAACTCCGACGCGGGCTGCGCGGCCCTCGTCACGCGGGCCACACGGTGGCCGCGGACCACCTCGGCGCGTTGTCCCTGCCGGTCGGCGACGACGGCGTGATCATCGGCAACGACGCCAACGACACACTCCAGTTGATCGGTTTCCACCGCCCGGTGCCGTACGACGTCACGCTCATCGGCGGACTGTGGACGGCCCAGGTCCTGGCGCTGCGGGCGGCGGGCACCGGAGCGCGGGTGGCGGTCGAGACCGGTCGCGTCCAGGCGTGGACGACGCTCGCCCGGGCGGCGGGCGCCGGGTTGGAGTGCGTCTCCCTGTACGACGTGGGCCGGGTGCCGCCGACCGGGGCGACCGTGGGCAGCCCCGTGGTCGTGGTGCGGGACTGCGGCATGCGTCCGCCGCGCGGCCGGGTGGTCTCCTCGCCCTGGCAGTCCGTTCTGACGCTGCTCCCCTATCTGAGCCCCGTCGCACCGCGGTTGATGCGGTCGTCGGCGCTGGTCGGCGTCCAGCGGGTGTCGCCCGGCGAGGCCGAGCAGATCGGCCGCATCCTCGGGCTGGCCCGCGCCGAGTACGAGGCGCTGCCCACCCTGGCGGACGGTGTCACGCTGTGGGTGGCGGGAGGCGAACACCACTGGGTGATGACCAACCCGACGGACGCGGAGACCGGCCTGCTGGGCACGGCTCGCCGGATGGACTGAATCCCGTCCGTTCACCCCCCACGCACCCCTCCCGCCAGGGAACATGGGCACGCAAAGTTTCCGTTCGATCGAAGGGACGCCGTCATGGGCACCCAGCAGGAAAAGGACGAGCTCTACGCTCTCGACATCTCCGACGTGACGTGGCTCAGCGCCCCGGGCACCGAGAAGGACGAGGAGCGGGTCGAGATCGCGCATCTGCCGGGTGGCGCCGTCGCCATGCGCTCCTCGCTGGACCCGGACACCGTCCTGCGGTACACGGAGGCGGAGTGGACGGCGTTCGTCCTGGGCGCTCGCGACGGGGAGTTCGACCTCAAGTAGGCCCGGCGCCGTACGGCCGGCCGCTCCTCCTGGGCGGGTTTGACCCTGCTTGCCCGCCTCGCCGTTGCCGTTCCGTCGCACCCCCTTCACCGGGGGGTGACGCCCCGGCGGCGGGGCGGGGTTCGCCGTACACCACGCCCTGCCTGAGTTCACCGGATGGCGATTAGGGTGGGTGGGACGCGGCAGGAGAACCTGCGTGCAGGTGATGCGCGTCGCAAGGGGGAGAGCCGGGCGGACCGGCACATCGGGAACGGTCGCCCCCACCCACCACGGCACAAGGGTGCTCGACCACACCAGGAGGCAAAGTGAACAGCGATCGGGACGAGACCCGCGGCGGATGGGACCTGCCCGTCGACGAGTCGTCCGACGCGGAGCCCGCCGAGATGACGGGTGAGTTCACCATCGACTACACCCCTCCCGCCTGGTACACGCAGAACGCGGCGGGGGACTCGTCGGGGGGAGCGGGTTCGCACCTGGCGCCCCCTCCGCCGCCGGTCGGGGCGCCGTTGTCGTCGCCCGGCCTGTCGGCGGCGCCCGGCGGTTTCGACTCCGACTGGACGTCCGCACCGGCGGCGCCCGCCGAGCCCGCCCCCCTCCCCGAGTCCGCGGCGCCCTCCGTCCCGAAGGCCCCGGACTCCCCCGCGGCCCCGGACGCTCCAGCCGGTTCGGCCGCCGGGAGCGGGGAGACCGGCGCTTTCGGCGGCGGCGATGTGGAGAGCGGCGCGACGATGCGGTTCTCGCCCGGCGCCCTCAAGCGGGAGATCGCGGAGCGGGAGGCGGCCGCCGCCGGACCGGACTCCGCCGAGCGGCCTGATCCCACCGGTGGGTCGGGGACCGTCGCCGCTCCCGGTACGGACTCCGTCGCCGGTTCCGGCCCCGGCGCTGCCCCCGCTTCCGCTTCCGGCGTGAACGGTTCGTCCGGCGTCGGAAGTGAGGACGGCCCGGCCGAGGGCTCCGCCTCCGGCACGGGCTCCGAGGACGCGTCCCCTTCCGGTACGGACTCCGAGCGGTCCCCCTCCCCCGCCGCGCTCACGGCCGCGGACCCCGCAGCCGACTCCCGGGCGGACGCGGCCCCAGCCTCCCGGGCGGACGCGGTCCCGGCGGGCGCCGAGGACAGCGGTACGCCCGGAGCGGGCGGCGCCGGGGCCCCGAACGCCGGTGACGCCTCCGCCGCGGAGCCGCAGGACGCGGCCCCCCAGGACACCGCGCCCCGGGACGCCGCACCTCAGGACGCCCCGCAGGCCGCCGCCGCGCCGGTGCCGTGGTCGCCGCCCGCGCAGGGCGGCGCGCTGCCGCCGTTGCCGCCCGCCTTCCAGCCGGCCGCTCCGTCGCCCTCCGCCCCGCAGCCCGCAACGCAGTGGCCCGGTTCCGCTCCGGCCGACCAGCCGGGCGGCGGCTACGGCTTCCCGCAGGCGGCCCAGGCGCCCCACGCCCCCCACGCGGCTCAGCCGCCGCACCAGCAGCCGTTCCCGGACCGGTCCGGTCCCGGCGCACCGCTTCCGGTGCAGGCCCCCCAGGGCGCGGGTGGTTACGGCTTCCCGCCGCAGGACGGCTACGGCTTCCCCCAGCCGGGGCAACCGGGTCAGCCGGGTCAGCCGGGTCAGCCGGGTCAGCCGGGCCAGGATCACCCGGCGCCCCCGCAGCAGGGCCGGCCCGGTCAGACGCCCGGGGCCCCGCAGCCGCACACGCCCCTCCCGGCGCAGGGCGCCGCTCTCCCCGCCCCCCTCGCCCCGCAGCAGCCGATGCCGTACGGGCAGCAGCCCCCGGCCCAGCCGCAGCAGCCCGTGGATCCGCGCGCGGGCGGCGCCTGGCCCACCCCCGTGGCGCACGACCAGCGCGAGCGGTCGGTGCCCGGCGCCCCCCTCGGGTACACCGCGGCCGTCGAGCTGTCCTCCGACCGGCTCGTGCGGGGCAAGCAGAAGGCCAAAAGCAGCCGCAACCCCTCCGCCGCCTCCCGGTTCAAGCTGGGCGGGAAGAAGGAGGAGGCCGAGCGGCTGCGCAAGCTGGAGCTGATCCGCACCCCGGTGCTCTCCTGCTACCGGATCGCCGTCATCAGCCTCAAGGGCGGGGTCGGCAAGACCACCACGACGACCGCGCTGGGTTCGACCCTGGCCACCGAGCGGCAGGACAAGATCCTCGCCATCGACGCCAACCCGGACGCCGGCACGCTGGGCCGGCGGGTGCGCCGTGAGACCGGGGCGACCATCCGCGACCTGGTCCAGGCGATCCCGTACCTCAACTCGTACATGGACATCCGCCGGTTCACCTCGCAGGCGCCCTCCGGTCTGGAGATCATCGCCAACGACGTGGACCCGGCGGTCTCCACGACCTTCAACGACGAGGACTACCGGCGCGCGATCGACGTGCTCGGCAAGCAGTACCCGATCATCCTCACCGACTCGGGCACCGGGCTGCTGTACAGCGCGATGCGCGGGGTGCTGGACCTCGCCGACCAGTTGATCATCATCTCCACGCCCTCGGTCGACGGTGCGTCCAGTGCCTCGACGACGCTGGACTGGCTCTCCGCGCACGGTTACGCCGATCTGGTGCAGCGTTCGCTCACCGTCATCTCCGGCGTCCGCGAGACCGGCAAGATGATCAAGGTGGACGACATCGTCCAGCACTTCGAGACGCGGTGCCGCGGGGTCGTCGTCGTACCGTTCGACGAGCACCTGGCGGCGGGCGCCGAGGTCGATCTCGACATGATGCGGCCCAAGACCCGTGAGGCGTACTTCCACCTCTCGGCCCTGGTGGCCGAGGACTTCGCGCGGGCCCAGCAGCAGCAGGGGCTGTGGACGGCGGACGGCCAGAACCCGCCGCCGCAGTTCGCTCCGCCGATGCCCGGCCGGCAGGACTACCCGGCATCCGGTCAGCACGCCCCCGGCCGGCCCCAGCCGGGCCAGCCCTACCAGGGCCAGCCTGGACAGCCCGCCCAGCCGCCCTACGGCCAGCAGGTCCCCGGACAGCCCGGCCACGCCGGTCAGCAGGTCCCCGGCCTGCTCCCCTACACCCCGCAGCAGCCCGGCCCCGGGCAGCCCTACCCGCCGCAAGCCTCCCAGGCCCCCCAGCCGCACCAGCCGGGCCAGCCGGGCCAGCCGCAGCAGGCGCACCAGGCGCACCAGCCCTACGCGGGGCAACAGCCCTACGGCGGACCGCCGCCGTACGGGGGATATCCGGCCGCCGGTCAGCCGGGTGCGCCCCAGCCCTCCTACCTTCCGCAGCCCGCCCCCGGCGGCGCCGGGCAGGGGTGGCCCCAGACGCCTCCCCCGCAGGCCGGGCCCGGTGCGCCCGGGGCCGGGACGCCGCAGCAGGGGCAGCCGCAGAGCGGGCAGGCCGACCCGGCAGGCCGGCCCGAGCCGCAGGGCCCGGTGCCGCCCGCCGACTGGCAGCAGACGCCTCCGCAGCAGCAGCCGACACCTCCGCAGCAGGGGTGACGGCGGGCCGCCGACCCGGCGGAAGTGGACTGGACCAATGAGGGCTCGCATCGCTCACGCGGTGCGAGCCCTTCCGTATTCCCGCAGCCCACACGCGGTTTGACAGACCGTTGACGAGGCTCGACCCCCGCTGATAGACCTTCGCTTCACCAACTGGCGATCCAGAGCTCTACCCGCCTTCTCCAGCGAGTGATGACGCGAGGTCCCCGTCCATGGTCACAAGAGTTCCCCCCCACTCCTTCCGGCCACGCCGACGCCTGCACCTCCTGCCGGCCTCCGGCGTGGCCGCCCTGGCGCTCACCGCCGGGTCCGTCGTCCCCGGAAACCTGCTCGCCCCCGCCCCCTCCGAGGCCCGCGCCGACGGCGGGAAGACCACCCTGACGGTCGCCGTCGCGCAGAGCGTCGACTCGCTCAGCCCGTTCCTGGCGCAGCGGCTGCTCAGCACGAGCGTCCACCGGCTGATGTACGACTACCTCACCAACTACGACCCCAAGGACAACAAGGCGATCCCGGGCCTCGCCACCGCGTGGGAGCCCTCGGCGGACAAGCTGACGTGGACGTACACGATCCGCTCGGACTCGAAGTGGTCCGACGGGCGGCAGGCCACCGCCGAGGACGCCGCCTGGACGTTCAACACGATGATGACCGACGAGGGCGCCGCGACCTCCAACGGCAGCTTCGTCGGCAACTTCGAGAAGGTGACCGCCCCCAGCAAGGACAAGCTGGTCATCAAGCTCAAGGAGCCGCAGGCCACGATGGCCGCGCTCGACGTGCCGATCGTCCCGAAACACGTCTGGGAGAAGGTCGGCGACTTCTCGAAGTTCAACAACGACAAGGAGTTCCCCGTCGTGGGGAACGGTCCGTTCATCCTGACGGACTACAAGGTCGACAGCTACGTGAAGCTCAAGGCCAACAAGGACTTCTGGCGGGGCTCGCCCAAGTTCGACGAGCTGGTCTTCCGCTACTACAAGGACCAGGACGCCGCCGTCGCCGCCCTGCGCAAGGGCGAGGTCTCCTTCGTCGCGGGCAGCCCCAGCCTCACCCCGGCCCAGGCCGCCTCGCTGGAGAAGGCCCCCGGCATCAAGGTGAACGACGCACCGGGCCGCCGCTTCTTCGCACTCGCCGTCAACCCCGGGGCCCGTACCAAGGACGGGCAGAAGTTCGGGGACGGCCACCCGGCGCTGCTGGACCAGAAGGTGCGGCACGCGCTGTTCATGGCGGTCGACCGCAAGACCATCATCGACAAGGTCTTCCAGGGCCACGCCGTCGAGGGCGAGGGGTACATCCCGCCGCGCTTCGGGGACTACTTCTGGAAGCCCTCGGCCGACCAGAAGCTCGCCTACGACCCGGCGAAGGCGTCGGCCCTGCTGGACGAGGCCGGGTACCGGAAGAACAGCGCGGGCAAGCGCGTCGGCAAGGACGGCAGGCCGCTCGACTTCCGCATCCTCTGCCACGCCACCGACCCCAACGACAAGGCGATCGGCAAGTACCTCCAGGAGTGGTGGGGCGAGCAGGGCATCGGGCTGAGGGTCGACTGCCTCGACAACGTTTCCGACCCCTGGTACGCGGGCGAGTACGACCTCGCCTTCGACGGCTGGTCCGTCAACCCCGACCCCGACTTCGTCCTCTCCATCCACACCTGCGCCGCGCTGCCGGCCAAGCCGAAGGAGACGGCGGCGACCGACAACTTCATCTGCGACAAGCAGTACGACGAGCTCTACAAGAAGCAACTGGCGGAGTACGACCCCGCCAAGCGGGCGGATCTGGTCAAGCAACTGGAGTCGCGGCTGTACGACACCGGGTACATGAACGTCATGGCGTACCCGAATGCCGTCGAGGCGTACCGCACCGACCACATCGAGTCCATCACCACCATGCCGTCGGCCGCGGGCAACATCTACGGCCAGGACGGCTACTGGAGCTGGTGGTCGGCGGTCCCGGCCGCCGGGGCCTCCTCCTCCGGTTCCTCCGACTCCGGCTCCTCCTCCACCGGGGTGCTCGTCGGGATCGGGATCGCCGTCGTCGTCCTCGCCGGTGGCGGACTCCTGTTCGCCATGCGTCGCCGCTCCACCGCGGAAGACCGTGAATAGTCCATGAGCTCAGAAAGCACCCCCGCCCTGGTGAAGGGCGCGGCGGGCGTGGAGAGCGCCGCGTCCGCCGGCCCGGCTCCGGCCGGGCCGGCGGCCCGCTCCCCGCGCTCCCGCTCCGCCGCCGGCTACGCCCGCTACGCGGCCGGCAAGCTCGCCGGGGCGGCCGTCTCCCTCTTCGCCGTCCTCGTCACCAGCTTCTTCCTCTTCCGGCTGATCCCCGGCGACCCGGTCAAGCAGATGACCGGCGGCCGTCAGGTCTCGACCGAGCAGATCGCGGCGATGCGCCGTGAATTCGGGCTCGACCTGCCGCTGTGGCAGCAGTTCACGCAGTACTGCGGAAAGGCGCTGACCGGCGACTTCGGTACGTCGTACCAGTTCCGCGCCCCGGTCATGGACAAGATCACCGAGGCGCTGCCCGCCACCCTGCTGCTGACCGGCACCGCCTTCGTGATCTACACCCTGCTCGGCATCTGGCTGGGCGCCCGCTCCGCCTGGCGTAACGGTTCTGCCGGGGACCGGGCCAACACGGCGCTGGCGCTGACGCTGTACTCGGTGCCCTCGTTCTGGCTCGGCCTGCTCCTCATCATCACCCTGTCGGTCGGGGTCGGCCCGATCCCCGGCCTCTTCCCGACCGGCGGTATGGAGTCCGGGAACACCGAGGGCTTCGACCGGGTGCTGGACATCGCCCATCACATGGTGCTGCCCGTCGTCACGCTGGCCGCCGTGGAGTACGCGCGCACCCTGCTGGTGATGCGCTCCTCGCTGCTGGACGAGATGGGCAGCGACTATCTGACGACGGCACGCGCCAAGGGGCTGCGGGACGACCTCGTCCGCCGGAAGCACGCCGTGCCGAACGCGATGCTGCCGACGGTGACGCTGCTCTTCGTGAACCTCGGTACGACGGTGGCCGGGGCGATCCTGGTGGAGACGGTCTTCTCCTGGCCGGGCCTCGGCGGCCTGTTCTACCAGGCGCTGAGCGTGCCCGACCTGCCGTTGGTGCAGGCGCTGTTCTTCGTGTTCGCCTCCGCGGTGATCCTGATGAACACCCTCGCCGACGTGATCTATCCGCTGCTCGATCCCCGGGTGGGCCGATGACGACGTCGATGGAGAAGCCCTCCGAACCGCGGGAGCCGGAGCTCGGGAAGCCTTCCGGCGAGCCCGGGAAGGCGGCCCCCGCCCCGAGCCCGCGCGCCCTGACCCGGGCCCGGCGGCGGCAGGCGGTGGTCCGCTTCTGGCGGCAGTACCGCACGCACCGCACCGGTCTCGTCGGCCTCGGCGTGCTCGCGGTGATCGCCCTGCTGGCGGTGACCGCCCCCCTGCTGGTGGGGGCCGGTTCGCAGAGCGTGACCGACGCGCCGGGCGGCCCGATGGAGGCGCCCAGCGGTGAGTTCCCGCTCGGCACCGACCAGTTCGGGCGCAGCCTGCTCGCCCTGATGCTGTGGGGCACCCGGGTCTCGCTGACCGTGGGGCTGCTCGCGGCGTTCCTGTCGGTGGCGATCGGCACGCTGGTCGGGATCACCGCCGGGCACTTCAAGGGCTGGTACGCCACCGTCGTCATGCGGGTGACGGACTGGTTCCTGGTCATGCCGACCCTGGTGCTGGCGATCGCGCTGGCCACGGTCCTGTCCCGGTCGGTGTGGACGACGATCCTGGCGATCGGCGTGACGACCTGGCCGACCACCGCCCGCCTGGTCCGGGCCCAGACGCTGTCCGTCGAGTCGCGCCCGTACATCGAACGCTCCCGGGCGCTCGGCGGCGGGCACGGGCACATCATGTCCCGTCACGTCCTGCCCAACGTGATGCCGCTGGTGCTCGCCCAGACCACGCTGGTGATCTCCACCGCCATCCTCACCGAGGCGACCCTCGCCTTCCTCGGGCTCAGCGATCCCACGATCGTCTCCTGGGGCGGTCTGCTCCAGGACGCCCGGGAGGCCGGCGCGGTCAGCTCCGGCAACTGGTGGTACCTCGCTCCGCCCGGACTCGCCATCGCGGTGGTCGCCCTCGCCTTCACGCTGTGCGGCCGCACCGTCGAATCCGTGCTCAACCCCAAGCTGGGGGTGTCCCGTTGACCGCCACCACCACGACCGGCACGCCGGGCCCGGACCCGTCCGGCCCGCCCGAAGCGTCCCGCCCCGCCGGCGATCCGCCGCTCCTGGAGGTGCGGAACCTGACCGTCACCTACGGCGGCGGGGCCGGCGCCGTCCCCGCCGTCCGCGGGGTCGACCTGCGGGTCGAGGCGGGGCAGAAGCTCGGCATCGCCGGGGAGTCCGGCTGCGGGAAGTCGACGCTGGCCCTCGCGCTGCTGCGGCTGCTGCCCGCGACGGCGAAACTGTCCGGCGAGATCCTGCTGGACGGCGAGGACGTCCTGACCATGAAGTGGGGACGGCTGCGGGCGGTCCGCTGGGCGGGCGCCTCGATCGTCTTCCAGGGCGCGATGCACTCCCTGAACGCGGTGCACCGGATCGGCGACCAGATCGCCGAACCGATCCTGCTGCACGGCAGGACCACCCCGGCGGCGGCCCGCGGCCGCGCGGGCGAGCTGCTGGAACAGGTGGGGCTGCCCGCCGCCCGCGCGCAGGCGTATCCGCACGAGCTGTCCGGCGGTCAGCGCCAGCGCGTGATGATCGCCATGGCGCTGGCCTGCGATCCGCGGCTGATCGTCGCGGACGAGCCGACGACCGCCCTGGACGTGATGATCCAGGCGCAGATCCTGCGGCTGATCGAGCAGCTGGTCTCCGACCAGAACGTCGGCCTGATCATGATCAGCCACGACCTGGCGGTGCTGGCGGACACCTGCGACCGGCTCTCGGTGATGTACGCGGGCCGGGTCGTCGAGGAGGGCCCGGCGCGGCAGGTGTACACCGACGCCCGCCACCCGTACGGCAGGGCGCTCTCCGCGGCGTTCCCGAGGATCGGGGACCTCGCCTCCCGGCACGCCCCGCGCGGTCTGCCGGGAGACCCGCCGGACCCGGCGGCGCTGCCGGGCGGCTGCACGTTCCATCCGCGCTGCCCGGTGGCGCTCGACCTGTGCGCCACCGAGGACCAGGCGCTGCGGGACGCCGGGACCGAGCGCCGGGCGGCCTGCGTCCGGGTGGACGCGTCCTCCGGCGCCCCCGCCGCTCCCACCCCCGCCGGGGCCGACGACACGAGGAGCACCGCATGAGCACCACCCCTCCGGTCGGCGCGGCCCCTCCCCCGGGCCCGGCGCCGGCCGCCGCCCCGCTGCTCAGCGCGGAGAAGCTGAAGGTGGCGTTCCCCGGCCGGCGCGGGGCGGCCACCGCCCGCGCGGTCGACGGCGTGGACCTGGACATCCGGCCCGGCGAGATCGTGGCGCTGGTCGGCGAGTCGGGCTGCGGCAAGACGACGCTGGCCCGTTCGCTGCTCGGCCTGGTCCCGCCCACCTCCGGCCGGGTCGCCTTCGGCGGCGCACCGCTCGACTACGCGGGCCGGGCCCTGAAGGCGTACCGCAAACGGGTCCAGCTCGTCCTCCAGGACCCGAGCGGCTCCCTCAACCCCCGGCACACGGTGTACGAGGCGGTGGCCGAGGGGCTGCGCATCCACGGGTACGCGGGGGACGAGCGGGCAGCCGTCTCCGCGGCCCTGTCCCGGGCGGGGCTGCGTCCGCCGGAACGATTCTTCCTGCGCTACCCGCACGAGCTGTCGGGCGGTCAGCGCCAGCGCGTGGTGATCGCCGGGGCGCTGGTGCTGGAGCCGGAGCTGATCGTGGCCGACGAGCCGGTGGCGTCGCTGGACGCGTCGGTACGCGGTGAGATCCTGGCCCTGCTGCTGCGCCTGCGGGACGAGTTGGGGCTGTCGGCGCTGGTGGTCACCCACGACCTGGGGCTCGCCTGGAACATCGCGGACCGGGTGGCGGTGATGTACCTGGGCCGGATCGTGGAGACCGGCCCGGTCGAACAGCTGCTGACGGCCCCTCGGCACCCGTACACCCGGGCCCTGCTGTCGGTGCTGCCCGAGGCGCAGGGCGAACCGGTCGTCCTGGCCGGTGAGCCGCCGGACCCCTCGAACGTGCCCTCCGGCTGCCGGTTCCACGTCCGCTGCCAGGTCCTGGCCTCGGGCGAGGCGGAGCGGGCGGGGGTGGCCGGGGCGTGCCGCACGGTGGAGCTGCCAGTGCTGAACGGGGGCGGGGCCGCCCAGGTGGCCTGCCACTGGGCGGCGGCGCGCGCCGGGGATGGGGGAGGCGGGGCCGCCGACGTACCGACTGCCTGAGGCCGCTGACCTCAGCGGGTCCGGTAGCGGGCGTAGACCAGCCCACTGGCGAAGGCGCGCTCCTCGACCAGTTCGAGGTCGAGACGCACGCCGTCGGGGAAGAACCGCTTGCCGCCGCCGACCACGCTCGTGGTGATGAACAGGTGGTACTCGTCCACCAGACCCGCCGCGATGGCCTGAGCCGCGAGGTTCGGGCCGTCGACGGTGAGGTCGGCGTCCGCCTCGGCCTTGAGCCGGCGCACCGCGTCCGGGTCGAAGGTCCGCTCGATCCTCGTCCTCGCGCTGGACACCTCATCGAGCGTCGTGGAGTACACGACCTTCTCCGCGGCCTGCCAGTCGCGGGCGTACTGCGCGATGTGCGGCGGCTGGCCGGGCTCGTCGAGCGCCGTCTCCCAGTAGACCATCGTCTCGTACATCCGCCGGCCGTAGAGATAGGTGCCGACCGGCCGGAAGAGGTCGTTGACGAAGGTGTGCACCTCCGGGTCCTCGGCCCCGGCGCCGAGGCCGCCCTCCGCCGCTTCCGCGTACCCGTCGAGCGAGGTGATCATCGAGTAGATGAGCTTGGCCATGGAATTCCTCCGGCTGCGAGCGGTTCGGTCGGCGGGTGCTTCCCGGTGATGACCTCGGGACGGCCCGCAACTCATCGGTCCCGGACGATCCCTCCCCCCGGCCGGCCCGTGCCGCCCCGGCCGGTGCTGGACGGTCCCGGCCGCCGTGGAGACCGCCGCCTCCCGGCGTACGTCTCCGGGGCCGGGGCCCGTCGGCGGGGCGCGGCGCGGTGTCAGCGGGTCCGGTCGTACGCCGCGATCAGCTCGCCGCACCGCTTCACGTCCGCGGCCATCGCGACGAGGAGGTCGTCGATCGAGTCGAACTTCAGCATGCCGCGGACGTAGGCGAGGAAGTCGATGGCCGCGTGCATCCCGTACAGGTCCAGGTCCACCCGGTCGATGGCGTACGCCTCGACGGTCCGCTCGACGCCGTCGAACTGCGGGTTGGTGCCGACCGAGATCGCGGCGGGCATCGACTCGCCGTCCACCTCCAGCCAGCCGGCGTAGACGCCGTCGGCGGGGATCGCGGTGTGCGGCAGGGTCTCGACGTTGGCCGTGGGGAAGCCCAGTTCGCGACCGCGCTGGGCGCCGCGCACCACGATGCCCTCGACCCGGTGCGGACGGCCCAGGATCTCGGCGGCCCCGGTGACGTCGCCCTCCGCGATCAGCCGGCGGGTCAGCGTGGAGGAGAACGGCAGCCCGCCGCCCGCCTCCCCGGTGACGTACAGGTCGATGACCTCGACGGTGTAGTCGTAGGCGGCGCCCAGCTCGGTCAGCAGTTCGACGTCGCCGGCGGCCTTGTGGCCGAAGCGGAAGTTGGGGCCCTCGATGACGGTCTTCGCGTGGAGCCGGTCGACGAGGACCTTCGCGATGAAGTCGGCGGGCGCCAGCTTGGAGAACTCGGCGGTGAACGGCAGGACCAGCACCGCGTCCACGCCCAGCTCCGCCATCAGCTCGGCGCGGCGGTGGTGCGGGGCGAGCAGCGGCGGATGGCTGCCGGGGCGGACGACCTCGCTGGGGTGGGGGTCGAAGGTGACGACGACGGACGGGATGCCCAGCTCACGGGCGCGCTCGACGGCCCGTCCGATGATCAACTGGTGTCCGCGGTGCACACCGTCGTAGGAGCCGATGGTGACGACGCTGCGTCCCCAGTCCTGGGGGATGTCCTCCAAGCCACGCCAGCGCTGCACTGTGACCGCTCCTCGCCCGAACCCGTGTACGTGTCGTTAGTCGATTACGCAGGTCTAAGACTGCCATGCTCACGTCCCGCCGCCTGCATCGGCATCGGGATCGGCGGAGGTGAGGTCTTCGACGACGCGAGCGCCCGGCGGGCGCTCGGGCCGACCACCGCCGCCCACTCCTCGGGGGCTTCGGCCAGCCAGCGGCTGAGGAGGGCGGCGAAACCGGGCACGTCACGGGCGCTGTCGACCAGCCCCCGGTCGAAGCGGGCGGCGCCCTCGGGGGTGCGGACCAGCAGCATCCCGGTGCGGTGGACGAGGGCGCGCGTACGGACCTCCGGGCGACGCCGCGAGCCTTCGGCGGCGGCCCGGAGCAGGGCCTCCAGCACGTCCGGATCCCGGCCGGTGGTCTGCTCGAACTCCAGCAGGACCTCCAGCAGTTCGGCCCGCAGCGGCCGGGAGTCCGGGCTCCCGGGCCCGGCGAGGACCCGGGCCAGCCCGGCGCGGACCGGGGGCGGTGCGGGGCGGTCGCGCAGCAGGCCGGTCACCAGCGGCAGCAGCAGGGCACGGGCCGCCGGGCCGTGCTCCAGCCGGAGGTCGACGTACTCGGCGGCGTGCGTGCCGTCGTCGGGGTGGGCGTCGATGTACTCCCGTACCAGTCCGGCGACGTGCAGCGCGAGTGCGGGCGTGTCGAGGCCGGCGAGGGCCCGCAGCACCGCCGCCCCGCCCTCGCCGGGGCGGGCGAGGCGGGCGCGGAGGGCGGCGAGGACGGGCTCCGGGTGGCCCGGGAACACCTCGGCGAGGAGTTCGACGGGGATGCGGGGGTCTCCGGTGGCGAAGGCGCGCAGGGTGTCCGGGAGGTGGCGGCCCCGGGACTCCGGGTCGCGGAGGAGCAGGGCGCGGGCGGCGGCGTGGAGCTCGGCGTCCTCCGGACGTCCCAGCAGGGTCTCGGCGGCGCCGCGCAGCAGGGCCCGGTCGTCCTCGGCGGTGACGTGCTGCTGGAGGAGCCCGGCGTAGCGGGCGGCGGCGGACCGGCGGGCCGGGCGGTCCTCGTCGCGGGCCCAGCGCTCGACGGCCCGGCAGAGCGCGGTGGGTTCATCGTCCGCGAGGGCGGCGAGCAGCTCTCCGGCCCGCTGGTGCGGAGTGGCGATCAGCGCGTCGGCCAGCTCGTCGAGGGCGAGGCCGCGGCGGGCGTGGAGGAGGGCCTGGGCCGCGGCGGCGACCGTGGGGCGCTGCGGTGCGTCCGGTGCGTCGGGGCCCGCGAGCAGCGGGCGTTCGTCGGTGAACCAGCGGCACAGCAGCGGCTGCACGGCGGGGGCGTCGAGGGCGAGCCGGTGGGCGACGGCGTCCAGATAGCGTTCGTCGCCGTCGGTGCGGGGCAGGCCGTCGACGGGTACGAGGCGGCGGAGCAGGTCGATCCGGTCCTCCTCGGGCAGCCGCAGCCGCCGCCAGAACCAGGGACCGAACTCCCCGTACGCCCCGAGGCCCCCGGGTCCGCCGGGGGCGGCGGAGCAGCGCGTGATGCGTCCGGCGAGGACCCGCAGGACGCCCAGGTACGGGCGGGCGTCGGCGACCCGGAGCAGGCTGCCGCCCAGGAGATGGGCCGCCCACCAGGCGGCGTCCTCGTCCTGCGGGCCCGCGTCGCTCCGGAGCCGGTCCAGGGCCTCGATGAGGTCGGCCATCCGGTGCGCGAGGGCGGCGGCGCCCTGGCGGCGGCCGAGGAGCACCATCGCCTGGATCACCGGCCCGATGCGGTGCCGGGGCACGGGCAGGCTGCGGGGGTCGTCCGCGTCGTGGGGGCGGGGGGCCGCCCGGTCCTGCGCGGCGCTCCCCCGGTGCCAGCGGTGGACCAGGGAGCCCAGGGCCGCGTCCAGGTCGAGGTGGGCGCCCTGCACCCAGTCGCCCAGCTCCTCGTGGGCGAAGCGGTAGCCGGCCCCGGCGGGGACGAGCAGGCCCTCGGTCAGCACGGCGGACGCCCACCCGGTACGCCAGGGGAAGATCTCCTCGAACGCCGCCCGGTCCAGCTCGCCCTGGCCGGGGCCCAGGCAGCGGCGGGCCGCCTCGTGGACCTGGCCCGCGACCCGGGCGGCCAGCCGGCGCACGTCCGCGCCCCGGGGCTGCTCGTCGGCGGCGGCCGCGATCCGGACCGCGGCGCGCACGCACAGCAGGTCCAGGTGGGCGCCGAAGACGTCCTCGGTGTCCGGACGGCCCGGCACCCCGGGCGGCAGGGCGGCGCGGACCTCGGCGAGGAGGCGCAGGGTGAGCGGGTGGCGGTCGTGGCCGGGGGCCAGGGCGGTGGGCGGGATGCCGTACGCCTCCTTGGCCCGCTCCGCCTGCTCGGGGGTGAGGTCGCCCAGGCGCAGGGCGGGCGGCAGCCGGCGGGCGGGGCGGCGCGGGCGGTGCAGGGCCCCCGGCGGATAGAGGCCGCCCGCGGTCTCCCAATGCTCGGGGCGGCAGGCGACGACGAGCCGGACACCCCGCTCGCGCAGCCAGGCCGCGGTGGCGGCCGTCCACTCGGGGAGCCGGTGGGCCAGCAGCGGCTCCATCTCCTCGGGGCTGTCCAGGACCACCAGGAGCGGGTGCCCGGCGTCGGCGGCGAGCCGGGCGACGCGCTCGGGGGTGGCCGTGCCCATCTCGCCGCGGGCGCCCCCGGCGGTGACGATCCGGCCGGAGCGGACGAGCGCCCGCTGTGCCGCGTCCGCGATCGAGACGTCGTCGGCCAGCAGGTCCGCCCCGCGCAGCCAGAGCGTCGGGGCGGGTGCGCCCCCGTCCGCGCGGCGGGCGGCGAGGGCGGCCAGCTCGGTGGTGCGGCCCGTGCCGGGAGCGCCGACGAGGCCCAGGACCGGGGCCGTACCGGAGGCGAACGCGGCCAGCTCGGCGTGGACGTCCTCCCGCTCGACCGGCGCGATACGGGCCTTGGGGCCGTCCGCCGAGCCGACCGACGTGGCGGTGAGCTGGAGGGCCCCGGCGAGGTTGAGGTGGGGGCCGTAGCAGGGGGCGACGGCGGCGTTGCGCCGCAGCAGGGCGTCGAGCGCGTCGTCCGCGCCCCGGGCGATCGGCAGGGCGAGTCCGGCCGCCTGGTGCGCGGCGGTGAGGGCGGTGCACAGGACGCCGAGAACCGCGCCGGTGGCCGGGTCGGTGACGGGGCCGCCGATGGCCGCGCCCCCCGAGCGCAGGGCGTCGCGGCCGTCGGTGCCGAGGGCCAGCTCCAGGGCGGCGGGGACCGGGTGGCCGGCGCCGTCCGGGGCGGTGTAGGTGGCCGGGGTGGCGCCGAGCACCCGCGCCTCCCGCCGTCCGTGGGCGGCGATGTCCACGTAACCGCCGGGTTCGGGGCGGTCCCGCCCGGCGATGGGCAGGGGTTCCGCGCCCAGGGCGTCGGGGCCGCCGGTGCGCAGCAGGGCGAGGCCGAGGGCGGGCAGCGCGGTGATGTCCTCGGGGGCGACGGAACAGGTGCGGCCGTCGGTTCCGTGGAGGAGGAGCGGGCCCGGGGAGGTGACGGCCTGGTGGGCGGTGACGACGGTGCCGCGGTCGTCCGCGACGAATCCCGTCCCGCGCGGCCGGCCGGCCTGATCACAGATGCTCACCAGTTTCGACCGGTTCCCACTGCCCATGGGTCGACGGTAGGCCGCCGGTGGTCCCACGGAGCGCGCGGACGGGGAAAGCGCCCCTCGCGCCCCCGGCATTCACTCCGAGCGCCCGTCCGTTGGGGTGAATAAGCGTGTCCCCCGGGGAGCAGGAATGGTGCCGGGGAGGGGAACGTGGAGCGGGCACCGGGTGGGGGCAGGGGTGCCCGCTCCACGCATGGGGGGGGAGGCCGGTCGTGCGACCCGGCTCAGGCGAAGACGGCGAGGCTCTTGGCCTTGCCCTTCTCCTCCTCGACGAGCACGAGGAACGCACCGTCCGGCCCGAAGACCGCGACCGGCCCCGGCGGGTGGGCGGGCATGTCCAGCCGTACGCCGTTGAGGAGCAGCTTGGCGCGCCTGTCGTCCACGTCCCAGCGGGGGAAGGCCGCGTCGGCCGCCCGGGCGACCGGCATCACGGCCAGCTCCTCCTGGTGCTGGTCGAGCGTCCGGGCCGCGTCCAGCCCGTACGGGCCGACCCGGGTGCGGCGCAGCGCGGTCAGGTGGCCGCCGACGCCGAGCCCGGCGCCCAGGTCGCGGGCGAGGGCGCGGATGTACGTCCCCGAGGAGCAGACCACGGAGACGACCAGGTCGAGCACGGGGGTGCCGTCCTCGGCGACGGCCTCGCGGACGTCGTAGACGCGGAAGGAGGAGACGGTCACCGGGCGGGCCGGGATCTCGAACTCCTCGCCGCCGCGCACCCGCGCGTAGGACCGCTTGCCGTCGATCTTGATGGCGCTGACCTTGGAGGGCACCTGCATGATCGCGCCGGTCAGCGCGGCCACCCCGGCGTCGATGCCCTCGCGGGTCACGCCGGAGGCGTCGGTGGACGAGGTGATCTCGCCCTCGGCGTCGTCGGTCACGGTGTCCTGGCCGAGCCGGATCGTGCCGAGGTACTCCTTCTCGGTCAGGGCGAGGTGGCCCAGCAGCTTGGTTGCCCGCTGGACGCCGAGGACGAGGACGCCGGTCGCCATCGGGTCCAGCGTGCCGGCGTGGCCGACGCGTCGTGTGCGGGCGATGCCGCGCATCTTGGCGACGACGTCGTGCGAAGTGAAGCCGGACGGCTTGTCGACGATGACAAGGCCGTCCGGCGTGGTGGTCTGCTCGGTCATGCGGAGGCGGGGCCCTCGTTCTCGTCGGTCGAGCGGGGGGTCTCCGCCTCGTCGTCCTCGTCCTCGGGCTTGCGGTACGGGTCGGCCTCGCCGGCGTACGTGGCGCCCGTGGACACCTGGCGCACCTCCGCGTCCTTGGCCCGCGCCTTGTCGAGGAGGTCCTCGATGGTGCGGGCGTTGTCCGGGAGGGCGTCCGGCACGAAGGCCAGGGTCGGCGTGAACCGGACCCCGGTCTGCCGCCCGACCTCGGAGCGGAGGACGCCCTTGGCGCTCTCCAGCGCCGCGGCGGAGGCCGCGCGCTCCTCGTCGTCGCCGTAGACCGTGTAGAAGACCGTGGCCTCCCGCAGGTCTCCGGTGACCCGGGCGTCCGTGATCGTCACGAATCCCAGCCGCGGATCCTTGATTCGCCGGTCCAGGGTCTCCGCGACCACGACCTGGATGCGATCGGCCAGCTTGCGGGCCCGCGCGTTGTCGGTCACCGGTCCGTCACTCTTCCTTCTGGTTTCGCTCGACTGTCAGTCTTCGTCACGTGTCAGTCTTCGTCACTGTGCAGCCGCCGTCTCACCGACAGCAGCTCCACCTCGGGGCGCGCCGCGACCAGCCGCTCGCAGCGGTCCAGCACGTCCGTGAGGTGTCCGGTGTCACCGGAGACCACGGCAAGGCCGATCTCGGCCCTGCGGTGGAGATTCTGCCCGCCGGTCTCGGCCGCACTCACCGCGTACTTGCGCTGGAGCTCGGCGACGATCGGGCGGACGACGGAACGCTTCTCCTTCAACGACCGTACGTCGCCGAGGAGCAGATCGAAGGACAAGGTCCCCACATACATGTGTGTCCGGATGTCCCGCCGGTTCGGGTTCGCGCCCCGCCAGAGCTTGCCGGGGACATCAGAACCGTACCGGAACGGCCGGAGCCGATCGACGGAAATACGACCCGTCGACCGGCCCCGACCTCGGTGGAGGGGCTCCGCGAGTCGCCTCGCGGAGCCCTTCCGACTTCCCTGCGGATCCTCGCGGACCCGAGGTGGATCAGCCTCGCGGCTTCTCGCGCATCTCGTACGTCGCGATGACGTCGTCGATCTTGATGTCGTTGAAGTTTCCGAGGTTGATACCGCCCTCGAAGCCTTCGCGGATCTCGGTGACGTCGTCCTTGAAGCGGCGCAGACCGGAGATGTTGAGGTTCTCCGCGATGACCTTGCCATCGCGCAGCAGGCGCGCCTTGGTGTTGCGCTTGACCTCGCCGGAGCGGACCAGCACACCGGCGATGTTGCCCAGCTTGGACGAGCGGAAGATCTCGCGGATCTCCGCCGTGCCGAGCTCGACCTCTTCGTACTCCGGCTTGAGCATGCCCTTGAGGGCCGCTTCGATCTCTTCGATCGCCTGGTAGATGACCGAGTAGTACCGGACGTCCACGCCCTCGCGCTCGGCCATCTGCTCGGCGCGCCCCGCGGCGCGCACGTTGAAGCCGATCACGATGGCGTCGGAACCCGTCGCCAGGTTGATGTCCGACTCGGTGACCGCACCCACACCGCGGTGCAGGACCCGGATGTCGACCTCTTCGCCGACGTCGAGCTGGAGCAGCGAGGACTCGAGAGCCTCCACCGAACCGGACGCGTCGCCCTTGATGATGAGGTTGAGTTCCTGGACCAGACCGGCCTTGAGCGCCTCGTCCAGGTTCTCCAGGGAGAACCGGACGCCCTTGCGGGCGAAGTTGGCGTTGCGCTCACGGGCGGCGCGCTTCTCGGCGATCTGACGGGCCGTACGGTCCTCGTCGACGACCAGGAAGTTGTCGCCGGCGCCCGGGACGTTGGTGAGACCGAGCACCAGGACGGGGGTCGAGGGACCCGCCTCCTGGACGTTCTGACCGGTGTCGTCGAGCATGGCGCGCACCCGGCCGTAGGCGTCGCCCACGACCATCGTGTCGCCGATGCGCAGCGTTCCGCGCTGGACCAGGACCGTCGAGACGGCACCGCGACCACGGTCGAGGTGGGACTCGATGGCGATGCCCTGCGCGTCCTGGTCGGGGTTGGCCCGCAGGTCGAGCGAGGCGTCGGCGGTGAGGACGACGGCCTCCAGGAGAGCCTCGATGTTGAGGCCCTGCTTGGCGGAGATGTCGACGAACATGGTGTCGCCGCCGTACTCCTCGGCCACCAGACCGAACTCGGTGAGCTGACCGCGCACCTTGGTCGGGTCGGCGCCCTCGACGTCGATCTTGTTGACCGCGACCACGATCGGCACCTCGGCCGCCTTGGCGTGGTTCAGCGCCTCGATCGTCTGGGGCATCACACCGTCGTTGGCCGCCACCACGAGGATCGCGATGTCGGTCGACTTCGCACCGCGGGCACGCATGGCGGTGAACGCCTCGTGGCCCGGGGTGTCGATGAAGGTGATCCTGCGCTCTTCATCGTTGACGTCGGTCGTGACCTGGTAGGCACCGATGTGCTGGGTGATGCCGCCGGCCTCGCCCGCCACCACGTTGGTCTTGCGGATCGCGTCCAGGAGCCGGGTCTTACCGTGGTCGACGTGACCCATGACGGTCACGACCGGCGGACGGGAGACCAGGGCCTCTTCGCCGCCCTCGTCCTCGCCGAACTCGATGTCGAAGGACTCGAGCAGCTCGCGGTCCTCCTCCTCCGGGCTGACGATCTCCAGGACGTAGTTCATCTCCTCGGCCAGGAGGCGCAGCGTGTCGTCGGAGACGGACTGCGTGGCCGTGACCATCTCGCCGAGGTTCATCATCACGGCGACGAGCGACGCCGGGTTGGCGTTGATCTTCTCCGCGAAGTCGGTGAGCGAGGCGCCGCGCGACAGCCGGACGGCCTGTCCGTTGCCGCGGGGCAGCATGACGCCGCCGACCGACGGGGCCTGCATGGCCTCGTACTCCTGGCGCCTCTGCCGCTTCGACTTGCGACCACGACGCGCGGGACCGCCGGGGCGGCCGAAGGCGCCCTGCGTGCCACCGCGGCCACCGGGACCACCGGGACGGCCGGCGAAGCCGGGACGACCGCCGAAGCCGCCGCCGCCACCGGGACGACCGGCACCGCCGCCGCCACCGCCGGGACCGGCCGGACGGCCGGCGAAGCCGCCGCCACCGCCACCGGGACGGCCCGCGAAGCCGCCGCCGCCGGGACGACCGCCACCGGCACCGCCGGGACGACCGCCGGCACCGGGACCGCGGCCGCCGCCGCCGGGACCGGGACGCGGGCCGGCAGCGGGACGCTGCGGCATCATGCCCGGGTTGGGACGGTTACCGGCGGGGCCGCCGCCGGGACGCGGAGCCTGCGGGCGGGGCATGCCGCCCGGGGTGGGACGGGCGCCGCCCTGACCCTGGGCGCCCTGGGGGCGCGGGGCGCCGCCGGGGCCACTGCCCTGCGGGCGCGGGGCGCCGGGGCGCTCCTGGCCGCCACCGGGGCGCGGGGCACCGCCGGGACGGGGCGCCGAGGGGCGCGCCATGCCGGTGGAACCGCCGGAGGTGAAGGGGTTGTTGCCCGGACGGGGGCCGGTCGGACGGGCGCCGCCGGGGCGCGGGGCGCCCTGGCCGGCGGGACGCGCGGGGCGGTCGCCGCCGCGCTGGCCGCCGTCACGCTGGCCGCCGTCACGCTGACCGCCGCCCTGAGCCGGACGGGCCGGGGCGGGACGGGGGCCGGGGGTGGCGCCCGTGGGACGCGGGGCCTGGGGCTGCTGCGGGGCTGCCGGGCGCTCCGGTGCCGGGGCCGAGAACTCGGCGGCCGGGACCGGGGTGACCGGGGCCTTCGGGGCAGGCTTCGGGCCCGGACGGGGGCCCGCCGACGGCGAGGGCGCCGCCGGGGTGCTGCTCGGGGCCTCGGCGGCGGCCGGCTTGGGGGCCGGTGCGCCGGGCTTGGGGGCAGCGGGACGTGCCGCGGCGGCCGGGGAGGGCGCCGCGGGCTTCGCGGGCGTCGCCTTGCGGGGCGCGCCCGGCTTCGCAGCGGACTTGCCGGCGTTGCCGCCGGGCCCCTGCAGTGCGTCGGTCAACTTGCGTACAACCGGCGCCTCGATCGTCGAGGACGCCGAACGGACGAACTCACCGAGTTCCTGGAGCTTGGCCATGACGACCTTGCTCTCCACTCCGAACTCCTTGGCGAGTTCGTATACCCGGACCTTAGCCACTTCGCTCCTTTTAGGTCCGGGTTACCGCCGGACCGTCGCTACTTCATGGGCGTACTCATCGCGTACTCATCGAGTGCTCATCGCAATCTCGACCTACTTCCAACTCGCGAGGTACCTGACCGCACGGGGCCCCGTGCCGTTCATTTCTTACGTTTCTTCCGGTGTCGCCCGCTCGACGAACCGCGTCAGAGCCACGGTGTCGAACGGCCCCTTGACCTTGAAGGCCCGGGGGAACGCCCGGCGGCGAACCGCCAGGTCGAGACAGACAGAGACGGGGTGCACGTAAGCACCCCGGCCGGGCAGCGTACCGCGTGGATCAGGGGCGCAGACGCCCTCGTCCGCCACGATGCGCAGCAGCTCGCTCTTGGCCGCTCGCTCCCGGCACCCCACACAGGTGCGCTCGGGGCAAGCGCGGGCTTGCGTCCGGCCAGACACGTCTAAGTCTACCTCCCCGTACCGACCCCGCCGCTTTGGGGCAGAAATCGAACGGATGTTGTCGTGATCTCAGCGGCGTGCACTCCAGATCTATTCCCTGGAACCGCTCCGGGTCAACGCCTTTCCGAGCGCTCCCGGGCCCGCTCGGCCCGCTCGCGGTCCGCGTTCTCCCGCTCCTCGTCGGTCTCGGTGTCCGGCCGGATGTCGATCCGCCAGCCGGTGAGGCGGGCGGCGAGGCGGGCGTTCTGCCCCTCCTTGCCGATCGCCAGCGACAGCTGGTAGTCCGGCACGGTGACCCGGGCGGAACGGGCGCCGAGGTCGACGACCTCCACCTTGCTCACCCGGGCGGGCGAGAGGGCGTTGGCGACCATCTCGGCCGGGTCGTCGGACCAGTCCACGATGTCGATCTTCTCACCGTGCAGCTCGGCCATGACGTTGCGCACCCGGCTGCCCATCGGGCCGATGCAGGCGCCCTTGGGGTTCAGGCCGGAGCGGGTGGAGCGCACGGCGATCTTGGTGCGGTGGCCGGCCTCGCGGGCGATGGCCTCGATGACCACCGAACCGTCCGCGATCTCCGGGACCTCCAGGGCGAAGAGCTTCTTCACCAGGCTCGGGTGGGTGCGCGAGAGGGTCACCGACGGGCCCCGGACGCCCTTGGCGACCCGGACGACGTACGTCCGCAGGCGCAGGCCGTGGGTGTACTGCTCGCCCGGGACCTGCTCCTGGACCGGGAGGATGGCCTCCAGCTTGCCGATGTCGACCAGGACGTTCTTGGGGTCCTTGCCCTGCTGGACGACGCCCGTGACGACGTCGCCCTCGTGGCCCGCGTACTCCCCGAAGGTCTTGTCGTCCTCGGCGTCGCGCAACCGCTGCAGGATGACCTGCTTGGCGGTGGTCGCGGCGATCCGGCCGAAGCCGGAGGGGGTGTCGTCGAACTCCTCGGGCTCCTGGCCCTCCTCGAGGTCGGCCGGGTCCTCCTTGGCCCACACCGTGACGTGGCCGTTCACGTCGAGCTCCACGCGCGCCCGGCGGTGGCTGCCGTCGGTGCGGTGGTACGCGATGAGGAGGGCCGATTCGATCGCCCCGACGAGCACCTCGAAGGGGATCTCCTTGTCCTGCGCCAAGCCCTTCAGAAGCTTCACATCGATGTCCACGGCTACGCCTCCTCTTCCTTCTTGTCCTTGCGGTTGAATTCGATCTCCACGCGTGCCCTGTCGATCTCGTCGAAGGCGAGGCGGCGGGCGGTGGGCTTGCGGCCCTTGACGCCGGGGACCTCCAGGTCGAGCCCGTCCTCGTCCACGGCGAGGATGCGGGCGACCAGCTCGTCGGAGCCGCCGCCGGCCAGGTGGAACCTGGCCAGCCGGCCGGTGGCGCGTACGTAGTGGCGGTGCTCGGTCAGCGGGCGGTCCGCGCCGGGGGAGCTGACTTCGAGGACGTACTCGCCCTCGCCCATCGCGTCGGTCTCGTCCAGCTTCTGGGAGATCGCGCGGCTCAGCTCCGCGCAGGCGTCCAGCTCCACGCCCTCGTCGGAGTCCACGATGATCCGCAGCACTCCTCGGCGGCCGGCCCGGGACACCTCGATCTCCTCGAGGTCCAGCTGCTGCGCGCTGACGAGCGGTTCCAGCAGCCCGCGCAGCCTCTCGCTCTGGGTGGTGCTCATCCGGGTGACTCCTCGGCCGCGTGTGCTGTTGTGGGGATCGTCGTGCGTCAGGTCAAAGGGTATCCGGTCGCCAGGGGTGTTGCCGTCCGCCGGCCGGCCGACCGCGGGTACGCTCACGTGCGGTGATCACATCAGGACAGATCCTGTCAGGACCGGTCCAGGGCCGAAGGAGAAACGTGCGGCGCACGGGGACGACGCGCAGGGGGGCGCTCACCGCGACGGGGGCCCTCGCCCTGGGGGCGGTGCTGACCGGCTGCGGGGGCGACGGCGAGGCGGCCGGGGACGGTGGGCCCGCGCGCTCCGGAGCGGAGAGGGCCGAGCGGGCGCTGCGGGAGAAGGCGGTGCGCGACGGCGTCCTCCTGCTCGCCCGGTACGACCTGGTGGCCGAGGCGCACCCGGCGACGGCGGCGGGGCTGGCGCCCCTGAGGGCGGCCGTGGCCGAGCACGGGAAGGCGCTGGCGCCGCCCCGCGCGAAGGACGAGCCGCGGCAGGACGGGCCGGAGGGCGCGCCCGCCAAGAGCGCCCCGCCCGCGCCGCCGGGGCCGGTGGCGGCCGATCCGAAGGCCGCGGTCAGGGAGCTGGCGGCGGCGGAGCGCCGCCGGGCCGACGCGCACGCCGAGGCCCTGCTGACGGCCGGCCCGGAGCTGGCCCGGCTCCTGGCCTCGGTGGCGGCGGCCGCCGCGGCGCACGCGTACCTGCTGACCGAACTGGCCGAGGAGGCAGCCGCATGAGCATCCGTTCCCTCCGGCCGTCCGAGGACGACGCCGGCTCCCCCGAACTGACCGCCGTCCAGGCGGCGCTGGCCGCCGAGCACGCCGCGGTGTACGGGTACGGGGCGCTGGGCGGCCGCCTCGGCGGGAAGCGGGGCGCCGAGGCGCGCGCGGCGTACGACGGGCACCGTTCGCGGCGTGACGCGCTGGCGCGCACCGCCCGGGACCTGGGCGGCCGGCCGGTGGCGGCGGCCGCCGCGTACGCTCTGCCCTTCGCCGTCGTGGACGCCGCGTCGGCCGAGCGGCTGGCCGCGGTGCTGGAGGACCGGATCGCGGGGGCGTACGCCGACCTCGTGCGGGCCTGCGAGGGCCCGCGCCGCAGGGAGGCCGCGGGCGCGTTGCGGGAGGCCGCGGTGCGGTCGGCCCGGTGGCGGGGAGGCAACGTAGCCTTTCCGGGGCTCGCCGAGCGGGCCGCGGGTGCGGATCCGGCCGCGACGGCCCCGGTGGAGGCGGCGGGCGCGGACGGGCCGCGCTGATCCGAAGGACCGGAAAGGGAACACACGACGTATGGGCTTCGAACCTCCGCGGCGCCTGGAGCGCGCGCTCGGTGAGATGTACGGGGACGCCGCGGCGGCCGACTGGCTGGCCGGGCTCCCCGCGTTGACCGAGCGGGCGCTCACCGCGGGGGACGGCCTCACCGTGGAGCGGGTGGCCGCTCCCGGCGGGCGCAGCTCCCTGGTGGTGCTGGTGCGGCGGGCGGACGGGGCCCCGGCGGCGCTGAAGATCGCTCCGCCGGTCGCCCGGCCCGATCTGGAGCGGGCGGCGCTGGAGCACTGGAACGGCTGGGGAGCGGTGAAGACGCTGGACGCGCCGGGGCTGGCGGGGCTCGGGGCCTCGGGGCCGGGCACGCCGGGGCCGGGGCTCGGCGCGGCGGAGGCCGAGGCGACCGGGGTGTTGCTGCTGGAGCGGCTGCACCCCGAGGTGTCGCTGCGTTCGCTGCCGGAGGCGAAGGCCCTGCTGGAGGCGGCGGGGACGGTGCGCCGCCTGTGGGTGGAGCCGCCCGCCGGGCACGGTTTCGAGACGGTGGCCGCGCGGACCGGGCGGCAGGGCGACGGGATGCGGGCGGCCGCCGAGGCCGATCCGGAGCTGGCGCCCCTGGTGGAGGCGGCGTTCGCGGCCCGCGCGGAGCTGGTCGAGGGGCCGTCCGAACTCCTGTTGCTGCACGGCAACTTCCGGCAGAGCAAGGTGCTGTCCGGGGAGCGGGCGCCGTGGCTGACGGTGGGTCCGGAGCCCTTGGTCGGGGAACGCGCCTACGACCTGGCCCGGCTGGTGCGGGACCGGGTGGAGGATCTGATCGCCTCCCCCGGCGGCCCGGTGACGGCCCGGCGGCGGATCAAGAAGCTGGCGGAGTCGCTGGAGGTGGACCAGGCGCGGCTGCACGGCTGGACGCTGTTCCGGGCGGTGGAGTCGGGCACCCGCGCGCTGGCCGAGGGGCGGCGCCGGATGGGCGAGGTCACCCTGGAGTTCGCGGGCTGGCTGTAGCCCTTCCGGCAGGGCGAAGGCCCCCGCGCGACCGTGCGCGGGGGCCTTTTCGACGGCTGGTCAGGCCAGGTCGGCCGTCAGGCGGGCGATGGCCTCGTCGACGGTCAGCTCCTCGCGCTCGCCGGTGCGGCGGTCCTTCAGCTCCAGGACGCCGTCGGCGGAGCGGCGGCCGGCGACCAGGATCTTGGGCACGCCGATCAGCTCGGAGTCGGTGAACTTCACCCCGGGCGAGACGCCGGGGCGGTCGTCGACCAGGACGCGCAGGCCCGCCTCGCCCAGCTTCTCCGAGACCTCCAGGGCCAGCTCGGTCTGGAGGGCCTTGCCCGCCGCGACGACGTGGACGTCGGCCGGGGCGACCTCGCGGGGCCAGCACAGGCCCTTGTCGTCGGCGGTCTGCTCGGCGAGGGCGGCCACCGCGCGGGAGACGCCGATGCCGTACGAGCCCATCGTGACCCGGACGGGCTTGCCCTGCTGGCCGAGGACGTCGAGCTGGAAGGTGTCGGCGTACTTGCGGCCGAGCTGGAAGATGTGGCCGATCTCGATGGCGCGGTCCAGGGTGAGGCCGGTGCCGCACGCGGGACAGGGGTCGCCCTCCTCGACCACGACGACGTCCACGTAGGCGTCGACCTCGAAGTCACGGCCGGCGACGACGTTCTTCGCGTGCTTGCCCTCCTTGTTGGCCCCGGTGATCCAGGAGGTGCCGGGGGCCACGCGGGGGTCGGCGAGGTAGCGGACCTTCTCCAGGCCCTGGGGGCCGACGTACCCGCGTACGAGGTCGTCGCGGCCGAGGAAGTCCTCGGCGGTGACCAGCTCGACGACGGCGGGCGCCAGGTGCTCGCCCAGCTTGCCGAGGTCGACCTCGCGGTGGCCGGGGACGCCCACGGCGACGATCTCGCCGTCCACCTTGACCAGCAGGTTCTTCAGGGTGGCGGAGGCGGGGACGCCCAGGTGCGCGGCGAGCGTCTCGATGGTCGGGGTGTCGGGGGTGTCCAGCTCCTCGACCGCGCCGTGCGCCGAGCCGTCGACCGGGGCGAGCGCGAAGGTCACGGCCTCGGTGTTGGCGGCGTAGTCGCAGTTCGGGCAGTCCGCGAAGGTGTCCTCGCCGGCGGCGGCGGGGGCGAGGAACTCCTCGGAGGCGGAGCCGCCCATCGCGCCGGAGACGGCGGAGACGACGCGGTGGTCCAGGCCGAGCCGCTCGAAGATCTTGATGTACGCGGCCCGGTGCAGCGCGTAGGAGTGCGCCAGGCCCTCGTCGGTGGTGTCGAAGCTGTACGAGTCCTTCATCTGGAACTCGCGGCCGCGCAGCACACCGGAGCGGGGGCGGGCCTCGTCGCGGTACTTCGTCTGGATCTGGTAGAGCATCACCGGCAGGTCCTTGTAGGACGTGCACTGGTCCTTGACGGTCTGGGTGAAGATCTCCTCGTGGGTCGGGCCGAGGAGGTAGTCGCCGCCCTTGCGGTCCTGGAGGCGGAAGAGCAGGTCGCCGTACTCCTCCCAGCGGCCGGACGCCTCGTAGGGCTCCTTGGGCAGCAGGGCGGGCAGCAGGACCTCCTGGGCGCCGATGGCGTCCATCTCCTCGCGCACGACGGTGGAGATGTTGTCCAGGACCTTCTTGCCGAGCGGCAGCCAGGACCAGATGCCGGCCGCGTTGCGGCGCACGTACCCGGCGCGGACCAGCAGCTTGTGGCTGAGCGTCTCGGCGTCCGCCGGGTCGTCGCGCAGTGTCTTGACCATCAATCGGGACATGCGCTGGACCTGGGCCATGGTGAACTCCTGCTCGCAAGGGTGGTGAGCCCGAGGTTAACCGGGCGGTGCGGGCGGGCGGAAATCCATTCGCCCCGGGCGCAGCAGCGGGAGGGGCGCTCCCATGACCGCGTACGGCTGCGGGGCGCTCGGGAAGAGGACCCGGCGGGCGAGGTCGCGGTAGCCGAGGGAGCGGTACAGGGCCCGGGCCGGGCTGTCCTTGTCGATCGCGGAGAGGATCGAGCGGGGCTGGTCGACGGCGTCGGTGACGGCGGTGATCAGGGAGCGTCCGAGGCCGTGCCGCTGGTGGTCGGGGTGGACGTGGAGCTCGGTGATGACGAAGGAGTCGTCGAGCCAGCCGTCGGAGCCGGTGGCCCGCAGGTAGGGCTCGACGACGGTGGACCACCACTGGGCGCGGTCGTTGGGCAGCCCGTAGACGAACCCGACGAGCCGTCCGTCCGGTGCGAGGGCGCCGAGGGCGCGGGCGCGGGGGTGCTCCAGGTGTCTGAGGACGATGTGGCGGCGTACGTCGATCTCGTCCTGCCCGAGTCCGAAGGCCGCCGCCTGGACGAGCAGGGCTTCGTCGACGCGGGCGGCCAGGTCGACGGGGCCGATCCGGGCGGGGGGGTGTGCGGGGCCTTCTCCGGGGGCTGCCATGCGGGAACCCTACTGGCCGGGGCGGCCGGGGCGGGCGGCACGGCGGGCCGGGACGGGCCCCGGCAGGGGGCGGTCGGCATGGGGCCGCGCCCGGAACGGGGCGGTGCGGGGCCCGGGCGGTACGGGGGGGGAGTGCAGGGTGGGGGCGGGGCGGGGGTGGTGCGGGGCGGGGGTGGTGCGGGGCGGGGGTGGTGCGGGGCGGGGCCGGGTCAGAACAGGACGCTCATGAACGCGCCGGTCTCGCGGAAGCCGACGCGGTGGTACGCCTTGCGGGCGGGGGTGTTGTAGTCGTTCACGTACAGGCTGACGACGGGGGCGACGTCGGCCAGGGCGTAGCGCAGGACGGCCGCCATGCCGGTCTCCGAGAGGCCCCTGCCGCGGTGTTCGGGAGCGACCCAGACCCCCTGGATCTGGCACGCCTGGGGGGTGGCCGCGCCGATCTCCGCCTTGAAGACGACCTTGCCGTCCTCGATGCGGGCGAACGAACGGCCGGCGCCGATGAGTTCGGCGACGCGGGCCTGGTAGAGGAGTCCGCCGTCCCCGGCGAGCGGGGAGACGCCGACCTCCTCGGTGAACATCGCCACGCAGGCCGGCATCAGGACCTCCATCTCGTCCTTGCGGATGCGGCGGACGAGCGGGTCGGGCGTGATGTCGGCGGAAAGGCTCTCGGTGACCATGAGGGGCTGGTTGGCGCGGACCTCGCGGGCGGGGCCCCAGCTCGGTTCGAGGAGCCGCCACAGCTGGGTGGTGGGTTCGGCGGGGCCGACGATGGAGGAGCAACGGCGGCCGGCCCGGCGGGCGCGGTCGGCGAAGGCGCGGACGGCTTCGGGACCGGCGCAGATGGGGACGAGGTTGGCGCCGGAGTAGCACAGGGAGCGGAGCATGCCGTCGGCGTACCAGCCCCACATCTCGCCGCCGAGGCGCCAGGGGTCGAGCCCCGCGACCTGCACGCGGGACGTGACGAAGGCATTGGCCACGGGCTCGCTCTCCAGGACGGCGAGTGCGGCGCCGAGGTCGCTGGGTTCGAGGACCCGGGTGGTGGTCTGCGTCAACACGAGGGGGCCTCACCATACGGTCTGCTGATTTCCGCACTGTAACCGAGAAGGCTCTCGAACGCCGCCCGAGTCCGGAGGCCGGCTCTCCGGGACGGCGCCGCCCCGCCGCGCCGTGCGCGGACGCCTCCGCCCGGCCGGGCGGTACGGGTACGCCGCCGCCCCGCCGGGCACGGGGCCCGGCGGGGCGGCGGAAGCGGAACAACGGGGCAGGCCGAGAGGCGCGGGCTCAGCTGATGGAGACCTGCGGCTCGCCGGACATGACGCCGTCCTTCTCCATCTGCTCGGCGATCTTCATGGCCTCTTCGATGAGGGTCTCGACGATCTTCGACTCGGGGACGGTCTTGATGACCTCGCCCTTCACGAAGATCTGGCCCTTGCCGTTGCCGGAGGCGACGCCGAGGTCGGCCTCGCGGGCCTCGCCGGGGCCGTTGACGACGCAGCCCATGACCGCGACGCGGAGCGGGACCTCCATGCCCTCCAGGCCGGCGCTGACCTGGTCGGCGAGCTTGTAGACGTCGACCTGGGCGCGGCCGCAGGACGGGCAGGAGACGATCTCCAGGCGGCGCTGCTTGAGGTTCAGCGCCTCCAGGATCTGGAGGCCGACCTTGACCTCCTCGGCGGGCGGGGCCGAGAGGGAGACGCGGATGGTGTCGCCGATGCCCTCGGAGAGGAGGGCGCCGAAGGCGACGGCCGACTTGATGGTGCCCTGGAAGGCCGGCCCGGCCTCGGTGACGCCGAGGTGCAGCGGGTAGTCGCTCTGGGCGGCGAGCTGGCGGTAGGCGTTGACCATGACGACCGGGTCGTTGTGCTTGACCGAGATCTTGATGTCGCCGAAGCCGTGCTCCTCGAAGAGGGACGCCTCCCACAGGGCGGACTCGACCAGGGCTTCGGGGGTGGCCTTGCCGTACTTCTTGAGGAGCCGCGCGTCCAGGGAGCCGGCGTTGACGCCGATCCGGATCGGGGTGCGGGTCTCGCCGGCCGCCTTCGCGATCTCCTTGACCTTGTCGTCGAACTGCTTGATGTTGCCCGGGTTGACCCGGACGGCGGCGCAGCCCGCGTCGATCGCGGCGAAGACGTACTTCGGCTGGAAGTGGATGTCGGCGATCACCGGGATCTGCGACTTCTTGGCGATGGTGGCCAGCGCGTCGGCGTCGTCCTGGGTCGGGCAGGCGACCCGGACGATCTGGCAGCCGGACGCCGTCAGCTCGGCGATCTGCTGGAGCGTGGCGCCGATGTCCGACGTACGCGTCGTCGTCATCGACTGCACGGACACGGGCGCGTCGCCGCCGACCGCGACCGAGCCGACCTGGATCTGTCGGCTGACCCTTCGGTCGGCGAGCTTGGTCGGAACGGCCGGCATTCCGAGAGAAATCGCAGTCATGCGCTGTGCATCCCCAAGGTGTGGATCGAGGTCCCGAGATCGGCGGGCTCCGGCCTTCGAGGTTACGGCACCGACGGCAGGACGGACGCACCGTGTCGACATGTCCACCCCTGGGTGAGCGGCCGGACACGGTGCGTGCGCCCGGCCGGCACCGGTGGGGCGCCCGGGACGGGAGGACCCGTCAGGTGATCTTGACGGGGTTCACGATGTCGGCCACCAGGACCAGCAGCGTGAAGCAGATGAAGAGTCCGGCGACCACGTAGGCGACCGGCATCAGCCGGGCCACGTCGAACGGTCCCGGGTCGGGGCGCCGGAAGACCTTGGCCACGTTGCGCCGCAGCGACTCCCAGAGCGCGCCCGCGATGTGCCCCCCGTCCAGCGGGAGCAGCGGGAGCATGTTGAACAGGAACAGCGAGAGGTTGAAGCCCGCGAGCAGGAACAGCATCATCGCGACCTGGTTCTGCGCGGGGATGTCCAGGTTCATCACCTCGCCGCCGATCCGGGCGGCGCCGACCACGCCGACCGGCGAGTCGTCGGCCCGTTCGCCGTTGCTGAAGGCCGCGTCCCACAGGGCGGGGATCTTGGACGGCAGGGCGATGATCGAGTCGACGCCGTTCTCGATCATGTCGCCCATGCGGACGACGGAGTCGCCGAAGGAGAGCGGCACGATCTCGGTCCGCGCGGCGAAGCCGAGGTAGCCCGCCTTGACGAACTCCTCCGGGATCACCTCTCCCCTGTCGTCCTTCTTGGCGACCTCGTTCTCGCGCAGGACCGCGTTGAGCGTGACCTCCTCGCCGTCGCGTTCGACGACGATGGTGGCGGGGCCGATCGTCTCGCGGATGCGGTCCGAGAGCGTCGCCCAGTCGTCGACCTCCGTGCCGGCGAAGGCCACGATCCTGTCACCCTCCCGGAGGCCGGCGGCCTTGGCGGGCGAGACGTCGTCGCCGGCCGCGCAGGTCTGGCGCTTCTCGCTCTGGGAGATCACGCACTTCTGGACGCCGGCGACCTCGGTGGTCTGGGTCTGGAAGCCGAAGGTCATCGCGACGCCCATGAAGATGGCGACGGCGAGGACCAGGTTCATGAAGGGGCCGGCGAACATCACGATGACGCGCTTCCACGGCTTGCGCGTGTAGAAGAGCCGCTTCTCGTCGCCCGGCTCCAGCTCCTCGTAGGCGGCGGAGCGGGCGTCCTCGATCATGCCGCGCCACGGGGAGGTGGAGCGGGCTTCGAGGCGGCCGTCGGGCCCTGGCGGGAACATCCCGATCATGCGGATGTAACCGCCTGCCGGGATGGCCTTGATGCCGTACTCGGTGTCGCCCCTCTTCTTCGACCAGAGCGTCGGGCCGAAGCCGACCATGTACTGCGGAACCCGGACGCCGAACATCTTGGCGGTGGAGAGGTGGCCCAGCTCGTGCCAGGCGATGGAGAAGAGCAGGCCCACGACGAAGACGGCGATGCCCAGGACCGTCAGCAGGATCGAGGTCAGACTCATGCGTGCGCCTCCGCTGTCGCTTTCGCCGAGAGTTCCCGGGCCCGTGCGCGGGCCCACGTTTCCGCTTCGAGGACGTCCGCGACGGTGAGCGGGGTTCCCTGGGCGGGGGCGCCGTGTTCGGACACCACGGCGGTGACCGTGTCCATGATGCCGTTGAACGGCAGCCGTCCGGCGAGGAACGCGTCGACGCACTCCTCGTTCGCCGCGTTGAAGACGGCCGGGGCCGTGCCGCCGAGCCCGCCGACGTGCCGGGCGAGCCCGACGGACGGGAAGGCGTCGGTGTCCAGAGGGAAGAACTCCCAGCTGGACGCCTTCGTCCAGTCGAAGGCCGGAGCGGCGTCCGGGACGCGCTCGGGCCAGCCGAGGCCGATGGCGATGGGGCCGCGCATGTCCGGCGGGGTGGCCTGGGCCAGCGTGGAGCCGTCGCTGAACTCCACCATCGAGTGGACGTAGGACTGCGGGTGGACGACGACCTCGATCCGGTCGAACGGGATGTCGTAGAGGAGGTGCGCCTCGATGACCTCCAGCCCCTTGTTGACCAGGGTCGCGGAGTTGATGGTGATGACCGGTCCCATCGCCCAGGTGGGGTGGGCGAGGGCCTGCTCGCGGGTGACGTCGGCCAACTCCTCGCGCGTACGGCCCCGGAAGGGCCCGCCGGAGGCGGTGACGACGAGCTTGCGGACGTCGCCGCGGGCGCCCGCGGCGAGCGCCTGGAAGAGCGCGGCGTGCTCGGAGTCGACCGGGATGATCTGGCCGGGGGCGGCGAGCGCCTTCACCAGCGGCCCGCCGACGATCAGCGACTCCTTGTTGGCGAGGGCGAGCGTGCGGCCCGCCTTCAGCGCGGCGAGGGTCGGGGCGAGCCCGATGGAGCCGGTGATGCCGTTGAGCACGGTGTGGCACTCGCTCGCCGCGAGGGCGGTGGCCGCGTCGGGGCCGGCCAGGATCTCGGGGAGCGGTTCCCCGGCCCCGTACCGGTCCCGCAGCGCGGTGCGCAGGGCGGGGACCGCGTCCTCGGCGGCGACGGCCACCGTGTTCACCCGGAGGCGGTGGGCCTGTTCGGCGAGGAGGGCGACCCGGCCGCCGGCGGCCGAGAGCGCCGTGACCCGGAAGCGGTCGGGGTTGCGCAGGACCAGGTCGATGGCCTGGGTGCCGATGGACCCGGTGGAGCCGAGGATCACGAGATCCCGGCGGCCGTCCGCGGCGTCGAAGACGAGATGCGGATCGGCGAGGGGGGCGGGGCTGTCGCTCATGCCCCCTATTGTTGCCGCTCCCGCTGTGCAGGAGGACAGCGCGTCCCGGCGGGCCGTGGATCGGGGGCGGGGCGGGCCGTGGACCGGGGGCGGGACGGGCCGGGGGCCGTGGGCCGGGGACGGGGGCCGGGGACGGGGGCCGGGGGCGGGGGCGGGTCGGAATCCCCCGCCCTCCGGGGCCCGGCGCCGGGCCCGCGGACTCGCGGTCCCCGTCGGCCCGTCGTTAGCGGACCGGCCGGTGCCGGTTCTCCCGTGCGGAGGGGCCGGGGGAGGCGTCCGCGATCCAGGGGCCTTCGCCGCTGGGGTCGATGACCCCCTCCTCCAGCCAGGTGTACGTCCCGGACAGGGCACCCTCGACCACGCGCCGGTCGAGGGCGTCGGTGTTGGACCACAGCCGGGTGAACAGCTCCTCGACCCGGAGGCGGGCCTGGTGGCAGAAGGCGTCCGCGAGCTGGTACGCCTCGCGGCCGTGCTCCCCCGCCCCGCGCAGGTGCTCGGCGCGGACGCAGGCGGCGCTCATCGCGAAGAGCTCCGCGCCGATGTCGACGATCCGGCCGAGGAAGCCCTGTTTGGACTCCATCCGGCCCTGCCAGCGGGACATGGCGTAGAACGTGGACCGGGCGAGCTTGCGGGAGGACCGTTCGACGTACCGGAGGTGGCGGGAGAGGTCGCGGTGCCCGGCGGGGTGGAACTCCGCGTACGTACGCGGAAGGTGACCCGGCCCGAGGGCGAGTCCGGGCAGCCAGCGGGCGTAGAACGCGGCGGCGTCCGCCCCCGCCCTCGCCTTGGCGGAGAGCGGCTTGTCGGGGTCGATGAGGTCGCCTGCGACCTTCAGGTGGGCGTCGACGGCCTCGCGGGCGATCAGCAGGTGCATGATCTCGGTGGAGCCCTCGAAGATCCGGTTGATCCGCATGTCGCGGAGCATCTGCTCGGCGGGTACGGCGCGTTCGCCGCGGGCGGCCAACGAGTCGGCGGTCTCGAAGCCCCGGCCGCCGCGGATCTGGACCAGTTCGTCGGAGATGAGCCAGCCCATCTCGGAGCCGTACAGCTTGGCGAGGGCGGCCTCGATGCGGATGTCGTTGCGGTCCTCGTCGGCCATCTGCGAGGAGAGGTCGACGACGGCCTCCAGGGCGAAGGTGGTGGCCGCGATGAACGAGATCTTCGAACCGACCGCCTCATGCCGCGCGACGGGTCTGCCCCATTGCTCGCGTACGCCGGACCATTCGCGGGCGATCTTCAGGGACCACTTGCCGACGCCCACGCACATCGCTGGCAGCGAGAGGCGGCCGGTGTTGAGGGTGGTCAGGGCGATCTTCAGCCCGGCCCCCTCCGGCCCGATCCGGCAGGCTCCGGGAACCCGGACGCCGTGGAAGCGGGTGACGCCGTTCTCGATGCCGCGCAGCCCCATGAAGGCGTTGCGGTGCTCCACGGTCACCCCGGGGGCGTCGGCCTCGACGACGAACGCGGTGATGCCGCCGGGGTGGCCCTCGGAGGCGGGGACGCGGGCCATGACGACCAGGAGGTCGGCGACGACGCCGTTGGTGGTCCAGAGCTTCACCCCGTCCAGGACGTAGTCCGGCCCGTCGGGCACCGCGGTGGTGGCGAGGCGGGCCGGGTCGGAGCCGACGTCCGGCTCGGTCAGCAGGAAGGCGGAGATGTCGGTGGTGGCCAGCCGGGGCAGGTAGACCTCCTTCTGCTCCCGGGTGCCGAAGATCTTCAGGGGCTGCGGTACGCCGATCGACTGGTGCGCGGAGAGCAGCGCGCCGATCGCGGGGCTGGCGGAGCCGGCCAGGGCGAGCGCCTTGTTGTAGTACACCTGGGTGAGGCCGAGGCCGCCGTACCTGGTCTCGATCTTCATCCCGAGCGCGCCGAGCCGCTTGAGCCCGTCGATCACCTCGTCGGGGATCCGCGCCTCGCGCTCGATCAGCGCGCCGTCGACGTGCGTCTCGCAGAAGGTGCGCAGCCGCGCCAGGAACTCCTCGCCGCGCCGGATGTCGTCGGGCGGCGGCAGGGGGTGCGGGTGAATCAGGTCGAGCCGGAAGCGCCCGAGGAACAGCTCCTTGGCGAAGCTGGGCTTGTGCCAGTCCTGCTCGCGGGCGGCCTCGGCGACGCGGCGCGCCTCGTGCTCGGTGACCTTGGGCGCCTTGGGGACCTGAGGCGTGTTGTGCGGTGCGGACATGGGGGACCTCGCCTCGCCGCGCGCCGCCGGGGCTGATGGGCACCTGGGCGCACGGACTGCTCGTCGCTGCTGCTGGTGGCTGCTCCTGGTCCGTATGTAACCCGTGTACCCGCGGTTCGGCACCCGCACGAGGTCCGCGCGAAGCGAGCGGAGGGGGCGTGCGAGCCCCGCCCCCTCACCGCTCGCGGCGGCCCGGCCGGGCCTGCGGGCACGGGCGGTCCCGGGCCGTCGTCACCGCTCCGCGCTCCGCCCGCCGTGGACGCGCGGACGGCCCGAACCCCCGCACAGTGGGTTCGGGCCGTCCGTCGCACACCCCGCCCGCACCCGCTGTCCAGGCGGGGGCGCGGGCAGGGCCGTCCGGGGGGTTACAAGGCGAGGCCGGTGAGGACCAGCACGCGCTCGTAGGTGTAGTCGTCCATGGCGTAGCGCACGCCCTCGCGGCCGACGCCGGACTGCTTGGCGCCGCCGTACGGCATCTGGTCGGCGCGGTAGGAGGGGACGTCGCCGATGATCACGCCGCCGACCTCCAGGGCGCGGTGGGCGCGGAAGGCGGTCTGGAGGTCGTGGGTGAACACACCTGCCTGGAGGCCGTACTTGGAGGAGTTGACGGCGGCGAACGCCTCGTCCTCTCCGTCGACCTTCTGGAGGGACATGACCGGTCCGAAGACCTCTTCGCAGGAGAGCGTCGCGTCGTCGGGGAGGGAGGCGAGGATGGTCGGGGCGTAGGTGGCCCCGTCGCGCTTGCCGCCGGTGAGCAGCTCCGCGCCGCCCTGGACGGCCTCGTCCACCCAGGACTCGACGCGCTTCGCGGCGTCCTCGCTGACGAGGGGGCCGACGTCGGTGGCGGCGTCCGCCGGGTCGCCGGTGGCCAGGGCCTCGACGGCGGCGACGATCTTCGGGACGAGCCGGTCGTAGACCGAGGCGTCGGCGATGACGCGCTGCACCGAGATGCAGGACTGGCCGCCCTGGTAGTTGGAGAAGGTGGCGATCCGGGTGGCCGCCCAGTCGAGGTCCTCGTCGGAGGCGTAGTCGCCGAGGACGACCGCCGCGCCGTTGCCGCCCAGCTCCAGGGTGCAGTGCTTGCGGGGCACCGACTCCATGATCGCGTAGCCGACGGGGCCCGAGCCGGTGAAGGAGATGACCGGCAGCCGCTCGTCCTGCACGAGGGCGGGCATCCTGTCGTTCGGGACGGTCAGCACGGACCAGGAACCGGCCGGCAGGTCGGTCTCGGCCAGCAGCTCGCCCAGGATCAGCGAGGAGATCGGGGTGGCCGGGGCCGGCTTGAGGATGATCGGGGCGCCGACGGCGATGGCCGGGGCGACCTTGTGGGCGCTGAGGTTCAGCGGGAAGTTGAAGGGCGCGATGCCGAGGACGGCCCCGCGCGGGAAGCGCCGGGTCAGCCCGAGCCGACCGGTGCCGCCGAGGTCGGTGTCGAGCCGCTGGGCCTCGCCGCCGTTGAAGCGGCGGGCCTCCTCGGCGGCGAACCGGAACACGGACACGGCCCGGCCGACCTCGCCGCGGGCCCACTTGATCGGCTTGCCGTTCTCCGCCGAGATCAGCTGGGCGATCTCCTCGGTGCGCTCCCCCAGCCGCCGTACGACGTGGTCGAGCGCGGCGGCCCGGACGTGCGCCGGGGTGGCGGCGAACTCGTCGCGCACCGCGTGGGCGGCGGCGACGGCCTCCTCGACCTGGGCGTCGGTCGGCACGCTGACGGTGCCGACGAGGCGTCCGTCGTACGGGTTGGTGACGTCGAAGCTGTCGGCACCGGTGGCCCGGCGGCCGGCCACCCAGAAGGCGTGGGGCGAAGTCATGGAGGTTCCGGCCCTTCGGAGGTCGTGACGGGGGGTGGCGGGCGCCCGGGGGCTCCCGCCGTCGTCCCACGGTAGGGCGATGAGACGGTCAGGGCGTTTGTCCGGCGTGGAGCGGAGCGGGGCCGGGGTGCTCCGAATTGGCGGAAGGGCGAGCAGGAGCGGAGCCGTCACCGAAGGCGGGAGGGTTGCCGGCGGCGGGAGGGCCGCCGAGGAGGGGGGCGCCGCCGTGGACGGGGGCGCCGCCGTGGAGGGGGGCGCCGCCGTGGACGGAAGGGCCGTGCGGTCCGGCCGTCCCGGGCCTCTCCTCGCGCCGGAGCAGATCCGGTACGAGGGTGAGCAGACCGGCCGCCGCGAGGGCCGCGCCCAGCCAGAGGGGGGCTCGGGGACCGAACCGTTCGAGACCCAGGCCGCCCAGCGCGGAGCCGAGGACCACGCCGAGGGTGATGAAGGAGCTGTGGACGGTGTTGACGAGCGGTCGGGCGTTGCCGGTCCGCTGCACCCGGGTGGCCAGGGCCGGGTTCATGGTGACCCCGACGAGGCCGACGCCCAGCATGCAGAGGACCGCCCAGACCTCCACCCCGGCCAGCAGGGCGAATCCGGCGAGGAACACCGCGTTCAGGGACAGGCCGCCGATCAGGACGGGAAGGGTGTGCCGGTCCGCGAGCCGGCCGACGACGGTGTTGCCGACGACGGTGGCGGCGCCGTACGCGAGGAGGAGCAGCGGGACGGCTCCCGGGGAGAAGCCGGTGACGCCGGTGAGGATCGGGTTGAGATAGCTGAAGGCGGAGAAGGTGGCGCCGATGACCAGGGTGCTGGTCAGCAGGGTGAGCCAGAGGCGGGGAGCGCGGAAGACCGTCAGTTCGGAGCGGAAGGTGCCGCTGCCCTCCGGCCGGTCCGTCCGGCGCACGCCGACCGCGGTGCACAGTGCGGCGGCCGCCGTCAGCGCGGAGATGGCCCAGAACGCGGCCCGCCAGCCGTACCGCTCACCGGTCAGCGTGGCCAGCGGGAGCCCGAGCAGGGTGCCGAGCATCAGGCCGTTGAGGACGACCGCCATGGCCCGGCCGCGCTGTTCGGGGCGGGTGAGCTGGGAGCCGAGCGAGATCGCGACGCCGAAGAACGCCTGCGAGGCGACCCCGGTGACCACGCGGGCGACCACCATGGCCGGGTAGCCGGACGCGGTGGCGGCGAGCACGTTGCCGGCCAGGAAGAGCGGGAAGAGGACCATCAGCGCGGTCTTGGGCGGGAGCCGCAGCAGGGCGACGGAGAGCAGCGGGCCGCCGAACGCCATGGAGAGGGCGAAGACGGTGATCAGGTAGCCGATCTGCGGGACGGTGACGTTCAGCCCCTCGGCCATCTGCGGCATCAGTCCGGCGACGACGAATTCACTGGTGACCATGGCGAAGATGCCGAAGGCCAGAACATGGACAGCACGCGGCACGGGCGGGTTCTCCCTGGAGTGAGGTTTTGTATTGATCAGTTCAAAATTAGGGCACGAACAGCCCGCCCCGGCCCGGTCGGCGGAGACCCGACAGGGCGGACAGGCGGTCAGGCGGGAAGGCGGACAGGCGGTCAGACAGTCAGACGGGAAGGCGGACGGACGGACAAGCGGGTGGCCGGGCGGGCGGGAACAGCGCTCAGCGGGTCAAGGCGTCCAGCGCGACGTCGGCGACGGACCGGACGGCCGCCCGGTCGGCCCCGCCCTGGGCGGCGATCCGCATGCCGCCGATGACCGCGTTGAGGTACCGGGCGAGAGCGTCGGGGCCCCGCACGGAGGTGATGGAGCCGTCGCGCAGACCGGCGGCGAGGACGCCGGACAGGCTCCGCAGCCTGCGGGCGGCGTCCCGGTCCAGGAGGCGGGCGACCTCCGGGTCGCGGGCCGCCAGCTCGACCGTGGAATTGACCCCCAGGCACCCCAGGCTGCGCCCGTCGGGGCGGTGGTCGAACTCGTCGGCCACGATCTTGTCGAACAGGGCGCGCACCCGCTCGCCCGGAGAGCGCGACGCGTCGTCGAGCACGGCGTCCTGGGCGTCGGCCATGGCGTCCAGGTAGCGCGCGAGCGAGCGCGCGAACAGCTCGCGCTTGCTGCGGAAGGCGTTGTAGATGCTGCTTCGCCCCAGCCCCGTCGCGTCGCACAGGTCCTGGGTGGAGGCGGCCTCATAGCCGTACTCCCAGAAGGTGCGCATCGCGGCGTCCAGGGCCTGTTCCTCGTCGAACTGTCGCGGTCGGGCCATGACGGCACCCTACGGTTTTGTACTGGTCGATGCAATACGGTGCCGGGGCGACAGCTCACCCTTCGCCGGGGACCGCCGCCTCGGTCGCCTTGAGGGCGAGCCACAGCTCCATGCGGGCGTCCGGGTCGTCCAGCGAGCGGCCCAGGATCTCCTCCACCCGGCGCATCCGGTAGCGCAGGGTGTGCCGGTGCACTCCGAGATCGGCGGCCGCGGCGTCCCACTGGCCGTGGCGGGAGAGCCAGGCGCGCAGGGAGGCCACGAGGTCGCCGCGCCCCTTGGCGTCGTGCTCGCGCAGCGCGCGGAGCATGCCGTCGGCGAAGGCCCGTACCGCGTCGTCGGCGAGCAGCGGCAGCACCGAGCCGGTCGCCAGCTCCTCGTGCTCGACCAGCGCCCTGCCGCGGCGGCGGGCGACCGAAAGGGCCTGTTCGGCCTGCTTGTACGCGGCGGAGACGGCGACCGGGCCAGCGGGGGCGGAGAGCCCCACCACGACGTCGCCGTCGTCGGCGCCGCCCTCACGCGGGGCGCGGTCGTCCTGGGCCGCGGCGTAGGCGGCGCAGGCGGCGACGGCGGCGCCCCCGTCGGCCGCCAGGACGAGGATGCGCTCGGCCTCCGGGACCAGAAGCAGCGCTTCTCCGGTGCGGGCGGCGGCGGCCTCCATCGTCTCGGTGAGCGCCTCGGCCCCCGCGGGGGCGGCGGCCTCGGCGATGAGCAGCCGGAACGGGGTGTCGAGCAGGTCGCCGTAGAGGTCCCCGGCGACGGCGCGGGCGTGGTCGGGCTGCCCGGCGAGCAGCATGCGCAGGACGGCGGCGCCCAGGCGCTGCTCGGCGCCGTGGAGGGCACGGGAGCGGGCGGTGGTCAGGGTGAGGAGGGCGACGGCGGAGTTCACGGCGTACCGCTCGGCGGTGCCCAGGGCGGCCCCGGTGCCGACGGCCAGCGCGCCGCGGGCCCGTCTGCCGGTGCCGAGGGACTGGAGCTCGACCCGGTCGTCGCTGCCGCCGACGACGACGCTGGCGGGGGCGGGGCGGCCGCGGAGGCGTTCGACGTCGGGGGTGAGGCGGGCGGCACGGCGGGCGGCCCAGTCGGGGGCGGCGGCGAGGACCGCGCCGGAGGCGTCGTACAGGGCGGCCCAGCCGTCGACGTGGGCGGCGAGCCGGGCGAGGAGGCCGGTGGGCCCGTCCCCCGCGAGCGCGGCCTTCGTCAGTTCGCGCTGGGCCTCGAAGCCGGCGGTGACCGCGCGGTACTGGTCGGCGGCGATGGCGGCGGAGACGGCCTTGCTGATGGCGAGGAACGGGGTGCGGCGGGGCACTTCGAGGAGCGGCAGCCCGGCCTCCTCGGCGGCCTCGACCAGGGCGGCCGGGACGTCCTCGTAATTCACCCCGACCGCGAACCCCACACCGGCGACCCCGGCCCCCTCCAGCCGTCGCACGTAGCGCCGCATGGACTCGGCGTTCTCGGCGTCGAGGTTGGTGGCGGTCACGAGGAGGAGTTCGCCGCCGTCCATGTACGGGACGGGGTCGGCCAGCTCACTGGCGTGGGCCCACCGCACGGGCGTGCCGAGCCGGTCCGCGCCCGCCCGCACGACGAGCTTGAGCGCCGGGTGCTGGACGAGCGAGGCGAGCGTGGGGGGCATGGGCGGAACACCCTCGGATCGGGGACGGGGCGCCGCGACCCGGCCCGCGGCCCGGCCGGACCACCGGCCGGATCGCCGAGCGGATCGGTGACACCGGATTGCGCCGTCGCGTATGAACGGCCGTCTCCGATTCTGCCAGGGCGGCAGAGTCCCCGGAACCGCGCGCCCCCGCCCCGAGGCCTCCCGGCCCCCGCCCGGTCGCGCCGCCCTCCGTCACCCCGGTGCACCGCGCCCCGGTGCACCGCCGCTCAGCCGTCGAGGTGGACGAGGAGCGGGGGGGCGTGTTCGCCGTGGACGGTGGTGAGGGAGAGGACGGCGTGGCCGGCCGGGACGCTGTAGGCCAGCTCGGAGCCCGACCACCGCTCCCGCTCCACCTGCCGTACGGTCACCGCGTGCCTGGTGACGTCCTTCCCGGTGACGAGCTTGCGCAGCGCGTGCATCGCGCGGGTGAACGGCTGGTCGGCGAAGACGGTGTGCTGGGCGACCTCGCGGGTCTCGACCCACTCCTTGCCCCAGGCTTCGGCGACGCGTTTGCCTTCCCAGGTGGTGATGCCGGGGAACGTCATCAGGCAGCCGACCGTGCCGAGCAGCGCGGTGTGCAGGTGCGGCCCCACATCGTCCAGGGACCTCACCGCCAGGACGGCTCCGGCGTTCAGCTGCCGCAGGCGCTGCACCGACCGGACGGCTTCGGTGGTCAACGCGCTTGCGGCGTCGTCGAGCACGAGTGCGGCGAAGATCGACGCGTCGCGGCGCGCGGCGACGCTGGAGACGAACTGCGCGAAGACGAGCCGGGTGAGAATGCGCGACGCCTCCGGGTGGCTCCGCTCCGGCAGCACGATCCGGATCCGGACCGGATGTTCCAGGGCCCGCAGGGAGAAGGGCCGTGACCGGCCCCGGGTGTCGAAGAACGTGCTGAAAGCGGGCCTGTCGAGGAAGGCGATCCGGTCCGCGAGCACCCCGCTGAGGTCCCCGGACGTGCCGAGTTGGCGTTCGCGGGCGTCGATCTCCCGCAGATAGGGGCGGTGCTGCTCCGAGTGGAGGGCGCGGCGGAGCACGTCCAGCGCCTCACGACCGCCGTCGAGGAGCTCTCGGAGTTCCGGCAGCGACGGAAAGCGTCCGTGGACGGCGTCGAAGGGGCCGATCAGCTGCCCCAGCGTGACAGCGGCCCGTCGGCTGTCCACGTCCGGCAGGTCACCGGTGAAAGCCTCCGCCAGGAGCATCGCGGCCTCGTCCGGGTCGGTGGCCCCGGCGTACAGGTCGAGGTCGTACACGGAGTCCGCGTCGCCGATCCTCACCACGACGTCGTAGGAGTTCTCGGACCCCAGTTCGGCGCCTTCGCCGGAGACGACCACCACGGCCGCGTTTCCGGTCAGTGCCTGGAGGGAGAGCGACTCCGCCACCGGCCGCACCAGGCGGCGCGTCCGGTCGGAGCCGTGGGGGCCGACGGCCAGGAGCGAGGTGCCGAGGACCGCGGGGTCGAGTGCCGCTCCCGCGCCCCGCCGGGCGGGGGGGTTGCGCGGATGCTCCGCGTAGGCGCCCACCCTCACCTGTGCGGTCAACAGGTCGTGGGTGGCCGTGCGCACCGGGAGGTCCCGGTCGCCCGAGGGGTGCGGGCAGGCCGCCGCGCCCTGCTTCATCACGCCGTCGACGAAGACGCCGGGAGAGAGGGTGCCGACCTCCACCCTCGACCAGGCGTGGCCGATCCTGACGCAGTCGACATCGTTCATGCGCCGGCCGGCGGTTTCGGCGGCAAGCCGGTCGGCGGCCCCGGGCTGCCCCGCCGCTCGCAGACGCGGCCAGTCGGCGGGGTCCTCATCCGACTCGGGCCCGGCTTCGGGGAGGGGAACGGGGGGGTCGGACTTCCGCAAGAGCTGTGACCATCCGCCCGTCCGGGCGAACGGCCACAGCAGAGCGGCTCCGATCACGACGTAGATGGCGACCCCCATCTCCGGAGCGCCCCGGACCACGGAGACGGGCACCAGCCCGTGGAGGATGGCGTAGAAGAACGGAAGCAGGCTCGTCCCCAGGACGATCCACACCATCACGAGGCCTGTGAGCCCGGCGGCGAGCGCCCTGCCGGGCTGGGGGCGGTCCATGACGAGCCTTCGGTACAGCGCCGGCCAGTTGCCGAGGCGTCCGCAGAAGTAGATCAGCAGGGCCGCGAAGAGGCTGTTGTACACGGCGCCGGCCGTACGCGCGGACTGACCGGGCTCGCCGCGCCACCAGTCGGAGGGGGTGAACAGTTTCAGGGGGAGCCGCTGCACCGTGAGGTAGTCGGTGCGCCAGACCGCCCACGCGAAAATCCCGCAGGCGAGGGCGACCAGCGCGCCCACGACCAGGGCGCGTGTGGGCACCTCGTCGGCTTCCGCGACCGCCCTGGGCCGGTGCCCGTACCGCCAGAGCCCCGGCTCGGCGTCGGCCCGATGCGTCCGGAGCCAGGCCCGTACGTCGAAGACCGCCGCGGGCGCCCGGGGCGGCGCCGGAGGCATGGGGGGCGGCGGCGGGGCGGGCCGGGGCACCCGAGCGGCACCGGCGTCGTTCCCGTGGGGGTGGCCGAGCCACCGCGCACCGGTGTCGCCCGCACCCTGCCCGCCCCGTTCACGCTGCGAGTCGTACGTGCCCTCCGTACCCATGGCCACTGCTCCCCTGATGTGCCGAGGCGGTATCTCGGTGCAGCGCTCAATCTAGTACCCGGGTCCGCCGCCTCATGGTCGTTCCCGGTTCCCGGACCGCTCCCGCTCGGCCTCCTGTCCGCCAAGGACAAGGACACACCCCCCACCACTCCCGATCGGAGCATGCCCGCACCCCTCCCCCGCCCCTAGCCTGCAGAAAACAAGAGCGTCCGAAACATCCCCCAGGAGCCCCTCATGACCGCAATCCCGCAGGAGCGCCGCGTCGTCACTGCCATCCCCGGCCCGAAGTCCGTCGAGCTGCAGGCCCGGCGTACCGCGGCCGTCGCCGCAGGTGTGGGCTCCACGCTGCCGGTGTTCACCGCCCGCGCGGGCGGCGGGATCATCGAGGACGTGGACGGCAACCGCCTGATCGACTTCGGGTCCGGGATCGCCGTGACCTCCGTGGGCGCGTCCGCCGAGGCCGTCGTGCGGCGGGCTTCCGCCCAGCTCGCGGAGTTCACCCACACCTGTTTCATGGTCACGCCGTACGAGGGGTACGTCGAGGTCTGCGAGCAGCTCGCCGAGCTGACGCCGGGCGACCACCCGAAGAAGTCCGCCCTGTTCAACTCGGGCGCCGAGGCCGTCGAGAACGCGGTGAAGATCGCCCGCGCCCACACCAAGCGCACCGCCGTCGTCGTCTTCGACCACGGCTACCACGGCCGCACCAACCTCACCATGGGCATGACGGCGAAGAACATGCCGTACAAGCAGGGGTTCGGCCCGTTCGCGCCCGAGGTCTACCGCGTCCCGGTCGCCTACGGCTACCGCTGGCCGACCGGTGCGGAGAACGCCGGGGCCGAGGCGTCCGCGCAGGCCATCGACGAGATCACCAAGCAGATCGGGGCGGAGAACGTCGCCGCGATCATCATCGAGCCGGTGCTCGGCGAGGGCGGTTTCATCGAGCCCGCCAAGGGCTTCCTCCCGGCGATCGCGCAGTTCGCCAAGGAGAACGGCATCGTGTTCGTCGCGGACGAGATCCAGTCCGGCTTCTGCCGCACCGGCCAGTGGTTCGCCTGTGAGGACGAGGGCATCGTCCCGGACCTGATCACCACCGCCAAGGGCATCGCGGGCGGGCTGCCGCTCTCCGCCGTCACCGGGCGCGCCGAGATCATGGACGCGGCGCACGCCGGCGGCCTGGGCGGTACGTACGGCGGCAACCCGGTCGCCTGCGCCGGCGCCCTCGGGGCCATCGAGACGATGCGCGAGCTGGACCTGAACGCGAAGGCCAAGCGGATCGAGGAGGTCATGAAGGGCCGCCTCGCCGAGATGCGGGCCAAGCTGCCCAACGGCGACGTCATCGGGGACATCCGCGGGCGCGGCGCGATGATCGCGATCGAGCTGGTGAAGTCCGGCACGAAGGACCCGAACCCGGAGGCGGCGGGTGCGCTCGCGAAGGCCTGCCACGCCGAGGGGCTGCTCGTCCTCACCTGCGGCACGTACGGCAACGTCCTGCGCTTCCTGCCGCCGCTGGTGATCGGCGAGGACCTGCTGAACGAGGGCCTCGACATCATCGAGCAGGCGTTCGGCACGCTCTGATTCCTCGAACTCGCGGGCGGGCGGCCGGCGGTCTTCCACCGCTCCCGCCCGCCGTCCGGGTGAAGCCTGTGAAGAACGTGTGCGGGGGCGATGGCGGGTGGCGGTGGCGGCTGTCGGCCGCCCTCTCACTGCCGTACGGTTTCTGCAGATGAGAGAAACACCTCGGCCGCGGGAGACCTCGGCCGACTCCGGGCCGGGGCTTCCCCGGCACCGCCCGGAGCATGCGTTCGCGCATGCCGGAGCCGACGGCTCCGGGACTCCTCACCGATCGGACGGCCGCCCGCCCCACACCCCCCGGGGCGCGCGGCGAACCGATCCCGCCGGCCATCCCGGAACAACCCCCCCTGTTCCCGGGTGGCCGGCCCCTCTCGTCTCCGGCGTCCTCGGCCTCCTCGCGCTCCTCTTCGCGCTGATCACCTGGCAGGTCGTCGTCGAGGGCCCGCTCCTGCGGCTGGACGAGCGCGTGGGGGCGGCGCTGTTCGGGCGCGGGCCCGCGGCCCTGACCCAGTTCCTCTCCGACCTCGGCGGGATGCCGGTGGCGCTCCCCGTGCTGGCCTGCGTGCTCGGGTACGCCCTGTGGCGCCGCGCCCTCGGGCTCGCCGTCTGCGCGGCCCTGACCATGGCCGCGGTGCCCGCGCTGGTGATCCCGCTGAAGGTGGCGACCGCCCGGCAGGGGCCGCTGACCGAGGCGGTCAACTACTACCCGTCCGGCCATACGGCGACGGCCGCCGTGGCGTACGGGGCCTCGGCCCTGGTGCTGCTGGCCCTCCCCCGCCCGGCGTGGCTGCGAAACGCCTCCTGGCCGCGGGCGTGGATGACGCCCGTCGCCGCGATCCTGCTGACCACGGCGACGGGCGTCGGTCTGGTGCTGCACGGCTACCACTGGCCGCTGGACGTGCTGGCCAGTTGGTGGCTGGGGCCGTTGGTGCTGGCGCCCCTGGGGTGGGTCAGTTGCCGAAGTAGGCGTCGAAGTTCTTCGAGAACTCCCAGCCGTTGAAGCGGTCCCAGTTGATGGACCAGGTCATCAGGCCGCGCAGGTCGGACCAGGTCCCGCGGGTCTGGTAGGAACCGCAGCCGGTCTTCTTGGTGAGGCAGTCGAGCGCCTTGTTGACCTCGGCCGGTGAGGTGTGGCCGTTGCCCGCCTGGGTGGAGGCCGGAAGACCGATGGCGACCTGGTCGGGGCGCAGGCCCGGGAAGACCTTGGTGGCGTCGCCCGCCACCGGGAAGCCGGCGAGCAGCATGTCGGTCATCGCGATGTGGAAGTCCGCGCCGCCCATCGAGTGGTACTGGTTGTCCAGCCCCATGATCGGGCCCGAGTTGTAGTCCTGGACGTGCAGCAGGGTCAGGTCGTCGCGCAGGGCGTGGATGACCGGCAGGTACGCTCCGGCGCGCGGGTCCTGGCCGCCCCAGGGGCCCGAGCCGTAGAACTGGTAGCCGAGTTGGACGAAGAAGGTCTCCGGCGCCATCGTGAGGACGAAGTCGGAGCCGTACTTCGCCTTGAGCGTCTTCAAGGCGGAGATCAGGTGGACGATCACCGGCGAGGTCGGGTTGCGGAAGTCGGTGTCGCCGGTGTTCAGCGAGAGGGAGTGGCCCTCGAAGTCGATGTCGAGGCCGTCGAGGCCGTAGGTGTCGATGATCTTCGAGACCGAGGCGACGAAGGCGTCCCGGGCGGCGGTGGAGTTGAGCTGGACCTGGCCGTTCTGACCGCCGATCGAGATCAGCACCTTCTTGCCCGCGGCCTGCTTGGCCTTGATCGCCGCCTTGAACTCGGCCTCGGACTCCACGTTCGGGCACTCGGCGGCCGGACAGAGCGAGAAGCGGATGTCGCCGGAGGTGACGGAGGTGGGTTCGCCGAAGGCGAGGTTGACGACGTCCCAGGAGTCGGGCACGTCCGCCATCCGCGTGTAGCCGGAGCCGTTGGCGAAGCTGGAGTGCAGGTAGCCGACGAGGGCGCGGCGCGGGAGCCCGGCGCCGCCGCCCCCGCCGCCCGCGGTGGTGGTCACGCTGAGCGCCGCCGACTTCGCGGACTCGCCGGCCGCGTTGGCGGCGGTGACCTGGAAGCTGTACGCGGTGGAGGGCGTCAGGCCGGTCACGGTGGCGGAGGGGCCGGACGCCGTGGCCACCTTCGTACCGTCGCGGTAGACGTGGTAGCCGCTCGCGCCGGAGACCGCGTTCCAGGAGAGGGCGACGGAGGTGGAGGTGGTCGCGGTCTGCTTGAGGCCGGCGGGGACGGCCGGGACCACCACGGGGTCGCCGCCGGGGCCGACGAGGGTGAGGTCGTCGGCGTAGTAGGCGGGGGCGCCGTACCAGCCGTGGGTGTACACGCTCACGGAGGTGGTGGACGGGCCGGTCCTGAAGGTGGTGGTGAGCTGCTTCCACGTGCCCGGGGACTGGGTCCAGGTGGAGACGTCGGTGGTGCCGGTGCCGGACGCGCCGAGGTAGACGTAGCCGCCTTGCACCCAGGCGCTCAGCGTGTACGTGGAGTCGGGCTTCACGCTGACGCTCTGGGAGCACTTGGCGTGGTCGCTGCCGGCCGGGACGGCCTTGAGCGCGGAGGCTCCGGAGCGCTTGGGCGCGGTGACCGCCGCCCCGCTGGAGTTGGAGCAGGTCCAGCCGTCCAGGCCGGCTTCGAAGCCGCCGTTGCGCGCCAGGTCCGTGTCGGCGGCGCCGGCCGCCGGGGCCGTGGCGACCAGGGCCCCGGCGGCGATCAGGCCGGCCGAGCAGGCGGCCAGGAGTCGGGAGAATCTCACGGTCGGTCCGGTGCGTTCCACAACAGCCTCCGCGCGGGGGGAAATGGGGGGTGTGGCGTGCGCACAACATGGTCCAGACCAATGAGGTTGTCAAGACCTCTGACAGTCGGCCCGGCCCTCCGCACGCCGCTCGCGGGCTTCCTGGGCGGCGGCGCCCGCCGCTTCGTGCATCGCGAGTTCGAGGAGCCCGGCGTCGGTGAGGGTTCCCGACCCGTCCGGCGGGATCAGCCAGCGCACGCCCCCGGCGGGCCGGCCCGGGTGCGGCACAACGATCCAGGCGCCCCGGCCGCAGACCCGGACGCCGGTGCCGACCCAGCGGGAGGCGGTGCCCGGCGGGACGAAGAAGCCCGTGCGGGACCCCCCGTGGCCGGTGAGCACGGGGCCGGGGCGGGCGCGGAGGCGGGCGAGGACGCCGAGCGTCGGACGCCCCAGCTCGCCCGGGAGGACCAGGACGTCCCAGCGCCTGCCGGCGGGAAGGAGCGCGATCCCTTGCGGGTGGCGCTCCCACTCCCACCGGCAGGCGCCGGGGTCCGGCGCCGCCGAAGCGAGCCACTCGACCGCCGCTTTCGTTTCCGGCCCTGCCATGGTCCGCCTCCCGCGACTGTGGGCACCGGCGGGGCTCCGCCGGTGCGTCTGCGTACGAGAGGGGATTCGGGGCCGGCGGTGACGCGGATCGGCCCCACCGGTCGGCAGCGAGGTGGATCACAGCGGCCGACCGGGGGCGGGAACGGGTCAGTTGCCGGCGCCGGGGCCGGGGACGGGCCAGCTGTCGAGGCCGGGAACGGGTCAGCTGTCGAAGCCGAGGCCCAGCTTGTCCATGGTCTTCAGCCACAGGTTGCGGCGCCCGCCGTTGCGGTCGGCCCGGGCCAGGGACCGCCGGGTGATCTCGATGCCGGCCCAGGCGAAGGGCTCCGGCGGGAACGGCATCGGCTTGGAGCGGACCATCTCCAGCCGGGTCCGCTCGGTCTCCCGGCCGGAGAGCAGGTCGAGCATCACCTCGGCCCCGAACCGGGTGGAGCCGACGCCGAGACCGGTGAATCCGGCGGCATAGGCGACCCGCCCCTGATGAGCCGTGCCGAAGAAAGCGGTGAAACGCGAACAGGTGTCGATCGCCCCTCCCCAGGCGTGCGAGAAACGCACGCCGGAAAGCTGCGGAAAACAGGTGAAGAACTGTTCCGCGAGTTTCAGGAACGTCTCGGGGCGCTGGTCGAGATCGGCGTTCAGCTTTCCCCCGTACGGATAGATCGCGTCGTATCCGCCCCACAGGATCCGGTTGTCCGCGGAGAGCCGGAAGTAATGGAACTGGTTGGCGCTGTCGCCGAGCCCCTGGCGCCCCTTCCAGCCGATGGACTCCAGCTGCCGGGGGGTGAGCGGTTCGGTCATCAGCGCGTAGTCGTAGACCGGCACGGTGTACGGCCTCACGCGCTTCACCAGCGAGGGGAAGATGTTGGTGCCGAGCGCGACCCGGCGGGCGAAGACCCGCCCGTACGGGGTGCGGACCGCCATCCCCGTACCGGAGCGGACGAGGTCCAGACCGCGGGTGTGCTCGTAGATCCGTACGCCCAGCTCCCGGCAGGCCCGTTTCAGCCCCCAGGCGAGCTTCGCCGGGTGCAGCATCGCGACCCCGCGCCGGTCCCAGAGGCCGCCGAGGAAGGTGGGCGAGTCGACTTCGGCGCGCAGGGCGTCGCGGTCCAGGAAGTCCACGCCCGTGATGCCGAGCTTCACGATCTCCTCGTGCCATTCCCGCAGCTCATCGAGGTGGTGAGGCTCCGTGGCGACATCGATCTCGCCGGTCCGCTCGAACTCGCAGTCGATGCCGTAGCGGGCGACGGCGGCCTCGATGGCGTCGAGGTTCCGCGCCCCCAGCTCCTCCAGCTTCGCGATCTCGTCGGGCCACCGCTCCACGCCGTTGGCCAGCCCGTGGGTGAGGGAGGCGGCGCAGAAGCCGCCGTTGCGGCCCGAGGCGGCCCAGCCCACCTCGTGCCCCTCGATCAGGACGACGTCCCGGGCCGGGTCGCGCTCCTTGGCGATGAGCGCGGTCCACAGACCGCTGTAGCCGCCGCCGACGACCAGCAGGTCGGTGTGCTCGTCGCCGGTGAGGGCGGCCAGCGCGGCGGGCTTGTCCGGATCGTCGAGCCAGTACGGGACCGGCTTGGCGCCGGAGAGGGAATGTGCAGCGGTACGCATGGCGGCTGGGGCCATGGTTTCCAACTCCTTCGGGAATGTCAGTTTCGTGCGGTGCTCTTGCGGCGGTTCGCGATGAGTTGCCCGACGAGCACCATCAGTACCGCGAGGACGAACATCGCGGTGCCGATGACATTGATCTGCACGGGCGTGCCGCGCTGTGCCGAACCCCAGACGAACATGGGGAACGTGACGGTGGAGCCCGCGTTGAAATTCGTGATGATGAAATCGTCGAACGAGAGCGCGAAAGCGAGCAGCGCTCCCGCCGCGATGCCGGGGGCGGCGATGGGGAGGGTCACCCGGACGAAGGTCTGCACGGGGCCCGCGTACAGGTCGCGGGCGGCTTCCTCCAGGCGCGGGTCCATCGACATGACGCGCGCCTTGACGGCGGTCACCACGAAGCTGAGGCAGAACATGATGTGCGCGATCAGCACGGTCCAGAAGCCGAGCTGGGCCCCCATGTTCAGGAAGAGGGTGAGCAGGGAGGCGGCCATGACGACCTCGGGCATCGCCATCGGCAGGAAGATCAGCGAGCTGATCGCGCCGCGCGCCCGGAAGCGGTAGCGGACCAGCGCGAAGGCGACCGCCGTGCCGAGCGCGGTGGCCCCCGCCGTCGCCCAGAAGGCGATCTGGAGCGAGAGGGAGAGCGAGCCGCACAGGTCGGCGACGCCGCACGGGTCCTTCCACGCCTCCAGCGAGAACTGCTGCCAGGCGTAGTTGAAGCGCCCCTTGGGCTTGTTGAAGGAGAACACCATCACGACGATGTTCGGCAGGATCATGTACGCGAGGGTCAGCAGACCCGCGACGACGACCAGGTTCCGGCGTATCCAGCGCAGTACGGGCATCAGACCAGGTCCTCCGTCCCGGAACGGCGGATGTAGACGGTGACCGTCAGCAGGACGATCGCCATGAGGATGAACGAGAGCGCGGCGGCCGTCGGATAGTCCAGGACCCGCAGGAACTGGCTCTGGATGACGCTGCCGACCATCTTGGTGTCGGTGGAGCCGAGCAGCTCGGCGTTGACGTAGTCGCCGCTGGCCGGGATGAAGGTCAGCAGGGTGCCGGAGACGACGCCGGGCATGGAGAGCGGGAAGGTCACCTTGCGGAAGGTGGTGGCGGGGGTGGCGTAGAGGTCGCCCGCCGCCTCGTGCAGCCGCCCGTCGATCCGCTCCAGCGAGGTGTAGAGCGGCAGGATCATGAACGGCAGGAAGTTGTAGGTCAGGCCGCAGACGACGGCCATCGGGGTGGCCAGGACACGGCCCGGCTCGGTCCAGCCGAGCCAGCCGGTGACGTCCAGGACGTGCAGGGTGTCGAGCACGTCCACGACCGCGCCGCCGTCGGCGAGGATCGTCTTCCACGCCAGCGTGCGGATGAGGAAGCTGGTGAAGAACGGGGCGATGACCAGCACCAGGACGAGGTTGCGCCAGCGGCCCGCCTTGAAGGCGATGAGGTAGGCGAGCGGGTAGCCCAGCAGCAGGCACAGGAGCGTGGCGGTGCCCGCGTACAGCAGGGACCGGATGAACTGCGGCCAGTACTCGCGCAGCGCGTCCACGTACGTCTGGAAGTGCCAGGTCACCTCGAAGCCCTGCTCCAGCGAGCCGGTCTGGACGGAGGTGGACGCCTGGTAGACGAGCGGCAGGGCGAAGAAGACGAGCAGCCAGAGGATGCCGGGGAGCAGCAGCCAGTAGGGGACGAGCCGTTTGCGGGTGGAGGGCTTGCGGAGCGCGGGCTCCCGTGGCTCCTGGGGTTCGGCGGGGGGCGCGGGCGGCGCCGCGGTGGCGCTCATTCCCCGTCCTCCACGCTGGTCGCGCCCGCGTCGATGTCCTGGGCGGCGTCGAGCCCGAAGGTGTGGGCGGGGTTCCAGTGGAGGACGACCTCGGCTCCGGGGACCAGGCGCGTGTCGCGCTCGATGTTCTGCTCGTACACCTGGAGGGCCGTGCCGGCCGGGCTCTCGACGACGTACTGCGTCGAGACGCCGATGAAGCTGGAGTCGACGATGCGGCCGGTGACGCGGTTGCGTCCGGCGGCGACGCGGTCCGCGTCGTCCGCGTGGGCCAGGGATATCTTCTCGGGCCGGATACCGAGGAGGAGCCGGCCGCCGGCCGCGGTGGGGGCCGAACAGCGCTCGCGGGGCAGGGTGAGCCTCCCGCCGCCCGCGCTCACCGTCAGCTCCTCGCCGGTGGAGAGGAGTTCGCCCTCGATGAGGTTGGAGGTGCCGAGGAAGTTGGCGACGAAGGTGGTGCGCGGGTTCTCGTAGAGGTCGGCGGGCGCGCCGAGCTGTTCGACCCGGCCGCCGTTCATCACCGCGACGGTGTCGGCCATGGTCATGGCCTCCTCCTGGTCGTGGGTGACGTGGACGAAGGTGATGCCGACCTCGGTCTGGATGCGCTTGAGCTCCAGCTGCATCTGACGCCGCAGCTTGAGGTCGAGGGCGCCGAGGGGTTCGTCGAGCAGCAGGACCTGCGGGTGGTTGATGAGCGCCCGGGCGACGGCGACGCGCTGCTGCTGGCCGCCGGAGAGCTGGTGCGGCTTGCGCCGGGCGAAGTCGCCGAGCTGGACCAGCTCCAGCATCTCCCCGACCTGCTTCTTCACCGACTTGATCCCGCGCCGCCGCAGCCCGAAGGCGATGTTCTCGGCGATGTCGAGGTGCGGGAAGAGCGCGTAGCTCTGGAAGACGGTGTTGACGGGGCGCTTGTACGGGGGCAGGTCGGTGATGTCCCGGTCGCCGAGGAAGACCGTGCCGGTGGTGGCCTCCTCCAGGCCGGCGATCATCCGCAGGGTGGTGGTCTTGCCGCAGCCGGACGCGCCGAGCAGGGCGAAGAAGGAGCCCTGGGGCACGGTCAGGTCGAGCGGGTGCACGGCGGTGAAGGAGCCGTAGGTCTTGCTGATCCCGGTGAGGCGGACATCGCCGCCCGCGGTCTGCTGCTGTGTCATGGGTCGCGGTCCCAGGGGGTTCGGGGGGAGGTGCGGGGAAGGGGCGCGGCCCCGCCGGGGCCGCGCCGGGGCCGGGTCAGGCGCCGATGAGCTTGGCGAACTTCTCCTCGTACGCCGTCTCTTCCTCGGTGCTCAGGGAGCGGAAGGAACGGGACCTCGCCGCCATCTCCCGGTCGGGCAGGATCAGGGTGTTGGAGGCCATCGCCGGGTCGATCTTCGCGAGTTCGTCGCGTACGCCGTCGACCGGGCAGACGTAGTTGATGTACGCGGCGAGCCGGGCGGCGACCGGCGGCTCGAAGTAGTAGTCCATGAGCTTCTCGGCGTTGGTCTTGTGCCGGGCCTGGGCGGGGACCAGGAGGTTGTCGCTGGAGGTGATGTAACCGGCGGCCGGGATGGCGAACTCGATGTCCGGGTTGTCGGCCTGGAGCTGGATGACGTCCCCGGCCCAGGCGACGCAGGCGGCGATGTCGCCCTTGCTCAGGTCGGCGGTGTAGTCGTTGCCGGTGAAGCGGCGTATCTGCTTCTTGTCGACGGCCTTCTGGAGCCGGCCGATCGCCTCGTCGTAGTCGGCGTCGGTGAACTTCCCCGGGTCCTTGCCCAGGTCGAGCAGGGTCATGCCGACGGTGTCGCGCATCTCGGAGAGGAAGGAGACGCGGCCCTTGAGCTTCGGGTCGTCGAGGAGCTGGGTGACGGAGTCGACCTTGCGTCCGCCGGTCGCCTTCGCGTTGTAGGCGATGACGGTCGGTATGCCGGTCCAGGGATAGGAGTAGGCGCGTCCGGGGTCCCAGTCGGGGGTGCGGAACTGGGCCGAGGTGTTGGCGAAGGCGTGCGGGAGGTTCGAGGCGTCGAGCTTCTGCGCCCAGCCGAGCCGGATGATGCGGGCGGCGAGCCAGTCGGTGACGCAGATGAGGTCGCGCCCGGTGTTCTGACCGGCGGCGAGCTGCGGTTTGATCTTCCCGAAGAACTCGACGTTGTCGTTGATGTCCTCGGTGTACTCGACCCGGATCCCGGTGCGCCTGGTGAACGCCTGGAGGGTGGGGCGGCTCTTCTCGTCCTCGGAGACGTCCATGTACTCGGTCCAGTTGGAGAAGTTCACCACCTTCTCCTTCGCCGAGTGGTCGTCGGAGGCGGCGCTGCCCTCGGTGCGCCCGGCGGGCGGGATGCCGCAGGCGCCGAGGACGGCCGCCCCGCCCAGCGCGAGCGCGCCCGTGCCGGAGGCGCGCAGCAGCGACCGGCGGGTGAGGGCGCCCCGGCCGCTGCTCAACGAACGTCGCATCGCCGCCAGTTGGGCGTGGGTGAGGCGCTCGGTCTCGTAACTCTCCATACGCTGTTGCCCTTTCGGGTGGGAGGCCGCCGGGGGACGCCGCCGCGGGCGGGCCCCCGATCGTGCGGCAGCTGCTATCGGTCCCCGAAGATCGTGCGGTGCCAGTCCTTGCGGGCGACCGCCGTGTTGTCGTACATGACGTGCTTGACCTGCGTGTACTCCTCGAAGGAGTACGCCGACATGTCCTTGCCGAATCCGCTGGCCTTGTATCCGCCGTGCGGCATCTCGGAGAGGATCGGGATGTGGTCGTTCACCCAGACGCAGCCCGCCTGGATCTCGCGGGTGGCGCGGTTCGCGCGGTACAGGTCGCGGGTCCAGGCGGAGGCGGCCAGCCCGTACGGGGTGTCGTTGGCGAGGGCGATGCCCTCGTCGTCGGTGTCGAAGGGCAGCACGACCAGGACCGGGCCGAAGATCTCCGCCTGGACGACCTCGCTGTCCTGGGCGGCGTCCGCGATGAGGGTCGGCCGGTAGTACGCGCCGTCCGCGAGGTCGCCGCCGGGGGCCTCGCCGCCGGTGACGACCCGGGCGTAGCCGCGGGCCCGCTCGACGAAGGCGGCGACGCGGTCGCGCTGGGCGTGGCTGATCAGCGGGCCGAGGTCGGTGGAGGCGTCGAAGGGGTCGCCGAGCCGGACGGTCTCCATGAGCGCGGCGACGTCCCGGACGAAGGCGTCGTAGAGGGGGCGCTGGACGTAGGCGCGGGTGGCCGCGGTGCAGTCCTGGCCGGTGTTGATGAGGGAGCCGGCGACCGCGCCGTGCACGGCCGCCTCCAGGTCGGCGTCGTCGAAGACCACGAAGGGGGCCTTGCCGCCCAGCTCCAGGTGGAGGCGTTTGACGGTGGCGGTGGCGATCTCCGCGACCCGCTTCCCGACGGCGGTGGAGCCGGTGAAGGAGGTCATCACCACGTCCGGGTGGCCGACCAGGTGCTCGCCCGCCTCCTTGCCCGCCCCGGTGATGATGTTGACGACGCCGTCGGGGATGCCCGCCTCGGTGGCCGCCCGGGCGAACATCAGCGAGGTCAGCGGCGTCAGCTCGGCGGGCTTGAGGACGATGGTGTTGCCCGCGGCGATGGCCGGGAGGATCTTCCAGGCGGCCATCTGGAGCGGATAGTTCCAGGGGGCGATGGAGCCGACGACGCCGATCGCCTCGCGGCGTACGTAGGAGGTGTGGTCGCCGTCGTACTCGGCGGCGGCCCTGCCCTCCAGGTGGCGGGCCGCGCCGGCGAAGAAGGCCGCGTTGTCGACGGTGCCGGGGACGTCGAACCCGGTGGAGAGCTTGACCGGCTTGCCGCACTGGAGGGATTCGGCGTACGCGAAGTCGTCGGCCTGCTCGGCGAGGACGGCGGCGAAGCGGTGCATGAGGTCGGAGCGTTCGCCGGGTGTCGCGCCGGACCAGCCGGGGAAGGCCGCGCGGGCGGCGGCGACGGCCGCGTCCACGTCGTCGGCGCCCGCGAGCTCGTAGCGGAGCACGCTCTCGCCGGTGGCGGGGTTGACGATGTCGTGGTGGTCGCCGGACGTGCCGGGGAGCAGTCTGCCGCCGATGTACTGCGCACCGTCGGCGAAGCGGTCCTGGACCTGGAAGCCGTTGCTCATGACGCTCTCCTCCGCCGCGATGCCCGCTCTGCGGCGGGGGCGGCGTAGCTTCTTCCTGAATTGAGTGCCGATCCTGACAGAGGGGTTCACGGCCAACAAGTGATTCCGTTGTTGCCTTTTGGTTACGCGACGGAATCTGTCGACCATGTGTCGTGTCGGTGCGGAAATCCCCGTACGGAGTGTCAGTGGCGGATGCCAGACTCACCTGCCATGGAACGGATCGATGGGCTTCTGGCGGATGTGGCACGGGGCAGGCGGATGAAGTATCTGCCGTTCTGGGGGCACCGCCCGCGCCCGGACGGCCGGCTGGGGGCCGGTTGTCTGAGCCAGTGGTGGCCGTCGCCGTTCACGGTGGACGGGGTCGCGTACGCGAGCGCCGAGCACTGGATGATGGCCGGGAAGGCGCGGATCTTCGGCGACCCGGAGGCGGAGCGGGCGGCGGTGTCGGCGAAGAGCCCGGCGGCGGCGAAGAAGGCGGGACGGCTGGTGCGCGGCTTCGACGAGGACGTGTGGGCACGCGAGCGGTTCGCCCTGGTGGTGGCGGGCAGCGTCCACAAGTTCGGGCAGGATCCGGAGCTGGCCGGCTATCTGCTGTCCACCGGCGACCGGGTGCTGGTGGAGGCGTCTCCGCTGGACCGGATCTGGGGCGTCGGCCTCGCGGCGGACGACGAGCGGGTGGAGCGGCCGCAGGAGTGGCGGGGGCTGAATCTGCTGGGCTTCGCGCTGATGGAGGCCCGGGAGAGGCTGCGGACGGACGGTACGACGGGGTGAGCGGCGGCGAGGCCGGTACGGGCGCGGCGGGCGGACATCGGTACGCACGCGGCGGGCCGGGGCCTTCGGCCGCACCGCCGGCCACACGCCGCGCCGCGCCCCGGCGGCGCCACGACCGCCGGTCGGGCGGGGAGTGCTCCCTGCCCGGCCGGCGGTGATCGAGGGGTCGTCCCCTACCGGCGGTGACCGGGGGCGTCCCCTAGCGGCGGTCCTCGACGACCAGGGACGTGGCGAACGGGTCGTCGTAGGAGTCGTTGTAGTCCGAGTCGCTGTCCGCGTTCGTGGCTGCCCAGATGATCAGGCCGAGGATCGTCGCGCCGACGACGATGCCGACGGAACCGAGGATGACCCCGGCCAGCGCCATCCCCCGGTTGGTGGCCTCGCCGCGCTTGGCCCGGCCGAGGCCGATGATGCCGAAGATCAGCGCCAGGATGCCGAGGACGATGTTGAGTCCGTAGAGGCAGAAGCCGACCACCGAGACGATGCCGATCACCATCGCGGCCGTGCCCAGGCCGTTGTTGGGCACCGGGCCCCAGCCGACCGGGCCGACTCCGTAGGCGCCGTAGCCCGGGTAGCCCCCGTACGGCTGCGCGGGAGGGGCCGGGTAGCCGTAGTGCGCGGCGGGCGGCGGGGTCGCGTGACCGGGCCCGTGGGGGCCCACGGGCGGCGGGGGCACGTGCGAGGGCGCCGGTCCGAAGGCTCCGGGTCCGGCCTGGGGTATCGGGCCGGTGGCGTCCCCGGGGCCCGCGCCCGGCATCGACGTCACGGTCGGCTGGTCGTGGACCGCGGGCGGCGGGTGCGCGGCGGGCGGCGGGGTCTGCGCACCCTGCTTGCCCAGCTCCACCCTGCTGTCCGGCGGCGCCCACGGATCGCGCGGCGCGGCCCCGCCCCCGGGCTGCTGTGTGTTGTCTGACATGGGCCTCCCCCATCGTGGTCCCGTCATGCTACGGCCAGGGCTCATGCCGCCGGACCCCGCCTGCGATGATCGGTGGGGCCGGTGCGCCCGGCCTTCACCACGCCGAACCGGGAGATTTCCGATGACCGACCCGCATCCCTTCATCGCCGGACTGCCCAAGGCCGAACTGCACGTCCACCACGTCGGCTCCGCCTCGCCCCGGATCGTCGCGGAGCTGGCAGCCCGCCACCCGGACTCCCAGGTCCCCACCGACCCGGAGGCGCTGGCCGACTACTTCACCTTCACCGACTTCGCCCACTTCATCGAGGTCTACCTCTCGGTGGTGGACCTGGTCCGCACCCCCGAGGACGTCCGGCTGCTCACCTTCGAGGTGGCGCGGGACATGGCCCGGCAGAACATCCGGTACGCGGAGCTGACCGTGACCCCGTACAGCTCGACCCGCCGGGGCATCCCCGAGGCCGGGTTCATGGAGGCCATAGAGGACGCCCGCCGGGCGGCCGAGGCCGAGCTGGGCGTCGTCCTGCGCTGGTGCTTCGACATCCCGGGCGAGGCCGGTCTCCAGTCGGCCGAGGAGACCGTCCGGCTCGCGGTGGAGCACCGGCCCGAGGGGCTGGTCTCCTTCGGTCTGGGCGGCCCCGAGATCGGGGTGGAGCGCCCGCAGTTCAAGCCCTACTTCGACCGGGCCATCGCCGAGGGCCTGCACTCGGTGCCGCACGCCGGGGAGACCACCGGGCCGCAGACGGTCTGGGACGCGCTGACCGCGCTGCGCGCCGAGCGCATCGGCCACGGCACCAGCTCCGTGCGGGATCCGAAGCTGCTGGAGCACCTGGCCGAGCACCGTATCGCCCTGGAGGTCTGCCCGACGTCGAACATCGCCACCCGGGCGGTCGCCGACATCGAGCGGCACCCGATCCGGGAGATGGTCCAGGCAGGTGTGCTGGTGACGGTCAACAGCGACGACCCGCCGATGTTCGGCACCGACCTCAACAACGAGTACGCGGTGGCGGCGCGGCTGCTGGAACTGGACGAGCGGGGCATCGCGGAGCTGGCGAAGAACGCCGTGGAGGCGTCGTTCCTCGACCCGGCGGGCAAGCGGAAGCTGGCCGAGGAGATCGACACGTACACGGCGAACTGGCTCCGGGCGCCCGGCCGCTGACCCGGTCGTCGACAATGGCCCCATGGCCGACACCCCCGCCCCCGCCCCCCGCGTCATCGCCGTGGCCCACCGCGGCGACCCGTATCTCGCCCGCGAGAACACCCTGTCCTCGATCCGCTCCGCCCTCGAACGGGGGGCGGACGCGGTCGAGATCGACGTACGGGTGACCCGCGACGGGGTGCCCGTGCTGCTGCACGACGCCACGCTGGAACGGCTGTGGGGCCACGACCGGCGCCTCGACCGGCTGGACCACGCCGAGCTGGTGGGGCTGACCGGCGGCGGGGTGCCCACCCTGCGCGAGGCGCTCCTGGCGGCCGGGGCGCACCGGGTGATGGTGGACCTGCCCGGCTCCACGGACGCCTCGGTGAAGAAGATCGTGGGGACGGTCCGGGAGTGCGGGGCGGGCGAACGGGCGTACTACTGCGCGGGCGCGGAGGCGATGCTGCGGGTGCGCGCCGCCGATCCGGCCGCCGAGATCGCCCTGACCTGGAACACGCTGGCCCCGCCGCGCCCGGAGCTGCTGGCGGCGGTCGGGCCGCGCTGGCTGAACTACCGCTTCGGTCTGGTCAGCCGGGAGTTGGCGGAGCGGGCGCACCGGGACGGGCTGCTCGTCTCCGCCTGGACGGCCGACACGAAGCGCACGATGCGCAGGCTGATCGACCGGGGCGTCGATTCGATCACCACCAACCGGATCGACGCGCTCCGCCAGGTGCTGGCCAACTCACCCGTGCGCGAGGCTCCTTGATCGGTCCGGCATGATGGGGGCCCGCACCGGCCCACCGTCGCGCCACCCTCGCGGCGGGGGCCCTCCGTCATCGAGGAGCAGACGCCATGGACCCCCGCCCGCAGACAGCCGCCGCCCGGATACGTTCCGACGTCGCGCACAACGCCCGTGTGTGGAACTACTGGCTGGGCGGCAAGGACAACTACCCGGTGGACCGGGCGGTGGGCGACCAGGTGACCGGGATGTACCCGAGCATCGGCGAAGTGGCCCGCGCCGACCGGGCGTTCCTCGGCCGGGTGGTGCGCCATCTGGCCGGCGACGTGGGCGTCGACCAGTTCCTCGACGTCGGCACGGGTCTGCCGACCGTGAACAACACCCATGAGATCGCCCAGCACACCGCGCCGCACGCGCGCATCGTGTACGTGGACAACGACCCGATCGTGCTGGCCCACGCCCGTGCGCTGCTGACCAGTTCGCCGGAGGGCGCGACCGAGTACGTGGACGCGGACGCGCACCGCCCGGAGCAGATCCTGCGGGCCGCCGAGCCCACCCTGGACCTGGGGCGGCCCGTCGCGGTGATGATGCTCGGCATCCTGAACTTCGTGCTGGACACGGACGAGGCGCGGTCCATCGTGCGGACGCTGATGGCGGCGGTGCCCTCGGGCAGCCACCTGGTGCTGACCCATCCGACGCTGGAGCTGGGCGGCGAGGGCAACGAGGCGGCGATGCGCTTCTGGAACGAGAACGCCACCCCGCCGATCACCGCGCGCAGCCGGGAGGAGTTCGCCTCGTTCCTGGACGGGCTGGAGATCCTGGAGCCGGGGATCGTCTCCTGCTCCCGCTGGCGGACGAACCCGCGGGAGCCGGAGGTCGCCCAGTTCGGGGTGGTGGCCCGGAAGCCCTGACGGCGGGACGGGCCGGGGCACGGGACCGGATGCTCCGGCCCGGCAGCCCCGGCCCGGGCGGTCGCCCGACGGGCGTCAGGCGCTCGCCGGCACGGACGCCGGGGCGGGGGCGGGCGCCCGCTCCAGCGCCTCCAGCCGCTTGATCATGCGACGGACGATCAGCAGCGGGATGACGCCGAAGACCCCGAAGGACATGTCGATCAGGCTCCACCAGAACGGGATGGCGCGGATGGGGCCGCAGATCAGGGCGAGCGGGATGATCCCGGCGCAGGCGATCATGCCGAACTCGATGACCCAGATGTTGCGGACCGGGTCGCGGTAGGGGCCGTAGAAGGCGACCGCGATGACCAGGTGGGCGAAGGCCAGCCAGTCGGTGCCGTACAGCATGAAGGGCTGCTCGCGGTCGACGGTGTCGAGCCCTTCGCGGACCCGGGTGATCCACTCCATCAGGCCCGGGAAGTGCTCGGGGACCGGCGACGCGGAGGCGCTCAGCAGCTCCTCGGCCCAGCGGAGTTCGGTGACGAGCGGGAAAGCCGTGAGCCCGCTCAGCACCAGACAGACGATGAAGAACACCAACCACCCGCGTATACGCCGTGTGAGGGCGTGTCGCTCGCTCATGTCCGCAGCGTACGCCCGCGTTTGCCGCCTCTTTACGCTGCCCCCGTCAGGGCTTCACAAGCCGACGACGGAGTTCCACTTCTTGGCGAAGTCGGTGCGTTCCTCGGAGGTGATGTCGCGCGCGATGGCGAGCCGTTTCCGCATCGCGCCGTCGGGGAAGATCAGCGGATCCTCGGCGAGTGCGGCCGTCTCCCCGTCCTTCGAGGAGGCCAGGACGTCCCGGGCGGCGGGCACGGGGCAGACGTAGTTGACCCAGGCGGCGAGTTCGGCGGCGGCCTCGGGGTCGTAGTAGTGGTCCACCAGCCGTTCCGCGTTGCGCTTGTGGCGGGCGAGGTTGGGGATCATGAGGGACTCCGCCCACAGTTCGGCGCCCTCCTCGGGGACGACGAACGCGATGTCGGGGTTGTCGGCCTGGAGCTGGATGACGTCGCCGGAGTACGCCTGGCAGGCGAGCACGTCGCCGGTGGCGAGGTCCTTGACGTAGTCGTTGCCGGTGAAGCGGCGGATGTGCTTCGAGCGGACCCGCTTCTCCGTCTGCTCGCAGATCTCGTGGAAGTCGTCGGCCGTCCAGCGGGTGATGTCGACGCCGTTGCCCTGCATCAGCAGGGCGAACGACTCGTCGAGCCCGGAGAGCAGGGTGACCCGGCCGCGCAGGTCGTCCGCCCACAGCTCGTTCGTGGACCGGATCTCGCGGCCGAGCTTCTTCCGGTTGTAGGCGATGCCGGTGATGCCGGACTGCCAGGGGACGCTGTGGAGCCGCCCCTCGTCGAAGGCGGGGTTCCGCAGCAGCGGGTCGAGGTACCGGGCGACGTTGGGCTGCCTCGCGCGGTCCATCTCCTGGACCCAGCCGAGCCGGACGAAGCGGGCGGCCATCCAGTCGCTGATGACGATCAGGTCCCGGCCGGTCTCCTGGTGGTTCATCAGCGCGGGGCTGATCTTGCCGAAGAACTCGTCGTTGTCGTTGATCTCCTCGGTGTACGTGACGGAGATCCCGGTCCGCTCGGTGAAGGCGTCCAGGGTGGGCCGCTTCGACTCGTCGTCGTCATCGGTGTCGATGTAGAGCGGCCAGTTGGCGAAGTGGAGCGTGCGGTCGGTGGCGGAGCGGTCGCGTCCGGCCCGTTTCCCCGGCTCGACGAAGGCCGCGGGCACGCCGCAGCCGGCCAGGGCGGCGCCGGCCGCTCCCGCCCCGAGGGCGCGCAGGAGGGAACGGCGGGACACGGGGTTCTTCCTGATCGCTCGCACCAGCGCAGGATGCCGGGTGGCGGCCCGGCGGACAATGGACCAAGCGTCCAGCGGGCCGGGTCCGCCCCGCACACCTTGTACAGGGGGAACGGAAGCGGCCCCGGGACGGAGCCCGGGGCCGCGTACCGCCTCGACGAGAGGATCAGTCCTCGATGGACGTCATGACGTGCTTGATGCGGGTGTAGTCCTCGAAGCCGTACGCGGAGAGGTCCTTGCCGTAACCGGACTTCTTGAATCCGCCGTGCGGCATCTCGGCGACCAGCGGGATGTGGGTGTTGATCCACACGCAGCCGAAGTCGAGGTTCTTGGACATGCGCATGGCGCGGGAGTGGTTCTGCGTCCAGACCGAGGAGGCGAGCGCGTACTCGACGCCGTTGGCGTACTCGACGGCCTGCTTCTCGTCGCTGAAGGACTGGACGGTGATGACGGGGCCGAAGACCTCGTTCTGGATGATCTCGTCGTCCTGCTTCAGGCCGGAGACGACGGTCGGGGCGTAGAAGTAGCCCTTGTCGCCGACCCGGTGGCCGCCCGCCTCGACCTTGGCGTGAGCGGGCAGACGCTCGATGAAGCCGCTGACCTGCTTCAGCTGGTTGACGTTGTTGAGCGGGCCGTACGCCACGTCCTCGTCGTCCGGCTGCCCGGTCTTCGTGTCGGCGGCGGCCTTGGCCAGGGCGGTCACGAACTCGTCGTGGATCGACTCGTGGACCAGCACGCGGGTGGCGGCCGTGCAGTCCTGGCCGGCGTTGAAGAAGCCCGCCTCGGAGACGCCCGCCACCGTCTTGGCGATGTCGGCGTCCTCGAAGACCACGACGGGCGCCTTGCCGCCGAGCTCCAGGTGGACGCGCTTGACGTCCTTGGCGGCGGACTCGGCGACCTGCATGCCGGCCCGTACCGAACCGGTGATGGAGGCCATCGCCGGGATCGGGTGCTCGACCATGGCGCGGCCGGTGTCCCGGTCGCCGCACAGGACGTTGAAGACGCCCTTGGGGAGGAACTGGCCCATGATCTCGGCCATGAGCACGGTCGACGCCGGGGTGGTGTCGGACGGCTTGATGACGACCGTGTTGCCCGCGGCGAGGGCCGGGGCGAACTTCCACACGGCCATCATCAGCGGGTAGTTCCACGGCGCGACCTGGGCGCAGACGCCGACCGGCTCGCGGCGGACGATGGAGGTCAGCCCCTCCATGTACTCGCCGGCCGAACGGCCCTCCAGCAGGCGGGCGGCCCCCGCGAAGAAGCGGATCTGGTCGACCGCCGGCGGGATCTCCTCGCTGCGGACCAGCCCGATCGGCTTGCCGGTGTTCTCCGACTCGGCGGCGATCAGGTCCTCGGCCCGCTCCTCGAAGGCGTCCGCGATCTTCAGCAGGGCCTTCTGGCGCTCGGCGGGCGTGGTGTCGCGCCACGCGGGGAAGGCCGCGGCGGCGGCCTCCATGGCGGCATCGACGTCGGCCCGGCCGGAGAGCGGGGAGGTCGCGTAGACCTCTTCCGTCACCGGGCTGACCACATCGATGGTCCGCCCGTCCGCGGCGTCCCGGAACTCTCCGTTGATGTAGTTGCGCAGACGGCGCACCTCGGTGGTCACAACCACCCCTCCTGTCGGCTGTCCGATGGGTGAGACGTCCACCTTAATCGCTGCGGTGACGCTTTCGACATACCCAACCGCCGCCAACTTCGGATTCAGTCAGATCCAAGCTCCCAGACAACGAATTTCATCGATCTGGGGTTGCGAGACAGACGAGGGCGGTGCATGGTGGATGCGTGGCCAGTCGCAGCGCAGACTCCAGGACAGGGAACGGATCACCGCACGCGGTCGATGCCGTCTCCCTCGCAATCATCGAGCAGCTCCAGGAGGACGGACGGCGCCCGTACGCCGCGATCGGCAAGGCCGTCGGCCTCTCCGAAGCGGCCGTGCGCCAGCGCGTCCAGAAGCTGCTCGACCAGGGCGTGATGCAGATCGTCGCCGTCACGGACCCGCTCACCGTGGGGTTCCGGCGCCAGGCGATGGTCGGCATCAACGTCGAGGGCGACCTCGACCCGGTGGCCGAAGCCCTGTCGGCCATGGCCGAGTGCGAGTACGTGGTGATGACCGCGGGCTCCTTCGACCTGATGGTGGAGATCGTCTGCGAGGACGACGACCACCTTCTGGAGATGATCAACAAACGCATCCGGACCCTTCCCGGCGTGCGCTCCACCGAGAGCTTTGTTTACCTCAAGCTCAAGAAGCAGACCTATATGTGGGGAACCCGATAGCCGTGAGCAAGGACCTCAGCCGAACCGCGTACGACCACCTGTGGATGCACTTCACCCGCATGTCGGACTACGAGAACGCACCCGTTCCCACCATCGTGCGCGGCGAGGGAACGTACATCTTCGACGACAAGGGCAAGCGCTACCTGGACGGCCTCTCCGGCCTGTTCGTGGTCAACGCCGGCCACGGCCGTCACGAGCTCGCCGAGACGGCGTACAAGCAGGCCCAGGAGCTCGCCTTCTTCCCGGTGTGGTCCTACGCCCACCCGAAGGCCGTCGAGCTGGCCGAGCGGCTCGCCGACTACGCCCCGGGCGACCTCAACAAGGTCTTCTTCACCACCGGTGGCGGCGAGGCCGTCGAGACCGCCTGGAAGCTGGCCAAGCAGTACTTCAAGCTCCAGGGCAAGCCGACCAAGTACAAGGTCATCTCGCGTGCGGTCGCCTACCACGGCACCCCGCAGGGCGCCCTGTCCATCACCGGTCTCCCGGCGCTGAAGGCCCCCTTCGAGCCGCTGGTCCCCGGCGCGCACAAGGTGCCGAACACCAACATCTACCGCGCCCCGCTCTTCGGCGACGACCCCGAGGCGTTCGGCCGCTGGGCCGCCGACCAGATCGAGCAGGAGATCCTCTTCGAGGGCCCCGAGACCGTCGCGGCCGTCTTCCTGGAGCCCGTGCAGAACGCGGGCGGCTGCTTCCCGCCGCCGCCCGGCTACTTCCAGCGGGTCCGCGAGATCTGCGACCAGTACGACGTGCTGCTCGTCTCCGACGAGGTCATCTGCGCCTTCGGCCGGCTCGGCACGATCTTCGCCTGCGACAAGTTCGGCTACGTGCCGGACATGATCACCTGCGCGAAGGGCATGACCTCGGGCTACTCCCCGATCGGCGCGTGCATCGTCTCGGACCGGGTCGCCGAGCCGTTCTACCAGGGCGGCAACACCTTCCTGCACGGCTACACCTTCGGCGGCCACCCGGTCTCGGCGGCGGTGGGCCTCGCCAACCTCGACATCTTCGAGCGCGAGAACCTCACCCAGCACGTCCTCGACAACGAGAACGCCTTCCTGACCACGCTCCAGAAGCTGCACGACCTGCCGATCGTCGGCGACGTCCGCGGCAACGGGTACTTCTACGGCATCGAGCTGGTGAAGGACAAGGCGACCAAGGAGACGTTCACCGACGAGGAGACCGAGCGCGTCCTGTACGGCTTCCTCTCCAAGGCGCTGTACGAGAACGGCCTGTACTGCCGGGCCGACGACCGCGGCGACCCGGTCGTCCAGCTCGCCCCGCCGCTGATCTCCGACCAGTCCACGTTCGACGAGATCGAGGGCATCCTGCGGAACGTCCTCACGGAGGCGTGGGCCAAGCTCTGACCGCCACCAGGTCCCCCGGCCGATAGCCGCTCAGCGGTCATTTCATCGGTCCACGCGGCCCGGATACGCCCCTTCGAGTGAGAAGGGGGGTGTCCGGGCCGCGCGCCGTGCGCCCGCACCGGTCCGACTCCCTACGGTGCCCAGTGACCGATCGGCCGCGTCTTCGTTCCCCCGTACGGGGGAACGGGAAATCTGACCTGAACCGAGGTGTACGCCATGGTGGCCCCGCCGGACAACGACGTGATCTGGGCGCGTTCCCTGCACCACTCCCACAACGGATCGCCCGGGCTCGGCGGCGTCTCCCTCGGCGTCCGGGACGCCGAGATCCTCGCCGTGACCGGACCCCGGGGCAGCGGGAAGACGACGCTGCTGCACTGCCTCTCGGGCCGCCTGGTCCCCCAGGAGGGCGAGGTCTGGTTCAACAGCGTGCCCGTCCACACCATGGCCCCCCGGGTCCGCGAGCAGCTGCGCCGCGAGCGCTTCGGCTGGATCGGCGCGGACCCGGGGCTGGTCCCCGAGCTGACCGTCCGGGAGAACGTGGCGCTGCCCCTGCTGCTGCGCGGCGTCTCGCACCGGGCCGCCGGGAAGGCCGCCGCCGAGTGGATGGAGCGCCTGGACATCGCCGCCTTCGCCAAGAAGCGGCCGCACGCCCTGCTCCAGGCGCAGCGCCAGCGGGTCTCGGTGGCCCGTGCCCTGTGCGGGTCACCGGCGGTGGTCTTCGCCGACGAACCCACCGCGTCCCTGCACCGCACGGACCGCGCCCAGGTGCTGCGCACCTTGACCACGGCGGTCCGCTCGCACGGCATCACCCTGGTGCTGGCCACCCACGACACGGAGGTCGCCGCGCTCGCGGACCGGGCGCTCCCGCTGCTGGACGGCCGCTGCGTCGCCACGGTCACCCTGCCCGCGAAACCGGAAGCGGAGGGCCGCGCGGCGTGCTCGCTCTCCGTCTAGCCCGCGGCTCCCACCCCCTCGTCCTGGTCCGCCGTCTGCTGGTGGCCGCCGCCTCGGCCGGCGTCGGGTTCCTCCTCCTCTGCTCCCTCGGGTACGCCGTGGCCCACCCCGCCTCCGCCGGTTCGGTGCTGCGGCTGCTGTGGTGCTTCGTCCCGCTGGCCGCCACCGTGCAGTTCGCGGTGGCGGTGGCCCGTGCCGACCCGAGCACCCGGCCCCGGCCCGGTCTCTCCGCACTGGGCATGGGGCCGGTCCGGCTCTCGGCACTGGCCGCGGTCTCCACCGCCGTCTCCACCACCCTCGGCTCGGTGGTGGCCCTGCTCCTCTTCCTGCACCTGCGCGGCGATCTGACCGGGATGCCGTTCGACGGCGGCGCGGCGGAGTTCCTCGGTGCGGGCGCTCCGCTGCCGCTCGCCGCCGCGCTGACGCTGCTGGCGCTGGTCCCGGTGACCGCCTCGGTGGCCGGGGCGCTGGCGCTGCGGTCACGGCCCGACCCGGCGCGGGACGCCTTCGGCTCCGAGGAGCTGCCGGAGCCCGCCCCGGCCCCGGCCGGGCTCCCCTGGGGCGTGGCCCTGGTCGCCGCCGGCCTGGCGGTCGAGGCGATCGCCTCCCGGGGGGCGGGCGGCAACGCGTTCCCGCTGCCCGGACGGTACGACTCCACGCCGGTGGCGGTGCTGATCGGGTGGACGCTCACCGCGGTCGGCCTGGCGACGGCCGGCCCGAGCCTGACGCACCTGTGCGGGCGGGCGCTGCAGGCGGTGCGCCCCGGGGCCGTACGGCTGCTGGCGGGCCGCGTCCTGATGGACGAGGCCCGCCGGATCGGCCGCCCCCTCGGCGTCGTCTGCGCGGTGGTCTCCGCGGCGATCGCCGCGTCCGCGCTGTACGGGGGCGGCGATCGCCCCTACGGCCCGCTCACCGCGCTCGGCGCGGTGCTGGTCATCGGCTGCACGACGGCGACGCTGCTGACTTCGGCGCTGGAGGCCAAGCACGCCCGCGCCCATACGGTCGGGGTACTGCTCGCCATGGGCGCCCCGGCCGCCGCCCTGCGCCGGGCGACGGCGCTGCGGGCGGTCGCGCTGCTGGCCCTGTTCGCCCCGCTCACCTGGTTGATCGCGCAGCTGGCGGCGCTTCCGCTGACGCGGTGACGCGCGGGGCTGCCGGGAACGAGGGCCGCCGGGGCCGGACGCGCCGGCCGCGGTGGAGCACGGCCGCCGGGGGCTCCCGGGGGTACGGCGGGAGCCCCCGGCGGGATCAGGGGCGGGCGGCCAGGCGGGCGGCCAGGGCGTCGAAGAACGCCTCCCAGCCGTCCTCGGCCGCCGCGTACTGCTCGGGGGTGAGGTGGCCGCCGCGCTGCTGGAAGGCCAGTTCGGTCCGGCCGTCCCCGAGATCGCTGAAGGTGACGGTGACGGTCTCGCCCTCGGCGTCCTCGGGGGCAGAGCCGTCCTTCAGCGTGAAGACCAGCCCGTCGGGCTCGCTCACCTCGCGGTAGACCCCCCGGAAGGGCATCTCCACCCCCGGCATCACGAGGACCAGGCTCCACGCGCCGCCGGGCCGTACGTCCATCGCCACCCGGTCCAGCGGGACCTCCGCCTCGCCCCCGTACCAGGCCGCGAAGTCCTCCGGTGAGGTCCAGGCGGCGAAGACCCGCTGCTGCGGGGCGTGCAGGACGCGGGTGAGGTCGATGCCCTCGCGGGTGCCACCGGTCATGATCACGGTCCTCGTCGGCTCGGCCGTCCCCGCCGGGGCGGGCGCGCGTCCGGCGGAGTCTCCCCTCCAGCTTGCCCGGCCCCGCGCCCCCGTGTCGCGTCGACCGGGAACGCGGCGGCCCGCCGGCCGCTCGGGGCCGCTCAGCGGGCGCCGCCGGCCAGCACCACCGTCTCCGCCGCGTCGAAGCGCACGCCCACGACCGCGCCCTCGTCCGGGGTGTCCCGCAGGGCGCACTCGGCCTCCAGGACCGGCGCGTTCTCGGGCGCCAGCCGTACGGTCACGTGGTGGCCCCGGAAGGTGCGGGCGCCGACCGTGCAGCGCAGGCCCTCCTCCGGCGCGCCGATCAGGACCCCGGCGGGCCGGACCAGCAGGTCGGCCTCGCCCTGCGGGGAGCCCTCGGGCACCGGAACCTTGCCCCAGGCGGTGGCGGCGGCCCGCCCGCTCACCGTCGCCCCGGTGACGTTGTCGAAGCCGAGGAACCGGGCGACGAACGCGGAGGCCGGGCGCTGCCAGACGTCCAGCGGGCTGCCCTCCTGCGCGATCCGGCCGTCCCGCATCACGACGACCCGGTCGGCGAGGGCGAACGCCTCGCCCTGGTCGTGGGTGACGGCCAGCACGGTGGTGCCCAGCTCCCGGAAGAGCGTGCGCAGTTCGACGACGATCCGTTCGCGCAGGCTCCGGTCGAGCTGGCCGAGCGGTTCGTCCAGCATCAGCAGCTTCGGACGCGGGGCGAGGGCGCGGGCCAGGGCGACACGCTGCTGCTCACCGCCGGAGAGCGCGGCGACCGCGCGGCGCTCGGCTCCGGGCAGGCCGACGAGCTCCAGCAGCTCCCGGACCCGGCTCGCGGTCTCGGCCCGTCCGACGCCGTGCATCCGCAGCCCGAAGGCGATGTTGGCGCCGACGTCCCGGTGCGGGAAGAGCTGGTGGTCCTGGAACATCAGGCCGAGGCCGCGCCGGTGCACCGGGACGCCCGCCTGGTCCCGGCCGTCCAGCAGGACCCGCCCGCCGTCCATCGGCTGGAGCCCGGCGACGGCCCGGAGCAGGGTGGACTTCCCGCTGCCGCTGGGGCCGAGCAGGCAGACGATCCGGTGGTCGGCGACCTCCAGGTCCACCGCGTCCAGCGCCGTCCGCTTCCCGAACCGTACGGTGGCATCCCGCAGACTCAGCATGTCGTTCAGAACTCCCCTGATCGGTCGGTGCGAATGCGCTCCAGGAGCAGCAGCGACACCGCGCACACCAGCATGAGGATCGTGCTCAGGGCCATCGCCTGCCCGTAGTTCAGCTCTCCCGACCGGCCGAGCAGCCGGGCCACGGCGACCGGCAGGGTCGGGGTGTCGGGCCGTGCGATGAAGACCGTCGCGCCGAACTCCCCGAGGGAGACGGCGAAGGCGAAGCCCGCCGCGACCAGCACCGCCCGCCGCACCAGCGGCAGATCGACCTCCCGCCAGGCCCGCAGCGGCGATGCCCCGAGCACGGCGGCGGCCTCCCGCAGCCGCTCGTCGACCGCGCGCAGCACCGGCAGCATCGTCCGTACGACGAAGGGGACGCCGACCAGCGCCTGCGCCAGGGGGACCAGGATCCAGGAGGTCCGCAGGTCGAGCGGCGGCTCGTCCAGGGTGATCAGGAAGCCGAAGCCCACGGTGACGGCGGAGACCCCGAGCGGCAGCATCAGCAGCGCGTCGAAGCCCCGGACCAGCCGCCCGGCCCGCCGGGTCAGGGCCGCCGCCGCGAGCCCGCCGACGACGAGGGCGATCAGCGTCGCGACGAGCGCGTACCGCAGGGAGTTGCCGACGGCCTCCAGCGGCGGCACCAGGAAGGTGGAGGAGGCGCCGGACCCGGCGGACCCGAGGGTCCGGTAGTAGCCGAGGCCGTAACCGTCCGCTCCGCCGGCTCCCTCGAAGGAACGCTCCACCAGCACGCCGAGCGGCAGCAGGATCAGCAGCAGCGCGGTGAGCAGGACGCCGCCGAGCAGCGCCCACTGCCCCGCGCCGCGCGGCCGGCGGGAGGTCCGGGCCGGGTCGACCAGCTTCAGCGCCCGTTCCCGGCGGCGCACGGTCGCGGCGTGCACGGCGAGGATCGCGCCGACCGCGGTGAACTGCACCAGGGTCAGCACGGCGGCGGTCGGCAGGTCCAGCAGCTGGGCGGTCTGCCGGTAGACCTCCACCTCCAGGGTGGAGTACGCCGGTCCGCCGAGGATCTGCACGACGCCGAAGGAGGTGAAGGTGAAGAGGAAGACCATCAGCGCGGCGGCGGCGACGGCCGGGGCGAGCGCGGGCAGCGTCACCCGGCGGAACGCGGCGAACCGTCCGGCCCCCAGCACCCGGGCGGCCTCCTCCTGGCGCGGATCGAGCTGGGACCACAGGCCGCCGACCGTGCGGACGACGACGGCGTAGTTGAAGAAGACGTGGGCCAGCAGGATCGCCCACACCGTGGTGTCGAGGCGGACGCCCCCCAGCTCGTCGAGGAGCCCGCCCCGCCCCAGCACCGCCAGGAACGCGGTGCCGACGACGACGGTCGGCAGCACGAACGGCACGGTGACGACGGCCCGCAGCACCTGTTTGCCGGGGAAGGCGAAGCGGGCGAAGACGTACGCCCCGGGCAGGGCGATCAGGAGGGTGAGCGCGGTCGAGGCGAGGGCCTGCCAGGTGGTGAACCAGAGGACGTCGAGGATGTCCGGGCGGCCCAGCACCTCGCCGATCCGCCCGAACCGCCAGCCGTCGTCCGTCGTGAGCCCGCGGCCGACGATCGCGGCCACGGGGTAGGCGAAGAAGACCGCGAAGAAGGCGACGGGCACGGCCATCAGGCCCAGTCGCAGCGCGGCCCCGCGCCGTCCGGCCCCGCGCGCGGGCGGCGCGGGCCGGGCGGTCCGCTTCCCGGGCTCTACTTCAGGACCAGCGACTGCCACGACTGGATCCACTGCTCACGGTGGGCGGTGATCTTCTCGGGCGCCACGGTGGGCGGCGTCTCGACCCGCTCGCCGAACTTCGTGAACAGCTCCGGCAGCTTCGCGTCCTCGACGACCGGGTTCACGAACATGTTCAGCGGCATGTCCTCCTGGAAGGTCTTGCTGATCAGGAAGTCCAGCAGCGCCTTGCCGCCCACCTCGTTCTTCGCCCCGGTCAGCAGCCCGGCGTACTCGGTCTGCCGGAAGCAGGTGCCGGTGGCGACCCCGGTGGGGGCCTCCTCGGGCTGCGGGTCGGCGTAGAGCACCTCGACGGGCGGGCTGGAGGCGTAGGAGACGACGAGCGGCCGGTCGGCGCCGGTCTTCTTGCCGCCGGCGGAGCCGGAGAACTCCTCGTTGTACGCCTGCTCCCAGCCGTCGACGACCTTGACGCCGTTGGCCTTGAGCTTCTTCCAGTACGCCTCGTAGCCGTCCTCGCCCTGGGAGGCGACGGTGCCGAGGAGGAAGCCGAGACCGGGCGAGGAACTGGCCGCGTTCTCGGTGACGAGGAGGTTCTTGTACGCGGGCTTCAGCAGGTCCTCGAAGGTCTTCGGCGGCGCGAGCTTCTTGTCGGCGAAGTACTTCTTGTCGTAGTTGACGCAGATGTCGCCGGTGTCGACGGGGGTGACGCGGTGCTTCGCGTCCTGCTGGGTGTCCTGGGCGACCCGGTCCAGGCCCTCGGCCTCGTACGGGGTGAACAGGCCGTTGTCGAGGGCGCGGGAGAGCAGGGTGTTGTCGACGCCGAAGAAGACGTCGCCGCGCGGGGAGCCCTTGGTCAGGATCTCCTGGTTGAGCGCGGCTCCGGCGTCGCCGCTCTTGAGGGTCTTGACCCGGTAGCCGGTCTCCTCCGTGAACGCCTTCAGCACGCCCTCCGAGACGTTGAAGGAGTCGTGGCTGACCAGGGTCACGGTCTTGGAGCCGCTGCCCTTGGACGCCCCGGGGCCCGCCGAGCCGTCGTCGCCGCCGCAGCCGGCGAGCACGGTGACGCCGAGCGCCGCGGCGAGCGCGGTCGCCGCGTACTTCGTGGTGGTGGTCATGTGGTTCCTCCTGGGGGTGACCAGGAAGAGACGCGGCCCTGCCCGCTCCCGGGCGAACCGGAGGCGGGCAGGGCGCAACAGCTTGAGTACTGTCCGAACTTCCTACCCGGAATGACCCGGGCGAGGTTCAGAGGGTCTGCGGCCGACCTGTCCTCGGTGCCGCACTCTCAGCGCTGTGGCGCTCCCCTGTCGGAATATGAAGTTGGTTCCGGCCCAGGCTACACGGACGGTTTCCGACCGGTCCGGGAGGCCGCGTGGGGCCACGGGCCTCCGCTCTCGGCCGGGCCCCGGCGCGGTCCCTCGCCTCAGCGCTCGGAGGCCGCGAGCTGCCCGCAGGCCCCGTCGATCTCCTGGCCGCGGGTGTCCCGGACGGTGACGGGCACGCCGTGGGCCGCGATGGCCTCGACGAACGCCTTCTCGTCCTCGGGCCGCGAGGCGGTCCACTTGGAGCCCGGCGTGGGGTTCAGCGGGATCAGGTTGACGTGGACCCGCTTGCCCTTGAGCAGCCTGCCGAGCAGGTCGCCGCGCCACGCCTGGTCGTTGATGTCCCGGATCAGGGCGTACTCGATGGAGATCCGGCGGCCGGACTTCTCCGCGTACTCCCAGGCGGCGTCCAGGACCTCGCGGACCTTCCACCGGGTGTTGACGGGGACGAGGGTGTCGCGCAGCTCGTCGTCCGGGGCGTGCAGCGAGACGGCGAGGCGGCACTTGAAGCCCTCGTCGGCGAAGCGCAGCATGGCCGGGACGAGGCCCACGGTGGAGACGGTGATGCCGCGCTGCGACAGACCGAGGCCGTCCGGCTCCGGGTCGGTGAGCCGGCGGATCGCGCCGACCACGCGCTTGTAGTTGGCGAGCGGCTCGCCCATGCCCATGAAGACGATGTTGGACAGCCGCGCCGGGCCGCCGGGCACCTCGCCGTCGCGCAGGGCGCGCATGCCGTCCACGATCTGGTGCACGATCTCGGCGGTCGACAGGTTGCGGTCGAGGCCGGCCTGGCCGGTGGCGCAGAACGGGCAGTTCATGCCGCAGCCGGCCTGCGAGGAGATGCACATGGTGACGCGGTCCGGGTAGCGCATCAGGACGGACTCGACCAGCGTCCCGTCGTGCAGCTTCCACAGGGTCTTGCGGGTGGTGTCGTCGTCGCAGCTGATGTGCCGGACCACCGACATCAGCTCGGGGAAGAGCGCCTCGGCCAGCTTCTCGCGCGACCCGGCGGGGACGTTGGTCCACTGGGCGGGGTCGTGCGCGTACCGCGAGAAGTAGTGCTGCGAGAGCTGCTGGGCGCGGAAGGGCTTCTCACCGGTCGCGGCGACCGCTTCCTTGCGCTCGGCGGGCGTGAGGTCGGCGAGGTGCCGCGGGGGCTTCTTGGCTCCGCGGGGCGCGACGAAAGTGAGTTCTCCGGGCTTAGGCATGGTTCATCCAGTGTCGCAGACATACGAGTGAGGGCCCGACGCCCTGTGGACGACGGACCCTCACTCGTGGAACGTGCAGGTGGGAAGGGGTACCGGGGTGCGTGGGGAGTCAGGCGGAGCCCACGAACAGCACCAGCAGCAGCCAGAAGACCGGGGCGGTCGGCAGGAGCGAGTCGAGCCGGTCCATGATCCCGCCGTGGCCCGGGAGCAGGGTGCCCATGTCCTTGATCCCGAGGTCCCGCTTGATCATGGATTCGCCCAGGTCGCCGAGGGTGGCACTGGCGGCGACCCCGAGGCCGAGCAGGAGCCCCTGCCACCAGGCGCCGCCGTCGATCAGGAACTCCATGCACAGCGCGCCGGCGGCCATCGCGAAGGCGACGGCGCCGAGCAGGCCCTCGCGGGTCTTGCCGGGGCTGATGCGCGGGGCGAGCTTGTGCGTGCCGAACCGCCAGCCGACCGCGTACGCCCCCGTGTCGCTGACCACGGTGAGGACGAGGAAGGTCAGGACGCGCCACTCGCCGTCGTCCGCCGTCAGCATCAGGGCGACGAAGGTGGCCAGGAAGGGGACGTAGAACGTCGCGAAGACCCCGGCGGTGACGTCCTTGAGGTATCCCTCCGGCGGTTGGGTCATCCGCCAGACCAGCACCGCCAGGGCGGTCAGGGCCATCGCGATCCAGGCCCCCTCGGGCCCCCGGGCGTACCCGGCGACCACCATGGCGACACCGCCGACGGCCAGGGGGATCAGGGGCGCGTTGATCTCCTTGCGCTCCTTGAGGCGGGAGGTGAGCTCCCAGAGACCGACGACCACGGCGACCGCTATGACGCCGACGAAGAGGGCCTTCACGATGAACAGCGAGACGACGATGACGGCGCCGAGCCCCAGACCGACCCCTATGGCGGCGCGCAGATCACGCCCCGCGCGCTTCTTCTGCGGCGGGGGCGGCAGCGGAGTGGACATGGGCTCCTGCGGCATCTCGTCACGGAACAGGGGGCCGCCGATGTGAGCGGCGTCCCTGCCCCGGTCGTAGCGGTTCTCGGTTTCTCCGCCTGCGTCTCTACCTGCGTCGGGAACGTCCGGCACGATGGGCATGGGCCGAGTCTGGTGGGCGCCATGCACATCGTGAACAGGACCCGCCGGGGCAGCCGTCATCTCGGGCATGCCCCGGTATCCGGCTCCTTGCGGGGCGCCCCGGGAAGAGTCGTTCATCAGACTTCGAGCAGCTCGGCTTCCTTGTGCTTGAGCAGCTCGTCCACCTGCGCGACGTACTTCGCGGTGGTGTCGTCGAGCTCCTTCTCGGCGCGGCGCACCTCGTCCTCGCCGGACTCCTTGTCCTTGACGAGCTTGTCGAGCGCTTCCTTGGCCTTGCGCCGGATGGAGCGGATCGAGATCTTGGAGTCCTCGGCCTTGCTCTTGGCGACCTTGATGTACTCCTTGCGGCGGTCCTGCGTCAGCTCGGGAAAGGTCACCCGGATGATGTTGCCGTCGTTGCTCGGGTTGACGCCGAGGTCGGAGTCGCGGATCGCCTGCTCGATGTTGCGCAGCGCGGTCTTGTCGAACGGCGTCACGACCGCCATCCGCGGCTCGGGCACCGAGAACGAGGCCAGCTGGTTGATCGGGGTCAGCGCGCCGTAGTAGTCGGCGACGATCTTGTTGAACATCGCCGGGTGCGCACGGCCGGTACGGATCGCGGCGAAGTCCTCTTTCGCGACGACAACGGCCTTCTCCATCTTCTCCTCGGCCTCGAGGAGGATTTCTTCGATCACCACGTGCTCCTGCGTGTCTTGAGTGGGGCCGGCGTCGTCATCGCCTGGCCCTGTGGGTCCTGCGTCGCGTCCTTGAACCTGCACGGTGTCCCACCGGCAGGCCGTTGTCCATCCTGGGGCCGTCAGGCCCGGGTGCTCTCGTCACTCACGAGCGTGCCGATCTTCTCACCCTGGACCGCGCGAGCGATATTGCCCAGGGCGGTCAGCTCGAAGACGAGGATCGGCAGCTTGTTGTCGCGGCAGAGCGTGATGGCGGTGGCATCCGCGACCTTCAGATCGCGGCTGATCACCTCGCCGTACTCCAGCGCGTCGAACTTCACCGCTCCGGGGTTGGTCTTGGGGTCGGAGTCGTAGACCCCGTCCACCCCGTTCTTCCCCATGAGCAGCGCCTCGGCGTCGATCTCCAGGGCGCGCTGCGCGGCGGTGGTGTCGGTGGAGAAGTACGGCATGCCCATGCCGGCCCCGAAGATCACCACGCGGCCCTTCTCCAGGTGCCGGACGGCGCGGAGCGGGATGTACGGCTCGGCGACCTGGCCCATGGTGATGGCGGTCTGGACGCGCGAGTCGATGCCCTCCTTCTCCAGGAAGTCCTGGAGCGCCAGGCAGTTCATGACGGTGCCGAGCATGCCCATGTAGTCGGACCGGGCCCGGTCCATGCCGCGCTGCTGCAGCTCGGCGCCGCGGAAGAAGTTGCCTCCGCCGATGACCACCGCGATCTGGGCGCCGTCGCGGACGACGGCGGCGATCTCGCGGGCGATGGTGTGCACGACGTCGGGGTCGACGCCGAGCCCGCCGCCCCCGGCGAATGCCTCGCCGGAGAGCTTCAGCATGAAGCGCCCGGAGCCCTTGTCGTCGTCGCCCTTGCCGTCGGCCTGAATGGCGTCCGCGCGCTTGTCCATGGAAATTCTCCTCGTGCACATACGAAGAAGGCCATTGCCGGTGGGTCTGGTGTCCCTACAGCGGCAATGGCCTCCTCGTCAGATCTGCGATCGTCCGGCGTGAGTACGGCCGTCGACTGCACCCGACCCTATCGGGTCCGGTGCTGTTCGCCCGGACGGACTCAGATGCCGACCTTGATGCGCGAGAAGCGCTTCAGGGTGACACCGGCCTCGTCCAGAACCTTCTGGACCGACTTCTTGGCGTCCAGCGCGTACGGCTGGCCCAGAAGGGTGGCCTCCTTGAAGAAGCCGTTGACCCGACCCTCGACGATCTTCGGGAGGGCGGCCTCGGGCTTGCCCTCGGCGCGGGTGGTCTCCTCGGCGACGCGGCGCTCGGCCTCGACGACCTCGGCCGGGACGTCCTCGCGGGAGAGGTACTTCGGGGCGAAGGCGGCGATGTGCTGCGCGATGCCCTTGGCCAGCTCGGCGTCGGCCTTGTCCAGCTCGACCAGAACACCGATCTGCGGGGGCAGGTCGGGCATGGTGCGGTGCATGTACACGGCGACGAAGGCGCCGGTGAACTGGGCGAAGCGGTCCAGGACGATCTTCTCGCCGAGGTTGGCGTTGGCCTCGTCGACGTACGCCTGGACGGTCTTGCCGGCCTCGATCTCGGAGGCGAGCAGCGCGTCGATGTCGGCCGGGGAGGTGGCGGCGACGTGCTCGGCGAGCGTGTTGGCGACGTTCTGGAACTTCTCGCCCTTGGCGACGAAGTCCGTCTCGCACTTCAGCTCGAGGATGACGCCGGACGTCTGGTCCTCGGAGACGACGGAGACGACGGCGCCGTTCTCGGCAGAACGGCCCTCGCGCTTGGCGACGCCCTTCTGGCCCTTGATGCGGAGCGCCTCGACGGCCTTGTCGACGTTGCCGTCGGCCTCGTCGAGCGCCTTCTTGCAGTCCATCATGCCGGCGCCGGTGAGCTCACGGAGCTTCTTGACGTCAGCGGCGGTGTAGTTCGCCATGAGTCTGTATGTCTCTCTCGAAGTCTGAAAGATCTACGGGTCGACGGCGGGGGCGACGCTCGTGGCGTCGGCCCCCGCCGTCAGCAGCCGTGACGGGTGTCAGGCCTGCTCGGCGTCCGCGTCGGCGGCCGGGGTCTCGGCAGCGGCCTCGGCCTCGGCGACGGCCTCGGCCGGCTTCTCGGCGTCGGCGACCTTCTCGGTCTCGGCGGAGGACTGGACCTCGGCGGCAGCCGCGGTCTCGTCCTTCTTGTCGCCTTCGAGCAGGTCGCGCTCCCACTCGGCCAGCGGCTCGCCGGCGGCCTTCTCGCCCGGCTTCGAGTCGCCGGTGGCGGCGCCGGAGCGGGCGATGAGGCCCTCGGCGACGGCGTCGGCGATCACGCGGGTGAGCAGGGTGACGGAGCGGATCGCGTCGTCGTTGCCCGGAATCTTGTAGTCGACCTCGTCGGGGTCGCAGTTGGTGTCGAGGATCGCGACGACCGGGATGTGGAGCTTGCGCGCCTCACCGACGGCGATGTGCTCCTTCTTGGTGTCGACGATCCAGACGGCGCTGGGCACCTTCTGCATCTCGCGGATACCACCGAGGGTCTTCTCCAGCTTGGCCTTCTCGCGCGAGAGGACCAGGAGCTCCTTCTTGGTGAGGCCGGAGGCGGCCACGTCCTCGAAGTCGATGAGCTCCAGCTCCTTCAGGCGCTGGAGGCGCTTGTAGACGGTGGAGAAGTTGGTGAGCATGCCGCCGAGCCAACGCTGGTTGACGTACGGCATGCCGACGCGCGTCGCCTGCTCGGCGATGGCCTCCTGGGCCTGCTTCTTCGTACCCACGAACATGATGGAGCCGCCGTGGGCGACGGTCTCCTTGACGAACTCGTAGGCGCGGTCGATGTACGACAGCGACTGGAGCAGGTCGATGATGTAGATGCCGTTGCGCTCGGTGAAGATGAAGCGCTTCATCTTCGGGTTCCAGCGACGGGTCTGGTGACCGAAGTGGACGCCGCTCTCCAGCAGCTCCCGCATCGTGACGACGGCCATGGCCGTACTCCTTGAGGTGCTCGGTTACCGCGGCCGCAGGTTTGCGGCCGCGCCTGACGCCCCGACGCGCCGTGCCACGAGGGACCGAGGAGCGCGGCCACCCCCACGAAGAGGGAGGTGGCGGGGCGTGCGAAGTCGACCCGGTGACCCGGATCGCCGTAAGAAGTGTACGGGACCGGCCGGGTGCCGGATGACGGCGACCGCCGCAGCGGGGCGGCGGGCCCGCGCACGGGCGGGCGACGGGTCGGTGGCGGCCCGGCCACGGACGGGTGGCGGTGAGGTGGACGGCCGGGCGGCGGCCCGGTCACGGACGGGTGGCGGGGGTTTCACGGATTTCACGGACGGGTGGCGGAGATGTCCACAACCGGCGGGTAGTCCACAGGGAGCGCCCGGTGATCCCCGGAATTCCGGCGTCCGGGCCAAGGTGACGGCATGCGCCCGCTCACCGGCCCCCTGCGCCGCTTCCCCGCCCCCCGCCCTCTGCTCAGGCTCGCTCCCCTCCTGGCGCCCGTGCTGCTCATGGCCCTCACGCTGTACGCGCGGCTCCCGGCGTCGGGGCCTCCGCCGGTGGCCGAGTTTTCGGCGTTTTCGGCGTCTTCGGCGTCTTCGGCGTCTTCGGCGTCTTCGGCGTCTTCGGCGTCTTCGGCGTCTTCGGCGCCCGGCACGGCCGTCGCGGCCGTCGTGGCCGTCGCGGCTCCGACGCCCCCACCGCAGCCGGACACCGGCGGGGGCGGGGGCGCGGACGCGGGCAGGAGCGCGGCTACCGGCAGGGGCGGGGGCGCCGCTGCGGACGCCGACACGGGTTCGGAGACGGAGACGGTCCCCGCCACGGAGGCGGGCCCGAAGACGGAGGCGGGCTCGGGGCACAAGGGCGGGGGCCGGAGCTGGCCGCTGGCGGGGAGGCCCGCGGTGTTACGGGGGTGGGAGCCGCCCGCCGGCCCGTACGGGCCCGGCCACCGCGGCGTGGACCTCGCGGCGGGGGCGGGATCCCAGGTGCTGGCGGCCGTCGACGGCCGGGTGTCGTTCGCCGGGCGGGTGGCGGGACGCGGGGTGCTCGCGGTGGAGGTGGCCGGCAGCGGCTCCCCGCCGCTGCGCACCACGTACGAACCGGTACGGGCGCTGGTCGGGAAGGGGGCCGCCGTCCGCGCGGGAGAGCCGGTCGCCGTGCTGGAGGCCGGGCCGTTCCACTGCGCGGCGGGCTGTCTGCACTGGGGGCTCCGACGCGGGGAGGTCTATCTGGATCCGCTCTCGCTGCTCCCGCCCTCCCTGCTGCGGAGAGGCCCCTCGCGGCTGCTGCCGGTGTTCGGAGTGCCCGAGCCGGGCACGGGCCCGGACGCCGCCGCAGCAGCCCGGGTCAGCCGCTCACACCGCGCAGGACCATCGCGACGGCGGTGTCCGCGATGACGTCCGGCTCCTCCGCGACGCCCAGCTCGATCCTGCGCACGGCGGCGTCGACCGAGCCTTGGAGGAGCATGGCCGCCAGCCTCGGCTGCGTGTGGCCCAGGTCGCCGAGCGCTTCCACGATCATGGCGATCAGCCCCCCGTGGGCGGCGCGGATCTTCTCCCGGGCTCCCGCGTCCAACTCGCTCGCGGAGATCGCGACGACCGCGCGGTGGCGGCGGTCCCCGACGAGGTCGAGCTGCCGGCGCACGTACGCCTCGATCTTCGCCTCGGGCGTCTCGGCGCGCCGCATGGCGTTCTCGACCTCGGCCGCCCAGACCGGAAAGTCGACGGCGCACAGCTCCTCGACGACGGCGGCGCGCGAGCGGAAGTACTCGTACACGGAGGACCGGGCGAGTCCTGTGCGCTCGGCGAGTGCGGGGAAGGTCAGCGCCTCCGTACCGCCCTCGGACAACAGGGAGCGCGCGGCGTCCAGGAGGGCGCCGCGCTGCATGGTCCGGTGCTCGGCCACGGAGGCCGCTCGAATCCTGGGCACGTGTCCACTCTACGGCGGCACGCACGGGACGGAAGGGCACGGCCGCCGATCGGACGGCCGGAGGAAGCGGTGGAGCACGGCGGCGGATGGCGGATGCAGGCAGGGGGCGAGGGCGGCGGGAGGAGGGCGCGGAGCCGGCGGAGGAGGGCGCGGCGCCGGCGGAGGAGGGCGCGGGGCCGGCGGAGGCGTCAGCGTCCCGCGTCGGCCAGCTTCGCCCGGAGCTGGAGCACGGACTTGGTGTGGATCTGGCTGACCCGGCTCTCGGTCACCCCGAGGACGTTGCCGATCTCCGCGAGGGTCAGCCCCTCGTAGTAGTAGAGGGTCACCACGGTCTTCTCGCGGTCGGGAAGGGTGTTGATCGCCCGTGCGAGGAGTCTTCGCAGCTCGCGGTCCTCGGCGACCTCCACCGGATTGTCCGCGGCCGTGTCCTCCAGGGTGTCCATCAGGCTCAGCCGGTCGCCGCCCTCGCCGCCGACGTGCAGCAACTCCTCCAGGGCGACCACGTTCGCCAGTGACAACTGGCTGAAAACCGCGTGCAGTTCCTCCAGGGCGATGCCCATCTCCGCGGCGACCTCGGCCTCCGACGGCGTACGCCGGAACTGCGCCTCCAGCGTGGCGTACGCCCGCTCCACGTTGCGCGCCTTCTGCCGCACGGAACGCGGAATCCAGTCCAGGGCACGGAGTTCGTCGATCATCGCCCCGCGGATCCTGGTGATCGCGTAGGTCTCGAACTTGATGGCCCGTTCGAGGTCGAACTTCTCGATGGCGTCGATCAGTCCGAAGACCCCGGAGGAGACGAAGTCGGCCTGCTCCACGTTGGACGGCAGCCCCACGCTCACCCGCCCCGCGACGTACTTGACGAGCGGCGAGTAGTGCAGGATCAGCTGCTCCCGCAGCCGCTCGTCGCCCGTGGCCTTGTAGGAACGCCACAACTCGTCGAGGGAGGAGGGGCCGGGAGGGCGCACAGTGCCACGCGCAAGCGGTGGTACTGCCGCGCGGTCAGACCCGGAGGTGTGCTGGGGCATGTGGTGCCTTGAGCCGTTCTGCCGTGAAGTGCTGGGGGACTTGTGTCTGGGGCGGAATCCTTGTGAGCGTAGCGTGACTGAAGCGTCGCGGTCCGCGCAGGACGGGAGATCCGGACGGCGTGACGGCGCGTCGCGCATCCCGCCGTCCGAGCCCGCCGGGGCCGCGACCGCAGCCGTGGTCGCGGCCCCCGGACAGGTCACCGATCGATCGTGCGAGGTCATCGGCCTTACCTTTTCACCCGAATGCTCCAGGTCAAGTACCGCCCCGCCGCGCGTCGTCGTTGCACGGGGAAGGGGGCGTCAACCGCCAGCCGTCGCCCTCCCGTTCGACGAACCCCAGTGAGTGAAGTTCGTACAGACGGCCGAGGGCCTCGTCGGCGGACGTCCCCGCCGCGCGGGCGAGGTCACGGGGGTGGACGACCCCGTGGTAAGGGAGCGCGTCGAGGATGTTCATCGCGCCCGCGTCCAGGTGGTCCCTGGGCAGCACCGGTCCTCGGCGGGCCGACGCGAGGTCGCCGATGTCCCCCACCAGCTCGACGACTTCGTCCGCGTCGGTCACGAGTACGCCCTCGCCGCGCAGCAGCTCGTGGACCCCTGCCGAAAGCCCACTGGTGGCCGGACCGGGCACCCCCATCGCGAACCGGCCGAGCCGTTGCGCCTGACGGACGGTGGCCAGCGAGCCGCTGCGGAGGGCCGCTTCGACCACGACCGTTCCTCTGGTCAGAGCGGCGATGACCCGGTTGCGCAGGATGAACCGGCTGCGGGTGGGGTGGGAAGAGGGTGGCAACTCGGCCACGACGAGCCCTTGGTGAGCCACCCGCCCGAGCAACTCCGCATGGCCGCGCGGGTAGGGGACGTCGACTCCGCAGGCCAGCACCGCCGTCGTCGCTCCGCCCGCCGCCAGCGCACCCCGGTGGGCGGCGCCGTCCACCCCGAACGCCGCCCCCGACACCACCACCCAGCCGCGCTCCGCGAGCCCGGAGCCGAGGGCGGCCGCCATGTGCGCCCCGTACGGGGTGCAGGCTCGCGCACCGACCACCGCGACCGAGCGCAGGGACCAGAGCCGCAGGTCGGGCAAGCCCCGCACCCAGAGCCCGACGGGACGGGCGTCGCCCAGGTCGTCCAGCTGGCTCGGCCACTCCCGGTCCCCCGGGCAGACGAAGCGCCCGCCGGCCGCGGCGACCGCCGCCAGGTCCCGCACCGGGTCCGCGGCGGCGGCGCGGAGCCGGTACCCGTCGAGCCGTGCGGCGGTCATCCCCGGCAGCCTCCCGGCGGAACCGTCCTCGGCCATGAGCCGCCGCAGCAGCTCGTCCGGGCCAATCTGCCGGAGCCACCGCCCGGCCCGCTCGTCCCCCGGCTCCAGCACCCGCGTCAAGGCAGCCCTGGCCGACCGCGCCGACTCCCCCTCCCCGCCCCGGCCGCCGGAGCCGTCCCGGTCCCGGTCGTCCGCGTTCCCGCCACCGCCCCGGTCCTGCTCCCCGTCGGGATCCCGGTCCCGCTCCCCGTCGCCGCCCCGGCCCCGGCCGCCTTCGCGGGCCCCGTCGCCGTCCCGCCCCCGTCCGGCGCCGCCGCCCCTCGGCCCGGCCCGGTCATGGCCCCGGTCGTGCTCCACCTCCGGCTCCCGCCCGCCGCCCGGCTCCAGCGCGTGCCGCCGGGCTGCCGCCCCCGGCCCGCACACCCGTCCCCGCTCCCCCGTGCCCCCGCTGCTCACCGCTGCCCCGCCCCCAGCGGCACCCCGCGCTGGACGCCCGTCCGCAGCTCCAGGGCGACCGCCACGTCGGAGGCGTCCGGACGGTCCGCGCCCCGCAGGTCCGCCACGGTCCACGCGACCCGCAGCACCCGGTCCAGGCCCCGGGCCGTCAGGGCCCCGCGCTCCAGATCCCGCTCCGCCGCCGCCAGCGCCCCCGGGGCCGCCGGCAGCCGGGTGCGCAGCTCATGGCCGGGCACCTCGCTGTTGGTGGTCCACGGGGTGGCGGCCAGCCGCTCGGCCGCCCGTGCCCTGGCGTCCCGCACCCGCGCGGCGACGACGGCCGTCGGCTCGCCCCGGCCTCCCCGGCCCAGGAGGGCGGCGCGGTCGACCGGTTCCACCTCGACGCGCAGGTCCACCCGGTCGAGCAACGGCCCGGACAGGCGTGCCTGGTAGCGGCGGACCACGGAGGGCGGGCACTCGCAGCCCGCCCCGGCGAGGGTGTGCCGGCCGCAGGGGCACGGGTTGGCGGCCAGCACCATCAGGAACCGGGCGGGCAGCCGCACCACGCCCGCCGCCCGCGCGACCACCACGTGCCCCGACTCCAGGGGCTGGCGCAGCGCGTCCAGCGCCTTCCCCGAGAACTCCGGGGCCTCGTCCAGGAAGAGCACCCCCCGGTGGGCCAGCGATACCGCTCCGGGCCTCGGGATCCCGTTGCCCCCGCCGATCAGGGACTGCATGGTCGCCGAGTGGTGCGGGGCGCAGTAAGGCGCCCGGGAGACGAGCGGTTCACCCGGGTGGAGGATGCCCGCCACCGAGTGGACCGCCGTCACTTCGAGGGATTCCTGCCGGGTCAGCGGCGGCAGCACCGCCGAGAGCCGCTCGGCGAGCATGGTCTTGCCCGCACCCGGCGGGCCCGTGAACAGCAGGTGGTGGCCGCCGGCCGCCGCCACCTCCAGCGCCTGCCGCGGCCGTGGCTGGCCCGCGACGTCCGCCAGGTCCGGCCGGTGGGCGTCGCCGTACGCGGCGAACCCGGCCCCGACCCCGGTACCGGGGAGCGCCAGTCCGGCCGTCCCGGCGTCGAAGCGTCCCCGGCCGGCGGCGGGCTCGTCGGGCACCGGTTCGTCGCACAGGACGGCGATGAGCTGGCGCAGGGTGCGGACTCCGAGGACCGAGACGCCCGGCACCAGCGCCGCCTCCCCGGCCGACTGCTCGGGGACGACGACCTGCTCGTACCCCGCCTCGGCGGCGGCCAGGACGGCGGGCAGCACCCCCCGCACGGGACGGACGCGGCCGTCCAGACCCAGTTCGCCGATCATCACCACATCGGCGATCGCGGCGGGAGCGATCCGTCCCGCCGCCCCGAGCGCGGCACACGCGACGGCGAGGTCGAACCCCGAACCGCCCTTCGGCACGGAGGCCGGGGAGAGCCCCACCGTGAGCTTCTTCTGCGGCCACTCGGCCCCGGAATTGACCACGGCGGCCCGCACCCGGTCCCTGCTCTCGACCAGGCTCTTGTCCGGCAGCCCGACCAGGGTGAAGGCCGCCACCCCCGGCTCCAGGTCCGCCTGGACCTCCACCACCACCCCCTCGACGCCGACCAGCGCCACGGAACACGCGCGGGCGAAGCCCATCAGGACACCCCCCGGGCGTGCTCCGTGACGGGGGCCCCGTGACGGGGCACGATCACCCCGACCAGGTCGATGCGGGCCCCGCCCGGCGGTGCCCCGCCGTGCCGGTCGAGCCAGATCTCGGCGAGCCGCCGCAGCCGGTCCGCCTTGACCGGGCCGACCGCCGCCATCGGATGCTCGAACCCACCTGACCTGCGTGTCTTCACCTCGCAGAAGACCAGGGCGTCACCGTCCCTGGCCACGATGTCGATCTCTCCGGCGCGACAGCGCCAGTTGCGCTCGACCACCGTCATTCCGGCTCCGGTCAGCAGCCGCGCCGCCAGATCCTCGCCGTACCGCCCGAGTGCCCCGCGTGCGTTCATGTCGGCACCACCTCCGGCACCGACTGTGGCCCGGGCCGCCGAAAGATGTGGATCTTGGTGGACAACCCGGTGGATGTGGAAAACCCGGCCACCCCCACGGGTGACCGGGTCGTCCGCTGCGACGCGCGTATCGGCGGTCCGGCGGCGGGGCGGACCGCGGGGGTCAGCCTCCCGGAAGTTCCAGATCGCTCTTGTTGAGCTCTTCGATGTTGACGTCCTTGAAGGTCAGCACGCGGACCTGCTTGACGAACCTCGCGGGCCGGTACATGTCCCAGACCCAGGCGTCCGCCATGGACACCTCGAAGAAGACCTCACCCTGGACGGAGTGCACCTGCATCTCGTAGTCGTTGGTGAGGTAGAAGCGCCGTTCGGTCTCGATCACATATTTGAACAGACCGACGACATCGCGGTACTCCCGGTAGAGCTTCAGCTCCATCTCGGTCTCGTACTTCTCGAGGTCCTCGGCGCTCATGGCATGTTTCCCCTTCAGCCGTGCGTGCCCCCATTGTGCGTCAGCCTCGGGCGTCCCTGAACGATTAGACGATTTCGGGGGCCAGAACCAGCGGATCGCGCGGGGGACCGTCGTCGAGGAGCGTGCGCAGCAGCTCGGCGAGTCTGGTCGGATACACCGTCTCACGCGTCGAGAGCAGTTCGGCGGAGGTCCACCACCTCAGCCCCGCGACGCTGCGCCGTTCCAGGTCGGTGAGGCCCTGCGGGGCGGTGTCCGTCTGTGTCGTACGGGCCAGGTAGTACCACTCGTCCTGGTCCCAGCGCCGCCCGTCGAAGGGGAAGGAACAGATCCGGGTCCAGAGCAGCGGGCCCAGCTCGACGTCCGTGATGCCGGTCTCCTCGGCCAGCTCGCGACGGGCCGCCTGCTCGCGGTTCTCGTCACCCTCCAGTCCGCCCCCGGGCGTGAACCACCAGGTGTCCGACGGATCGTCCGGCTCGTGCCCGTGCAGCAGCAGGACCCGGTCGTCGGGGTCCAACAAGACCACCCGAGCGACCCTGCGAGCCCCGGCCCCGGAGGGCGCCGGGAGGGCCCCGGAGGTCACCGGGACGCTCCGGCGGGCGTCCTCCGACGGCCCAGGCGCGCCGCCACGGGCCCGTACAGCGCTCCGCAGAAGATCAGGACGGCGCCCACGGCGATCACGCCCAGCTGGAGCGGGAGGGGCCCGGCGGTGGAGACCCCGCCGGGCAGCGCGGCGAACGAGGAGGGCCGGTCGATCATGCCGTCCATCGGCCAGGCCACCGCGTCCACCCGGGCCCGCACGGCGCTCAGCGGTACGGAGCCCTGGCCGGCGTCCTGGAGGTGGACCCGGGAGTCCAGGGAGGTGGCCCGCTCGTCGCCGAGCAGGAACATCTTGCCGCGGGGCACGGTGGCGGAGAACTCCTCCGGCGAGGCGGGGGCCTTCCCGCCTCCGGATGCGGCCGGGCCCCGGTCGAGGTACGGCTCGTCGACGGGGGCGCCGTCGACGGTGAGGCGGCCGCCCTCGTCGCAGCAGGCCACCTTGTCACCGCCGACGCCGACGACGCGCTTCACCATCGGGACGGCGCCCCAGACCTCGTCGGTGAAGACCACCACGTCACCGCGGCGCACCTCGGCGCCGTCGATCCGCTCGGCGAGCACCCGGTCGCCCGGCTGCACCGTCGGGGCCATGGAGTCGGTGGGGATCGTGTACGGCTGGTAGACCACAGCCGCCCAGGCGAAACCGCCGAGGAAGAGCACACAGCCGACGGCCACGGCCAGACCCGACACCATGGCGCCGAACCGGCCGCGGCCGTCCTGCTCGTTTCCCGTACCGCTCATCCCAGCGCTCCCCCGTCGGAGATCGGCAATCGCTGATCCGAGTCGGCACCCTACCCGGCGGTACGCCCCGCGGTCAGCCTCCGGCGGCGCCACAACACGAGGGGCACCGCTCCGGCTACGCCCAGTGCCGCCGGAGCCATCGCGGCGGCCGCGTTCAGACCCGGCTGGTCGAAGGTGCCGGGGACGGGGAGCGTGGCCCAGCGGCCCAGCGGCCAGGCGACGACGACCGCGCGGCCGACGACCTCGTCGTTGGAGACCGTGCCCTGGCCCGGAAGCTCCTGGTGGTAGCGCGAGTCCAGGGAGTTCTGCCGGTGGTCGCCCATGACGAAGATCCGGCCGTCCGGCACCGTGATCGGCCCGAAGGGCTTGTCGTTGCACGGGGTGTTGCCCGGGAAGATGAACGACTTCTCGTCCAGGCTCTTCCCGTTCACCTTGACCGGTCCGTTCTCCTTGCACTCCACGGTGTCGCCGCCGACCGCGATGACCCGCTTGATCAGGTCCTTCTCCTCGGAGGACGGCATCAGGCCGATGAAGCTCAGGAACTTCTGCACCGCGTTGGGCTCCGGGGTCGCGGTGTCCTCCAGCCAGCCGCCCGGGTCGTGGAAGACCACGACCTCGCCGCGCTCCGGCTCCGAGCCGAACCACGGGGTCAGCTTGTCCACCAGCACCCGGTCGCCCCGCTGCAGCGTGTTCTGCATCGAGTCCGAGGGGATCGAGAACGCCTGGACCAGGAACGTCTTGATCAACAGCGCCAGAACCAGCGCGATACCGACGAGCAGCGGCAGCTCCACCCAGAAGGACCGCTGCTTCTTGGGCGGCCTGCCGCCGCCCGGGGTCCCGTTCTCACCCTCCGGCGGGACCGCCGCCCCGCCCGCGGGAGACTCGTCGCGCTCCGGCCGGTCCTCGGGTTCGCCGTGTCCGGATCGTGCGCCGACCGCCAAATCCCCCACATCCACTCCTCAATACGTGCCACTGCCCGCGCCCGATCCGGCGCAGGCCCACCACTCCCATAACGAGCGGGAGTTCCGCAGGGGTCGGGAGCCGGACCATTCCGTCCCGATCCGGAGGTGCCACACTATGCGACGGCTCCGGACCCGCCGCTTCCGATGCCCGCGCTTCGGGGATCGCGGAGAAGGCGTCGCGCTCCTCCAGGGTGCTCCAGTGGCCGAACGGCCAGGCGATCACGACGGCCCGCCCCACGACCTCCTCCTCGGAGACCGTGCCCCGGTCGGGTTCGTCGAGGTGGAAGCGGGAGTCGGCGGAGTCGGACCGGTGGTCCCCCATCACGAACAGCCGCCCCTCGGGGACCTTCACCTCGAACGGGATGGTCGAGGGCCGGTCGTCGGGGTGGAGGTAGGTCTCGGCCGCCGGTACGCCGTTGACGGTGACCCGGCCGTCCTCGCCGCAGCACTTCACCGTGTCGCCGCCGACCGCGATGACCCGCTTGATCAGGTCCTGTTCGTCGTCGGAGGGCAGCAGCCCGATGAACGTCAGCGCCTCGGCGGCCTGCTTGACGCCGATCGGCGGGTCGTCCCTCGCCCCGGCGTCCTCCTGCCGCAGCCAGCCGCCGGGGTCCTTGAACACCACGACGTCGCCGCGCTGCGGCTTCGAGCCGAACCACGGCGTCAGCTTGTCCACCAGCACCCGGTCGCCGATACGGATGGTCTGCTCCATCGATCCGGACGGGATCACGAACGCCTGCACCAGGAACGTCTTCAGGACGAGCGCGATCGCCAGCGCCACGACGACGAGGACGGGGATCTCCCTCACCGCGGAGCCGCGGCGCTTGCGGCGGACCTTCCTGGCCAGCCGGCGGCGCTCCGCCCGGGTGGGCAGCGAGCGCGGCGTGGGGGGCCCGGTCGGCGGGGACGCCTCCGGGTCGGACGCGCCGCGCGGACGCCCGCGGTTACCCATGCGCCGCGCCGGGGGCCGGTACGTCGGCGAAGGCGTCGGTCCCCGGCGTCGAGCCCGTCCGCGCCGGCGGCCAGCCCAGCCAGTCCACCCGCCCGGTCACCCGCTCCACCGGGACCATGCCGCCGCCGGGCGATCCGAGGTGGTCGCGGGAGTCGCTGGAGCGGCTGCGGTGGTCGCCCATCATCCACAGCGTGCCGGCGGGCACCACGATGGCGAACGGCACCCGGGAGGCGGTGTCGCCGGGGTGCAGGTACGGCTCGTCCACCACCGTGCCGTTGACCGCCAGCCTGCCCCGCGCGTCGCAGCAGACGACGCGGTCGCCGCCCACGCCCACCACCCGCTTCACGAAGTCGCTGTCGGCGGGCTCGGCAAGCCCCAGGGAGGCCGCCGCCCTGCGGGCCAACCCGGCCACCGGGTCGGCGTCGGGCTCCTCGCGTACGAACGAGCCGGTGCCGTCGAAGACCACCACGTCACCGCGCTCGGGCTCGGCGCCGAAGCGGTAGGCCAGCTTGTTGACCAGGAGCCGGTCGCCGACCTTCAGCGTCGGCTCCATCGAACCGCTGGGGATCAGGAAGGGCTGCACCACCCAGGAGCTGACCAGCAGCAGGACGGCGGCGGCCAGGACGGATCCGGCGAGCACCCGCCGCCAGGAGAGGGCGGCGGCGAAGCGGGCCCGCGTACGCGAAAAGCGCGACCCCTCCTCGGCCCCCGCGTCGGGTTCCGAGGAGCGGTCGCGCTCCGCGTGCTGTGCTTGGGTGTCCATCGCGGCCGAAGTTTATCCGGCCGTGGTGTGGACGGGTCACCCCCAGGGGGATGGCCGGGCGACAGCTCAGTTGTCGCGCTTCTCCTTGATCTTCGCGGCCTTGCCGCGCAGCTCACGGAGGAAGTACAGCTTGGCGCGGCGGACGTCACCGCGGGTGACGAGCTCGATCTTCTCGAAGATCGGGCTGTGCACCGGGAAGGTGCGCTCGACGCCGACGCTGAAGGAGACCTTGCGGACCGTGAAGGTCTCGCTGACGCCCGCGCCCTGGCGGCGGATGACGACGCCCTTGAACTGCTGGATACGGGAGCGGTTGCCCTCGATCACGCGGACGTGGACGTTGACGGTGTCACCGGGGCGGAACGCCGGGACGTCCGACCGGAGGGTCGCGGCATTGACGTCATCGAGCAGGGAAGCCATGGTTTCTGCTTTCTTCGCCGATGCCACAGGTCATCGACGGAATGTCGTGGAGAGTTCGGAGGGCTGATCGCGTCGGGCGGGCGGCTTTCCCCCTGTGGCAGGGGCGCACACCGGACGTACAGCAGCGGCCTATTGTTCCACGGCGGGGGGCCTGCGCCAAAATCGGCCGCCGGGCTCCGGGGCGAAGCCGAGGATGGACAGGATCTCCCGGTCCTTCTTGTCGAAGGCGCTCGCCTCGCACCGCTCGATCAGGTCGGGCCGGTGGAGGGCGGTCCTGGCGAACGCCTGGTCCCGCCGCCAGCGCGCGATCTTCCCGTGGTGGCCGCTGAGCAGGACGTCCGGGATCGCCCGGCCGCGCCACTCGGGCGGCTTGGTGTAGACGGGGCCCTCCAGGAGGTCGGCCATCGCGCCCGGGGCGAAGGAGTCGTCCCGGTGGGACTCGGCGTTGCCGAGGACACCGGGCAGCAGCCGGGCCACCGCCTCCGTGATCACCAGGACGGCCGCTTCCCCGCCGGCCAGCACGTAATCCCCGATGGAGACCTCGACGACCCGCACCCGGGTGGCGTACTCGTCGATCACCCGGCGGTCGATGCCCTCGTACCGCGCCGGAGTGAAGACGAGCCACGGCTCGGCGGAGAGCTCCACGGCGAGCCCCTGGGTGAAGGGCCGGCCGCTGGGCGTGGGGACGACGAGGACCGGGGAGTGCGCTCCGGCCTCGTAGCCGTCGGCCAGGGCCTCGTCCAGGGCGTCGCCCCAGGGCTCGGTCTTCATGACCATGCCGGGGCCGCCGCCGTAAGGGGTGTCGTCGACCGTGTTGTGCCGGTCGTACGTCCACTCCCGCAGATCGTGGACGTGGAGGTCCAGCACGCCCCGGGCGCGGGCCTTGCCGACCAGGGAGACGTTCAGCGGTTCCAGGTACTCCGGGAAGATCGTGACGACGTCGAGCCGCATCAGCCGTCGCCCCTCGACGCCTCGCCCGCGTCCCCGGGGGCTTCTCCCTCGGCCTCGGGGGCCTCTTCCTCGGTCCCGGGGGCCTCTTCCCCGGCTCCGGGGGCCTCGTCCTCCTCGCGGGCGGAGGCGATCACGGCCTCGCTCTCGTCGATCAGGCCGGGCGGCGGGGCGATGACCGCGCGCTGCTCCTCCAGGTCGATCCCGGTGACGATCTCCTCGACGAAGGGGATCATCACCTCGCTGCCGTCGGGACGCTCCACGATGAACAGGTCCTGCGAGGGGAGGTGGGAGATCTCGGTGATCCGGCCGATCTCGGTGCCGTCGGCGAGCACCACGTCGAGGTCGATCAACTGGTGGTCGTAGAACTCGTCCTCCTCCTCGGGGAGTTCCTCCGGGTCGACCTCGGCGATCAGCAGGGTGTTGCGCAGCGCCTCGGCGGCGGTGCGGTCGCGTACGCCCTCGAAGCGCAGCAGGAGCCTGCCGCTGTGGACCCGCCCGGCCTCGATCGTCAACGGGCCCGTCGCCGCCGGTTCGGTGGCCAGGACGGCGCCGGGGCCGAGCCGCAGCTCCGGCTCGTCCGTTCGTACCTCGACGGTGACCTCGCCCTTGATGCCGTGGGCGCGGCCGATCCGCGCGACTACCAACTGCACGCTGTTCTCCGATTGGTGGGGTGGGGACGTCGATCCGTCGCGCGGAGACGTCCCGGTGGCCGACGACAAAGGCCGGGGACGGCCCGAAGGCCCTCCCCGGCCCTGGCCGGTGTTCAACTCGCCGATCAGCGAACCTGGTCCACATCGACGAGGTCGACACGGATACCGCGGCCGCCGATGGCGCCCACGACCGTACGCAGGGCGCGAGCGGTGCGGCCGTTACGGCCGATCACCTTGCCGAGGTCCTCGGGGTGGACCCGGACCTCCAGCACGCGCCCGCGCCGCAGGGTGCGCTCGGCAACCTGCACGTCGTCGGGGTTGTCGACGATGCCCTTCACGAGGTGCTCGAGAGCCTCCTCGAGCATGCTCAGGCCTCGGTCGACTCGGTGGACGCGGCAGCGTCGGCCGCCTCGTCCGCCTTCTTGTCGGACTTCTTGGCCTTGGGCGTGATGGCCTCGCCCTTGGCCTCGTCGCCGTCCGCGGACAGCGCCTCGAACAGCGCGCGCTTGTCAGCCTTGGGCTCCGGCTGGAGCAGCGGCGCGGGGGCCGGGAGGCCCTTGTGGGCCTGCCAGTCACCGGTGAGCTTCAGGATCGCGAGAACCGGCTCGGTCGGCTGGGCGCCGACGGAAAGCCAGTACTGCGCGCGCTCCGAGTTGACCTCGATGCGCGAAGGGTTCTGCACCGGGTGGTACAGGCCGATCTCCTCGATGGCCCGGCCGTCACGGCGGGTACGGGAGTCGGCGACGACGATGCGGTAGTGAGGCGAACGGATCTTGCCCAGACGCTTCAGCTTGATCTTGACTGCCACGGAAGTGGTGTCTCCTGGTCTCTGACGTGGTTGGGCACAACGAAGATGCCACGTGGGGTTGCGGTACTCGGAGTGCCCGATGGACGCGTCAGCCGGAGGAGAGAGGGGTCCTGTGCGGCTGTCGAGTACAGCTAGCCATTGTGCCACACCCCGTCGGCTCACCCCACCGCGACCGCCGCTTCCGGGATCCGGAACGGCTTGCCGCAGCCGCCGCAGACGATCGGCGCCTGCGCCAGGACCGACGGGACGACGCGGACGTTGCGTCCGCACTCGCAGACGGCCTTGACCCGCACGCCGCCCCCGGAGGAACCGTGCCGGGCGGCGGGGCCGCGGAAGGAGCGCTTGGTGTCGGCGGCGGTGGCGACGGTGTGCGCCTTGAGGGCGCGCTGCAGCCGTTCGGTGGTCGGACGGTACCGGCGCTTGGCTTCCGGATTCAGCGTGACCAGCGAGAATCCGCTGCTGGGGTGGGGTTCCTCGGCATGGTCGAGGCCCAGCTCCTCGGCGATCGCGAGGAAGCGTCGGTTGTGGTAGCGGCCGGCGCGGGAGGTGTCTCGGACTCCTCTCGCGGCGGCGATGCCGTGGACTGCCTCATGGAGCAGTCGCTCGAAGGAGAGCTCGGCGCCACAGGCGGACGAGGACTCTCCGATCAGGGACTCGGGCGCGGCGAGATCGGGCAGCTCGGGGTGGTACCGCTGAATGTCGGCCCACGCCTGTGCCAGCTCTGCGGCAAGTACAGGTGGTGTCGTGCTCACGTCGTGACAACGAGCCCGAGTGCCCCGGTGTTCCTATTCCGGGGCATCCCAAATAATTTGCACGTACCAGTCAGTCGCCCTTGATGCGTCCGGACGAGGGCGGGTACGCCGAACTGCGGAGAAGACGCACAGCTCGCACCAAGGTGGTGCACAGCGTGCGGTACGCCGGGGGCTCGTGCGCGCGGCGCGCGGGCGGTCGGCGCGCCCGGCGAATCCGCCCGGAAGACTACCCGTGCCGCCGCTCGACGTGCCCGGCTCGGCGTGTCGGGTAAGACTGGTCGAAGAGCATCGCGGGACGGGGCGCACGACCGGGGCACGCAAGCACTGCTCCACAACCCCTGGACGGGACGGCCGATGCGCAGTTCTCTGACTACGGGGTGCGGAACACACGCACACGGGGGACGTCCACTCGGGCACGACCGACCTCTTGGCGGATTGGGGAACTTTCCATGACACCAACGCTCGTCCGGAACCAGCCGTACGCGGACGCCTCCGCGTCGGGGGACGCCGGTACCCGCGCACGCGACTGGGCCGAGATCCAGGAACGCATGCTCGCCCCCCTCCACGAAGCGGTGTACGACCGGATGGAGGTCGGGCCCGCCACCCGGATGCTCGCGCTGGGCTGCGGCTCGGGGCTGGCGATGCTCGTCGCGGCGGCCCGGGGGGCGCACGTCACCGGCGTGGACTCCGACCGGGAGCGCCTGGCGCTGGCCCGCGCGCGGCTGCTGCCCGGAGCCGACTGGGAGGACGCGCCCGCGCACTCCCCGCACCCGGCCGGCGGCCGGGCCCGGCTGCTGGAGGACGGGCGGCCCGCACCCGTCGGCGCGGACGGCGCTCCGTACAACCTGATCACGGTGTTCGAGCCGATCGGCTGCGCGGCCGGGGACTCCGAGGGGCTGGTGCCTGCCCTGCGGTCGGCCGTCCCCCTGGCCGTCCGGGGCGCCTCCGTGGTGCTGACCGGCTGGGGTCCGCCGGAGCGCTGCGCGACGGCGGACGTGCTGCGGGTGGCGGCCCGGCTGGCGGATTCGGCGCGGCCGGCGCGTACGGAACCGGGCAGGTGGCGCCCCACGCTCCGGGACGACCTGGAGGACGTGGCGGCGCGCGCCGGGCTGCGGCCGGACGGTTCGGGGCGGGTGTCCTGCCCGTTCGGTTACGCGGACGTGGGCAGCGCGGTGCGCGGGCTGCTCTCCACCGGGCTGTTCGACGCCGCCGTGCGGGCCACGGACCGTTCACAGGTGGAGAAGGAGGTCGCGGAGGCCCTGCACCCGCACCGGCGGCCGGACGGCACGGTGTGGATGCCGAACGTCTTCCGCTACCTGGTCTGCGTGACGTGAGCCTCCGCCCGGTGTGAGCCCCCGCGCGGCCCCGCCGGACCGTTGGCCGGACACGCGTAAGGGGCGCCCTCTCTCAAGAGCGCCCCTTACGCGGGTGTGCGTCGTGTCTGCTACATGAACTTCTTGAACTCGTCCGGCAGCTCGAAGTTCTTGGCGTCCTGGCCGGCGGGCAGTCCGAGCGCGCCGCCGTTCTGGGCCGCCTGCTCGCGGCGGGCCGCCGCGGCCTGCTCCTCGGCCTTGCGCTTCATGGGGTTGCCGCTCTTGCGCTTGCCCTTGGCCTGCTTGACCTGCTTCTTCTGCCGGCCGGGGCCGCCGCCCATCCCGGGCATCCCCGGCATCCCCGGCATGCCGCCGCCCTGGGCCATCTTCGACATCATCTTGCGGGCCTCGAAGAAGCGCTCCACCAGGCTCTTGACCACGGAGACCTCGACGCCCGCGCCCTTGGCGATACGGGCCCGGCGCGAACCGTTGATGATCGTCGGTTCGGCGCGCTCCTTGGGCGTCATCGACTTGATGATCGCGGCGGTGCGGTCGATGTCGCGCTCGTCGATGTTGTTGATCTGGTCCTTGATCTGCCCCATGCCGGGCAGCATCCCGAGCAGCTTGGAGATGGAGCCCATCTTGCGGACCTGCTCCATCTGGGCCAGGAAGTCGTCGAGGGTGAAGTCCTTCCCGCCCTTGCTCGACTGGAGCTTGGAGGCCATTTTGGCGGCCTCTTCCTGGCTGAACGTCTTCTCCGCCTGCTCGATCAGGGTGAGCAGGTCACCCATGTCGAGGATGCGGGAGGCCATCCGGTCCGGGTGGAACGCGTCGAAGTCCTCCAGCTTCTCGCCGTTCGACGCGAACATGATCTGCTTGCCCGTGACATGGGCGATCGACAGGGCCGCACCGCCGCGGGCGTCGCCGTCGAGCTTGGAGAGCACCACGCCGTCGAAGCCGACGCCGTCGCGGAAGGACTCGGCGGTGTTGACCGCGTCCTGACCGATCATCGCGTCGACGACGAAGAGGATCTCGTCGGGGCTGACGGCGTCGCGGATGTCCGCGGCCTGCCGCATCAGCTCCTGGTCGATGCCGAGGCGGCCGGCGGTGTCGACGATGACGATGTCGTGGACCTTGGCCTTGGCGAACTCGATGGAGTCCTTGGCGACCTGGACCGGGTCGCCGACGCCGTTGCCCGGCTCGGGGGCGTACACCGCGACGCCGGCGCGCTCGGCGACGACGCTCAGCTGGTTGACGGCGTTGGGGCGCTGGAGGTCGCAGGCGACGAGCAGCGGGGAGTGGCCCTGGCCCTTGAGCCAGAGGCCGAGCTTTCCGGCGAGCGTCGTCTTACCGGCGCCCTGGAGGCCGGCGAGCATGATCACGGTGGGGGCGGTCTTGGCGAACCGCAGCCGCCGGGTCTCGCCGCCGAGGATGGAGACGAGCTCCTCGTTGACGATCTTGACGACCTGCTGGGCGGGGTTCAGCGCCTGGGAGACCTCGGCGCCGCGCGCCCGCTCCTTCACGTTGGCGATGAAGGCCCGGACCACGGGCAGGGCGACGTCGGCTTCCAGCAGGGCGATACGGATCTCGCGTGCCGTGGCGTCGATGTCCGCCTCGGACAAGCGGCCCTTGCCCCTGAGGTTCTTGAAAGTCGCGCTAAGGCGGTCGGAGAGAGTATCGAACACGGCGCTCGTCGGTCCTCAGGGTCGGGGTCGGGTGCTGGTCAATCGCCCTCCAGGGTATCCGTCCCCCGGACAACACCAAGCCCTCGCCCGGAACCTGCCTGGCGAGAGGTGTCCGCGGGCGGTCGGCCGAGGGCCTTCTCGACCTCGCGGGCCACCTCGGCGGCCCGTTCCGGGGGCAGCGGTTCCCCGTCCGCGCCGGTCACGTAGAAGGCGTCCACGGCGTTGGCGCCGAGGGTGGAGACATGGGCGCTCCGCACCCGTACCGCACTCTCCTCCAGGGCCCGGCCGATCCGGTGCAGCAGGCCCGGGGCGTCCTGGGCGCGGACCTCGATGACGGTGGCGCGGCGGGAGCCCGCGGCGGCCACCGAGACCCGGGGCGGCGGGGCCTTGACCCCCCGCCTGCGGGGGTGGGCGGCCTCCCGTTCGGCGAGCCGGGCCCGGATGTCCAGGGAGCCGTCCAGGGCGCGTACGAGGTCGGCGCGGAGGCGGGTGGCCTGCGGGAGGGCCCCGTACTCGGCGGCCACCCGCCAGGCGAGCAGCAGCAGGTCCGCCCGCTCCCCCACCTCGCCGGGCGGCTCCAGCGCGCGCAGGTCGGCGGAGCGCACGGTGAGGCGGTGCAGGGCCAGGACGCCCGCGGCGGCGGGCAGGACGCCGGGGCGGTCGGGCAGGGCGATGAGGAGTTCGACGCCGACCGGCGCCGTCTCGCCGTCCCCGTGGGGTTCCTCCGCCCGGGTGTGCAGGGTGAGGACGGGGCCGCCGGTGCGCAGGGCCTCGACGGCGAGGCGTTCGTGCTCGGCGCCGACTGCGCCCTCAACGGGCTCCTCGACGGGCTTCCCGGCGAGAACGGCCGCGACGCGTTCGACGAGGTCGGCGACGAGGGAGGCGCGCCAGGAACTCCAGGCGGCGGGCCCGGTGGCGAGCGCGTCGGCCTCGGTGAGGGCGTGCAGCAGCTCCAGGGTGGAGGCGTCGCCCACGGCCGCGGCGACCGCCCGCACGGTGGCGGGGTCGTCGAGGTCGCGCCGGGTGGCGGTCTCGACGAGCAGCAGGTGGTGGCGTACGAGGGTGGCGACGACCGCCGTGTCCTGCTGGTCGAAGCCGATGCGGGCGGCCGTGGCGCGGGCGATGGCCTCGCCCGCCACGGAGTGGTCGCCGGGCCGGCCCTTGCCGATGTCGTGGAGGAGGGCGGCGACCAGGAGGAGGTCGGGGCGGTGGACGCGGCGGGTGAGGGAGGCGGCGCGGACGGCGGTCTCCACGAGGTGCCGGTCGACGGTCCAGGTGTGGACGGGGTTGCGCTGGGGGCGGCAGTGGACGTGCTCCCAGCCGGGCAGCAGCCGGGTGACGATCCCTTCCGCCTCCAGCGCCTCCCAGACGGGGACGGTGGCCTCGCCCGCGCCGAGCAGGGTGACCAGCTCCTCGCGGGCCTCGGGGGGCCAGGGGACCGGCAGCGGCGGGGCGGTGGCCGCCAGGTGGCGGACGAGGTGGCGGGAGAGCGGGAGCCCGGCCTCGGCGGCGGCCGCGGCGGCGCGCAGGGGGAGGGCCGGGTCGCGTTCGGGCCGGGCGGCGCGGGCGAGGACCACTTCGCCGTCCGCGTCCACCACGCCGTCGGCGAGGGGGGCGCGGTCGGGGGCCTGGCGGGTTCGGCCCCCGGTGAGCAGGGAGCGCAGCCTCGGGCGGGCGGAGCGGGCGCGCAGGACCCGTTCGACCTCGCGCCAGGTGACGTCGGTGGCGTACGAGATGGTCCGCGCGGCCTCGTAGACCTGGCGCAGCAGAAGGTCGGCGTCGGACAGGCCGAGGGCTGCGGCGACCTGGTCCTGTTCCTGGAGGGCGAGGCGGTCGGTGGCGCGCCCGGTGGCGAGGTGGAGGGCGTCGCGGGCGTCGAGCAGGACCCGGCGGGCCCGGTCGAGGCCGTCGCGGGGCGCGTCGGCCACCCAGGAGGCGGCCACGGCGCGCAGGGCGGTGGCGTCGCGGAGTCCGCCGCGGGCCTCCTTGAGGTCGGGTTCCAGGAGGAACGGGAGCTCGCCCGCCCGCTCCGCGCGTTCCCGGCCGAGCTCCAGGAGGGCGGGGAGGCGCCGGGGGGCCTGGCCGCGCCAGTCGGCGAGGACCGCGGTGCGCAGGGAGGCGGCGAGGCCGAGGTCTCCGGCGACCGGGCGGGCGTCGAGCAGGCCGAGCTGGACCTTGAGGTCCTCGGCGGCGGTCTTCCGGGCCTCGCCGGAGGTGCGTACGGAGTGGTCGAGGGCGAGGCCCAGGTCCCAGACCGGGTACCAGAGGGCGTCGGCGAGGGCGGCGAGGGCGGTCGGGGCGGCGGCGCCGTCGTGCAGGAGGAGCAGGTCGAGGTCGCTGCGCGGGGAGAGCTCGCCCCGGCCGTAGCCGCCGACGGCTACGAGGGCGGCGCCGCGCACCCCGGTGCGGGCGGCCGCGGCGGTGAACAGGCCGGTGAGCCAGTCGTCGGTGAGGCGGGCGAGGGCCGCACGGCGCGGCGGCCCGGACCACTCCTCCTGCTGGAGGAGGCGCAGTCGGGCCGCCGCGTAGCCGCTGGGCCCCGGGTCTTCGGCTCCGGTGGTCGCTTCGGTCCTCGTCACCCGGCTGCCTTCCGTTCGTGGATGGTCGGTCAGAGGGCGTCCGGGCCGCGCTCGCCGGTCCGGACGCGGACGGCGGTGTCGACCGGGACGCTCCAGACCTTCCCGTCGCCGATCTTGCCGGTGCGGGCGGCCTTGACGACGACCTCGATGAGCTGGTCGGCGTCCTCGTCCTCGACGAGGACCTCGATGCGGATCTTGGGGACCAGGTCGACGGTGTACTCGGCGCCCCGGTAGACCTCGGTGTGGCCGCGCTGCCGCCCGTAACCGCTGGCTTCGGTGACGGTGAGCCCGTGGACGCCGAAGGCCTGGAGCGCCTCCTTGACCTCGTCCAGCCGATGGGGCTTCACGACCGCGGTGATGAGCTTCATGCGTCCACCTTCTTCGTCTTCGGTGCTGCCGGCGGTGCTGCTGTCGGGGCGGGGCCGGTGGCGCGGGCGGCCGAGCCGCCTCCGGCGCCGCTGAAGTCGTAGGCCGTCTCGGCGTGCTCGACCTGGTCGATGCCGGAGACCTCGTCGTCCTCGGAGACCCGCATGCCGAGGGTGCGGTGGATCGCCAGGGCGATCAGCGCGGAGACGACGAGAGAGTAGGCGAGGACCGCGACGACGCCGAGGAGCTGCTTGCCGAGCTGTTCGAGGCCGCCGCCGTAGAAGAGGCCCTCGGCGTCGGACTGGACGCCTCCGGTGGCGAAGAAGCCGACCAGGACCGAGCCGATGACGCCGCCGACGAGGTGGACGCCGATGACGTCCAGGGAGTCGTCATAGCCGAACCGGTACTTCAGGCCGACCGCCATGGCGCACAGGACACCGGCGACGGCGCCGATCGCGAGGGCGCCGAGCGGGCTGACGGAGCCGCCCGCGGGGGTGATGGCGACGAGGCCGGCGACCGCGCCGGAGGCGGCGCCGAGGGTGGTGAAGGAGCCGTGGCGCAGCTTCTCGTAGATCAGCCAGCCGAGGACGGCGGCCGCGGCGGCGACCTGGGTGTTGAGGAACATGACCGCGCCGACGCCGTCGTCGTTGCCGAGCCAGGATCCGGCGTTGAAGCCGAACCAGCCGAACCACAGGAGTGCCGCGCCGAGCATGACGAGCGGCAGGCTGTGCGGCCGCATCGGGTCCTTCTTGAAGCCGACGCGCTTGCCGATGACCAGGATGACGCCGAGGGCGGCCGCGCCGGCGTTGATGTGGACGGCCGTGCCGCCGGCGAAGTCGATGACGCCCATCTCGAAGAGCCAGCCGCCGGCGCCCCAGACCCAGTGGGCGACGGGGAAGTAGACGGCGGTGACCCACAGGACGATGAAGACCGCCCAGGCGGTGAACTTCACCCGGTCGGCGAGGGCGCCGCTGATCAGGGCCGGGGTGAGGACGGCGAACATGAGCTGGAAGGCTGCGAAGACGTACACCGGGATGGTGTAGCCGTCCCAGAGTTCGGTGACGCCGATGTCGCCGAGGCCGACGTAGTCGGAGCTCCAGCCGATGACCGAGCCGACGTCGGAGCCGAAGGCGAGGCTGAATCCGTAGAGCACCCACAGGACCGTGACGATCCCGAGGCTGATGAAGCTCATCATCAGCATGTTCAGGGTGCTCTTGACGCGGACCATGCCTCCGTAGAAGAAGGCCAGGCCGGGGGTCATGAGCATCACCAGGGCCGTGCAGATGAGCATGAACCCGGTGTTGGCGGCAGACAGCTCGGGAGCGTCTGCGGCAAGCGTCGTGATGCCTGGGGGCATCGGCGTCTCCTCGTCGTCGGAGCGGCCGCGGCGTGCGGGGGAGGCTGCGGGACCACTGGGGATACGGTGCGGGCCGTTATGAGCCACGAGATTGGCCCAGTGCCGTTTCGTGGGATGCCGCACGGTGTTTCCCGGGCGTGACGAAGAGGGGCGGCGTGTTACGGCCGGATGAATCCCGGGTGGCGCCTCCGGTCCGCTGCCTACCATGCGGCGCACGCCGTGCGCCGCGGACGGGGCCGGCCGCGGCGCCCCTCCGTGCGACCGGGCGATGGGGGAGCCGGGTCGGGGTGTGCGGGAGGGGGCCGCGGCCGGGGCCGGGGCCGGTCAGACCGCTTCGGCGGTCTCCGGGAGCTGTTCGTGGAGCTGTTCGGTGAGCCGGGCGACTTCGGCGACGTCGCCGAAGTCGCGGGCGGCGGTGTCCACGGTCTTGCGCAGACGGGTGTTGACGCGCTCGGAGCGGACCTTCTTGGCGATCTTCAGGGCGCGGGCGGCCAGCACGGTGGACTGTTCGGGCTCCCGCTGGAGGAGGTGGACGGTGGCCATGCCGATGAGGTTGAGCGCGTAGGAGCGCTGGTGCTCGTCGTCGTCGCCGAACAGCTCGACGGCCCGCTCCATGACGGGCGCGGCCAGCGAGGCGTAGGTGGGGCTGCGGCCGGCGACGTAGGCCAGGTCGCGGTAGGAGTGGGCGTTCTCGCCGTTCAGCTCGGCCTCGGAGAAGAAGCGGATCCAGTCGGGCTCGGGCTCGCCGTCGAGGCCGGCGTCCAGGAAGGTGTCCTCGGCCATCCGGACGGCCCGCTTGCACTTGCTGGGCTGGCCCATGTTGGCGTAGGCGCGGGCCTCCATCGCATACAGCATCGCCTGGGTGCGGGAGGTGGCGCAGTCGCGACTGCCGTACTGGGCGAGGTGGATCAGCTCCAGGGCGTCGTCGGGGCGGCCGAGGTGGATCATCTGACGGCTCATGCTGGAGAGGATGTAGCTGCCGAGCGGTTTGTCGCCGGCCTCCTTGGCGGCGTGCAGGGCGAGCACGAAGTACTTCTGGGCGGTGGGCTGGAGGCCGACGTCGTAGCTCATCCAGCCCGCCAGCTCGGCCAGTTCGGCGGCGCATCGGAAGAGCCGCCGGGCGGTGGGGTCGGGCTGGGGCTCCTGGAGCAGGTCGGTGACCTCGTGCAGTTGGCCGACGACGGCTTTGCGGCGCAGTCCGCCGCCGCACTGGGCGTCCCACTGGCGGAACATCGCGGTGGTCGACTCCAGCAGGTCCAGCTCGGGGCCGGAGAGCCGGGAGGGGCGGGGCTCGGCGGCCGGGGCGGCCTGCTCGCCGGAGGCCTGGGCGGGGACGGGGACCAGCCAGCGCTGCATGGGCTCGATGAGGGCGGGTCCGGCGGCCAGCGTCAGGGAGGAGCCGAGGAAGCCGCGCCGGGCGAGCATCAGGTCGCTGCGGGAGAACTCGCTGAGCAGGGCGACGGTCTGCGGTCCGGCCCAGGGCAGGTCGACCCCGGCCACCGAGGGCGACTGGTGAGCGGTGCGCAGACCGAGCTGCTCGACGGCGACGACGGTGCCGAAGCGTTCGGAGAACAGCTCGGAGAGGATGCGCGGGATCGGCTCGCGCGGCTGCTCCCCGTCGAGCCAGCGCCGCACCCGGGAGGTGTCGGTGCTGATGTGGAGGGCGCCCATCTGCCGGGCGCGCCGGTTGACCTGGCGGGCCAGCTCGCCCTTGGACCAGCCACTGCGCATGAACCACGACCCCAACTGCGCGTTGGGCCGCTTTCCGGCATCCGTGCCCTCTGCGCCGCTGCCACTCACTGGTACGCCCCCATCCCGCCGAAAACCCATCGCGCGAACCGTTGTCAGAATGCCGTTCATCGATGCTGTCCGTAGAGGAGTTCCCCTCCCCCGAACAAGAAATCGGATTGCCTGCGGCATACCCGCGGGCCCCATCCTTCCAGGGTTCGCGTACCGACGGTAATCCTACGATCACCCCTGCCGCGAGGGGAGTTGAGGAAACGCCACCATTCGCCACCCCTTCTGATGAACCCGACCGCCGCTGAGCGCGCTTGACTTGAACCAACAGGACCGAGGGCGAGCGGGAAGAAGCATTCGGGGGCGCGCGCACCGTGCCGCACTCCCTTTCGCGCTCCCGCGCACGCCACTCGATCGAGTTCAGCCGCGGAGAGACGCCCGAGCGACGCGGGACGTAACCACCGGCGAGGCGGACCCGTTGGAGGGGGCATGGGCTTCACTATCGGCGGCATCCGGGAGAGGCGGTCCGGTGCGCGGCGTCGCCACCGCGGCGGCACGGGCACGGCGGTGGCCGAGTACACAGGGCTGTGGGGGTGGGCGGTACGGCCGGGGGCGCGGGCCGAGTCCGGCGCCTGCTCGTGCGGAGCGGCGGCCTGCCCCGCGCCGGGGGCCCACCCCTTGGACTTCGCCGCCGAGGTCCCGGCGGGCTCCGGCCCGGACCGCGCCTCGGACGCCTGGGCCGAGACGCCCGGCGCGGCGATGCTGCTGCCGGTGGGCCGCTCCTTCGACGTCCTGGAGGTCGCGGAGCAGGCCGGGCGGCGCGCGGTGGTGCGGATGGAGCGGATGGGGCTGCCGTCGGGGCCGGTCGCGGTGACGCCGACCGGGCGGGCGCAGTTCTTCGTCGCCCCCGGGGCCGCCGCCGAGCTGCCGTCGCTGCTCTACCGGATGGGCTGGGACGACGCGGGGCTCGACCTCCGCGCCCTCGGCCCGGGGGCGTACGTCACCGCCCCGCCCTCCGACCTCGGCGGTCGCGGCCCGGTCCGCTGGCTGCGGCCCCCGGCGCTGGACACGGCGGCCGCTCCCCCGCAGGCGCGGCTGCTGCTGGGCACCCTGGCGTACGTCTGCCACCGCTCGTAGGCGGTACGGAAACGGCGGACGGGCGGCAGGCTCCTCGTGGGAGCCGCCGCCCGTCCGCCGTTCTCGGTGCGGAGCGGGTCAGTCGCCGATCAGGGCGTCCACGAAGGCTCCCGGCTCGAACGGGGCGAGGTCGTCCGGGCCCTCGCCGAGGCCGATCAGCTTCACCGGTACGCCCAGCTCGCGCTGGACCGCGATGACGATGCCGCCCTTGGCGGTGCCGTCGAGCTTGGTGAGGACGATGCCGGTGATGTCCACGACCTCCGCGAACACCCGGGCCTGGACGAGACCGTTCTGGCCGGTGGTGGCGTCCAGGACGAGGAGCACCTCGTCCAGCGGACCGTGCTTCTCCACGACGCGCTTGACCTTGCCCAGCTCGTCCATGAGACCGGTCTTGGTGTGCAGCCGGCCGGCAGTGTCGATGAGGACGACGTCCGCGCCCTCCGCGATGCCCTCCTTGACCGCGTCGTAGGCGATCGAGGCCGGGTCGCCGCCCTCGGGCCCTCGGACCGTACGGGCTCCGACGCGCTCGCCCCAGGTCTGGAGCTGGTCGGCGGCGGCGGCGCGGAAGGTGTCGGCGGCGCCGAGGACCACGCTGCGGCCGTCCGCGACGAGCACCCGGGCCAGCTTGCCGGTGGTGGTGGTCTTGCCGGTGCCGTTGACGCCGACGACCATGACGACGCCGGGGGTCTCCGCGCCGCCCTCGGTCCTGACCTCGCGGTCGAAGTCCGGGCCGAGCAGGGTGATCAGCTCCTCGCGGAGCAGGGTGCGCAGTTCGTCCGGGGTGCGGGTGCCGAGCACGCGGACACGCTCGCGCAGCCGCTCGACCAGTTCCTGGGTGGGGGCGACGCCGACGTCGGCGGTGAGGAGGGTGTCCTCGATCTCCTCCCAGGTGTCCTCGTCGAGGTTGTCCCGGGAGAGCAGGGTGAGGAGGCCCTTGCCGAGCGAGTTCTGCGAGCGGGCGAGCCGGGCCCGCAGCCGGACGAGCCGGCCGGCCGTGGGCTCGGGAACCTCCAGTACGGGGGTCTCGGGGGCCTCGGCGACCGGGGCCTCCTCCACGGGCGCGGTGGCGTCCGGGAGGCCGACGTCGTCGATGGTGCGCCGCGCTTCGTCGCGCGGCGTCTCGGCCTCCTCGCCGACCTGCGGTTCGGCGGGAGGGGTGATGGTCGGCGTGCTCGGCGGCGGGGGCGGCAGCTTCTTCTTGCGGCTGCCGATCACGAGCCCGCCGACCAGGCCGACAGCGACCAGGGCGATGACTACAGCGAGGATGACGATTTCCATAACCTGTCCAGTATCGGCCACGGCCGCCCCCCGGACGCTGCCCCGGCTGCCCCCCGGCGATCCGGTGGACCCATATGCACCTTTTGGCGGCACCGCGGAGGTCGGCCTCCGTCCGCCTGACGAGCCGACGGCTCACGCGCCGGCCGGGGGGGGGGGCGGCACACGCGGACGGGCACGGCGCCGGCACGGTGCGGGCCGAGGAGCCCCCGGGGCGGCGAACGGCGGAGCGCCGGTGGAGGAGGGGCGGTGGAGCCCGCGTCCGTTCTGCGGGGCGACCGCCGAAGACGCCCCCGCCCCGGCTCGGGGCGAGCCGGGGCGGGGGCCCGGGGGGGGAGAGGGCGGCGGGGGTCAGCCCATCTCCTCCAGCGCCTTGCCCTTGGTCTCCTTCACGAACTTGAGCACGAAGGGGATCGAGAGCACGGCGAAGCAGGCGTAGATGATGTACGTCCCCGAGAGGTTCCAGTCGGCCAGGCTCGGGAAGCTGGCGGTGATCGCCCAGTTGGCCATCCACTGGGCGAAGACGGCGACGCCGAGGGCGGCGGCGCGCAGGCGGTTCGGGAACATCTCGCCCAGGAAGACCCAGACGACGACGCCCCACGACAGGGCGAAGAAGAGCACGAAGACGTGGGCGGCGACCAGCGCCGTGGCCCCCTGGGCGGTGGGCAGCTTGCCGTCGACCAGGTCGGCGGAGAAGGCCCACGCCTCGACGGCCAGCGCGAGGGCCATGCCGATGGAGCCGACGAGGGCGAGCGGACGGCGGCCCACCCGGTCCACCAGCACCATCGCGATCACCGTGCCGATGATGTTGATGATCGAGGTGGTGAAGGAGTAGAAGAACGAGTCGGTCGGGTCGATGCCGACCGACTGCCAGAGCGTCGCCGAGTAGTAGAACGCCACGTTGATGCCGACGAGCTGCTGGAACATCGACAGGCCGATACCGACCCAGACGATCGGCAGGAAGACGAAACGGCTGCCGAGCAGGTCCTTGAAGGAGGACTTGTGCTCGCGGTGCATGGCGGTCTCGATCTCGTTCACCCGGGCGTCGAGGTCGATGTTCTTCCCCTCGACCTCTTCGAGGATCTTGCGGGCCTCGGCCTTCTTGCCCACCGAGATCAGGAAGCGCGGGGACTCGGGGATGGCGAACGAGAGCAGCCCGTACAGGATGGCCGGGACGACCATCACGCCGAGCATCCACTGCCAGGCCTCCAGGCCCAGGATCTCCCCGCGCTGGTCGCCGTCGGCGATCTGGAGGACGGCGTAGTTCACCAGCTGGGAGATGGCGATGCCGATGACGATCGCGGCCTGCTGGAAGGAGCCCAGGCGGCCGCGGTAGGCGGGCGGGGAGACCTCGGCGATGTACGCCGGGCCGATCACGGAGGCCATGCCGATGGCGAAGCCGCCGACGATGCGCCACATCGCCAGGTCCCAGAGCGCGAACGGCAGCGCCGATCCGACGGCGCTGGCGGTGAAGAGCACCGAGGCGATCTGCATGCAGCGGATGCGGCCGATCCGGTCCGCGATCCGGCCGGCGGTGGCGGCGCCGATCGCACAGCCGATCAGCGCGATGGCGATGACCTGGGCGAGCGTGCCGGAGCCGATGTCGTACCGGTCGCGGATGGCCTCGACGGCCCCGTTGATGACGGAGCTGTCGTAGCCGAAGAGGAAACCGCCCATCGCCGCCGCCGCGGTGATGAAGATGACATGGCCGAGATGGTCCGGGTGGGCCGCCCGGGCCCCGGACTCCGGTCCGTTCGCTGCACTGGTCACATGAACTCCTGATGCCTGGCCGGGGTCAGACGTGGGGGGTGAGCCTTCCCAGTGGCGCACACCATCCGGTTCACCACCACTTGAAGGCCAGAACGACTTCGCAGAGGTTATGCGTTCAAGTTTTGAAGCCCAACAGCGGGTCTCCGCACGTGTACCCCGAACCGCGCGATACGTGCCTTGAACTTCTGTCGAGCCGGTGGAAAGCCTCCGTGGCGCCGGCGTCGCGGGCCGGATCAGCGCAGCCGCTGGCTGATGACCTTCGAGACCCCGTCACCCTGCATGGACACGCCGTACAGCGCGTCGGCGACCTCCATGGTCCGTTTCTGATGGGTGATCACGATGAGCTGGGAGCTCTCCTGCAACTCCTCCATGAGCCGGATCAGCCGCTGCAGATTGGTGTCGTCGAGGGCGGCCTCCACCTCGTCCATCACGTAGAACGGGCTGGGACGGGCCTTGAAGATGGAGACCAGCAGGGCCACCGCCGTGAGGGACCGCTCCCCGCCCGACAGCAGGGAGAGCCGCTTCACCTTCTTGCCCGGCGGACGCGCCTCGACGTCCACGCCGGTGGTGAGCATGTTGTCCGGGTCGGTCAGGACGAGCCGCCCCTCGCCGCCGGGGAAGAGGCGCGAGAAGACGCCCTCGAACTGCCGGGCGGTGTCGTGGTACGCCTCCGTGAAGACCTGCTCCACCCGCTCGTCCACCTCCTTGACCACCTGGAGCAGATCGGCTCGGGTCTTCTTCAGGTCTTCAAGCTGCTCGGACAGGAACTGGTGCCGTTCCTCCAGCGCCGAGAACTCCTCCAGGGCGAGCGGATTCACCTTCCCGAGTTGCTGGTACGCCCGTTCGGCCGCCCGCAGCCGCTTCTCCTGCTCGGGCCGCCGGTAGGGCCTCGGCCGGTTGCGCGGGTGCTCCGGGTCCTCCGGCAGCTCCTCGCCCTCCGCCGCGGGCGACGGCGGCACCGGCTGGCCCGGACCGTATTCGGCGACCAGCGCGGCGGGCTCCACGCCCAGCTCCTCCAGGGCCTTCGTCTCCAGCTGCTCGATCCGCAGCCGCTTCTCGGCCCCCAGCACCTCGCCCCGGTGGACCGAGTCGGTGAGCTTGTCCAGCTCGCCCTTGAGCCCGCGGCCCCGGTCGCGCTCGACGGCCAGCTCGCGCTCCCGCTCACCCTTCGCCGCCTCGGCCCGCGTCCGCTCCTGCCCGGCCCGTTCCAGGGACACCTCCACATGCGCCAGCAACTGGCGGGCGCCCGAGGCGACGGCGGAGGCCACCTCGGCCTCGTGCCGCAGCCGGGCCCGGCGCCGCTCGGCGCGGGCACGCGCCTCCCGTTCGGCGCGGGCGGCCCGGTCCAGCGAGTCGGCGCGTCCGGCCAGCGCCTTGACCCGCTCCTCGTGGGTACGGGCCTGGAGCCGGGCCTCCATCTCCGTCTGGCGGGCGTTGGCCCCGTCGGCGGCGAGCCGGTCCCGTACGGAGGTGTCGGGCTCCTCCTCGGCGGGGGCCTCCTCGGCGACCAGCAGCCGCTCCGCCAGCTCCTCGGCCTCCTCGCTCGCCCGCTCCAGGGCCTCCTGGGCGCGGGCGGCGGAGGCGGTCATGCGCTCGGCCTCGCCCGCCGCGCCCCGGGCCTGGCCGGCGAGCCGCCCGAGCTGCTGGGCGAAGCCGGACTTCTCCCGCTCGGCGGCCCGGCGGCGCTCCCCCAGCGCCTCGACGAGCGCGGTCCGCTCCGTACGCCGCTGCTCCGCCAGCCGCTGGGCCTCCGCCAGTTCCCCGCACCGCACGGCGAGGGCGTCCAGCTCGGCGGCGGCCTCGTCCACGGACGCCTGCACCTCCAGGAGGCTGGGCGCTCCGGCCGACCCGCCGTGCGCGAAGTGGGCGGAGAGCACGTCCCCCTCCCCGGTCACCGCGGTCAGCCCGGGGTGCGCCGCGACCAGCGCCTCGGCGTCCTCCAGCGTCCCCACCACCACCGTGTCCGGTACGAGGCGGCGTACGGCCGCGACGAGGGCGGCGGGCCCGCGCACGAGGTCGGCGACGGCGGGCGCGGGGAGGGCGGCGGCGGCGGTCGCGGGAGCCGGGGGCTCCCCCTCGTCCGCGGCCCCGGCGGCGGGCCGCGGGGGCGCCTCTCCGCCCAGCAGCATCGCCGCGCGCCCCGCGTCCCGTTCCCGCAGCAGGCGGATCGCGGCGGCCGCCGCGGCCGGGTCCGTGACGGCGACCGCGTCCGCCGCCGTGCCGAGGGCGGCCGCGACCGGAACCTCGTAACCGGGTTCGACGGTGAGCAGTTCGGCGGCCGGGCCGAGGAGCCCGGCGAGCCGGTCCCGGGCCCCCAGGAGCGCGCCCGTACCGTCCTTGCGGCGCAGCCCCAGGGCCAGCGCCTCGTGCCGGGCCGCGACCGCCGCCCGCCTGCGCTCGGCGGCGACGGCCTCCTCACGGGCCGCGCTGTGAGCGGAACGGGCCTCGGCGAGGGCTTCCTCGGCGGCCTGGTGGCGCGCCGTCAGCTCCTCGCCGTCCGCGTCGAGCCCGTCCACCTCGGCCTTCAGCTGCTCGTACTCCTCCTGGGCGGCCGCCGCGCGCTCCTGCGCCTCGTCGCGGGCGGCGGCCAGCCGGTCGATCTCCGCCTGCGCCGAGCCGGCCCGGCTGCGGGCCGCGTTGACCTGGCCGTGCAGCCGGGCGAGCCCTTCGCGCCGGTCGGCGATGGCGCGGGCGGCGTCCTTGAGCCGCCGCTCCTCGGCAGCCAGTTCACGTTCCAGGTCGGCGCGGTGGGCGACGGTGTCCTCCAGCGCGTGTTCGGCCGCCTCCAGGGCGGCCGTCAGCTCCGCCTCCTGTTCGCGGATCCGGGCGGCCTCCCGTTCCAGCTCCTCGGGGTCGCGGCCCCGCCGTTCCTCGGCGGGGGGATCGGAGGCGCTGCGGACCCGGGCGTCGGCCAGCGAGACCGTGCCCCGTACCCGCTCGGCCAGCTGCGACAGCTCGTACCAGCTCTGCTGGGCGCGCTGGAGCCGGGGCGCGAGGCGGCGCACCTCGCCCTCCAGCTCGGCCTCCCGGGCGAGCGCCGTCCGCAGCTCCGCCTCGGCCGCGTCCTTGCGCTTCTTCAGCTCCGCCTCGTCGGCGAGCTCGTCCCGCAGCGCGTCCCGCAGGGTCACCAGGTCGTCCGCGAGGAGGCGGAGCCGGGCGTCGCGCAGGTCGGCCTGGATGACGGCGGCCCGGCGGGCGACGGCGGCCTGCCGGCCGAGCGGCTTGAGCTGGCGGCGCAGCTCGGCGGTGAGGTCCTGGACCCGGGCCAGGTTGGCACCCATCGCGTCCAGCTTCCGCAGCGCCTTCTCCTTGCGCTTGCGGTGCTTGAGCACCCCGGCGGCCTCCTCGATGAAGGCCCGGCGGCCCATCGGGTCGGCGTGCAGCACGGAGTCCAACTGGCCCTGCCCGACGATGACGTGCATCTCGCGGCCGATACCGGAGTCGGAGAGGAGTTCCTGGATGTCCAGCAGCCGGCAGGTGTCGCCGTTGAGCCGGTATTCGCTGCCGCCATTGCGGAACATGGTCCGCGTGATCGTCACTTCGGCGTACTCGACGGGCAATGCGCCGTCGGAATTGTCGATGGTCAGCGATACTTCGGCACGGCCGAGCGGGGGCCGCCCGGTCGTCCCGGCGAAGATCACGTCTTCCATCTTGCCGCCGCGCAGGGATTTCGCGCCCTGCTCCCCCATGACCCAGGAGAGCGCGTCCACCACGTTGGACTTTCCTGATCCGTTGGGGCCGACGACGCACGTGATCCCCGGTTCGAACCGCAGGGTGGTGGCGGACGCGAACGATTTGAAACCACGCAGGGTCAGGGCCTTGAGGTGCACGCCGCCGGACTCTACCTTTCCCTCTCGGTTTCGTTGCTGAAGGTGCAGGGCACATCAGACGGTAGGCGCAGGCCGGCACGTCCGGGGCGGGGGCCGGACAAAAGAAAAAGGGACGCCGAAGCGTCCCTGTGAATCTCGCTGGCGTCCACGCGAATCCAGCCGCGGTCCTGCGCGGCGCATCGCCGTGCGACCGGACGACGGCGTCCCCGCCGTGGCGGGAACCCCGGGGTTCGGGGGCGGCGATCCGTGGTGCAGGACGAATCAGAGGTGTTCCGAGGCTACTGAGCGTGCCCGGCCCGACCGGCCCGAAGGGGCCCTCGTGGTCAGGTCAGCGCAGGCTCGCCCTGGGGTACGTCGATGTCGATGCTGTCGAGCAGCGACTCCTGGTGCTGAGCGGCGGCGTTGAGCGCGTCGTTCTCGCTCTGGATCCGGGTGAGCTCGGATTCCAGGTCCTGGACGCGCTGCTGGAGCCGTCGCATCTCGGCGAGGAGTCGCGGGTCGGAACCGCCGACGTAACCGAGAAGCGCCTTTGCCATGATGGATGGTCCTCCACAATGAGTGACCGACCGATGCGGTGTGGGTCGTCAGGGGAACGGCACCCGCGATGCTCGGCAGGGCTCTGTCACCACTGCGGTTCTGCTGCTGAACAGCTCTACCGAACAGCTAAGGTGCGCGGGGTTTTCAGCGTCTCACCAAAAAGTTTGACGGTCAACACGATCACACCCTGTGTGCCCGGGTGTCCCGGGGGCGCGCCGCCGGACGATCTTGGGGCGCGACTCTCCTGCGGGGCCCCGGGGGGTGTGCAGATCTTCGTCAATGCCGCAGCTTTGCACGTCACACGGAATCTGGCAACCATCCGTCGCGGCCGGTCCCACCGCAGGTCACTTCGGGTGCGGGGCCCCGCGCGGCGCCGGGGCGGCGAGGCGGGGCGCGGCGCTCGCCGAGCCGGTCGCCGGGGGTGCGGTCCGGCGGTGTCAGCGGATGGCGAATCCGTCGTAGCCGCCGCGGGGGGTGTCCCAGATCTCAGTCACTCCGTCCACGCGCCCGGGTGTGTCGTCGGACCGCAGCCACTCCAGCAGACGGTGGCAATGGTCACGTGGCCCCTCGGCCACGATCTGCACCCGGCCGTCGTCGAGATTGAGGGCGAACCCGGTGAGCCCGCCGATCTCCAAAGCATTTTCCCTGGTGAACCAGCGGAATCCCACTTGCTGTACCCGGCCGCGTACCCATACGACGAGACGCGCTTCTTCATTCATGCCCGAACGTTAACCGGCCTGGTGTTCCCGAAGCATCTCGCCCCCTTTCCTCCATGGGCTACAGTCCCGTCGAACAGTCTCACTCGATCGGATGAGTATCGGACGGCGGTCGACGGAAAGTCGATCAAGCGGGATGACCTCCGCGTACGGCCGAATTCGATCGACGGGGCGACCGCGGGGGAATCGAGCGACGCCGTCAGGGCGTCCGGAGCACGAGGAAGGCACAGCGCATGGGACGCCACCGACGATCCGCCGCAGGCCCCGTCGCTGAAGAATCCGCGGCGGACGCCGCTTTCCGGCGCGGTGGTACCCGCCGGAAGAAGTCCGGCGTGCCGACCCGCGCCGGCCTCCTCGGTGTCTCGGCGGCCGTGGCCGTGGGCGCGGTGGCGGTCGCCTCGGGGCTGCTCCCGGGCGGCGACGCCTCCACCTCCGGCACCCCCCGCGCCGTCGACCAGGTGCGCTCCGGCGGCGCCGCCCCCGACCTGCTGACCCAGGGCGGCAGCTCCACGGAGCCGGCCGACCGGTCCGCCTCCCCCACCGGCCGGGACGGCGAGCGCCCGCAGCCGCCGGGCAAGGCCCCGTCGAAGACGCCCCCCGCCAGCGCCTCTCCCTCCGGGAGCCCGGCGAGGACGCCCTCGAAGGCGGCGTCGCCGTCCGAGGCCGCCTCCGAGAACCAGACCGCCGCACCGTCGCGGAAGTCCGAGAAGGCGAAGGCGCCCGCGGCCCCGAGGACGAGCACGCCGCCGACGAGCAAGGCCCCGGCCCCGCCGAAGACCTCCGCCGCCCCGCCGCCGGCCAAGAAGCCGTCCCCTTCCCCGACCGACGCCTCCGCGCGCTCCGAAGTGCTGGCCCTGGTGAACCAGGAACGCGCGGAGGCCGGCTGCTCCCCGCTGTCCACCAGCGCCCCGCTCACCTCGCTCGCCCAGAGCTTCAGCGAGGACATGGCGGCCCGCGGCTTCTTCGACCACACGGACCCGGACGGCGACACCCCCTGGGACCGCGCCGCGCAGGCGGGCGTCCAGGGGCTCGGCGCGGAGAACATCGCCCGCGGCCAGGCCGGCCCCCAGGCGGTGATGGACGCCTGGATGGACAGCGAGGGCCACCGCGCCAACGTTCTCAACTGCGACTACAAGACCATCGGCATCGGCGTCCAGGAGGGCCCCGGCGGCCCCTGGTGGGTCCAGAGCTTCGGCTTCTGAGAATCCCGCAGGTCAACGACCTATAGCTCCTTCTGGGCCGTCCCCGGGCCGTCATCGGTAACCGGGGCGGCCCAGGCTGCGTCTACGGCGGCGCGCGTGCGGGTCTCACTCGACGGCATCAGGTGGGTACAGGTCCGCAGCGTGAAACCGGGGTCGTGATGCCCCAGGTACTCGCTCAGGGCCTTGGTGCTCTCCCCCGCGTCCAGGAGCACCGACGCAGAGAAGTGCCGCAGCGCGTGCATCCCGTTGTCCCGTCCCTCAGCCGCACCAGCAGCACGGAGGGCGGGCCGCCACTGACGATCGTTGAACTTGTTGCGGTTCAGTGCGCGCCCCTCAGGGCTCCGGAAGATCAGCGCCGCGGTGGGGGGCGGGCCGTCCAACGTCTTCCACGGCAACGTCACCTCGACAGCAGGCGTCCGCTCCGGGTGGCCGGCCCATCCGAAGGCGATGGACTCGGGCAGAGGAACGTCCCGCTCCTTCCCTCCCTCGGGCGGAGCAGCGAGAGCGTCGTTCACCGCGAGAACCATTACTTCGCGGACGACGAGCCGGTCCAGATCGTCTCCCCCTGTCTGCGCTGGGACGAGGCGGAGGGCACTCTCCTCATGCACCTCATACAGGCGAAGTCAGGGCCGAACGGGATCTACGGCCGCCTGGAGGAGCTGGGCCACGTGATGACGCGGGTGCGCGACGGGATCAGCGCTCGGATGCCTTCACCCGGAGAGGCCCGGGTACTCGACCTGTTGCCAGGGGTGCCCGTACTCGAAGTGCTCCACACGAGCCTGGATCAGGAGTCGCAGCCCTTCGAGGTGTCCCGGTACGTGCACCGCGTCGATCAAACCGGGCTCCTCTACGAGCTGCCCGTTTCCCGGCCCACTGCTCCGCTGGAGGACTCGCGTGGCTGACACCCCTATTCGCCCTATCGAAGTTGTCGACGTTCCCGGAGCGGCGGCAGCCCTGATCGAAGTCCACTCGACGGACGGATATCCGGTGGAAGGAGTGGATGACCCCGAGGCATGGATCACGCCGCCGGGAGTCGTGAAGGCGTGGGTAGCCCACCGGGACGGTGTGGTGGGGCATATCGCGATCATGAAGGCGGAGGGGGAGAAGGCCGTCGCCCTCTGGCAACAGCAGAGCGGAGAGGATGGCTCCCGCATCGGTGTGCTGGCCCGGCTGTTCGTGGTGAGATCTGCGCGGAAGCACGCGGTGGGCGAAAGCCTCATGCGCGCAGCCATGGACCACGCCGAGGAGAACGGGTTACGCCTTGTGCTCGACGTGATGGACAAGGACGAGGCAGCCATTCGCCTCTACGAACGCTTGGGCCGGCAGTTCATCGGCGGAGCCACGCACCCATTCGGAGACGGTCAGCAGATCCCCGCCAAGTGCTACGTCTGGCCCGCCAGCCAGCTAGGAAGTTGCAGGTTTCTCTCCCTCATCAAGGCACCCGGCTGCGCCCGCGCTCCCGCCTTCGGCCCGCTCGGCGCTGCCGCCGCCGACGCGCGCCCGCAGTGGATAGGCCCGTGGGGCATGAGACGAGAACCAAGCCCGCGGCTTCAAGAGGATGCCTCCGGCGAGGGCGCTCAGACTCCGGGATGGACGGGGCACCGTTCGCGAGTGCCGGCCGGAGTGGGGCGGACGTCGTGGGGCTCCCATCCCGACCACCTTCGACCCAGACAGAGCCGAGCAGTCGCGGCCCAGGGCGTCAAGGTCGTTCGTACAGTGGGGGGCTGAGATGAGGCAGGTTGGTGAGCACGAGTGTCAACCGGAGCTCCCGTTCGAAGGCCCTTAAGAGCGAACCAAAGAGGCCCGCAAGGCAGCCATGAGCCTCTGACGGGCGTCCCGGAATGCGCGCCGTGCCTCCGCACACTCAGGATCGTCGCGGAGATGCCCGGCAACCACTGCGTCCCTATACAGGAGCAGCCGATAGGCCGCGTCCCCGGCGAGCTCGGCCACTTCTGGCGTGGCCAGTAGTTCCAACTGGTACTGCTTTGAGTGCACTCCATGGGTAAGGACGCTGGCGCGAGCAAGCTGGGCCCGTTCGTCCAGGGGTAGATGCCCCGATCTGCTGGCGTCGCTTATGGTGTCGCGTGCCTCGGTCAAGGCCTCTAGAAACTGGCCAGCCACTGTGCGCATAGTCTCTCTGTCCTGCGCCTTCGTGTCCCGCCGCCAAGTTACGCGATCTGTGACAAGCGTGCTGCCTACCCCGATTACTGCACCTACCAATGTGGCGACCAGTGCTGTCCATTCCATGTCCGGGAGACTATGAGTTCGCCGCATCCGCTGCCAGGGTGCCGTCGGTCGGAGCAGCCCCGTGGGGCCGTCACGGGGCCGTCAGAGGGCGCTTAACGACGACCACCGCTGACAACCACCGACAGCTAAGTCGCAGGTCGCAGCGTTGATCGACTGCATGGCCGCAGGTCACAGACCCAGCCCGTCACTTCTTCGGCCTCTGACCCGCGCCGGCCCCGCCCGGTCGCGTTACGACGGGGCGCGCGGCGGTCGCTGGCAGCGCGGGCAGAAGTAGCTGGAGCGGTTCATCCAGGCGCGGCGGCGCATCGGCGTGCCGCAGCGGTGGCAGGGCTCGCCCTCCCTGCCGTACGCGTCGAGCGACCGGTCGAAGTAACCGGACTCGCCGTTCACGTTGACGTACAGGCTGTCGAAGCTGGTTCCGCCCTGGGCGAGTGCCGCGTTCATGACGTCGCGGGCGTGGCCGAGCAGCTCGGCGGATTTGGGGCGGGTCAGGGTCGCGGTCGGCCGGTCGTAGTGGAGCTTGGCCCGCCAGAGCGCCTCGTCGGCGTAGATGTTGCCGACGCCGCTGATCAGCGTCTGGTCGAGGAGGGCGCGCTTGACCGTCGTACGGCGCAGGCGCAGCGCGGTGTGGAACGCGGCGTCGTCGAAGAGCGGGTCGAGCGGATCCCGGGCGATGTGCGCGATGGTGTCGGGCAGGCCCTTGGGGGTGTTGTCGTGCAGCGAGAGCCCGCCGAAGGTCCGCTGGTCGACGAAGCGCAGCTCGGTGCCGAGCGTGTCGTCGAACCGCATCCGGACGCGCAGGTGCTTCTCGTCGGGGGCGTCCACGGGCCGCACCAGGAGCTGGCCGCTCATGCCGAGGTGGCCGAGGAGCGAAGCGGACGCCTCCTCGATCGGTACCCAGAGGTACTTGCCGCGCCGCATCGCCGTCCCGAAGCGGGCCCCCCGGAGCCGGGCGGCGAAGTCGGGGCCGCCCGCGAGGTGGCGGCGGACCGAGCGCGGGTGCAGGACCTCGACCTCGGTGACGGTGCGGCCGCTGACCCAGCGCTCCAGGCCCCGGCGGACGACTTCGACCTCGGGCAGCTCGGGCACGGTGGACCACTCCAGACACGTCGACGGGCGGGCGGGGACGGGCGAAAGACCCCGGGAGCGCGGAAACGGCTCCCGGGACAGGGAAAACCCCCCGGTGCGCGTGGCGCCGAGGGGGTTCCCGTGTCGCTTCAGGCCGGAGCGGCGTCCGTGGTCGGCGACGGTACGGCAGGGGTGTCGGCGGCCCCTCCGTCGGCCGCGGACTTCTCCGCGGCCTGCCGTGCCTCAGCGGCGGCGCTGATCTCGCGCCAGGCGGACTCGGCCGCCTGCTGCTCCGCTTCCTTCTTGCTACGGCCGGTGCCGGTGCCGTACGAGACACCACCGACGCGGGCGGCAGCAGTGAAGGTCTTCTCGTGGTCCGGGCCGGTCTCCGTGACGAGGTACTCGGGGACTCCGAGGCTCTCGCTGGCGGTGAGTTCCTGGAGGCTGGTCTTCCAGTCCAGGCCGGCGCCGAGGTTCGAGGACCTGTCGATCAGCGGGTCGAAGAGCCGGTGGACCAGCTCCGAGGCCGCGCTGAGGCCCTGGTCGAGGTAGACCGCGCCGATCACTGCTTCCAGTGTGTCGGCGAGGATGGAAGCCTTGTCCCGGCCACCCGTGCCCTCTTCACCGCGGCCGAGCCGGATGAAGGAGCCGAGTTCGAGGCCGCGGCCCACTTCCGCAAGCGCACGCGAGTTGACCACCGCGGCCCGCAACTTGGCCAGCTGGCCTTCGGGCAGGTCGGGGTGGGTGCGGTACAGCGTGTCCGTGACCACCAGGCCGAGCACCGAGTCCCCGAGGAACTCCAGCCGCTCGTTGGTGGGCAGGCCGCCGTTCTCGTACGCGTACGAACGGTGGGTCAGCGCACGCACCAGAAGGGCGGACTCGAGGTGGTACCCGAGCCGCCCTTCCAGAAGCGTGTGGGACGAGGCTGTGTTGACGTTGTCTGCCTGCTTCTTGGCGCTGGACAACTCAGACATCGGGCCTCTCACCAGCCGCTCAGACCTCGAGGACCTGGCGCTTGTTGTAGGTGCCGCAGCTCGGGCACGCAATGTGCTGGAGCTTGGGCTCCTGGCAACGCTCGCACGAAACCAGGGTGGGGACCGCAGCCTTCCACTGCGACCGGCGGTGGCGCGTGTTGCTGCGCGACATCTTCCGCTTCGGAACAGCCACGGCTACTTCTCCTGCTTCTCGTCGACGCCCGGTTCGGCGCCGCCCATGTTGTCCTTCTCGCCGTCCTGAACGGTCTCGGCGAGTCCTTGCAGTGCCGCCCAACGGATGTCGACGGCGTCGTGGTGGTGATCCGGATTCTCGTCCAGCCTGATTCCGCATTCGGAACACAGACCGGCGCAGGTCTCCTTGCACACCGGCTGCATGGGCAGTGCGAGCACTACCGCGTCACGCAGCACCGACTCGAGGTCGAACAGGCCGTCCTCGAGGAAGAACATGTCCTCGTCGTCCTCGGCGTCGTCGACCGGTTCCGCGGTGGGGCGGCCCCGGTCATCGGCGTCAGGGTACGAGAACATCTCCTGGAAGTCCGCGTCGACCTTGACGGTCAGCGGCTCCAGACACCTTACGCACTCCCCCTCGGCGGTCGCACGGGCGGTGCCTGTGACAAGCACCCCTTCCATGACCGATTCGAGGCGGAGGTCCAGCTGCACGGGCGCGCCTTCCGGCACGCCGATGACGCCGTCGATGCCCAGGACCGGTGAACCGGGTGCTTCCACCGAGCGGGAGATCCGCTTCATGGCACCGGGACGCCGGCCCAGCTCGTGCGTATCGAACACGAGAGGGTTGCGGTGGTCGAGGTGGCCGTTCAGGGCTTCTCCTGCTTTCGAATCATGGGTGTCGTGCTGCGATGGGGAGGCCGGTCGTCCGCGGTCCGGCGAAAGGCCGTCTTTCGCTTCCGAGGCGAAACGGGCAGCCGGGATCGCGGACCTGTGTGCGACCGAGGATTCAGGATACTGGACGGACCGCTCAGCACCCAATCGGGGCGGACCGGTCCCCGGTCAGCGACCCTGTTCGTACTGGCGCAGCTGCTCCAGGTCGATCATGCCGGTGTCGAAGAAGCTGGTCTCGTCCAGCGCTCCCCCGCCGTGCTGGTCGGCCGCCGGGGGCTGGTGGGGCTGCTGCCAGCCGTAGTCGGGCTGCCCGGCCGGCTGGGGCGGGTAGCCGTTCGGGTCGTAGCCCCCCTGCGGCTGGTACGCGGCGTACGGGTCGGGCTGCTGCTGGTAGCCGTACCCGTCCTGCACGCCCTGCTGGTGCGACTGCTCCTGGTAGCCGTATGCCGCCGGTGCGTAGCCGGGGTCGGCCTGCGGCTGCGCCGGGTAGGCGGGCGGGGACGGCTGCGCGGGCGGCTGGGGCGCCCGCTGCGGCTGCGGGGGGGCCAGCTCGGCGAGGCCCGCCAGGTAGTCGGCGTCGCTGGTGGGGCCCTGGCCGCCCGCCGCGTCCTGGGCGGCGATGTGCGCGCCCAGCTCGTCGCTGGCGACCCGGCCGTGCAGCTTCTGCCGACCGCGGCCGACCGCCTCCAGAGTCCCGGCGAGAACGGCCTCGAAGGCGCCGAACTTGGCGTCGACGTACGCGTCGGCCCGCTGCCGCAGGGTCTCCGGGTCGGCGCTGCGCTCGGGGGCCTCGGTGAAGTCGGGGTCCTCGTAGCCCTGCTCGTCCAGACCCCGGCCCCGGCCGAGGAGCTTCTCGCGGCCCCGGTCCACGGAACCGATGGTCTTGGTGAGGACGACCTCGAAGTTGGCGAGCTTGCTGTCGACGTAGTCGTCGGCCTCGGCCCGGACCTCCTCGGCCTCGCGGCGGGCCTCGGACAGGATCCGGTCGGCCTCGGCCTGCGCCTGGCGGGCGACCTCGGTCTCGGAGATCAGCGTGGCGCGCTGGGCGCGGGCGGCCTCGACGATCCGCTCGGCCTCCTGCCTGGCCTGCTCGGCGAACTGCTCCTGGCCGCCGAGGAGCTCCTGGGCCTGGGCGAGGGAGCCGGGCAGGGCCTGGCGCACCTCTTCCAGCATCGCGAGCAGCTCGGCGCGGTTGACCACGCACGAGGCCGACATGGGCATGGATCGGGCGGCCCCGACCGCTTCGACGATCTCGTCGAGCTTCTTCTGCACGTCCACCGTGTGCTCGCCACTCTCTGCTGCTCTGTTGAAGCTGCTGCTCCGTTGGAGACGGACGGGACGACTGTAAGGCCAGTCGACCGCCGCCCGACACCTGGTGACGCGCCGTCAGGGGGTCAGCGCTCGCCCAGCCGCTTCACGAGTGCCGCGTGGACGGTCGGGGGCAGCAGGTGGGACACGTCGCCGCCCCAGGTCGCCACCTCCTTGACCAGCGAGGACGACAGGAAGCTGTAGGTGGGGTTGGTCGGCACGAAGAGCGTCTCGACGCCGGAGAGGCCGTTGTTCATCTGGGCCATCTGCAGCTCGTAGTCGAAGTCGCTGACGGCCCGCAGCCCCTTCACGATCGCCGGGATCTCCCGCTGCTTGCAGAAGTCGACCAGCAGGCCGTGGAAGGACTCCACTTCGACGTTGCCGAAGTCGGCGGTGACCTCGCGGATCAGCCCGATCCGCTCGTCCACGGTGAACAGCCCCTTCTTGGACTGGTTGATCATCACCGCGACGTGCACCACGTCGTACAGCTTCGAGGCTCGTCCGATGATGTCGAGATGTCCGTTGGTGATGGGGTCGAACGACCCCGGACAGACGGCGCGGCGCACTGTGATTCCCTCGCTCTCCGGTCCGGTCATCGTGCGTCTTCGCACGTAGCGGCGGCGCGACCGTACCAAAGCGTCCCCTCGCCGTAGCGACGGGAGCGCAGTGGCTCGAATCCTGCGGGCCAGCCGAATTCTCCGCCCCGGGTGCCGCGTTCCACGGTGACGAGCACATCGTCGCTGAGCCACCCCTGAGCACGGAGTGTGAGCAGGATCTCGCGGAGATCGTCGTCGGTGACGGCGTACGGCGGGTCCAGGAAGACGATGTCGTACGGGTCGGCGGGGGGCGGTCCTGTCACGATCTGCTCCGCTTTGCCGGCCCGTACCTCGGCGCCGGGGAGGCCGAGGACGCGGACGTTGTCGCGGACGGTCCGGACCGCCTTGGGGTCGGCCTCGACGAGCAGGGCGTGGGCCGCTCCGCGGGAGAGCGCTTCGAGCCCGACGGCCCCGGAACCGGCGTACAGGTCGGCGACCCGGGCTCCCTCCAGGGTGCCGAGGAGCGCCTGCCAGGTGGAGAAGAGGCCTTCACGCGCACGGTCGGAGGTGGGGCGGGTGCCGGTGCCGGGCGGGACGGCCAGGCGGCGTCCACCGGCCGAGCCGGCGATCACGCGGGTCATGGGTGTGAGGTCCTCGGGGTCGGAGTCGGGGGCGGGCGGGGCCCGGGCGCGTGGGGGGGGTGCGTCCACGGGCGCGGGCCCTCGGCGGCCCGGCGCACGGGCCGCGCGCGGGCCACGACCGGCGCACGGGCTGTGCGCGGGCCGTGCGTCCACGATATGGCGTGCGGGCCGCACCGGCCCGGTCGGCGGGCGCCCCGCGGAGCTCACCCCTTGTCGAGGTACTCCTCGCGCTCCTTGTCCAGGAGGGCGGCCAGCACGGTGCGCAGCTCCGGCAGCTTCTCCAGCTCCGGGTCGGCGGCGACGATCGCCACGGCCTCCTCGCGGGCGGCGGCGATGACCTCCTCGTCGTCGATGACGGTGAGCATCCGCAGCGAGGAGCGCACCCCGGACTGGGCCTGGCCCAGCACATCGCCCTCGCGGCGCTGCTCCAGGTCGATGCGGGAGAGTTCGAAGCCGTCCAGGGTGGCGGCGACGGCGGAGAGCCGGGCGCGGGCGGGGCTCGCCTCGTGGGCCTCGCTGACCAGCAGGCAGAGTCCGGGGGCGGAGCCGCGGCCGACGCGGCCGCGGAGCTGGTGGAGCTGGGAGACGCCGAAGCGGTCGGCGTCCATGATCACCATGGCGGTGGCGTTGGGGACGTTGACCCCGACCTCGATGACGGTGGTGGCGACCAGGACGTCGGCCTCCCCGGCGGCGAACCGGCGCATGACGTCGTCCTTCTCGTCGGGGTGCATCCGCCCGTGCAGCACCTCGACGCGGAGCCCCGCCAGCGGGCCCTTGCGCAGTTCGTCGGCGATCTCCAGGACGGCGAGCGGCGGCCGCTTGTCGCCGTCCTCCTCGGGGGCCGCCTTCTCGGCCTTCGCCTTCTTGCCGCCCTTGCCCCCGGCCTCCTCCGCGTCGTCCCCGATGCGGGGGCAGACGACGTACGCCTGGTGGCCGTTCTCGACCTCCTCGCGGACGCGTTCCCAGGCGCGGGCGAGGAAGTGCGGCTTGTCCTTGGCGGGCACGACGTGGCTGGCGATCGGGGAGCGGCCGGCCGGGAGCTGGTCCAGGACGGAGGTCTCCAGGTCGCCGAAGACCGTCATCGCGACCGTACGGGGGATGGGGGTGGCGGTCATCACGAGGAGGTGGGGCGGCTGCTTCCCCTTGGAGCGCAGGGCGTCGCGCTGCTCCACGCCGAAGCGGTGCTGCTCGTCCACGACGACCAGGCCCAGGTCGTGGAACCGGACCTTGTCCTCGATGAGGGCGTGGGTGCCGATGACGATCCCGGCCTCGCCGGTGACCAGGTCGAGGAGGGCCTGACGGCGGGCCGCCGTCCCCATGGAACCGGTGAGGAGGACGACCTTGGTACCGCGGTCCGGGCCGCCCAGCATGCCGCCCTCGGCCAGCTCGCCCATCATCTCGGTGATCGAGCGGTGGTGCTGCTGGGCGAGGACCTCGGTGGGGGCGAGCATCGCGGCCTGGCCCCCCGCGTCGACCACGGCGAGCATGGCGCGCAGGGCCACCATCGTCTTGCCCGAGCCGACTTCGCCCTGAAGGAGGCGGTGCATCGGGTGCTCGGTGGCCAGGTCGTCGAAGATCTCCTTGCTGACCTTCTCCTGGCCCTCGGTGAGGGTGAAGGGCAGCTTGGCGTCGAAGGCGTCCAGCAGGCCGTCCGCGACGGGTCGGCGGGGAGCGGCGGGGAGCTGGGTGTCGGCGTAGCGGCGGCGGGCCAGGGCGACCTGGAGGACGAACGCCTCGTCCCACTTCAGCCGGGCCTTGGCGTCCTCGACGTCCGCCCTGGTCTGCGGCCGGTGCACCTTGAGCAGGGCCTCGGGCAGCGGGGTGAATCCGCGCCCCTCGCGCAGGGAGGCGGGGAGCGGGTCCACCGCGCCGCCGGCGCTGGGCAGCACGGCGTCAACGGCCTTGGCGATCCGCCAGGAGTCGAGCTGCTTGCAGGCGGGGTAGATCGGCAGCAGCCGTCCGGCGAAGGCGTCCACGGCCTCGGTGGCCTCGTCGGCGTCGGAGGCGTCGAGCAGCTGGTACGTGGGGTGGGCCAGCTGCATCTTGCGGTTGAAGACGGATACCTTGCCCGCGAACATCGCCTGGCGGCCCGGCAGCAGCTCCTTGTGCGGCTTGTGGACGCCGTGGCCGAAGAAGACCAGCTGGAGGCGGCCGCTGCCGTCGGTCAGGGTGACCTCCAGGCGTCTGCCCCGGCCGTTGTTGAACGTCAGGACGCGGGCGTCGGCGACCTGGGCGACGACCGTGACGTGCTCGTCCAGCGGCAGGTCGGCCAGGGCGGTCAGCTTGCCGCGCTCCTCGTACCGCCGCGGGTAGTGGTGCAGCAGATCCCCGACCGTGTGCAGGTCGAGGTGGTCGGCCATCACCTTCGCGGTGGCGCCGCCGAGCAGCTTCTTGAGGGGTTCATCGAGCGAGGACACGCCCTCCATTGCACACCACGGCACTGACAGCCGTCCGGCGGGCGCGGCCGGTCGCCCGGATCCGCACGCCCCGCGCACCCGGCGGGCCCGGGGCCCTCTGCCGCGGCTACTCGACGCCGATCAGCAGGGGCGCCCGCTGGCGGCCGCCCCGGTAGACGACCGTGTCCACGGCGAGGTGGCCCTCCCGTACGTGCTCCTCCAGCGCGTCGCCGAGCGCGTCGGGGACGTCCTCCCCGAGGACGAGGGTGACCAGCTCGCCGCCGGCGGCCAGCATCCGGTCGAGCACGGTGCGGGCGGTGGCCGGGACGTCGGAGCCGATCACCGCCACATCGCCGTCGATCAGCCCGAGGATGTCCCCGGCCTGGCAGACCCCGGCCATGGTCCACGACTGGCGCTCCGCGACGGCCAGTTCGGCGTAGCGGGTGGCGCCGGCGGCGGCGGTCATGGCGACCACGTCCTCGTCGAAGCCGCGGTCGGGCTCGTGGACGGCGAGGGCGGCGATGCCCTGGACGGCGGCGCGGGTGGGGACGAGGGCGACCCGGACCCCCTCGGTCCTGGCCTGTTCGGCGGCGGCGGCCGCGGTGTGGCGCAGGGCCGCGTCGTTGGGCAGCAGCACCACCTCGCGGGCGTGGGCGCGGCGGATGGCGTCGACCAGTTCACCGCTGGCGGGCGGTTCGCCGGGGCGGGCGATCACCGTGGTGGCTCCGGCCTCCGCGCACAGGCCGGCCAGTCCGTCCCCGGGGACCACCACGACGACGGCGCGCCGGGCGGGTTCGGCCTGGACGCGGAGGTCGTGGCCGCTCCCGGTGGCGAAATGGGTGATCCGGATCCGGTACGGCCGCCCGGCCTCGACGCCCGCCTCCACGGCCGCCCCGGCGTCGTCGACGTGCACGTGGACGTGCCAGAGCCCGTCGCCGCCCACCACGACCAGGGAGTCGCCGAGGGCGTCGAGGCGGGTGCGCAGCCGGGCCACCCGGTCGTCGTCGGCCTCCAGGAGGTAGATCACCTCGAACGCGGGCCCGGCGCCCCCGCCCTCGGGGCAGTCGACCGGCCCCTCCCCCGGGGCGTCCTCCGCCGCCGGTCCGCCTTCCGTGACGCCCCGCACCGGCGTACCGCCCACCGGGAGCCCCACCACGGACCCCCCGTCCAGGGGCGCGGGCGTCCTGCCGGGGCCGGTGCGGCCTCCGCGTACCGGGGCCTGCCCGGTCACGGTCTCCACCAGCGCGCCCAGGACCGCCACCAGGCCCCGGCCCCCGGCGTCGACCACGCCCGCCCGACCGAGGACGGCGAGCTGCTCCGGGGTCCGTACGAGGGCGGCGAGCGCCCCCTCGTACGCGGCGGTGGCGACGGCCCGCAGGCCGGGGTCCGCGTTCCGGGCGGTCTCGGCGGCGGCCGACGCGACGGTGAGGACGGTCCCCTCGACGGGGCGGGCGACGGCCTGCCGGGCGGCGGAGGCGGCCTCCGCCAGGGCGAGGCGCAGCCGGTCCGCGTCGCCGCCGTCGGCCAGCACCCCGGCCATGCCGCGCAGCAGCTGGGCCAGGATCGTGCCGGAGTTGCCGCGCGCGCCGATCAGGGCCCCGTGCGCCATGGCGCGCACGGCGTCGGCGGCGGCGGGCGCGGTGGTCCCGGTCTCATGCGCGGCGAAGACCGCTTCGACGGCGGCGGCGGCGGACTCGAAGGTCAGATAGAGGTTGGTGCCGGTGTCGCCGTCGGCGACGGGGTAGACGTTGATCGCGTCGATCTCCGCGCGTTCCCGCCCCAGGGCTTCCAGCGCCAGTGAGCACCACGTGCGTACCGCGACGGCGTCCAGATCGTCGGGGAGCTGCGGCACCGATGGTCCTCCTGATCGGCCGTGGCGACGGGCTGCACCGCAGGTTAGCCCGCTCGCCGGGGCCCCGGGCCGGACAGGGGGCGGGAGAGCGGGGGGCCGCCCCATGGTAGTTTCGTATCTCCGAAGCAGGCGTTGTATGCTGCTCCGGTTGCCCGATGAGAGTCGGGCCATTCCTCCGGTACCGCCACTTCAGTCATCTGATTCCGGCGCGCCGGAATTCACTGTAAGTGCACCTGAAGTCTTTGGAGTGACCCGTGGCTGCCAACTGCGACGTTTGCGGCAAGGGGCCGAGCTTCGGCAACAACATTTCGCACTCGCACCGCCGTACGTCCCGTCGCTGGAACCCCAACATCCAGCGCGTGCGTGCCGTGGTCGGTCGGACGCCGAAGCGGCTCAACGTCTGCACCTCGTGCATCAAGGCCGGCAAGGTCGCGCGCTGACGCCCCGTCGTAGCGCAGCCTTCCGGTTGCCCAAAAAGCCGGTCCACCTCGGTGGACCGGCTTTTTGCTGTGCCCGGGGGCCGGTCAGCCCGCCGGGCGGGTCAACCAGCCGTGGTCGACGGGACCGATGCCGCCGCCGAGCGGGAAGCCGGCCTCGATCGCGCCGGTGACGTAGGTCTTCGCGCCCCGGACCGCCGTGGGCACGTCCTGGCCGAGCGCGAGCCCGGAGGCGATGGCGGAGGCCAGGGTGCAGCCGGTGCCGTGGGTGTGGCGGTTGTCGTGGCGGGGGGCGCGCAGCCAGTGCTCCTCGCTCCCGTCGGTGAGCAGGTCCACCGCCTCGCCGGGCAGATGACCTCCCTTGATCACCACCCAGCGCGGGCCGAAGCCGAGGATCTCCTCGGCGGCCCGGCGCATCCCGCTCTCCTCGGTCACCACGACGCCGGTGAGCTGCGCCACCTCGTCGAGGTTCGGGGTGGCCACGGTGGCGACGGGCAGCAGCGCGGTGCGCACCGAGTCGAGGGCTTCGGCGGCGAGCAGGGCGTCGCCGTGCTTGGAGACGCCGACCGGGTCGACGACGACGGGGGCGCCGGTGGCGGCGAGGAGTTCGGCGACGGTCTCCACGAGGGCGGCCGAGGCGAGCATCCCGGTCTTCACGGCCTGGACGCCGATGTCGTCGACGACGCTGCGGTACTGGGCGCGTACGGCGTCCACCGGAAGCTCCCACGCGCCCTGGACGCCGAGGGAGTTCTGTGCGGTGACGGCGGTGAGCACGCTCATGCCGTGCACGCCGAGGGCGAGCATGGTCTTCAGATCGGCCTGGATCCCCGCACCGCCGCCGGAGTCGGAGCCGGCGACGGTGAGCACACGGGGCGGTACAGCGGTGCGTATGGGCATGCGCAGCAATCTAACGGTCACCGGGGCGGGTGGGTGTCCTCGATCGAACCGAAGTGGTCCCAGCCGCCCTTGCTGGTCCAGGGCGCTCCGTCGACGGTGACCTGGGGCAGGGCGGAGGGGTTGAGGACCTCGCCGATCACCTTCCAGCGGGCGGGGAGCTTCACGTCGGGGGGGAAGGTCGCGACGATCGCGTGGTCCTCTCCCCCGGTCAGCACCCACTGGAGCGGGTCCACGCCAACGGCCTGCCCGATATCGGACATCTGCGAGGGGATGTCGATGAGGCCGGAGCGCAGGTCGATACGGACCTTGCTGGACTCCGCGATGTGCCCGAGGTCCGCGACGAGGCCGTCGCTGACGTCGGTCATCGCGGTCGCGCCGAGTCCGGCGGCAGCGGGGCCCGCGTGGTAGGGGGGTTCGGGGCGGCGGTGGGCCTCGACGAAGGCGCGGGGCGAGCGGAAGCCGCGGGAGAGCACGGCGTATCCGGCGGCGGACCAGCCGAGCCAGCCGGTGACGGCGACGACGTCGCCGGGGCGGGCGCCGGCCCGGGTGACGGGCTCGTGGTTGCGCAGGTCGCCGAGGGCGGTGATGGCGACGGTGATGGTGTCGCCGCCCACCACGTCGCCGCCGACCACGGCCGCGCCGGCCACCTGGCACTCGTCGCGGAGCCCGTCCATCAGCTCGGCGGCCCAGGTGACGGGCAGGTCGGCGGGGACGACGAGGCCGAGGAGCAGCGCGGTGGGCACGGCCCCCATCGCCGCGATGTCGGCGAGGTTCTGGGCGGCGGCCTTGCGGCCGACGTCGTACGCCGTCGACCAGTCGCGGCGGAAGTGCCGCCCTTCCAGCAGAATGTCCGTACTGGCCACGACCCTGCGGTCGGGGGCGGCCACGACCGCGGCGTCGTCGCCGGGCCCCAGCCGTACCGCCGGAGTGGTGGTGAGCCGGGACGTGAGCTCTCTGATGAGCCCGAACTCCCCCAACTCGCCCACGGTTCCCTTCACCGAGTCTCACCTCTCCTTTATCGCCCCGGACACCCGTCCGGGCCCCCGGTCGCGAGCCGTCTGTGCTGTCGGTACCGTCAAGAGATACGTCAACTTCTGCGCCCTGCACGCCACGCTGTGGACGTCATCCGGCCCGCAGGTCTCCCCGTGGCCCTCGACGACGCGATAACGTGGCGTCCCTTTCCCCCACATGATCCTCGTGGCCGCCCTGGAGGTTCCGTGGTACAGGCGTACATCCTCATCCAGACCGAGGTGGGCAAGGCGTCGATCGTCGCCCAGACCATCTCCAAGATCCCGGGAGTCATCCAGGCAGAGGACGTCACCGGTCCGTACGACGTGATCGTGCGCGCCCAGGCGGACACGGTCGACGAACTCGGCCGCATGGTGGTCGCCAAGGTGCAGCAGGTGGACGGCATCACACGGACGTTGACCTGCCCGGTCGTCCACCTCTGACCCCCGTCTAGGCTGGGCCGGTGACGTCATCCGCCCGCCGGCCCTCCCGTTCGCCGTTCCTCGGTCCGTCCGCTGCCGTGCTCGTCCTGGCCGCGGCGGGCTGTTCCCTCAGCGACGCCCAGCCCCCGGTCCCGGTTCCCACCCCGTCCGCGGAGGCCGCCGCGTACTGCGAGGCCCTGCACGAGGAACTGCCCGGGACCATCCTCGATCAGGAACGCAGCGACCCCTCCCCGGACTCGGCGCTGACCGCCGGCTGGGGGGACGGGGCGATCGTACTGCGCTGCGGGGTCCCCCGGCCCGCGAAGATGGACGACCCCCAGGCGCAGGGGGTCGAGGCGGACGGGGTGCAGTGGATGCTGGAGGAGCCCGAGGGCTCCGGCCCCCGGTTCACCACCACGTACCGCAAGGCGTACGTCGAGGTCACGCTCTCCTCGGCGTACGCCCACGACATCACGCCGCTGGCCGCGTTCGCCGGTCCCGTCTCGAAGACGGTCCCCGGCAGGTTCTGAACCGGGCGGCGGCTTCGTCGTCCCGGGGCCGCGTCAGCGCAGACCGGTGGAGCGGGTCAACGCCGCCTGGAGCAGCCGGTCGACCAGCTCCGGGTAGCCGACGCCGCTCTCCTGCCACATGCGCGGGTACATGGAGATCGGGGTGAAGCCCGGCAGGGTGTTGATCTCGTTGATGACGAAGGAGCCGTCCTCGGTGAGGAAGAAGTCGGCGCGCACCAGCCCCTCGCAGGAGACGGCGTCGAACGCGGCGACGGCGAGGCGCTGCACCTCGGCGGTCTGCTCGTCGGTGAGCGGCGCGGGCACCAGACCGGCGGCCGAGTCGATGTACTTGGCCTCGAAGTCGTAGAAGTCGTGGGCGGTGACCGGCGGGATCTCGGCGGGCACGCTGGCGCGCGGACCGTCCTCGAACTCCAGCACCCCGCATTCGATCTCCCGGCCGCGCAGCAGCGACTCGACGAGGAACTTCGGGTCGTGGCGGCGGGCCTCCTCGATCGCCGCGTCGAGACCTTCGACGCCGTCGACCTTGGTGATGCCCATCGAGGAGCCGCCGCGGGCGGGCTTGACAAACAGCGGCCAGCCGTGTTCCCCGGCGAAGTCCACGATCCGCTTGCGGGCGGCGGCGGGGTCGTCGTCCCACTGGCGCGGGCGGACGACCTCGTAGGGCCCGACGGGCAGCCCGTAGGAGACGAAGACGCGCTTCATGTACTCCTTGTCCTGGCCGACGGCGGAGGCGAGGACGCCCGCGCCGACGTAGGGCACACCGGAGAGTTCGAGCAGCCCCTGGAGCGTGCCGTCCTCCCCGTAGGGGCCGTGCAGCACGGGGAAGACGACATCGACCTCGCCCAGCGCCTTGGGCACCGAACCGGGCTCGGTGTAGACGACCTCGCGGCTGCCCGGGTCGACGGAGAGCACGACGCTGCCCTCGGCGGACTCGGCGAGCCGGTCCACCGCGGGGAGCTCGCGGTCGGTGATGGCCATGCGTTCGGGCTCGTCGGCGGTGAGCGCCCAGCGGCCGTCCGTCGTGATGCCGATCGGCAGGACGTCGTACTTCGTCCGGTCGATGGCCTTCATGACGGCGCCGGCCGTGACGACCGAGATGCCGTGCTCGGAGCTGCGGCCGCCGAACACGACCGCCACACGGGGCTTGGGGCGCTGCGGCTCAGGGCTCTCGGCGCGCTCAGGGCTCTGGGGGAGGTTCTCGCTGCTCATATCGCGATGAGCGTACCTGCTGGTAAGAGCGGCGTCAGCGTCGCTCGGCCTTGGCGCTGCGCGACATCAGCTCCTTGACCGCGACGACCGGGGACTTGCCCTCGTGGACGATGGAGACGACGGTTTCGGTGATGGGCATGTCGACCCCGTGCCGGCGTGCCAGCGCGAGGACCGACTCGCAGGACTTGACGCCCTCGGCGGTCTGCTTGGTGACGGCGATCGTCTCCTGGAGCGTCATCCCGCGCCCGAGGTTGGTCCCGAACGTGTGGTTCCGCGAGAGCGGCGAGGAGCAGGTGGCCACCAGGTCGCCCAGGCCCGCGAGTCCGGAGAACGTCAGCGGATCCGCGCCCATGGCCACGCCCAGTCGGGTGGTCTCGGCCAGCCCGCGGGTGATGAGGGAGCCCTTGGTGTTGTCCCCGAGCCCCATGCCGTCCGCGATGCCGACGGCGAGGCCGATGACGTTCTTCACGGCTCCGCCGAGCTCGCAGCCGACCACGTCGGTGTTGGTGTACGGGCGGAAGTACGCGGTGTGGCAGGCGGCCTGGAGGCGCTGGGCGACGGACTCGTCGGCGCAGGCGACGACGGCGGCGGCGGGGCGGCGCTCGGCGATCTCCTTGGCGAGGTTGGGTCCGGAGACGACGGCGATGCGGTCGGCGGAGACCTTGGCGACGTCCGCGATCACCTCGCTCATCAGCTCGGCGGTGCCCAGCTCGACGCCCTTCATCAGGGAGACCAGGACGGTGTCCGGCTCCAGGTGCGGGGCCCAGTCGGCGAGGTTGGCGCGGAGCGTCTGGGAGGGCACGACGAGGAAGGCGAACTCCGCGCCGCGCAGGGCCTCGGCGGCGTCGGTGGTGGCACGGATCGAGTCGGGGAGCGCGATGCCCGGGAGGTAGTCCGGGTTGGTGTGGGTGGTGTTGACGGCCTCGGCCAGCTCGGGGCGGCGGCCCCAGAGGGTCACCTCGCAGCCCGCGTCGGCGAGGATCACGGCGAACGCCGTACCCCATGAGCCGGTTCCGAAGACGGCCACTCGTGCGGGGTGCGTCACGTGGATCCCTTTCCCTGGGCCTTGCGCCGTTGTTCAGCACGGGCTTTGCGGTGATCGTAGAGCTCGGCGGGCGCCTTCTCGCCGCGCAGGTCCTCCAGCTGGCGGGTGATCGCCGCCATGATGGCCTCGGTCGCCTCGCGCAGCACCTCGGGGGTCGGCTCCCGTCCGTAGAAGCGGCTGAGGTCGACGGGCGGTCCGGCCTGCACCCGGAGCGTCCGGCGGGGGAACAGCCGCAGCTTGTTCTCCTTGGCGTACGGCGGCATCGCCTGGTTCGCCCCCCACTGCGCCACGGGGACGACGGGCGCCCTGGTCATCAACGCCACCCGGGCGGCCCCGGTCTTGCCGGCCATCGGCCACATGTCCGGATCCCGGGTGAGGGTGCCCTCGGGGTAGAAGGCGACGCACTCGCCGCGCTCGATGGCGTCCACGGCGGCCCGGAAGGCGTCCAGGGCGTCGGTGGTCTCGCGGTAGACGGGGATCTGGCCGGTGCCGCGCAGCATCATCCCGACGAAGGGGGTGCGGAAGAGGCCGGCCTTCGCCAGGAACCTGGGCACCCGCCCGGTGTTGTACTGGAAGTGGCCGTAGGCGAGCGGGTCCAGATAGGAGTTGTGGTTGACGGCGGTGATGAATCCGCCGTCGGCCGGAATGTGTTCCGCCCCCCGCCAGTCGCGCTTGAACAGAACCACCAGCGGCGGCTTGGCGATGACCGCCGCCAGGCGGTACCAGAAGCCGATTCTGCGGCGGGACACTCGGACACCTTCCTTAGGAATTTTCGGCCTGCCGGCCGGCTGCGGACGGTCATGTCCCGCCCCGGACCCCTGCTCTGTCGAGAACACCGTACGCCTCACGTTCGGTAGCGGTCCTCCGGGTTGTCGTACCGGCAGGCGAGAATAAGTCCTCATGTGTACGGAGGGGGAGATCGCCACGAAGACCGATCCGGCCGGGCCCTGGTCCCTGGTCGTTCCGCTGAAGCCGCTCGCGCGGGCCAAGAGCCGCCTGGGGCGGACGATGGGCGAGGAGGCGCGGCCCCGGCTGGCGCTGGCGTTCGCCCAGGACACGGTGGCCGCGGCGCTGGACTGCCCCCGGGTGCGGGATGTGGTGGTCGTCACGGACGACGCGGTGGCCGCCGCGGCTCTCTCGGCGCTCGGGGCGCGGGTCGTGCCGGACGCTCCCCGGGCCGGGCTCAACGCGGCGCTGGCGCACGGGGCGCGCTGCGCGCGGGCCCTGCGGCCCGCGGCGGCGGTGGCCGCCCTCAACGCGGATCTGCCCGCGTTGCGCAGCGGCGAATTGGCGCGGGTGCTCGATTTTGCCTCCGCTTTTCCCAGCGCTTTTCTCCGGGACGCGGAGGGAATCGGCACGACATTTCTGTCCGCCGCGGGCGGCGCGGAATTCCGTCCGGCTTTCGGCGGTCCGTCCGGGGCGCGGCACCGGGCGGCGGGGGCGGTCGAAATAGCGCTGTCCGGCGTCGACTCGGTGCGCCGGGACGTGGACACGGGTGAGGATCTGCGGGTCGCCCTGGCGCTGGGGGTGGGGCCGCACACGGCGCGGATCGCGGCGGCCGCCGCCCCGGCGGGCGACCGATAGGCTGCCGCCCATGCAGGCGACCTCGTACACGTACGACCCCCAGACCCGGTGCGGCAGCGTGCTGCTGGACGACGGCACCCCGGTGGAGTTCGACGCCGCCGCCTTCGACGCGGGCGGCCTGCTGCTGCTGCGTCCGGGGCAGCGGGTGCGGGTCGAGGGGGAGGGCGCGGGCGCGGCCCTGCGGATCTCGCTGGTGACGCTGCAGACGTTCTGATCCGGTCCCCGGCCGTCCGGCCGGGGCCGCTGGGCCGAACGGGCCCGGACAGCCCGCGGGCCGGGCTCCCTGGGAGGGGAGCCCGGCCCGGCGCGTCGTGAGGGGCGTTCAGCCGCCCGGGTCTCACTTCTTGCGTGCGGTGGCCTTCTTGGCCGTGGTCTTGCGCGCGGTGGTCTTCTTCGCGGGCGCCTTCTTCGCCGTGGCCTTCTTGGCGGGCGCGGTCTTGCTGGCGACGGTCTTCGTCGCGGTCTTCTTGGCCGGGGTCGCCTTCTTCGCGGCCGGGGACGTCTTCTTCGCCGTCGCGGTCGTCTTCTTGGCGGTGGCCTTCTTGGCGGTGGCGGTCTTCGCCGGGGCCGTCTTCTTGGCGGTGGCCTTCTTCGCGGTGGCCTTCTTGGCGGCCGACTTCTTGGCGGCGGCGGCCTTCACCGTCGTACGGGCGGCGGAAGATCCGCCCGAGAGGCTGCCCTTGGGGGCCTTCTTGACGGCCACGTCGTTCTTGGGGAGCTTCTTCGAGCCGCTCACCAGGTCCTTGAAGCCCTGACCCGCGCGGAAGCGGGGCACCGAGGTCTTCTTGACCCGGACGCGCTCACCCGTCTGCGGGTTGCGGGCGTACCGGGCGGGACGGTCGACCTTCTCGAACGAGCCGAAGCCGGTGACCGAGACACGGTCTCCGGCGACCACGGCACGCACGATCGCGTCCAGTACCGCGTCGACGGCGTCCGCGGCCTGCTGACGGCCGCCGACCTTGTCGGCAATCGCTTCTACGAGCTGCGCCTTGTTCACGTCTTCCCCTTCGGAGACATTGCCAGAACGAAAGTGTTCAAGCTTTTTCGCACGTTAGGCAGATATATACCGCAAATCAAACACGAAACGGGCTAATCACCCTAGTGCCGCAACGAAGTCGACCGATGCGCAGTTCCACGTGTCAGTCACCTTCGGGGAATCGGCCCTCATCGAGGTCCTTCATCAACCGGTCCAGACGCTTTGCCGCGTCCGGGAGATCGTGCTTCGCCGCAGCCGTGACGACCAGCAGCTTCCGGGTCAGCGCCATCCGTACGCTCTCCGGGACTTGCAGTGCACGCACCTTCGCGTGCGCTTCCTTCAGTTGGTCGGCGACGTGGCCATAGAGCTTGAGTTGGCTGTCGCGTTCCATGCACCGATTGTGCCATCTGGGGCGAGTTGTCGCCCGACGGGGTCTCAACAAGCGACTGCGCCCCCTGCCGGGAGGCAGGGGGCGCAGTCCTGGAAAAGCGCTGCTCAGGCGGCAATGGTACGCGGCTTGTGGGCGGGCCGGGCCGCCTCGTACGCGGCGATGTCCGCTTCGTTCTGAAGGGTGAGGCTGATGTCGTCGAGCCCGTTGAGCAGGCGCCAGCGGGCGTTCTCGTCCAGTTCGAAGTCGGCGGTGATGCCCTCGGCGCGGACCTGGCGCGCCGAGAGGTCGACGGTCACCTCAGCGGTCGGGTCGGCCTCCGTCAGCTCCCAGAGGGCGTCGACGACCGGCTGCTCCAGCACCACGGTGAGCAGGCCGTTCTTCAGCGAGTTGCCGCGGAAGATGTCGGCGAAGCGGGAGGAGACGACGGCCTTGAAGCCGAAGTTCTGCAGGGCCCAGACCGCGTGTTCGCGGGAGGAGCCCGTACCGAAGTCGGGGCCCGCGACCAGGACCGAGGCGCCCTGGCGCTCGGGGCGGTTGAGGACGAAGTCCTCGTCCTTGCGCCAGGCTTCGAAGAGGCCGTCCTCGAACCCGTCGCGGGTGACCTTCTTCAGCCAGTGGGCGGGGATGATCTGGTCGGTGTCGACGTTGCTGCGGCGCAGCGGGACGACCCGGCCGGTGTGGCTGGTGAATGCTTCCATGGCTATCGGACTCCGGCGGGGGTACGGGCGTCGGACAGGTCGGCGGGCGAGGCCAGATGGCCCAGTACGGCGGTGGCGGCGGCGACCTGGGGGGAGACCAGGTGGGTGCGGCCGCCCTTGCCCTGCCGCCCCTCGAAGTTGCGGTTCGAGGTCGAGGCGGAGCGCTCGCCGGGGGCCAGTTGGTCGGGGTTCATGCCGAGGCACATCGAGCACCCGGCGTGCCGCCATTCGGCGCCGGCCTCGGTGAAGACCTTGTCCAGCCCCTCGGAGACGGCCTGGAGGGCGACCCGGACGGAGCCGGGGACGACCAGCATCCGCACCCCGTCGGCCACCTTGCGGCCGTCCAGGACCGAGGCCGCGTTGCGCAGGTCCTCGATGCGGCCGTTGGTGCACGAACCCACGAAGACGGTGTCGACGCTGATCTCGCGCAGCGGCTGTCCGGCGGTCAACCCCATGTACTCCAGGGCCCTTTCGGCGGCGTGGCGCTCCGAGGCGTCCTCGTACGAGGCCGGGTCGGGGACGCTGGCCGACAGGGGCGCGCCCTGGCCGGGGTTGGTGCCCCAGGTGACGAACGGGGCGAGTTCGGCGGCGTCGATGACGACCTCGGCGTCGAACACGGCGTCGTCGTCGGAGCGCAAGGTCTTCCAGTACGCGACGGCGGCGTCCCAGTCCTCGCCCTCGGGGGCGTGGTCGCGCCCCTTGAGGTAGTCGAAGGTGGTGGCGTCGGGGGCGATCATGCCCGCGCGGGCGCCGGCCTCGATCGACATGTTGCAGATGGTCATCCGGGCCTCCATCGAGAGCTTCTCGATGGCGGAGCCACGGTACTCCAGGATGTAGCCCTGGCCGCCGCCGGTGCCGATCCGGGCGATGATCGCCAGGATCAGGTCCTTGGCGGTGACCTCGTCGGGCAGTTCGCCCTCGACGGTGATGGCCATGGTCTTCGGGCGGGCCAGCGGCAGCGTCTGGGTGGCCAGGACGTGCTCCACCTGGCTGGTGCCGATGCCGAACGCCAGTGCGCCGAACGCGCCGTGGGTGGAGGTGTGGGAGTCGCCGCAGACCACGGTGGTGCCGGGCTGGGTCAGGCCCAGCTGCGGGCCGACCACGTGCACGACGCCCTGCTCGACGTCGCCGAGGGGGTGCAGCCGGACACCGAAGTCCGCGCAGTTCTTGCGCAGGGTCTCCAGCTGGGCGCGCGAGACCGGGTCGGCGATCGGCTTGTCGATGTCGAGGGTCGGGGTGTTGTGGTCCTCGGTGGCGATGGTGAGGTCGAGGCGGCGCACCCGGCGCCCGGCCTGGCGCAGCCCGTCGAAGGCCTGCGGGCTGGTCACCTCGTGCAGCAGGTGCAGATCGATGAAGAGAAGGTCGGGCTCGCCCTCCGCGCGCCGGACGACATGGTCGTCCCAGACCTTCTCCGCGAGTGTCCTACCCATCGCTTTCCCTCCGGCCGGCGTCGTCGCCGGCCCAACTAGAGATTCGGTGCGCCTCCGTCCGGACCCCCGTGCGGGGCGGTGGCCGCGAGCCGTTGTGCGGCCGCCGGTACAGGTTCGCAACTTCCTCGGAAAATTGAACTTGCGTTTCACAGAGTGAGACGGGAGTATCGTCGTATGGACAACTCTAGCGGCGTCGGCGTTCTCGACAAGGCGGCTCTGGTATTGAGCGCCCTGGAGTCCGGTCCGGCCACCCTCGCCGGGCTGGTCGCGGCGACCGGGCTCGCACGGCCCACGGCCCATCGACTGGCCGTGGCACTGGAACACCACCGGATGGTGGCGAGGGACATGCAGGGCCGGTTCATCCTCGGCCCGCGGCTGTCGGAACTGGCGGCCGCCGCGGGCGAGGACCGCCTGCTGGCCACGGCCGGACCGGTGCTCACCCACCTGCGCGACATCACCGGCGAGAGCGCCCAGCTCTACCGCCGTCAGGGCGACATGCGCATCTGCGTGGCGGCGGCGGAACGGCTGTCCGGACTCCGGGACACGGTGCCGGTCGGCTCCACGCTCACGATGAAGGCGGGCTCCTCCGCGCAGATCCTGATGGCCTGGGAGGAGCCGGAGCGGCTGCACCGGGGCCTCCAGGGCGCCCGGTTCACGGCCACGGCCCTCTCCGGCGTACGGCGGCGGGGCTGGGCCCAGTCGATCGGTGAGCGCGAGCCGGGCGTCGCCTCGGTCTCCGCCCCGGTGCGCGGCCCCTCCAACCGGGTGGTCGCGGCGGTCTCGGTCTCCGGACCGATCGAGCGGCTGACGCGCCACCCGGGCCGGATGCACGCCCAGGCGGTCATCGACTCGGCGGCCCGGCTGAGCGAGGCGCTGCGCCGCAGCGGCTGACCTCCCCCGCCGTACGGCGCGGAAGCACCGCCCCCGCACGGGCGGACGGCCCGCTCGCCGCCCGCATACGCGGCCGCGCTCCCTGCTACTCCCCCTCCCCCTCGCCCTTTCCGGCGGGCCGCCCCAACGTCGTGGCGGCCCTTTCCCCCTGTCCGGCCCCCAGCTCGGGCTCCGGCCCCGGCTTCCGCCCTGACGATCGGTGGGCGAGCCGGTCCGCACCTCGGCGCCCCCGCGCAGTGAGCGGCAGCACGCCCGTGGCCGCGGCGAGGCCGTGGGCCGGCATGTCGGCGTAGATGGACTCGTAACCGCCTTCGGGCACGACGTAGGTCTCGTGCCACAGCCCCACGTGCTGCCGGGACTCCTTCTCCTTTCGGTTGACGATGGCCCATACCTTGCGGTGGAACATGTCGGGAGCGGCCGCGTAGGCGTACAGCTTCTCCTTCGACTCCCAGTACTGGACGACGCAGTACGTCCGGGGCGAGCCGGTGAGCAGCGTGTGGCCGAGCAGCCCCCGCTCCTTGTTGCTGCCCAGCTCCCGTAGCATGCGCAGCATCGCGCCGAGAGCCGGCAGCCAGTGGTGCACGCCCCGGAAGTGGTTGATGCGCATCCCGATGAGCAGGACCACGACGTCCCCCTCGGCCCCCGCCGTCGTGCGGCCCGGTATCGGTTTCGCGGACATTCGTACCCCGATTCGTTGGAGAGTGACGCTATCCGAGGGTGGGATAGTGGCACTGTCCAAGACGCGACGCAAGGGAAGGCACAGTGCATGCGGCTCTCGGAACTCAGCAAGCAGAGCGGCGTCTCGACGGCGACGATCAAGTACTACCTGCGTGAGGGGCTGCTGCCGGCCGGCCTGCGCGTGAGCGCGACGCAAGCGGAGTACGACGAGAGCCATCTGCGGCGGCTGCGGCTGGTCCGGGCGCTGATCCAGGTGGGGCGGCTCCCGGTGGCAACGGCCCGCGAGGTACTCGCCCACGTGGACGACGAGTCGCTGGGCCGCACGATCCGGCTGGGGGCGGCCCTGTGGGCCCTGCCGCACGGCCCGTCGCCCGACGAGGACGCCCCGGAGACCGCCGTCGCCCGCGCCCATGTGACAGAACTGCTCACGGAGTTGGAGTGGTCGACCGCACTGGAGTTGGGCGAGCTCTCCCCTGCCCACCGCTCGCTGGTCGCGTCGGTGGCCACCCTGGTCCGGCTCGGATACCCGTGCGACATCGGCTACTTGAGCCGCCAGGCCCGGGTCATGGAGCAGGCCGCGATGCATGACCTGGACGAGATGGAGGCGTACGAGTCGGAGGCCGAGCAGGTCGAGAAGGCCGTCGCGTCGGCGGTGCTGTACGAGCCGCTGCTGATGTCGCTGCGGCGACTCGCGCAGAGCGAGGAGTCGGCCCGCCGGTACGGCCTGTGAGGGGGCTGCCGGAACAACAGGAAGGCCCTCCACCGAGGTGGAGGGCCTTGCCTTGCTACCGCGTTGTACCCCCGACCGGATTCGAACCGGCGCTACTGCCGTGAGAGGGCAGCGTGCTAGGCCGCTACACAACGGGGGCGTGGTTACTTCTGACTGCGCTGGGCTACCAGGACTCGAACCTAGAATGACGGTACCAGAAACCGTAGTGTTGCCAATTACACCATAGCCCATGGTGTGACAAGTACCCCCGACCGGATTCGAACCGGCGCTACTGCCGTGAGAGGGCAGCGTGCTAGGCCGCTACACAACGGGGGCCCTAGCGATCCTGCATCAAGAACGTGGGTGCGACCCAGATGTTCTCGCGGGAAGGATCTGTACCCCCGACCGGATTCGAACCGGCGCTACTGCCGTGAGAGGGCAGCGTGCTAGGCCGCTACACAACGGGGGCTTGTCCTGCTGGTCTTGCTCGTACTGCGCTGGGCTACCAGGACTCGAACCTAGAATGACGGTACCAGAAACCGTAGTGTTGCCAATTACACCATAGCCCACCGAAATGCAACCCCCTGAGGGGTTTCACTTCTGTCTGCGCTTCCCGGCCGGACCTTTCGGCCCGCTCGGGCGGCGCAGAAAGAACATTACCCGAAGGTGTCCGGCGCTCCAAAACGGGTATCGCCCGCCAGTAGGCCGGGGAGCTGGTCGAGCCCGGTGATCGTCACGAGATCGGGCCTGCCGCCCCTGCCCCGCCGGTCGAGCCAGATCCCGGTGAGCCCGGCGGCGACGGCCCCGCTCGCGTCGATGTCCGGCTCGTCGCCCACGTACGCCACCTCGTGCGGCTCCAGCGCGAGCGCCTCGCAGGCCGCGTGGAAGGCGCCGGCCTGCGGTTTGGAGATCCCGAGCTCCACGGCGCAGACCAGCGTCTCGAACCGGTCGCGGACGCCGAGCGTGGTCAGCTTGTGGTGCTGGTGACGGGTGGCGGCGTTGGACAGCAGTCCGTGGCGGTAGCCGCCGGCCAGCAGGTCGAGGACGGGCAGGACGTCCGGGAAGAGCGCCCACGCCTCCTCGTAGTGGGCGGCGTGGCGTCCGAACCACGCCTCCGCCTCGGCGTCCTCCAGCTCCCGCGAGAGGAATTCCCGCACCCGGTCCCGCCGCTGGCCGGGGAAGTCCGTCTCGCCGGCGATCGCCCGCGCCCAGTGCCGGTCGCTCAGCGCCCGCCAGGCGTCGAGGGCCACGTCCACCGAGGCGTACGCCGCAGGCAGCCCCTCGCGCTCCAGGTGCTGCCGCATACCGGTGCGGTCGGCGCCCGTGTGGTCGAAGAGGGTGTCGTCGATGTCCCAGAGCACGGCACGGATCGGCATGGATCTCACGCTAGCCGTCCGGCCGGGTACGAGGAGGGCGAACGGCGGGAAGGGCCGCAGCCGGTCGGCTGCGGCCCTTCCCGGGGTGTCCTGCGCGCTTACGCGGTCAGCTTCGCCAGCGCCGCGTCCACGCGGGCCAGGCTCTTCTCGCGGCCCAGGATCTCCAGGGACTCGAAGAGCGGCAGGCCGACGGTGCGGCCGGTGACGGCGACGCGCACCGGGGCCTGGGCCTTGCCGAGCTTGAGGCCGTGGGCCTCGCCGGCGGTGAGGACGGCGTTCTTCAGCGACTCCGGGTCGCTCCAGTCGGCCGCCTCCAGGTGGGCGCGGGCCGTGGTGAGCAGGGCCACCGGGTCGCCCTTCATCGCCTTGGCCCAGGACGCCTCGTCCTCCACCGGCTCGTCGAGGAAGAGGAAGTCGACGTTGTCGGTGATGTCGGAGAGGACCGTGACCCGGGTCTGGGCGTACGGGGCGATCCGGGTCCACTTCTCCGCGTCGAACGCCTCGGGGGCCCAGGGGGCGAAGGGCGCCTTCAGCCAGGGGCCGCACGCCTCGGTGAAGGTCTTCACGTCGAGCATGCGGATGTGCTCGGCGTTGATGTGCTCGCACTTCTTGAGGTCGAAGCGGGCCGGGTTGGCGTTGACGTCACCGATGTCGAACGCGGCGACCAGCTCGTCCATCGAGAAGATGTCGCGGTCCTCCGCGATCGACCAGCCGAGCAGCGAGAGGTAGTTCAGCAGGCCCTCGGGGAGGAAGCCGCGCTCCCGGTAGAGGTTGAGGGAGGCCTGCGGGTCGCGCTTGGAGAGCTTCTTGTTGCCCTCTCCCATGACGTACGGCAGGTGGCCGAAGGCGGGGATGTCCTTGGCGACGCCCAGCTCGATGAGCGCCCGGTACAGGGCGATCTGGCGCGGGGTGGAGGAGAGCAGGTCCTCGCCGCGCAGGACGTGGGTGATCTCCATCAGGGCGTCGTCGACCGGGTTGACCAGCGTGTAGAGCGGGGCCCCGTTGGCGCGGACGATGCCGTAGTCCGGGACGTTCTCCGGCTGGACGGTGATCTCGCCGCGGACCAGGTCGGTGAAGGTGATGGCCTCGTCGGGCATCCGGAAGCGGACGATCGAGGCGCGGCCCTCGGCCTCGTACGCGGCCTTCCGCTCGGCGGTGAGGTCGCGGCAGTGGCCGTCGTAACCGGAGGGCTTCCCGGCGGCGCGGGCGGCGTCGCGGCGGGTGTCCAGCTCCTCGGTGGTGCAGTAGCAGGGGTAGGCGTAGCCGGCGGCGAGCAGCTTCTCGGCGACGTCCTTGTACAGGTCCATCCGCTGCGACTGGCGGTAGGGGGCGTGCGGGCCGCCGGTCTCGGGGCCCTCGTCCCAGTCCAGGCCCAGCCAGCGCATCGAGTCGAGCAGCTGCTGGTAGGACTCCTCCGAGTCGCGCGCCGCGTCGGTGTCCTCGATCCGGAAGACCAGGGTGCCCTGGTGGTGCCGGGCGAAGGCCCAGTTGAACAGCGCCGTCCGGACCAGGCCCACATGGGGGTTGCCGGTCGGGGAGGGACAGAAACGGACGCGTACAGGTGCGTTAGCCACGCTTGATCACCTTGTTGGTGAGAGTGCCGATGCCTTCGATGGTGACGGCGACCTCGTCGCCGACGTGCAGGGGGCCGACCCCCGCGGGGGTGCCGGTGAGGATGACGTCGCCCGGGAGCAGCGTCATGGCCTCCGAGATGTGGACGACCAGCTCCTCGACGGAGCGGATCATGTCGCTCGTGCGGCCGAGCTGGCGCTGTTCGCCGTTGACCGTCGCCTGGACGGTGAGGTCGTGGGGGTCCACGTCGGTCTCCACCCAGGGGCCCAGCGGGCAGGCGGTGTCGAAGCCCTTGGCGCGGGCCCACTGCTTCTCGCGCCGCTGCACGTCGCGGGCGGTGACGTCGTTGGCGCAGGTGTAGCCGAGGACGACGTCCTTGACGCGCTCGCGGGGGACCTCACGGCACATGCGGCCGATGACCACGGCCAGCTCGGCCTCGTGGTGCAGCTCGTCGGAGAAGGAGGGGTACTCGATCGCGTCGCCGGAGCCGATCACCGAGGTGGTGGGCTTGAAGAAGGTGATCGGCGCTTCGGGGACCTCGTGGCCGAGTTCGGCGGCGTGCTCCGCGTAGTTGCGGCCGACGGCCACGACCTTGTTGGGGAGGACGGGGGGCAGCAGCCGGACCTTGTTCAGGGGGACCTTGGTGCCCGAGAGCTCGAAGTCGGCGTACGGGATGCCCTTGATGATGTCGAGGACGAGGTCACCGGATTCCACGGTGCCCTGTCCCTCGACGGCGCCGAAGGCGACATTGCCGTCGATGGAGAACCTGGCGATGCGCACGGGATGCTGTCGCCCCTCACTTGCTTGCTGGCTGAAGACTGACGCTCCAGGCTATCGCCTCGCCCGGCGCCCCTTCCGGGGCAAACCGGGTCGGGCGGGGCGTCGGTGCCGGCAAGGGGCCCACCGCGCACCGGAGGGGGCTAGCGGGCGGGCGCGACCGGGGCTTCCATGAGGATGGTGCGGCGCGGGTTGGCCGTGACGTTCGGCAGTTCGGCGGCGTGCTCCGGCCGGGGCGGCGTCTGCAGCTCCGCGGCGTCCTGGAGGTGCGCCAGCGTGGTGCGCCGGGGGTTGGCAGTGGTGCGGAACATGGTCGTCGTCTTCATATGCGGTCAGGACCCTGTCGGTGAGGGCGCCGCTCGTCGCGGCGCCGGCTTGTCGGATACGCCATCCCTGTAAAGCGTCAGGCTAAACATCCGATTCCCCGCCGAAGAGGGGAAGAGCCGACGATCTTCATGTGAGTTTGCTCACGAACTATTCGACAATCGCCCCATACCGGACAGCCGACCTTGATCCAGAAAACGGACATTGCACCACTGAATCCACTATTCCGCTCCCGATCATCGCGACTGGGACACCCCTGACCCCCAGGTAAATCCTCCGTAATGGTCCACTTTGCCCATGATCGCGTTGTACTACTTGTCACCTGTTCATCACAACGGGTCATGGAGATCACGGCCCGATACGCGGCCCTTGTTGGAGATCCTTCACTGTGCTGGAATTCCACGCACCGCCGCGGTTTCAAGGCCGGCGCGCAGGGCGCGATGCAGCGCCGAGTGGCGGCGGGAGGGGAAGTACGCCGGTCACTCACACGACCACCTATGGGGCGCGCCCAGCGCCCCACTACGCCGACACCGTTCTCGTCCGCACACGCGGGCGGAACGCCTGGTCCAGAGGTTGCGACGCTAGTGCAGGGACGTTTCAAGAGGGATGGCAGCGCTCCGGCGGAACAGGAGCCGCACGGCGGGACCGACCGCGGTTCCTCGCCCCAGCACGCCCAGAACCCCGGGTCGGCCGCTGTCGGCGACAACGGCGACCGTGCGCAGCGCCCGGGCTCCACGACGGCCGAAGGAGCGGAGTCCGGCACTCCGGCACCGGCCCGCGGCCCGGTCGACACGGGCTCGCGCATAGCGCTCCGCAACTGGCGCATCAGCACGCGCCTGGTCTCGCTCCTCGCCCTCCCGGTGGTCGCCGCGACCAGCCTGGGCGGGCTGCGGATCAACGAGTCCATGACCGACATGCAGCAGCTGGAGCACATGCAGCTGCTGACGAGGATGACCACGCAGGCGACCGCGCTCGCCCAGGCGCTCCAGGCGGAGCGCGACCAGTCGGCCGGACCGCTGTCGAACAAGTCCAAGCCCACCGACTACAAGGTCACCGGGCCCCGCGACAAGACCGACCGCGCCAAGGACGCCTTCCTCAGCGACACCGACAGCATCGGCGACCCCGACGGCGACGAGTCGCTGGAGAGCATCCACGCGAGCGTCTCGTCGATCGCCTCCCAGCTCGGCAACATCCGGACGATCCGCAAGACGGCGTACGAAGAGGGCTCTCCGAGTCTCAACACGGTCGACCAGTACAACCAGCTGATCACCTCGCTGCTGAGCCTCTCGCAGGACATGGCGCAGGCGACCAGCAACCCGGACATGATCAAGCGGACCCGGGCCCTGGCGGCGTTCTCCTCCGCCAAGGAGTACGCCTCGGTCCAGCGCGCGATCATCGCCGCGGCGCTGCCCGGCGGTTCGGTCAAGGAGCCGCACCTCAACCCGAACGACCGGCAGTTCGGCCACAACGCGCTGGAGAAGGAGTCCCGCGCCCTCCTGTCGTTCAAGCAGATCTACGCCTCGACCGGGGAGAGCGCCGAGGAGCTCCTGGCGCCCCTGGACAACGGCAACCCGGAGATCAACGCCGGGAACATGTACGCCAAGCGCATCCTGAGCACCACGAACGGGATCGAGGGCAAGCAGGTCCGGTCGTACCTGGACTGGTACGACCAGAGCACCATCAAGATCAAGGCCATGGAGACGATCGAGGCCACCCTCCTCAGCGACATGGAGGCCAAGGCCCGCGAGCTGCGCCAGGCGTCCCAGCGCGAGGCGATCATCAACGGTGCGGTCATCCTCATCGTGCTCGGCGTCTCGCTCGTCGGCGCCTTCGTGGTGGCCCGCTCCATGATCCGCTCGCTGCGCCGCCTCCAGGACACCGCCACCCGCGTCGCCCAGGACCGGCTGCCCGAGCTCGTCAAGCAGCTCTCCGAGACCGACCCGCAGGACGTGGACACCTCCGTCGAGTCCGTCGGCGTGCACTCCCGGGACGAGATCGGCCAGGTGGCCGCGGCCTTCGACGACGTGCACCGCGAGGCCGTCCGCCTCGCCGCCGAGCAGGCCCTCCTCCGGGGCAACGTCAACGCGATGTTCACCAACCTCTCGCGGCGTTCCCAGGGCCTCATCCAGCGCCAGCTCTCGCTCATCTCCGAGCTGGAGTCCCGCGAGGCCGACCCGGACCAGCTGTCCTCGCTCTTCAAGCTCGACCACCTCGCGACCCGTATGCGCCGGAACGGCGAGAACCTCCTCGTCCTCGCGGGCGAGGAGCCGGGACGCCGGTGGACCCGGCCCGTCCCGCTGGTCGACGTGCTCCGCGCCGCCGCCTCCGAGGTGGAGCAGTACGAGCGCATCGAGCTGTCCGCGGTGCCCGCCACCGAGGTCGCCGGCCGGGTCGTCAACGACCTCGTGCACCTGCTCGCCGAGCTGCTGGAGAACGCCACGTCGTTCTCCTCGCCGCAGACGAAGGTCAAGGTCACCGGTCACGCGCTGCCCGACGGCCGCGTCCTCGTCGAGATCCACGACACCGGCATCGGCCTCTCCCCCGAGGACCTCGCCGCGATCAACGAGCGGCTCGCGCAGCCGCCGACGGTGGACGTCTCCGTCTCCCGCCGCATGGGCCTCTTCGTGGTCGGCCGGCTCTCGCTGCGCCACGGCATCCGCATCCAGCTGCGCCCCTCCGACTCCGGCGGTACGACCGCGCTGGTCATGCTGCCCGTCGACGTCGCGCACGGTGGCAAGCAGCCCCCGTCCAAGCAGGGCCCCGGGCAGCAGCCCGGCGCTCCGGGCGGCCTCCTCGCCGGCAACGGGAACGGCGCGGGCAGCGGCCAGCGCACCGGCCTCGGCGGCGGTCCGGGCGCCAAGGGCCTCGGCGGCGGCGCCCAGCGCGGCCAGGTCGGCGCCGGTTCCGGCCCCCGGGCGGCGCTGCCGTCCCGGGACGGCGGACCGGGACAGCCGCAGGGCGGCCGGCCGAACACCGGCGGCCCGGCCCAGGACTTCCCGGCCCAGGGCCCGGCTCCCCAGCGCCAGGGCGGCGGCCTCGCCGGCGCCTTCGGCAACGGCGCCCGGGCCGGCGCGCGCGGTCAGAACGACGGGGCCGCGCAGCCCAACCTGTTCGGCCACGGCGCGCCGCCCGCCCCCGGGCAGAACGGCCGTACCGGCCCGTTCGCGCCGCAGAACCAGCAGGGCCCGTCCGGCTGGCAGAACCAGGCGAACCAGCAGAACCAGCAGAACCCCTCGGCCCAGCAGTCCCCCGGAGCGCAGCAGCCCCAGGGCCGGCCGGAGCAGGGCGGTTTCCCGCAGTCCGGCGGCCCCGGCCGTCAGCTGCCGCCGACCGGCGGTCCGCGCGCCGAGCTGCCCGGCGGCAACCCGCAGCCGCAGCGGCCCGCGGCCCCGAGCTGGGGCGCCGACACACCGCGCGGTCACGAGGAGCACGACGCGACCGGGCAGTTCTCCCGCCCGTCGGGCCCCGGCCAGGACCCGTTCGACGCCCCGCGGAACCAGCGGCCGGTCGACGACTGGCCGATCGGCGACCAGCAGGGTCCGGGAGCCACCTCCGAGTTCGCCCGGCCCGACTTCTCGGCCCCGCAGGCGTCGCAGGACCGGTCCTACCAGCAGGGCCCCGGCCAGGGCCAGGGCCAGGACCCGGCGAGCACCGCGCAGTTCGCCCTGCCGGACTTCGGCGCCCCGCAGCAGCCGAACCAGAACCGGCCCGACCACGACCAGCAGGGCCAGGGCTCGTACGACCGGGGCCAGCAGCTGCCCGCGCCGCGTCCGCGCGGTCCGGAGGGCGGCAACGACTTCGGTGCGCCGCGTCCGTCCGCCTCCCCGGCAGGCGAGGCTCCGTACCGGCCCGCGCTGCCGCAGCAGCCGGAGGCCCTGCCTCCGGCCGGGCCCGGGGACGGCCGTACGCCGCTGTACGACACCCTGGAGACCAACTGGTTCCACGGTCCGGGCCAGGGCGGCCAGCAGCCCGCCGAACCGCAGGCGCCGACCGCTCCGGAGGCGCCCGGTACGCCGGTTCCGTCCCTGCCGCAGCGCGGTGCGAACGATTCCTCGGCCACCAGTTCGTGGCGGGCCTCGCCCAACGACGAACTCGTACGCCAGGCCGAACGGGTCAAGAAGCCGGCCGCCGGCGGGGTCACCACTTCCGGGCTGCCCCGCCGCGTTCCCCGCGCCAATTTGGTTCCGGGGACGGCTCAGCAGCAGAATCACCAGTCCGGACCTCAGGTATCGCGTGCGCCCGATGACGTACGCGGTCGTCTGACCAATCTCCGCCGGGGCATCCAGCAGGGTCGGCAGGCCAACAACGGCTCGCAGACCGGCAGTTTCCAACTCGGCCCCACTCACCAGCAGGAGCGTTAGTTGAGCCCCATGAGTCAGGCCGCGCAGAATCTGAACTGGCTGATCACCAACTTCGTGGACAACACCCCAGGGGTGTCCCACACGGTGGTGGTCTCCGCGGACGGCTTGCTGCTGGCGATGTCCGAAGGATTCCCGCGCGACCGCGCCGACCAGCTCGCCGCCGTGGCGTCGGGCCTCACCTCGCTGACCGCGGGCGCGTCCCGGATCTTCGAGGGCGGCGCCGTCAGCCAGACGGTTGTGGAGATGGAGCGGGGATTCCTCTTCCTCATGTCCATCTCCGACGGTTCGTCGCTGGCCGTCCTCGCCCACCCGGACGCCGACATCGGTCTGGTCGGGTACGAGATGGCCCTCCTGGTCGACCGTGCGGGCACCGTCCTCACGCCCGACCTCCGCGCCGAGCTCCAAGGCAGTCTGCTCCACTAGGCGGCCTTGCAGCGGATTCACGACACGATCCCCCCAGGTAATGCCCACAACCCTCACCCGACAGGCCGCTTCAGCCCCTCACCGGCCCCTTGCAGACGGCAAGCCGAGAACCTGCCGTCACGCCCGGAGGATTCATGACCCCGCCACCCGCCTCACCCGATCCGTACGGCGCTCTGCACCACGCGTCGTACGACGGTGAAGGCGACCAGCCGCTGGTACGCCCCTACGCCATGACCGGCGGCCGGACCCGGCCGCGCTACCAGCTCGCGATAGAGGCACTGGTCAGCACCACGGCAGACCCCGCTCACCTGGGAACCCTGCTCCCCGAGCACCAGCGGATCTGCCACCTCTGCCGTGAGGTCAAGTCGGTGGCGGAGGTTTCAGCGCTGCTGTCGATGCCGCTCGGCGTCGCCCGGATCCTGGTGGCGGACCTGGCGGAAGCCGGCATGGTGGCCATCCACCAGCCGGGCAACGGAGAGGCCGGCGGCGCGCCGGATGTGACACTGCTCGAAAGGGTGCTCAGTGGACTTCGCAAGCTCTAACGGCGGTTCGAACCGCGCCACCACCTCGGCGAAGATCGTGGTGGCGGGCGGCTTCGGCGTGGGCAAGACCACGTTCGTCGGAGCCGTGTCGGAGATCAACCCGCTGCGCACCGAAGCCGTGATGACCTCCGCCTCGGCGGGCATCGACGACCTGACCCACACCGGGGACAAGACCACCACCACGGTGGCCATGGACTTCGGCCGCATCACCCTGGACCAGGACCTGATCCTGTACCTCTTCGGTACACCCGGCCAGGACCGCTTCTGGTTCATGTGGGACGACCTGGTCCGCGGCGCCATCGGCGCCGTCGTCCTCGTCGACACCCGCCGCCTCGCCGACTGCTTCCCCGCCGTCGACTACTTCGAGAACAGCGGACTCCCCTTCGTCATCGCCCTCAACGGCTTCGACGGACACCAGCCCTACACCCCCGACGAGGTCCGCGAAGCGCTCCAGATCGGGCCGGACGCTCCCATCATCACCACCGACGCCCGCCACCGCGCGGACGCCAAGAGCGGCCTGATCACTCTGGTCGAGCACGCTCTGATGGCACGCCTGAAGTAGTTCTCCTACCAGGCACAAGTCGATAGCGGTGTACGGAAGTTGCCGTAGTCACACGGGGGCGGCCTGTGTCGTTTGACACGATCCGCCCCCGTGTTCATAACGTTTCGACAGAGAATTGACCGCACTCCGCCACCCGACGCATCCATTCGATGCCACTGCGCTCACATGAGCCCCGCCTTTTGGCGGGGCTCGTTCTTTATGCCCGTTTTATCTGAGGTCTGGGCCACTCGGAATGTGAGATTCCGAGTGTTTGGAACGGGGCCGGTCCCCGTGCTGCAATGCGACGAACTCCCCAGTAGTACGGCCCTGAACGAATGAACCGGCACAGCGTAGGTGCCGACGCCGAGAGGTTGTTGGTCGAGTGAGGCGAAGCAACGAGGGCTCCGCGGCGCAGCCCGAGCGGGGCAACTTCACCCCGCCGTCGCGCGCCGAGACGCCCCGCGCGCAGGCGCCCGGCACGGCGTCCGCCGATGGCGGCGGCTCCCACCGGCTGTCCCCGCGCAACTGGCGCGTGGCCACCCGGCTGAACGCGATCCTCCTCATCCCCGTACTGGTCGGCCTCATCATGGGCGGTTTCCAGGTGAAGGGGTCCATCGACACCTGGGGCGAGGCCCAGGAGGCCGAGAAGATCGCGGTCGTCGTGCGCGCCGCCTCCCACTACGGCCAGGCGCTGCTGAACGAGCGGGACCTCACCGCCCAGCCCCTGCTCTCGGGCGACCGTGACGCCGACGTGGTCGAGGAGGCCCGCACCACCACGGACGAGGCGGCGCGGAAGTTCGACGCCGCGGTGAAGGACCTGCCCTCCAAGCCGGGCCTGGAGCGGCGGCTGAAGTTGTTCCGGGGCGAGGAGCCCAAGCTCCCCGAGCTGCGCAAGGTCGCCTATGCGCAGGCTCTGGACCCGGTGAAGACCGAAGAGGGCTACGTCCAGATCCAGCACTCGCTGATGGAGTTCTCCAACGAGCTGGGTCTCGGCACCGGCAACATCACCAGCTACGGCCGCACCGTCTACGCGCTGGAGCTGTCCAAGGCCGCAGAATCGCTTCAGCGCTCAATCGGCATGCACCTCCTGGTCCGCCCGAGCAAGAAGCCGGGCACCTACGACGACCAGGTCAAGGCGTTCGGCTCGTACAACTACCTGGAGCAGATCGCCCTCGGGGAGTTCAACTCCGGTGGCACCCAGGCCGACGTCGACCGGCTCAAGCAGGTCATGGCCGGCAAGGCCGCCGAGGGCGCCAAGCAGCTCAAGGCCGCCAAGGCGCGGGCCGAGGCCGCCGGCGAGCCCTTCGTCGCCCCGCCCAGCATCGACGGCTCGGTCTTCGACGGCATGGCGCGGGAGATCGGCAAGGGGCAGGACCCGGAGGAGCTGGCGAAGAAGGGCATCACGCCCGAGACCTGGATGGCCGCGGCGACCGCGAAGTTCGAGGGGTACTCCACCGTCGAGGACGAGCTGGTGACCAAGGCGGTGGACGAGGCCGCGAGCATCTCCGCCGACGCCAGGAACGACGCCGTCGTCAACGGCCTCATCGTCGTCATCGCGCTGCTCGCCGCGTTCGTCCTGGCCGGGCTCATGGCCCGCCAGATGAGCCGCTCGATGCGCCGGCTGCGGACCGCCGCCTTCTCCATCGCCGAGCAGCGGCTGCCCACCCTCGTCGACCAGCTCTCGCGGACCGACCCGGGCCGGGTCGACACCCGGGTGCAGCCGATCCCGATCACCACCCGGGACGAGATCGGCGAGGTCGCCCGCGCCTTCGACCAGGTGCACCGCGAGGCCGTCCGGCTCGCCGCCGAGCAGGCCATGCTGCGGGGCAACGTCAACGCGATCTTCACCAACCTCTCGCGCCGCAACCAGTCGCTCATCGAGGGCCAGCTGACCCTCATCACCGGCCTGGAGAACAACGAGGCCGACCCGGACCAGCTGGAGAGCCTCTTCAAGCTGGACCACCTGGCGACCCGCATGCGCCGCAACGGTGAGAACCTCCTCATCCTCGCCGGCGAGGAGCCCGGCCGCCGCTGGGACCAGCCGGTCCCCCTGGTGGACGTCCTGCGCGCCGCCTCCTCCGAGGTGGAGTCGTACGAGCGCGTCGAGCTGTCCGGCGTCCCCGAGGCCGAGATCCACGGCCGGTCCGTGACCGACCTCGTGCACCTGCTGGCCGAGCTGCTGGAGAACGCCACCACGTTCTCCTCGCCGCAGACCAAGGTCAGGGTCACCGCGACCCGGCTGCCCGACGGCCGTGTGATGATCGAGATCCACGACAAGGGCATCGGCCTCACCGCCGAGGACTTCGCCGACATCAACCACAAGCTGGCCAACCCGCCGACCGTGGACGCCGCGGTGTCGCAGCGCATGGGCCTCTTCGTGGTCGGCCGGCTGGCCGACCGGCACGGCATCCGGGTCCAGCTGCGCCCCTCGGGCGAGCAGGCCGGCACCACTTCGCTGGTCATGCTCCCCGAGGCCATCACCCACGGTGGCGGCGGCGAACAGTCCGGCGGGCAGGACGACTTCACCGTCTCCTCGATCATCCCCGAGCAGCAGCAGGCCTTCGAGGAGGCCCCGCAGCCGGCCGCGATGCGCACGGCGGCGGAGCTGGGCTTCGACGACTCGCGCTACGAGGCGCCGGCGGACCCGGCCCGGCTGGACCCGGTCGGACGCTCCCTGATGCGCGAGGAGCGCCGGGCGGCCCTGGAGGCCCAGACGGGCGCGGGCGGCCCGTTCGACGGCGACGCCCGGGAGCGGCCGGGTTACGCACCGGAGCCGTACGCGGGCGATCCGTACACCGGTCAGCAGCAGCCGCAGCCGGGCTACGGCGACGAACAGTACGGCCAGGACCGGTTCGGGCAGCAGCAGGCACAGCCGTACCAGGGGCCGTACGAGCAGCAGCAGTACGGGGCCGAGGACGGCTACGCGCAGCAGCCGGGCGCCCACCGGCACCCGGAGTCCCAGCACGGGGCGGAGGGTTACGCGGAAGCGGCATATGCCGCTCCGGACGGCGGGCAGGGCCGGTACGCCGACCCGTACGCGACCTCCGCGGACCCGTCCCACCAGGACGACTGGCCAGTTCAGAGTGGTTTCCAGAACACTTATGAGCCGATCGCCCCCGCCGAACCGGAATCTGTCGCGAGCACGCCCGCGGAGCCTTCGGAGCGCGTAGGCTTCGACCGTCCGGGGACCGCCCCGGACGTCGGCCACGAGTTGACCGAAGCCGGTCTGCCCCGCCGCGGCGGTCAGCAGCACTGGCAGCCCGGCGGCCGGGGGGACGACCGGCCCGCTCCGGCTCCGGCGACCGGCCCGGAGCAGGAACCGCGGCAGGAACCGCAGACCGACGGGGACGGCTCCGGCGACTGGCGCTCGACCAACGACGAGCGCTGGGAGCGGGCCGAGAAGCTCCGCGAGCCGAAGGCGGGCGGAATCACCCCCTCCGGCCTCCCCCGGCGCGTGCCCAAGGCCAACCTGATCGAGGGCACGGCGGAGCAGACCCAGCAGGGCGGCCCACAGGTCTCCCGCGCCCCCGAGGACGTCCGCGGCAGGTTGAGCAATCTGCGGCGGGGGATCCAGCGGGGACGCAGCGCGGGGTCGGACAGCAGTACCACCTACAACCAGGAGCGTTAGTGTGAGCCCGATGAGCCAGGCGGCGCAGAATCTCAACTGGTTGATCACCAACTTCGTGGACAACACCCCCGGGGTGTCGCACACGGTGGTGGTCTCCGCCGACGGACTCCTGCTGGCGATGTCCGAGGGATTCCCGCGCGACCGCGCCGACCAGTTGGCGGCTGTCGCCTCCGGTCTGACGTCGCTGACCGCGGGCGCCTCGCGGATCTTCGAGGGCGGCGCCGTGAACCAGACCGTTGTGGAGATGGAGCGTGGATTCCTCTTCATCATGTCCATCTCCGACGGGTCCTCGCTCGCCGTTCTGGCCCACCCGGACGCCGACATCGGTCTGGTCGGGTACGAGATGGCCCTTCTGGTGGACCGCGCGGGCAGCGTCCTGACTCCGGACCTCCGCGCCGAACTCCAGGGAAGTCTTCTTAACTAGTAGACAGACAGTGCGTTTCTCGCCACCGCGCCATACAGTGCGGTGGCGCGGCCCCACTGGGATCGGCGACCGGCAGTCGGAGGAGGAAACGTGGCAGCACCCACAGGCGGGCACCCCTACAACGGTGACCAGAGCGTTCCGGGTGAGCACGGCGACAACCGTTTCGGCTTCCCTGCCGTACCCGATGGCCAGGGCTCCGGGCAGTACCAGCCATATCAGCAGCCGCAGCAGGCCCAGGGCGGTCACGGGGCCCCGGGGTCCGAGTGGCCTCCGCAGCAGCCGGGGGCGGGGTGGCCGCAGCAACAGCGGTACGACGCGCCCCGGCAGCCGCACATTCAGCCGGTGCAGCAGCGGCAGGCTCCCGAGCCCGCCAAGCCCGCCGCGCACAACCCGCTGGTCCGTCCGTACGCCATGACCGGCGGCCGGACCCGGCCGCGGTACCAGCTCGCCATCGAGGCGCTGGTCAGCACCACGGCCGATCCGTCCCGGCTGCAGGGGCAGTTGCCCGAGCACCAGCGGATCTGCCGGCTCTGCATCGAGATCAAGTCGGTCGCCGAGATCTCGGCCCTTCTCTCGATCCCCCTCGGCGTTGCCCGGATCCTCGTCGCCGACCTGGCCGAGGCCGGACTCGTCGCCATCCATCAGCCCGGCGGCGACGAGGCCGCCGGCGGCCAGCCAGATGTGACACTGCTCGAAAGGGTGCTCAGTGGACTTCGCAAGCTCTAGCGGCGGAGCGGCCCGCTCCACTACCTCGGCGAAGATCGTGGTGGCAGGGGGCTTCGGCGTGGGTAAGACCACGTTTGTCGGTGCCGTGTCGGAGATCAACCCGCTGCGCACCGAAGCCGTGATGACCTCCGCCTCGGCGGGCATCGACGACCTGACCCACACCGGGGACAAGACCACCACCACGGTGGCCATGGACTTCGGCCGCATCACGCTCGACCAGGACCTGATCCTGTACCTCTTCGGTACACCCGGCCAGGACCGCTTCTGGTTCATGTGGGACGACCTGGTCCGCGGCGCCATCGGCGCCGTCGTCCTCGTCGACACCCGCCGCCTCGCCGACTGCTTCCCCGCCGTCGACTACTTCGAGAACAGCGGACTCCCCTTCGTCATCGCCCTCAACGGCTTCGACGGACACCAGCCCTACACCCCCGACGAGGTCCGCGAAGCGCTCCAGATCGGGCCGGACACCCCGATCCTGACGACGGACGCCCGCCACCGCGCGGACGCCAAGAGCGCGCTCATCACGCTGGTCGAGCACGCCCTGATGGCGCGCCTGCGCTAGACGTCCCGGTGCCGTACGCGGAAGGGCCCCGCACTCCTCGGAGTGCGGGGCCCTTCCGCGTACGGGGTGCGAGGGGGTCAGCCCTGCCAGCTGTGCGGGGCGCGGAAGCCCGGCGTGCGCTCCAGGCGGCGCCAGCCGGCGGTGTCCCGGCCGCGGTGGGCGGGGGCGGCGGGCCGGGCGGCGGCGCGGGCCATCAGGACGGCGGTGATGGCCGCCAGCTCCTCGGGGTCGGCGTGACCCTTCTCGACGCGCAGGACGGACTCGGCGGACGTCAGGCTCATGGCGGGGTGTCTCCGTCTTCTCGGCAGGGTGTCGTGGACCGTGCGGCGGGTCGCGCCGCGGCGGGCGACTACTGCGGGGGGTTGCCGTGCTTGCGGGACGGCAGGTCGGCGTGCTTGTTGCGGAGCATGGCGAGCGAGGCGATGAGCACCTCGCGGGTCTCGGCGGGGTCGATGACGTCGTCGACGAGGCCGCGCTCGGCCGCGTAGTAGGGGTGCATCAGCTCGGCCTTGTACTCCTTGACCATGCGGGTGCGCATGGCCTCGGGGTCCTCGGCCTCGGCGATCTGGCGGCGGAAGATGACGTTGGCCGCGCCCTCGGCGCCCATCACGGCGATCTCGTTGGTGGGCCAGGCGTAGGTCAGGTCGGCCCCGATGGACTGGCTGTCCATGACGATGTACGCGCCTCCGTAGGCCTTCCGCAGGATCAGCGAGATCCGCGGCACGGTGGCGTTGCAGTAGGCGTACAGGAGCTTGGCGCCGTGGCGGATGATCCCACCGTGCTCCTGGTCGACGCCCGGGAGGAAGCCGGGGACGTCCAGAAGGGTGATGATCGGGATGTTGAACGCGTCGCACATCTGGACGAAGCGAGCGGCCTTCTCGGACGCCTCGATGTCCAGCACGCCCGCCAGCGCCTGCGGCTGGTTGGCGACGATGCCGACGACCTGGCCGTCGAGGCGGGCCAGGGCGCAGATGATGTTGCGGGCCCAGCGCTCGTGGATCTCCAGGTAGTCGCCGTCGTCGACGAGCTCCTCGATCACCTTGTGCATGTCGTACGGGCGGTTGCCGTCGGCCGGGACCAGGTCCAGCAGGACGTCGCCGCGCCGGTCGGCGGGGTCGTCGCTCTCGACCGTCGGCGGGTTCTCGCGGTTGTTGGACGGCAGCATCCCGATGAGGTAGCGGACCTCCGCGATGCAGGTCTCCTCGTCGTCGTACGCGAAGTGCGCGACGCCGGAGGTCTCGGCGTGGACGTCCGCGCCGCCGAGGCCGTTCTGGGTGATCTCCTCGCCGGTGACCGCCTTGACGACGTCGGGTCCGGTGATGAACATCTGCGAGGTCTCGCGGACCATGAACACGAAGTCGGTGAGGGCGGGGCTGTAGGCCGCGCCGCCCGCGCAGGGGCCGAGCATCACGCTGATCTGCGGGATGACGCCGGAGGCCCGGGTGTTGCGCTGGAAGATGCCGCCGTAGCCGGCGAGCGCGGAGACGCCCTCCTGGATACGGGCGCCGGCGCCGTCGTTCAGCGAGACCAGCGGCGCTCCGGCCGAGATGGCCATGTCCATGATCTTGTGGATCTTCGTGGCGTGGGCCTCGCCCAGCGCCCCGCCGAAGATCCGGAAGTCGTGCGCGTAGACGAAGACCGTGCGGCCCTCGACCGTGCCCCAGCCGGTGATGACGCCGTCGGTGTAGGGCTTCTTCGCCTCCAGGCCGAAGCCGGTCGCCCGGTGCCGGCGCAGCTGCTCGACCTCCTTGAACGAACCCGGGTCCAGCAGCAGCTCGATCCGCTCCCGCGCGGTCAGCTTGCCCTTGGCGTGCTGCGCCTCGGTCGCCCGCTCGCTCGGTCCGCGCCGCGCCCGCTCGCGCAGGGCCAGCAGTTCGGCCACCCGGCCTCGGGCGTCGCTCGACTCACCCTGGGTCTCGTCCACAACGGTCATGCATCGACCCTACGAACCCGGCCAAGAATCCGCGCCGTCGGTTCCGTACAGTCTCCTGCCCGGTTTCGTGGTGGGAGTGAACAGAACCATGTCGCCGTGCAGGCGATCCACCAGCGAAACGCCGCCCCGCGTTATGGGAATCCCACAAAGCGATCTGTGCGGTGGGCCACAGCGCGCGGAGGGGGCCGACCATCCTCCCCGCAACCTCCCGCGCCGCGGGGACGGCGTGCGGCAGGGGCGGTCCCGTGGTCGGGGCCGCCCCTGCCGCGCTACCGGGCCGGGGTGGCGGCCGTATCGACGGCCGTCATCAACTTCCGCAGTGGAAGCGGGCGTTGCCCCAGTCCGCGTGGTCGTTGCCGTTGCCGTCGCCACCGTCCTGGACGATCAGCTCGACATACTTCGCGCCGCTGACGTCGGCGGTGAGCTTCCAGGCGGCGTCGGCCGCGCCCAGCACGGGCGACGACACCTTCTCCGCACCGTCCGCGGTGACCGAGAAGCGGACGCTGCCGCGGCTCGTCTGGACGTCGTCCACCCCCACCTCGGCGGTGAGGGAAGTGCACTTCCCGCCCAGGTAGTAGCGGATCTTCGCCGGGGCGTGCGTGCCCAGCCCCTTGTCGTAGGCGACGCCGCCGATCTTCAGCGGGCCGCCGTCGCCGGGCCCGGCCTCCCCGTTGGACCGGTCGCGCTCGACCGGCCCCCAACCGTTCTGCGAGGACGTCCAGTCCAGGTCGCTGACCCAGCTGTCCCGGGCAGGCGGCGGCGGGAGGGTGCGGACCGAGGCCGTCGCGCCGAGCGTGCGGCCGGCTCCCTCGACGGCGTACGCGGCCTTCGCCTCCAGCGTGTACGTGTCGTAGGGGGCGTCCACCGGCGGGGTGACGCGCCAGCTTCCGGTGACCTTCGCGCCCGGGGCGACCGCGTCGAACGCGACCGGGCCCGCCGGCTCGGCCCGCCATCCCTCGGGCACGGTCAGCGCGAGCTTCACACCGGTGGCGGGGGTCGCCTCGTCGTTGCCGAAGGTCGCCTTCACGGTGTTCGGGGCGCCCGGCTCCAGGGCCTCGGCCCCGGCGGTCAGGCCGAGCGTGCCGCAGACGGCCTCTTCTCCGGCGGGGGCGGGGCCGAGGTCGGTGACGGTGAAGCCGTCGAGCACGAAGTCCGCGCCCCCGGGTGCGCCGGGCAGCTTCCGCAGCCCGGTCCAGGTGTCGCCGCAGCCCGCGGTCAGCGTCCGGCTGAACTGCCCGGTGGTGCGCTGCTGCCCGATGGGGGTGGCCCGGGTCTCGGTGGAGACGGCCTTGCCGCCGGCGACCCGGTCGTAGCCCTCCACCCAGCTGTACGCGCCCGCGTGGCTGGACTGGTAGTCGAACTCGACCCGGTAGCGGTGGCCGTCCTTCATCGGGACGGTCCAGGGCGCGGTGCGGTAGACGAGGCCGGTGTTCTCCTCGTGGGACTTGAGGGACTCCTTGCCGCCGAGCACGTCGTCGACCAGCTTCCCGTTCCAGCCGGACTGGGTGTACGGGGCGTGGAGCTGGGAGATGCTGGTGCGGGGGTCGGTGGAGCCGCCCGCGTCGCCCTTGAGGAAGGGGCCCCAGCCCTGGTCGACGGCCTCGAAGTCCTCGTACGCCAGGGCGCCGGCGCGGGTGGCGGGGGCGTTCTCGACGATCCGTACGTCATCGGCGCGGACCTTCGCCGCGGAGCCGGCCGCCGCCTCGATCCGCAGGGTGGTGCGGCCGTTGGCGGGGGCGGTGAAGTTCACCTTGGCGCGCTGGAAGTGGGTGCCGTGCCAGTCGGACGCGGCGACGTAGTCCTTCGCCGTGGAGCGTTCGACGGCGACCGACCCGCCTCCGGCGCTGAGCGTGGTGCGCCGGGTCGCGCCGGGCTCGACCTCGATCAGGGCGGAGGCGGTGTACCGCTTGCCGGGCCGGAGACCGGTGACCTTCTGGGCGAGGGCCGCCGTGCCCGTACCGGAGAGTTCGGCGCTGTTGCGGCCCTGGTCGTCGGTGTGGCGGACGACCGCCCCGGTCTTCGTCCAGCCCTTCAGGCCGCGGTCGTTGAAGCCGGGGTCCTCGACGCCGGTGCCGTGGCCCCAGTCGGCCCGGGCCTCCTTCGGCGCGCGGTCCGGGTAGAGGACGTACGCCTGCCCGGCGTCGGCGGTGAGCGTGATCCTCCCGTTGGCGGGGCGGACGGTGGCGACCTTCTCGCGTCCGTCGTCGCTCAGCTTGTAGAGGGTGTACGGGCCCTTGCCGGGCACCTCCCAGCTGCTGGTCCCGCCGGACCCGCTGTAGTGGTAGAACTTCTTCCCGCCGTCCCAGGGCAACAGGTAGTCGGTGCCGCTGAGCACCTTGCGGCCCTGGTCGTAGAAGGTCCGCTCACCGTTCTCGACCGTGCCGCGCACCCCGCCGGTGAAGGTGATGTCGTTGCCGTCCCAGCGGGTGATCTCCTGCTGCTGGAGGTACTTGGCGGGGAGGTTCTTCTGCCAGATGTTGGCGGTGAAGGCGTTCCAGTCGGTCTCGCCGGTCCAGCCCTCGAAGTCCTCCAGGGCGGTCTGGCCGAGGACCGGGTGGTTGTTCCAGACGTCCTTCTCGCCGTTGCGGATGAACCGGATGATCTGCGAGTTCAGGCCCTTGTTGGTGGCCCCGCCGTAGTTGAGGTCGTTGGCCCAGTGCGACCAGAGGGAGGCGCGTTCGAACTTGTCGGCCCACTCGGTGCCGACGGTCCAGCCCTGCTTCTGCACCGCCTGGATCGTCTTGTCGGCGATCCAGCCGTGGGTGTAGTAGACGTCGATGTAGAGGAAGTCGAGGTTCTCGTGGGTCTCGTCGCGCAGCTGCTGGAAGCGGGTGGCCAGGTCGCCGCTGTTGATGTCGCGGCGCTGGTCGATGTAGTAGCTCTGGTTGAGCCAGTTCCAGCCGGGCTTGGTCTTGTCCACCAGCTGCTCGGAGAAGGCGTTGGCCTCCGGGTAGGACTCGGTGGCGTTGACGTGGACGCCGAAGTCGGCGCCCCACTTCTCGCCCTGTTCGAGCAGGGTGTTGAGGTCCTTCAGCCCGCCGGCCCGCTTGTTGTAGTTGCCGCCGTAGTCGGGGTGGGCGGAGTCGTGGCCCTCGGAGCCGTACCCCTTGAGGACGGCGAGCTGGCCGAGGCCGTCGGTGGCCTTCGAGACGCGCTTGACGTCGTCCAGGGTGCGCAGGAAGGGGTGGGTGGCCTGGCTGGCGAAGTTGAACGGGATGTGGGTGACGACCCGGTCGGGGGTGGCCTCGCTGCCGGGGGCGGTGACGCCGATCGAGCGGAAGGCGACGGCCCCGTCCTGCCAGTCGACGGCTTTGTCCCCATTGGCGTCGGGGGTGACGACGACCTTGGCCCACGGCAGGTTCTCGCCGCTCTCGGGCTTCGGCGCGCCCTCGCCCCGGTAGGTCCACTGGCCGGACCAGACGCCGACCCGGACACCGCCGTCGCCCTCGGTGCGCGCCTGGTGCCAGAAGCGGGCGTCGTCGCCGCCGGCGGCCCCGGAGGGCTTGTCGTACGAGGAGTTGGATTCGATCGCGGCGGCCAGCGAGCCGGTGTTGAGGATCGCGTAACTGGCCCCGACGGGCGCGGAGTCGGGCTTGGTCCCGCCGGTGACCTCGGCGAAGACGTCGGCGGTGCGGGTGGAGTCCGGGTCGAGCCTGGTGAACGCGGTGGCGGCCCCCGGCTCGGCGGACCCGACGGAGATCAGGTCGTGGCCGGGGATGTCGATGGTGCCGACCCGGAACGCGGCGGTGTCGCGGACGGCGGTCACCTTGAACGTGGTGGCCCGCCCGGAGACGGTGAGCGAGGCGTCGATCTCGACGCCCGGCAGCGAGTCGAAGACCAGGGTGTAGCGGGCGGCGGACCGGCTGAACTCCGGCTTGCCCTTGAGCTTCACCGGGTGGGCGGTCCCGTTGAGGGTGACCGCGGTGACCGGCCGGACGCTGCCGAGCAGCTGTGCGCCGCTCGCCCGGTCGGTGTACGACAGGACGCGCGGGAAGTCGTCGGCGACGGCGACGGCGAGCCGGTCGGAGCCGATGACGGCGGACCCGGCGGCCCGGGCCGCCCCGGCCGGTGAGGGGGACGGATCGGCGGCCGCGGCGGGGAGGGCGGCCCCCACGAGCGCCAGAACGGCTGCGGAGGCCGCGGCGACCAGGCCGGGGCGAGGGAATCTTGACGACATGGCCCCTTGAGTAGTCGCCGCGTCCGGACACCGTCAACGGACATCGCCTCCGGGGGCCGACTCCGTCCAACAACCCCGGTGCGTTAGTCCAAGTCGGGGCGGTGGGGGCGGTGGGGCGGGCCGCCGCGACGGCGCGTTCACCTCTTGGCGGGGGCGGTGCCGGGACGGCCGCGGTTCGCACCCACTCGCATCCGGCAAGTACCGCTTCGAGGCGTCGAGTTGTGAAGACCCGGAGAGAATGAGAGCGCTCTCGGTCACACCTCTTGACGCTCTCGTCGGGGCTGGCGAGAGTGGTGCGCACCGCAGGCACCCCCACGGCCCCGCGCCTCTCCGCGCACCCCCCACCGCCCGCCTGCGGCCCCCCCCACCACCACCTCGGGAGTTCCTTCGTGATTTCACGCCGAACGTTCCTGACCGGCGCCGCCGCATCGGCTGCGGCGCTCACGTACCCCGCCTGGGGCTCCGCCCTGAGTCCGCGCGCCTCGGCGGCCCCCGCCACCTGCGAACTGGCCCTGGAGAACAGGTCGCTGCCGGGCACGGTGCACGCGTATGTGACCGGCCACGAGCCGGGCACCGGCCGCTGGGTGCTGCTCAAGCCGGACGGCGGCGTCTACCGCCCCGACTCCCCCGGCGCCCCGCAGACCCCGCTGCCCGTCGACTGCGCCATCCCGCTCAGGGGCGCGGGCGCGGGCCCGGTCGTGCTGACCCTGCCGCAGATGTACGGGGCGCGGGTCTACTTCGTCCGCGACGACAAGCTGGACTTCTACCTCAATCCGGGCCCCGCGCTGGTGGAGCCGGCGTTCGCGACGCCCACCGACCCGAACTACGCCCGCACGTGGTCGTTCTGCGAGTTCACCTTCAACACGGAGCAGCTGTACTCCAACATCAGCTACGTGGACCTGGTCACCGCCCTCCCCATCGGCATCACGCTGGAGGGCGACGCGACGCACACGGTGGCCCCGCTCCCGGACGGCGCGGTGCAGCGGATCGCGGACGGCCTGGCCGCTCAGGCGGCCGCCGACGGGCAGCCGTGGGACAGGCTGATCACCCGGGGCGGGGACGGCGGCGTCCTGCGGGTCGTCTCGCCGCAGAACATCATGGCCCCGTACTTCGACCGCCCCGCCGAGATGCCGTTCCGGGACCTGTTCACCGCGCAGATCGACGAGGTCTGGGAGAAGTACCGCTCCGAGGAGCTGCGCATCGACCTCCAGGGCGGCCGGGGCACCCGGGCGGGCCGGGTCAGCGGGGACACGCTGACCTTCGAGGGCGGCCACACCTTCACCAAGCCGGAGACGAAGGACGTCTTCACCTGCAACCACGGCCCGTTCACCAACAACCCCGGCGACAGCGACGACAAGAAGGCGATCCTGGCCCGGCTCGCGGCGGGCTTCAACCGCTCGATCATGCTGAGCCGCCCGAGCCAGCCGAACGGCACGACCTCGGCGGACTACTACCGGACGGCGGTGACCAACCACTGGTCCCGGCTGGTCCACGCGAACAGCCCGATCGGCTACGCGTTCCCGTACGACGACGTCCGCCCGGACGGCGAGCCGGACGTCTCGGGGGCGGCGCACGACGGGAACCCGCGCCGCTTCACGGTGAGCGTGGGGTCCTGACACCCGGCCGGCAGCCGGGCCGGATGCCCGTGTGCCCCGTCGGCGGGGGCGCACGGGCGTCCGGCGGCAGGGTGCACGGGCACCCGGCGGCGGGGTGCACGGGCGACGGGTAGGGCCCGTGCATCCGGCGGAGCCCGTGCGTCCGGGTGCCACCGGGGCGTTCCGGCATCCGATACCTCATCAATTGTCACCTTGTGTGGCGTTCTTGACTTCGTCCCCCGGCCCCGGGACGGTGCCGTATGCGAATGAACCGACTCACCCGCAGGCTGCTCACGGCGCTCGCCGCCGGGCTCCTGCTGACAGCGGCGGCTCCGGCCCACGCGGCCCCCGCCCCGCCGGGCTCCCCCTCCCCGCAGCCCCCCGGCTCCCCGCACTCCCCCGGCGCGCACGGGCTGCGCGCCTTCCAGCAGAGCTATGGGCTGCCCCCGACCGGCCGCGTGGACCTCGCCACGGCGCATCTGCTGAAGACGGCCCCGGACAGTGAGCTGCGCGCCTTCTTCGCCGCACCGACCGACCTCGGCCCCGAGCAGCTGGCCCACGCCCGTACGGTCATCGGCGTCGGCAAGGGGGCGGAGCTCTCCGATGAGGCGCAGGTCATCGCCCTGATGACGGCCATGCAGGAGTCGAAGTTCGTCAACTACACGTCTCCGGTCGACCACGACTCGCTCGGCGTCTTCCAGCAGCGTCCGAGCATGGGCTGGGGTACGGCGGCCCAGATCACCCATGTGCCGACCGCGTCCAAGTCCTTCTACGGGCTGCCCTCGCCCAGCGCCAACCCCGGGTTGCTCCAGATCGACGGCTGGGAGTCGATGGAGCCGGGCAGGGCCTGCCAGGCGGTTCAGCGGTCGGCGCACCCGGACCGGTACGCGCAGTGGGAGGAGTTCGCCCAGGAGCTGCTGGAGCAGGAGGGGCCGGACGCGGACCCGATCCCGTAGGCGCGGGCCGTGGACCCGGGGGCCGTCGCGGCATGCGGTGCGGCGGACGACCCCCGGGTCACGGCGGTGGTCAGCAGCCGCCGCAGTTGTAGTACGTCACGTCCCAGTGGTTGCCCTCGTCCGCGTAGATGTTGCCGGAGCCGGACCGGTACTGGCGCGCGCCGTCGCCTCGGGTGCCGATGTAGGTGAAGGCGCCGGTGACGTAGTTGTTCAGGCAGGTGCTCTTGGCGAAGTCGAGCTTGTAGCCGTTCCAGTGGGAGTACGTGCCGCCCGCGTGCCCGGTCTCCGTGCCGCCGGTGATCCTGAGCGCACAGCCGGTGGCGCTCTTGAGGGTCTGCGCACCCTGGGCGCTCGCCAGGTTGAGCTGGTCGAACGAGGTGCAGGTGGGGTTGGCCCGGTCGGAGCAGCCGCCGGAGGACGACCAGGTGATCCCGGACGAGCTGAAGCGGGAGGTCGCCTGGGCGTGGGTCAGCTTGGTCACGGCGTGCGCCTCGGTGGCGCCGCCGCCGAGGAGGCCGACGCCGGGCGCGAAGAGCGCGCCGAGGACGAGGGCGAGGGCGGTGAGGGCGGAGCGGAGTCGTGGACGGGTCACCATGGGGTGATTCCTCCTGCTCATGACAATCCAGGGGGGGCACGGGCGGGCACGGGCCCCGTACGCCGGGCAGGGAGATAGTGCCCGAGTTCTACGCGCGTCCGCCAGAGGGCGGGGGCACCCGGGGGCGCGCGCCCCGCGCCGGTTCGGCGGCCGCGTCGCGCGAGGCCCGGCCGAAGGGGCCCGGGCGAAAGGGCCCGGGCGAAAGGGCCCGACCGAAGGAGCCTGGGCGAAAGGGCCCGGGCGAAAGGGTCTGAACGACGGGCGAGGCTCCCGAACGCGGGACAAGACGCCCGCACGCAAGATGTTGAACATTGAACTAGATCGCGCTACAGTCAATCTCGTTGAAGGTTGAACGAAAGCGGCCTTCGGCACAGCTGACCCCCGTCCCCGCAGCGCATCCCCGAGGAGGAGCCATGGCTCTGTTCAACCGCAAGCCGACCGCCACCACCACCGCCACCGAGACCCCCGCCGTGGACCCCGCGCTCGCCGCCCTGACCGGTACGTACACCGTGGACCCGGCGCACAGCAGCATCGGCTTCACCGTGCGCCACGCGATGGTCACCAACGTGCGCGGCTCCTTCGGCGAGCACGAGGGCACCCTGGTGCTGGACGGCACGGACCCCGCCAACTCCTCCGCCTCCATCGACGTGAAGATCGCCAGCGTCGACACCGGCATCGCCGACCGCGACGGCCACCTGGTCAGCGGCGACTTCTTCGACGCGGAGAAGTTCCCCCTCATGACGTTCCGCTCGACGCGGGCCGAGCAGCTGGGCGGCGAGGCGTACCGGATCACCGGCGACCTGACCATCAAGGACGTCACCCGCCCGCTCTCCATCGACCTGGAGTTCAACGGCTCCGCCACCGACGTCTACGGCAACGAGCGCGTGGGCTTCGAGGGCAGCGCCGAGATCCTGCGCTCCGACTGGGGCCTGACCTGGAACGCGGCGCTGGAGACCGGCGGCGTGATGGTCAGCGACAAGGTGAAGCTGACCTTCGACATCTCCGCGATCAAGGCGGCCGCCCCGCAGGCCTGACCCCCCACGCCCCCGCGTACCGACGCACTCAGCGCCCCGCACCCGGTTCCCCGGGGACGGGGCGCTGCGCGCGTGCGTGCGACGGTCGCCGCGTGCCTACGGGCGCCGCTACTTCGCGACCTTCTCCGCGAAGAGCGGGACGACCTTCTCCAGCGCGTACGAGACGGACAGGACCGAGTCCGTCGCGAACGCCTGCGAGATGCCCTTGTCGTCGAAGACGAGGGCGTTGCCCGCCTTCACCGACGGGACGGCCTTGTACAGCGGGTCGCCGCTGATGTCCGCGGCCGGGATGCCGATCGGGGTCATCACGGTCAGGTCGGCGTCGAGCAGGTCCAGGTTCTCCTTGGAGACGGAGACGGAGAAGCCCTCGCCGGCCCGGGCCTCGGCCTTCGGGTTGTTCCTGAAGCCGAGCCGCTCGACGAAGTCGATGCGCCCCGTACCGCCGACGTAGACGCCGAAGCCCTCGGAGGTACGCGAGCCGACGGTGATGGTCTTGTCCTTGAACTCGGGGTGGGCCTTCGCCGCGGCCTCGAACTTCTTCTCCGTCTCCGCGATCAGCTCCTTGCCCTTCTCCGGCACGCCCATGGCGGCGGCGATCATCGTGGTCTGCTGCTCCCACGAGATCTTGTACTGGTCGCCGCCCTTCGGCACGCCCACGGTCGGGGCGATCTTCTTCAGGGTGTCGTAACGCGTCCGGTCGCCGCTGGACTTGGTGTCCAGGATCAGGTCGGGCTGGAGGGCGGCGATCTTCTCGAACTCCGGTTCCATCGTGCCGATCAGCTCCGGCTTCTTGTCGTACATGCCCTTGGCCCAGGGGCCGACGCCCTCGCCGCCGAACGGCAGCCAGTCACTGGCCCCGACCGGCTGGCCGCCGAGCGCGAGGACGGTCTCGGCGTCGCCCCAGCCGAGCGCGACGATGCGCTTCGGCTGCTTGTCGACGGTGACCTCGCCGAACTTCGTCCCGACCTTGGCGGGGAAGGCGCCCGCCGAGGCCCCGCCCGAGGCGGCGGACGCGGGGCTGTCGGAGTCGTCCGACGAGCCGCAGGCCGAGAGGCCGAGGAGAAGGGCGGCCACGGCGCCGGCCGCGAGGACGGGGGTGCGGCGGGGCCGCCGGGTACGGGAAGCGGAAGCGTTCATGCCTCTTAGGTTAGCCTCACCTAATAGCAACGGTGCCGGCGGGTTGACCTGAAGGGCTCCCCCGTACGTACGCGACTCAGGCCGCCGCCCCTCCCGCCTACGCGACTCAGGCCACCGGCCCCTCCCCCGTACGCGGCTCAGCCACCCGGCCCCTTCACGTGGTGGCGGCCCAGCGGCACCACCATCGGGGTGGCCGACGCCGGGTCCTCGATCACCGAGCAGCGCATCCCGAAGACCTCGCCGACCAGCTCCTCCGTCACGATGTCGACCGGACGGCCCTCCGCGACGATCCGCCCCTCCCGCATCGCGATCATGTGGTCCGCGTACCGGCAGGCGAGGTTGAGGTCGTGGAGCACGGCGACCATGGTGACGCCCCGCTCGTGGTTGAGGTCGGTGAGCAGGTCCAGGACGTCGAGCTGGTGGCTGGCGTCCAGGAAGGTCGTCGGCTCGTCGAGCAGCAGGATGTCCGTGCGCTGGGCCAGCGCCATCGCGATCCACACCCGCTGGCGCTGGCCGCCCGACAGCTCGTCCACCGACCGGTCGGCCAGTTCGAGGACGTCGGTCGACAGCAGCGCCCGCGCCACTGCCTCGTCGTCCTCGGCGCTCCAGCGGCGGAACCAGCCCTGGTGCGGATAGCGGCCGCGTCCGACCAGGTCGGAGACGGTGATCCCCTCCGGGGCGGTGGGGCTCTGCGGCAGGATGCCGAGCACGGAGGCGACCTCCTTGGTCGGCATCTCCTGGATGGACCGGCCGTCCAGCAGCACCGCTCCGCCGGTGGGGGCGAGCAGCCGGGCCATGGCGCGCAGCAGCGTCGACTTCCCGCAGGCGTTGGGCCCCACGATGACGGTGATCTTCCCGGGCGGCACGGCCACGCTCAGACCGGGGACGATCTCGCGTTCGCCGTAGCCGAGCCGGACGTCACGGGCTTCCAGAGTGTGTTCGGCCACGCCAGGGCCATGCCTTTCGTTGTCATCGACTTGTCGATACATCGTCGCCTCAGCCCCCGCTGCCCACGCGGTTGGCGCGGGCCAGGAGCAGGAGCAGGTACGGGGCGCCGAGGATGCTGGTGGCCACGCCCACCGGCAGTTGGACCGAGGGCAGGGCGTGCTGCGCCGCGAAGTCCGCGACCAGGACCAGGAGCGCCCCGGTCAGGGCCGCCTGCGGCAGGGCCGCACCCCGGCCCGGGACCAGCCGCCGGGCGATCGGGGCGGCGACGAACGCCACGAACCCGACGGGTCCGGCGGCGGCGGTCGCGACCCCGGCGAGCGCGGTCGCGCAGGCCAGCAGGGCGAGCCGACCGCGCTCGACCTTCGCGCCGAGCCCGGCGGCGGCGTCGTCCCCGAGTTGGAGGGGGCGCAGCACGTGGGCGGCGAGGACGGTCAGCGGGACGAGGAGGCCGAGGGCGATGAGGAGCGGCCACACCTGGCCCCAGGAGCGGCCGTTGAGGCTGCCCGCGAGCCAGCGGAACGCCTCCTGCGCGTCGGTGACGTCGGAGCGCGCCATCACGTACCAGACGATGCTGGACAGTCCCATGCCGACGCCGATCCCGACGAGGACCAGGCGCTGTCCGGCTACGCCCTGCCGCCAGGCGAGCAGGTAGATGGCCGCCCCGGCGGCCAGGGAGCCGGTGAGGGCGCTCGCGGAGAGAGCGAGGCCGCTGACCTGGAAGAGCAGGGCGGCGGTGACGGCGACCGCACTGGCTCCGGCGCTGATGCCGATGAGGTCGGGGCTGGCGAGAGGGTTGCGCAGCACGGCCTGGAAGACGGCTCCGGAGAGCCCGAAGGCGGTACCGACGAGGACGGCCAGGAGGGCGCGGGGCAGCCGCAGTTCCAGGACGACGAACCGCGATCCGCCGTCGCCGCCTCCGAACAGGGTCTCCACGACCTTCCCGATCGGCATGACCATGTCGCCGACGCTGAGCGAGACGCCGAACACGACGACCACGGCGGCCAGCAGTCCGGCTCCGACGAGGAGGGAGCGCCGCAGCCCCCGGGAGCGTACGGCGGAGATCCGTCGTACGGCGTCGGCGAGGCGCTCCTCGTCCGCGTGCGTGGCGTTCTCGGCGACGACGGGTGCCCGGCTCACAGTTCCACCAGCTTCCTGCGCCGGACGAGCCAGATGAAGGGGATGCAGCCGAGGGCGGCCGTGACCACGCCGACCTGCACCTCGCCGGGGCGGGCGACGACCCGGCCGACGATGTCCGCGAGGAGCAGCATGATCGGGGCGAGCACCATGCTGTACGGGAGCACCCAGCGGTAGTCGGGGCCGGTGACGAGGCGGGCGGCGTGCGGTACGGCGAGCCCGACGAAGCCGATGGGCCCGGCGACGACGGTGGCCGCGCCGCAGAGGATCACCACGGCGAGGGCGGCGACCACGCGGATGGCCCCGACGCGCTGACCCAGCCCCCGGGCGAGGTCGTCGCCGAGCGAGAGGGCGTTGAGCTGCGGTCCGAGGGCCAGCGCCAGCATGGTGCCGACCAGGATGAACGGCGATGCCTGCCAGAGCACTTCGGGGCCGCGGGCGGTCAGCGCCCCGAGCTGCCAGAACCGGAACTGGTCGTAGCTGCCCCGGTCCTGGAGGAGGATGGCGCTGGTGACCGAGGTGAGGACGGCGGCGGTCGCGGCCCCGGCGAGGGCCAGCTTGACCGGAGTCGCACCCTCCCGCCCGAGCGAGCCGACCCCGTACACGAGGAGGGCGGCGAGCAGCGCGCCGAGGAAGCCGAACCAGATGAACTGGGTGGCGGCCGTGAACCCGAGCAGGGTGATCGAGCAGACGACGGCGACGGACGCGCCGGCGTTGACGCCGAGGAGCTGAGGGTCGGCCAGGGGGTTGCGGGCGACGCCCTGCATCACCGTGCCCGCGAGACCGAGCGCCGCGCCGGCCAGCAGCCCGGCGACGGTGCGCGGGATGCGGACCTCCTGGACGATGAGCTGCCCCTTGACGGCCGTGTCCGGGTCGAGCACCCCGTCGACGACGTCCCGGAAGGGCACGTCGCCGGAGCCGACGGCGAGGCTGGCGGCGACGGTGAGGAGGAGTACGGCGAGGGCGGCGAGCAGCCCGAGGGCGAGGACGGGCCTGCTGCGCTTGCGCCGGGGCGGGGTGCCGCCGTCCGACGGTTTCCCCTTCGCCAGGAGGGCCGAGCCGCTCACGACCCGGCCGCCGGGGCAGGCGCCATGCGGTGGTGCACTGTTCGTTCCTCACGCTGGTTCGTCACGCCGGGACCCTCGGGCACGGGAGGCGCTGTCGTCGCCGACCGGTCCGCCCCGGAGGGAGCGCATGGCCGGGCCGGGGCGCCCCGGACGGTGAGTGCGACCGGCGCCACCCCGGGGCGGGGGCCGCCAGGAGACCCAAAGTAAGGTCACCCTAACAGCGCCTGTCCGACCGCGCGCTGCCACACCCCACCAGCTCCGGAGCACTCCCTTGCCGTACGCCGCCGACTCCACCGCCCCCGCCCCCGCCGCGGCCGATCCGCTGGCAGGGACCGTGCCCCTCGGCTCGGCGGAAGAACTGCGCGAACTCCTGGGAACCCCGCACCCGATCGTCATCGACAAGGTCCACGACCGGCTCACCGACGACGACCTGGAGCTGCTGGCCCGCTCCCCGTTCTGCACGATGGCCACCTCCGACGCGAACGGCGACTGCGACGCCACCCCGCGCGGCGGGACCCCCGGCTTCACCCACGTCCTGGACCGGTCCACGATCGCGCTGCCCGACCGGCCGGGAAACCGCCGCGCCGACAGCTTCCACAACATCCTGGCCAACCCCCGGGTGGGCCTGCTCTACCTGATACCGGGCGCGATGGACGTCCTGCGCGTCAACGGCCGCGCCCGCATCGTCACGGACGGTCCGTTCTTCGACGCGATGGCGGTGCAGGGCCGACGCCCGTCGCTGGCCCTGGTCGTGGAGATCGACGAGGTCTTCCGCCACTGCCCGGCGTCGCTGAAGCGGTCGGGGGTGTGGGCGCCGGAGACGTGGGCGGCGAGCTGAGCGCACCTCTCTCTCGATTTACGAAAGACTGGCGCCTTCATCCGGGACCGGGTTTACCGCTCCCGCATCCACGTGCGGGCAGCACGTCTACGACAGTTGCAGATTCATCTCCGATCACATCCCATAGGGGATCAGTTCCCGGGTTCTCACCGGTAAGCCCTCCTTCCTCAATGGCTGCCTCGAAAGTATCCCTCAGGCGCTGAATAGCCTCCACCTCTTCGAAGCCGCCCAAAGTAAGTCCAAGCGCCCCACGAGGATCATGCAGTAGACCACTCGTGTCGTAGAGGAAATTCACGAGGCCATCGAAATCGAGTTCCACCGAACTCCCCTTTTGCAGATTCGATGCACGCCAATCAGGGTCGGCCAACCTCGCGAGATGCTCAATTATCAGCCCCCTCATCTCCGGATATTGAACACTTATATCAGACATTACTCACTCCGGGGAGTCCCATCTCTTCCAATTAATCCAATCACTGTATGGTGAGCCTTTTCCATCTTGATCAGGTGGTGAGTTCGAGGGCGACCGCGGCCCGGACGACGGCGGTGATCCGCATGGTGCTGCAGCGGAGCTTCCGCAGGAGCCGCCAGGACTTGAAGGTTGCCATGGCGCGTTCTCTGAGGCTGCGGATCTTGGCGTGATCGCGGTTGTGACGACGACGCCAGCCGCGCAGGTTCTTGCCCCGGATCGGGACGCGGACAGCAGGACCCGCGCCCTGATATGCCTTGTCGGCCCAGCACTTGATGTCGTCTGCGGCGAGAGCAGCGGGAGTGCCGTGAACCCGCGCTACGGTCAGTCTGGGTTTCCCACGCCGCCAACCACGGGCTCTGGCCAGCATCCTTTTCCTTCGCGTTTACCGGGTTCAGGGCCGTATGCGGTACGCGTGAAGGCTCGCACGTCGCCCGTTCTCGCCCTGGCCCTTCAGAAGAGGTCGTCCAGCGGCCCGGCCAGGGATCCCCATGCGGACGTTGGGTCCCGGTCGGCGTCCCTGTCCTTCTTGCGGTTGATCGGGAACATCAGCTGCGCGCTGAGGAGTACCAGTCCAAGACCTCCCGCACACAGTCCCGCACGAGCCCACCACATGCTGCCCGTCCAGTCCTGGGGCGGTCCGATGATGGCCCACACGGCCAGGGACATGCCGACGAGCAGAACAACCACCGCACTGATGCGACGCAAATCGATCTTCATGTGGTGATGATCGCACCAACGAGTTGGTGCGTGATAGCGGGTGGACATGATCTGCGAATGACGGATATGACTGATCGTTCCGTTTGGCGCCTCCATTCCTCACTGGCAGCTCGGCAGCTCATCTGGCCCCGCTGGTAGCTGAGTGGCCAGGCCGTGGGTGGTCAGCGTTGAGCGCCATCGATTCCGTGCACCTCGTCCAACCTGCCGGGAGGCTGGGTCGGCAGCCCAGCGGTGGGCATGAAGGAAGCTCCTGGTAGACGGGTTCACGACCAAGATCACCCGTGTCCGCCAGGAGCTTCGTGTGCTTGTCTATCCGTCGTCGATCGATCTGTCCACCCGCACCCTGCGGTTCCTGACCGGGCAACTGACAGCCAGACGGAGGGAGATCGGCACGCGGTGGCGGCGGCTTCCCGCAGCGCGACAGGCTCTGCTGGCCCTGGCCCACCTGCGGTGCGGTGACACCTACGCACAGCTCGCGGCCGGTTTCGGCATCGGGATCGCGACCGCCTTCCGCTACATACGCGAGGCCGTCGACATCCTGGCCATCCTCGCCCCGTCCCTGGCCGAGGCGATGAAGGCAATCCGGGCGAAGGCGTTCGTCATCCTCGACGGCACCCTGTCGCCGATCGACCGGATCGCCGCCGACACCCCGTACTACTCCGGGAAACACAAGCGCCACGGCGTGAACGTCCAGGTCCTCACCGACCCGTTCGGACGCCTCGCCCGCGCTGCCCGGCTCCGCTCACGACCTCACCGCCGCGCGACAGCACGGGATTATCGAAGCCCTCGCTGAAGCCGGACTCAAATGCTGGGCTGACAAGGCGTATCAAGGTGCCGGCGGAACCGTCCGAGTCCCGTTTCGGGGCCGCCGTCTCAAGCGATGGAAGCGCCGTCACAACACCACCCACGCCAAGATCCGCTGCCTCGGCGAGCAGGCCATGGCCACCCTCAAGAGCTGGCGGCTCCTGCGGAAACTCCGCTGCAGCACCAACCGCATAACCGACGTGGTGAAGGCCGTCCTCGTCCTTCACCACCACGCGTCAGCCTGAGGTTGGAAAGAGCTCACTGCAAACCATCCCGTTGGGCCCCACAACAAATGCAGTGCCACCACCGCCACCACCGGTCCCCCCGGAGCCACCGGTAGGCGCCGTGCCGTTGTAACCCGGCCCGCCGCCGCCGGGCGGTGAGCTGCTGTTGATCGGGAACGAAGGGTCCGGCTTGCCGCTGTTGTCCCCCGGCTGGCATCTGCCGTTCCCCGGGTCCAGGCAGGTGCCGGTCGGGTCGGAGTTCGTAGCTGGGGACTGGCCGGCGTAGCTGTAGCCGTTGAGCGTCTGGTGCTTGTCGATTTCGAGCAGCGGGCCGACGCTGATGAACTGGCCGGTCCCCGGGTCGTACTCACGGGCACCGATGTGGGTCAGCCCTGTTGTGGAGTCCGCCGGCTTGCCCAAGAACGTCTTGTCGTCCGGCCAGGAAGTCGGCTTGGTCCCGCGTCGAGCGCCGAACGGTGTGCTGTAGCGCTTGGTGACGGCCTGCGTAGTGGCATCGGTGGCGATGCTGCTCGTGCCGTGGTGGTCGGCGGCCAGGAAGCTGAGCTTGGTGCCGTTCGAACTCGTTCGGCAGCAGGCCCGGTTGGTGCGTCGACACCGACGTGGTCTCGCATGGCCCTTCCAGTGTCCACCGAGCCGAATTACGGAAAGTAAACGTGCGCCGGACACGCCTCCGTCGCTCCGGTATGCGGTGAGACCTCGGTTCGGGCACGGCGCCGAACTCCTGAGGATGGGAGCCTCAGTGGCAGTCGGTGGACCTACCGGCTCCGGTCCGGCTGAAGAGCTGTGTTCCATCGCGGAACGCCGCACCCCTCAGTCGGCAGCCGACGACCACGTCCGGGTGGAGAGCACCAGCAGGTAGCCGTCCGGGTCCTGAACGGTGACGCCCCAGGTGTCCCAGTACGGGTTGTGCGCGGGCACCCGTGTGCCGCCGTGCTCTTCGAGCCGCCGCACCAGGACGTCCGGCACTTCTTCGCCGAGGTAGACCACGAGCAGGTCCTCGGGTGTCGGGCGCGGTTCGACGGGGGCCGCCGGGTCGTGGACGAACTCCAGGTGCCAGGCGGCATCGGGCCAGCCCACCACGAGCAGCGAGTGGCGGCCGGGGGTGCCGTCCGCCTCGTGGCGGTACTGGACGGCGAGGCCGAGCCCGGCGACCCAGAAGCGTTCGGCCGCTCGAAGGTCGCGGGACGGGCGGGCGATACGGACATGGGCCCAGGCGTCTGCCGGCATCGGGGACCTCCTGGTGAGCGCGGCCCCGGTTCTCGGTCGGGGGCCGCTCGTCCCGGAACCCTACGGAGCGGCAGGACCCCGCGCCTCGGTCCCGAGGCCCTTCACGCCTCCGTCTCCGGTCCTGGTCACCCCGTTGCGCGAACCCCGCTCGATCCACGGGTCGGCGGCATCATCAGCCCGGCCCCTGGCCGCCACCCTGAAGGTTTTCGCATGGTCGAGCGGCACGTCCGCACCGGGCGCGGACGGATGCGCGGGCAGAAGCGGGCACCGGGGTACGGGTGTTGACGCGGGAGGGGCCCCGGGGCGCGCACGTGAACCCGGCGCCCCTCACGCCGCCGTCCCGCTACCGCCCGGCGGGCACCGGTTCGCGCCGCATGACCCACAGCACCGGGCCGCCGCCCGGGAGGGCCGCCTCGCCCAGCACCGTGAAGCCGAAGTGCTCGTAGAAGGGGAGGTTGTCCGGCTTGGAGGACTCCAGGTAGACCGGCAGCCCCGCCGCGTCGGCCTGGGCCAGCCCGGAGCGCAGCAGGGCCGCTCCGTGCCCCTGGCCCCGGGCGGCCGGGTCCGCGCCGACGACCGCCAGGTACCAGTGCGGCTCCTTCGGCCCGTGCTCGGCGGCGGCCTGGACGGCCTCCCGGAACAGGGGCGCCCGGTCGCCCAGGATCTCCTCCAGCTCCGCGATCGTCTCCGCGTCCGGGACCGCCTTCTCCTGCCCCTCCGGCGTCACCCAGAACGCGGCCGCCGACGCGGTGCGCTCGCACCTACCGTGGCGGCCGTACTGCCGGGTGAAGATCGTGGTGAAGTAGCGGATCAGATCGGGCTCGCGCGAGGCTCCGCCGGGGAAGAACCAGTCCATCATCGGGTCGTCGGCGAAGGCGCGGGCCAGGGTGCGGCTGATCTCCGGGGCGTCGTCGAGCGTGGCCGTCCGCGGAGTGTTCGTTGTCGACATACGGGTCATTCTGCACGGCGATGATCTTGGGTGATCAGGGGCCCCCGGGCGCGACGCGGCTGGTCCGCCCAGCGGCCCCGCCGGCCGTCCGCCCGTCCGCCCGTCCGCCCGTCCGACCGTCCGCCCGTCCGCCCGTCCGCCCGTCCGCCCGTCCGCCCGTCCGCCCGTCCGCCCGTCCGCCCGGTAGCCTCCCCGCATGGACCGACGACTCGCCGCGTACGCGGTCTGCATCGAGGACGGGCGCGTGCTGCTCGCGCTGGCCGTGGGGCCGGACGGCGACCGCGTCTGGACGCTCCCGGGCGGCGGTGTCGAGCACGCGGAGGACCCGTACGACGCGGTGGTCCGCGAGGTCGCCGAGGAGACCGGTCTGGAGGCCGAGGTGGAGCGCCTGCTCGGGGTGGACTCGCGAGTGGTCCCGGCGGCCGAGCGCCGCCGGCCCGGTGCGCCCGAGCTCCAGAACGTCGGCGTCTTCTACCGCGTACGCGTCACCGGCGGCACGCTCCGCCCCGAGCCGAACGGTGACACCGCCGCCTCGGTGTGGACCCCGCTGCCCGAGGTCGCCCGCCTGCGCCGGTCCTCGCTGGTGGATGTGGGCCTCGCCCTGGCGGACACCCTCCCGGCCTCGGGCCACGTGGGCCCGGTGCCGGTCGGAGGGCTGGTCCAGCACTGATCCCGGCGCGGTCGGCCACCAGGCGCCTCCCCCGCCCGCCCCCGCCGCCCGCACGGCTTCCGTACCGGTCGGGTCGCCGCCTCAGCGCCCGGCAGCGCGCGAGGCCCGGCCCGCCCCCCGGCGTGGGCGGCGGACCGGGCCTCCCGAGGAACGACGCCCCGGTGAACGCGTCCTACGAGAGGGCCTTCATGGGCTGCCAGCCGCCGGTACCGGCAACGGTCGGCGCACCGACGAGGCCGTTCCTGCGGCCCGGAATGAACTCCAGCCCCGCCGTGGTGTCGGCGGTGGTGGTCCACAGGTCGGGCACGCCGTCGCCGTCGGAGTCGCCGGAAGCCGTCACCAGCGGTCTGGCCGCCGTGGTCCAGCCGGTGGCATACGCGGTGCGGCCGGCGTCGGAGGCCAGCGAGGCCGGGTCGGTGCCGCCGTCCGGGACGCCGTCGCCGTCGGCGTCGCCGTTGCTCCGCCCGTGGTACAGCCACACCGCGCCGTTGGCGGTGTCACGGACGACCAGGTCGACGAAGCCGTCGCCGTCGACATCGCCGGGAGAGGCCAGTTGCCTGGTGCTCCAGCCCGCGGCCCCGATCGGGTAGCCGGGCTGCATCGTGCCCCCGGTGTAGCCCGGCAGGAACCAGAGCTGGTCGCCGATGACCGCGACGAAGTCGGGGTTCGACGACTCCTCGCCGGCCGACACGTCCCCGATCGACACGATCTGCTTGATGGAGCGGGGGTCGAGGGACACGTCGGTCTCCGGGTCCGCGAAGAAGTAGACCTCCTGCCGGGTGTCGTCGGTGAACTCGCCCAGTCCGTCATTGGGGTAGAGCCAGAGCTTGCCGTCGGGCAGCCGGGTGACCAGGTCCTCGTAGTAGTCCTCGGTCCAGTCCCCCCGGTGGGTGAGCAGCGCGGCGCTCCAGTCGGCCGCGGTGTTCTGCGCCACCATGGGCGCGATCTGTCCGTTGCCGGTGCCGGAGTACAGCCTCAGCTTGCCCCCGCCGTCGACGGCGAACAGGTCGGGCAGGGCGTCGCCGTTCACGTCGCCGGGCTTGTCCACGATTCCCGGGCTCTTCGCATAGAACTTGTAGGGAAGGACCGGGCCGGCGTTCTTGCCCGCGTCGAACGCCTGGACGTACAGCGTGTGCGGGCCGGGGGTCGGCGGAGTCACCTTGACCGACACGCTTCCACCGGCGGTCGCGGGCTTCACGGAGTTGTTCGGGGGCGTGCGGTCCAAGGCCCACCGGTACTCCACGATGTCCTTCTCCCCGCCCGCTCCGAGAAGGAACTCGCCCTCGGTACGGGCGAGGGCGCCCTCGGCGTCCTCCGGGAACAGTCCGCCGACGGAGGTCACGGTCGGCATCGCGGAAGGGGCGGTGGGGTCGAACCCGAAGCGGCAGCCGCTGGCCCCCTGGGTCGGCGTCCAGTCGGAGGCGAAACCGGCGTCGGCGACGTCCTCCACCTGGGCCTTCCAGGAGAACTGGCCGTTGCTCGCGCCCTTGTGCTGGTCCAGCAGGGTCTTGGGGACGGTGATCCTGGCCTGAACGCCCTTGGGGTCCTGCGCCAGAACCGTCTTGCGGACCTTCTTGTCGAAGATGATCCCGGGAGCCACGTCGTGCTTACCGGTGGCCCACAGATGGAACTGCACGTTGACGTCCCCGCCGTCCGGATCCCAGACCTGCGCGGTCAGGGTGACGTCGGTGTTGCCCAGGGTCACGAACGTGCTGCCGTTGCCGCATTCGTTCGCACCGACCTTGGTGCTGGGCGAGGTGTCGAGCGCCCAGGCCGCCTTGGGCGGACGGTTGAACTCGACGATCAGCTTGGCGTCCGGCTTGAACTTCTTCCAGCTGTACGGGTCCTTGGCGTCCTCCGCGCTCTGGGGCGCGCGCAGCCCGAAGGTGATGTTCGTCCACTTGCCCGCGGCGGCCTTGACCGCCGCGTCCTTGGCCGTGAAGTCCACGGCCTTGTCGGCGCACCCGACGCTTTCGTTGCCGTGGGCGTAGTCACGCCGGTCCTGGCGGGTGGACTGGGCCGGCTGCTTGTTCCAGGTCGTGGCGGAGCTGATGGTGCCGGTCAGGTACAGCTCGACCGGCTTGGGGGTGCAGGACCAGGAGTGGGACTGGGTGATCTGGAACTGCGCGTCGACGACCTTCACCCCGGCCAGGAACTTGGAATCGACACGGAAGTACGAGCGGGCCGTGCCCTTGGTCGAGGATTCGTAACCGACTCGCGCCTCGCCGGTGGTTCCGCCGCTCCAGCCGGTGCCGTTCCAGTAGCTGTCGTCGGGGTGCGGCTTGTAGGCGATGGTCCATGCCTGGCGTGTGCCGGTGACGCGTGGGTCGATGTAGACGGGGAACGTGGTGTCCGGCGAGGCGAGCAGGGCCTGGTCGGGCTTCAGGGTCAACCGGTCGGGGGAGACCTCCACGTCCACGGTGCTGCTGTTGGTGCCGGGTGTCAGGTCGGTCGGCACCTCGGGCTGAGCGGTGGAGTTCGCCGTGCTCCTGGCCGCCGTCCTGGGAGCGGTCGCGGCCTGCGCTCCCGAGGAGTCCCACATCCGGGCGGTGGAGGTGGCGAACACCGGCTGGCCGGCCGGATTCACCGCGGTGAGGGAGCCCGCCTCGGCATCCTGCTTCACGGTGAGACCGTCCGCCTTCAGCCCGAAATCGAGCTGGGCCAGCTCCGGGTTGTCCGCGGCCTCGGCGGTCTTGACGATGAGGGCCTGGCTGAAGCCGTCGACGCTCGCGGCGACGGCGAGGTCGACGCCCGGCAGGACCTCCGGGTAGGTCGCGGTGGACCCGTCGAGCACGGGGGCCGGCAGCGGCTTCGGCCAGGTCAGGGAGAGTTCGCGCCCCTGGTCGGTCAGCGTGACCAGAGGTGCGCTACCGCCCGGGGAGAACGTCACCCTCCCGGCGGCGGCTTTCGGTGCGATACGCCCGGCGGCCCGGGCGAGCGTGGTGTCGATCGGCGTCCAGACGCCCTCGCGCTTGACCCGGACCGGAACGGTGTGCTGGGTGCGGCGCATATTCCCGTTGGGCAGAGCGTGCGTCTCACTCGTGCTGGAACGCTCGGCCGTCAACTCGACCGGTTCTCCGGTCATTTTCGCTTTCGCGAAGGCGTTTTCCTCGGCGGTCCGGGGCGAGGCGGCCGCCCCCGTCCCGATCTCCTCCGTCGCGAATGCGGCATGGAGACCCATCGGTGTTAGTCCCAGCGCGCTTCCGGCGACCACCGTCGCAAGCACCATTCGGGCGGCACGGCGCGCCGGTCTCTTTCTCACCGTGGATATATGTGGCATGAGTAAAGCCCCCCAGGACTCCCTGATCAACTGCGATGTCGGGCGAACAGTACACGTCGGGGCCGCTCAAGCTTTGCGCAACGTTGACCAGCGACAACCCTGCCCATGGTTGTCTCTTGACTTGCCGTCAACTTGGCCATCCACCTAATGTCACCCCGTTCGTGTGAACTGTGACGCAAGGTAAGGAAGATCGGTGCAGGAACTACTGCAACATTTGCGCTACTTGGGGCACTGGCACAGATCCGTGTCTCTGGTGACCGCTCTGGTGATGCTGGTCACGTTCGTCCCCAACGACCCCGCCGCGGCGGGCACGGGTAAAGCCCGGCTGGCCGATCTGGAGCGGGAACGCTCCGTTCCGGGCCGTGATTTCACCGCTGAGCGGACGCCCGTCGAGAACGACGCCGCCAAGGACTGGATACCCTCCGCCGACAAGCTGCCCGTGGGCGACTTCACCGTCCAGGTGACGCCCCGGAACGGTGCGGCCGACTCCCCCGCCGCTCGCAGCTCGCTTCGCGCCGCGCCCGGCGGCTCTCTCGGATCGGGCTCCCGCCCCCTCGACGAGCTGCCCGTGAAGCTTCGACAGGTCTCCACGAAGCAAGCGGTCGACTCCCGGACCACCGCCGCTGTGACGGAAGCGCCGGCGTCGGTGGGCATGGCCGCCGAGATCGAGATCAAGGACCGTGCCACCGCCCGCAAGGCGGGCGTCGAGGGGCTCCTGTTCACCACCGCCCCGGTGAAGACCGCGACGGCCCCTGCGGCGTCGGGATCGGTCGAGGTCGAACTGGATTACACGGCGATCAAGGATGCGTACGGCGGCGACTGGGGCTCACGCCTCCGGCTCGTACGGCTTCCCGCCTGTGCGCTGACCACGCCGGAGAAGGCCGAGTGCCGCACCCGGACCGAGCTGGGCGGCTCCAACGACGCCGCCGAGCGGACCGTCAGCGCCACGGTCGACCTCCCGCAGGTGAAGACCGCTCGCACCGCGGCGCCCATGGTGCTGGCGGCCTCCGCCGCCGCCTCGGGCCCCGGTGGCAGCCATGAGGCCACGTCGCTGTCTCCGACCGGTTCCTGGATGGCGGGCAGCTCCTCCGGCGGTTTCGCCTGGTCCTACCCGGTGGAGGCCCCGGAAGTCCCGGGCGGTCCACAGCCCGAGGTCGAGCTGTCGTACTCCTCGCAGAGCGTCGACGGCCGTACGGCCTCCACCAACAGCCAGTCCTCCTGGATCGCCGAGGGCTGGGACTACGAGCCCGGTTTCATCGAGCGGCGCTTCAGGTCCTGTGCCGACGACAAGGGCAAGGTCGACGACAAGGTCCCGAACAACAGCGGCGAGACCGCGGACCTGTGCTGGGGTTCCGACCATGTCGTGATGTCGCTCGGCGGCTCCTCCACCGAACTGGTCAAGAACGACGCCGCGGAGAACGGCAAGGAGGAGTGGCGTCCGGCCGACGACGACGGCAGCAGGCTGGAGCGCAGGACCGGTGCGGACAACGGGGCCAAGGACGGTGAGTACTGGATTCTCACCGGCACCGACGGGGTGCGGTACCACTTCGGCCTGAACAAGCTGCCCGGTGCGACCACCCAGCGCACCAACTCCGCGCTGACCGTGCCGGTGTTCGGCAACCACCCCGGTGAGCCCTGCCACGCCTCCACCTTCGCGGCCTCCGACTGCGCGCAGGCGTACCGCTGGAACCTGGACTACGTCACCGACCCGCTGGGTGACGCCATGACCCTGTGGTGGAACAAGGAGGAGAACCACTACGGCCAGCACATGAAGGCCGACCAGCAGATCTCCTACACCCGCGCCGCCCATCTGTCCCGGATCGACTACGGGCAGCGCGCGAGCGACCTGTTCGGCCGGCTCCCGGCCGGGCAGGTCGACTTCACCACGGCGGAACGCTGCATACCCTCCTCGGGCTTCGACTGCGCGGTGAGCAAGCGGACGGCCGCCAACGCCGCGTACTGGCCCGACACCCCTCTCGACCAGGAGTGCGCCTCCGGGGCGAAGTGCACGGACAAGTACTCGCCGACGTTCTGGTCGACCAAGCGCCTCGTCAGGATCAGCACGAAGGTGCTGTCCGGCTCGGCCCTCACCGACGTCGACTCCTGGGAGCTGGAACAGAAGTTCCCGCCCACCGGCGACGGTTCGTCCCCGGCCCTGTGGCTGGAGTCCATCACCCGTACCGGCCACGGCGCCGGCTCCAGTGCCGCCATGCCGAAGGTGACGTTCGCCGGAACCCAGATGGACAACCGCGTCGACGGGATCGAGGGGCTGCCGCCCTATTCCCGGCTGCGGATCCACGCCATCGACACCGAGACCGGCGGGCGCATCGGCGTCACCTACTCGCCCCGCGAGTGCAAGGCGCTGGAACCGCGGAAGATGCCCGCCTCCCCCGAGACCAACACGCTGCGCTGCTACCCGCAGTACTGGATGCCCAAGGGCGCCCTGAAACCGGTGGAGGACTGGTTCCACAAGTACGTCGTCACCGAGGTCCGCGAGGACGACCTGGTCACCGACGCACCCGACAAGGTCACCTCGTACGAGTACCTCGGCTCTCCTGCCTGGGCCTACGACGACGGGGAGTTCACCGAGAACAAGCAGCGCACGTGGTCGCAGTACCGCGGCTACGAGCGGGTGCGCACCCGCCTCGGGTCCGGCACGGACGTCAAGCAGCTCACCGAGGACCGCTACTTCCGCGGCATGCACGGTGACAAGCTGCCGACCGGCACCCGCACCGCGGCGGTCGAGGACTCCCGCGGCGGCAGCGCCCCCGACCTGGGGCACCTCCAGGGCCAGCCGCGTGAGCACATCGAGTACGCGTCCGACGGCGGGCCCGTCGACTCGTCGGTCCTGACCACCGCCTGGGCCGTCCGGACGGCCAGTCGGGCCAGGCCGGGCACCACCGCGCTGGAAGCCTGGATGGCGCGCCCCCGGACCGTCTCGACCCGTGAGCGGGTCAAGGGCGAGACCTGGCGCACCTCCACCGAGACCACCGAGTACGACGCCTACGGGCTGCCGACCGAGGTGGACGAGACCACGCCCGGCGGCAAGCGCAGGTGCACGGTCACCTCCTACGCCCGCAACACCGGGCTGCACCTGCTGGAGCCCGAGTCCCGCGAGCTGACCACCCTGGGCGCCTGCGGCACGACCGGCGGCAAGGTCGTCGAGGACTCCCGGACGCTCTACGACAACCTCCCCTTCGGCGGGGCCCCGGTCAAGGGGCTTCCCACCGAGGTGCAGGAGCTGAACGCGAAGGGCGACGGCTACATAACCGTCGACCGGACCGCGTACGACATCCACGGCCGTGAGACGGAGACCTGGGACGCGGAGAACCGCAGGACCTCGGTCGTCCACACGCCGCTCACCCACGCCCGCCCCGTCAAGACCGTCACGACCGACCCGCTCGGCCACACGGAGACCACGGAGTTCGACCCCGTCCGCGGCCTGCCGCTCAAGGAGACGGACGCCAACAACAGGTCGGCGACCATGCAGTACGACCCGTTGGGACGGCTGCTGAAGGTCTGGGAGATCGACCGGGATCCGGCCACCAAGACACCGTCGGCCACCTACGACTACACCGTCCGACGCGACGGCCCCACGGTCGTCACCAACCGGACGCTCAAGGACAACGGCGAGTACGCCGTCTCCTACGAGATCATGGACGGCCTCCTGCGTGAGCGGCAGACCCAGGACGAGGCGGTCGACGGACCGGGCCGCATCGTCAACGACACGTTCTACGACTCGGTCGGCCGCGAGTGGAAGTCCAACGACGGCTACTTCCACTCCGCCGAGCCGGAACCGACGCTGCTGGAGGTAGGGGACAACGAGGTCCCTTCGCAGAACCGCACCACGTTCGACGGCATGGGCGACCCCGTCGCGGAGGTCTCCTACCACCGCGGCAACGAGAAGTTCCGGACCAGCACCGAACGCGACGGCGACGTCTCCACCGCGATTCCGCCCGAGGGCGACACCGTCACCGCGACCTTCACCGACGCGGAGGGCCGCACCGAGCGGATCAGGGAGTACACCGACACCGCCCGCACCACGTGGCGCGACACCGTCTACGAGTACGACGACTTCGACAACATCGTGAAGATCACCGCTCCCGGCGGTGCGGCGACCCGCTTCGAATACGACGGACGGGGACGGCAGGTCTCTCTGACCGATCCCGACGGCGGTACGACCCGGCTCACCTACGACGATTCGGACAACGTCACCTCGACCACCGACCCCCGTGGCAACACGTTGGTGACGACCCTCGATGAGGGCGGACGGCCGACCTCCCTGAGGGAAGGCAGCGACCAGGGCCCGAAGCGGATCGAGTGGAGCTACGACACGCTCCTCAAGGGCCTTCCGTCCGCGGCGATCCGCTATGAGAACGGCCGCGAGTACCGCGAGGAGGTCACGGCCTACGACAGCGCGTACCGCGTCAAGGCGACCAGGACCGTCATTCCCGCGGAAGAGACCGGTCTGGGCGGCGCCTACGAGTACAAGTACGGCTACACCCCCACCGGCAACCTGGCCTTCGTCCAACCGCCGGGCGTGGGCGGCCTCGTCAGCGAGACCATCGTCTTCCGGTACAACTCGGACGGGCTCCCCATCTCGATCGGCGGCACGGCGTCGTACCTCAACGACGTCAAGTACTCGGCATTCGGCGAGGTCCTGCGCACGGACGCGGGGGTCGCGGGCCGGAAGGTCCACGGCACCTACCTGTACGACGAGTTCACCCGCCGCCTCACCGATGCCGGCTTCGACCGCTCCGTCAGCCCGGGCCACATCGGCACCACCCGGTACACGTACGACGATGCCGGAAACGTCACCCGGATCAAGGACACCCCGGGCGCGGCCGCACCGGACAACGGCAAGACGGACACCCAGTGCTTCGTCTACAACCAGCTCCGGCAGATGACCTCGGCCTGGACGGCGAAGGACGAGTGCCAGGCTCCCGCGTCCAAGGACACCGTCGGCGGGCCGGACCCCTACTGGCAGACGTACGCCTTCGACGAGGCGGGCAACCGCAAGCAACTCGTCGAGAAGGACCCCGCCGGTGACACCGCCAAGGACGTCACCCGGACGTACACCTACGGCAAGGCCGGCGTCGGAGGCCCCAACGCGCTCGCCGAGATCAAGTCGGCAGGACCCGGCGGCGAACGGCTCAACACCTTCGGCTACGACAATGCGGGGAACACGACGACCCGACAGCACAACGGGGCCACCCAGACGCTGGAATGGAACGTCGAGGGCGAACTCGCCTCGGTCTCCCAGCCCGTGGAGGGCGGCGGCGTCAAGAAGACGTCGTACCTCTACGGGGCGGACGGCAGCCGTCTGATCCGGGCGGCGGCCGACGGCAGCAAGACGCTGTACCTCGGGGAAGCGGAACTGACCGTCAGCCCCGACGGCACGTCCAAGACCGCCGAGCGCTTCTACGCCCACCCCGACGGCGCGATGACGGTCCGGGCCACCGGCGGCGGCCGACAGCTCGTTCTGTCGGATCACCACGGTTCGTCGACCACCACGGTCGACCTGGTCGCCGCCGGCATGGGCGTCACCCGACGCAAGCTGATGCCGTTCGGGGAACAGCGCGGGCTGCAGCCTTCCACCTGGCCGGGAGCGCTCGGTTTCGTGGGCGGCACCGTTGACGCGGACACGGGGCTCACCCGGCTCGGCGCCCGCGACTACGACCCCGCCACCGGGCGGTTCCTCTCCGTGGACCCGATGGTCGACTACGGCGAGCCCGCCACCATCAACCCCTACGCGTACAGCAACAACGCCCCCGCCACCTTCTCGGACCCGAGCGGGCTGTTCTGGCCCATCGTGATCGTCATCGGACTCCGCGCGGGCCAGATCGCCGCGCGCAAGGCCGCCCAGCGACGGCTGGCCCGCGAGGCGCTCCAGCGGAAGCTGAGGGAGCAGGCGCGGAAGAAGGCAGCGGCGAAGAAGAGGGCCCAGGAGGAAGCGAAGAAGCGCGCCAGGGCGAAGGCGGCGCGTGAGGCCGCCAGGAGGGTCATCGCAGCCCAACGCGCTGCGGCCAAGAGGGCGGCTCAGAAGCGGGCAGCCGCCAAGCGGGCTTCGCAGCGCCGGGCGGCAGCCCAGGCGAAGATCAGGTCGCAGCGCGCCGCAGCGAAGCGTGAGGCTGCGAAGCGGGCGACGGCACGCAAGGCGGCAGCACGTCCCAAGCCGCGTCCGCGGCCCAGGAGTCAGCCCCGGCCCAGGCCGAAGCCGTCCCAGGCGAAGAAGCCGTCCCAGTCGAAGGGGCCGACGCGGCAGACCAACCGGTGTGAGAACAACAGCTTCACCGCCACCACCCTGGTGGTGATGGCCGACGGCTCGAAGAAGCCGATCAGCAAGGTGAAAACCGGCGAAAAGGTGATCGCCACCGACCCGAAGACCGGCCGGACAACGGCCCAGGCCGTCGCGGCCACCATCATCGGCGAGGGCGACAAGAAACTGGTGAAGGTCGGCCTGGCCGAACACGGGCGGGCCAATGCGTCCACCGGCCTCACGGCCACGGACGGGCACCCGTTCTGGGTGCCTTCCGTGAAAGCCTGGCTGCCCGCGGCCGATCTCAAGTCCGGCACCTGGCTGCAGACCCGGTCGAAGACGTGGGCGCAGATCAATTCCGTCCGACGTTGGACCGAGCGCACGACGGTCTACAACCTCACCGTCACCGACACCCACACGTACTATGTGCTGGCAGGGGTCACTCCGGTCCTGGTGCATAACACTGGTGGCAACGGGCACATGTGCGATATCTCTGTGACATCGCCGGATGGAAAAAAGAAAAATATCTCGCTCGAGAGCGGCGATATGACGCCTGAAGAGGCTTCGCTCGGGTATCCCAACAACACGGCTTTCACGCACACGGAGCATCGATTCTCACGCATGGCCGGTGCTTCCACAGGGCCGAAGGTTTCACTCCCGAACGACCCATTCGCCGGCAAGTTCCCTTTGAGTTCCGGTGATGCGGTTAGGATGCAAGGCCAGCTCCCCCCTTGCTCGCGATGCAAGGGCGCGATGAATCGCATGGTCAGGGAGCTGGGAGTGTCGGTCACGTATGGATGGTCCGGCATCAAGGGGACTGGGTCATGGACAGCTGGAAGAAGGAGGCGCTGACATGAGATTGACCGCCACAGAGGTTGGGTTCTTCGAGGACTATGAGGACGAAGAGACCCTTGAGGTGGGCGTTTCCGGGATGGATGAGTCCGGCGTCCCGAGATCGTTCTCGATTCAGCGATCCACGTACGAACCAGATGAGCAGGAAATCCAGTCTGGAATGGATTCCTACAACGTCTCCACTGAGCGAGGCTTCACCGTATACGGGTGCCTTCGAAGCGTGCGATTCTCCCATATGGTTCTCACTCTGGAATTCACCGCTGAGGACGCAGAGATTCTTGAGATCTCGACGACCGTTGAAGTGAACCTCAACGAAGCGCAGGTCGATGCGGAAAACTTCTCTCGGAAACTTCGCGAGATTGTGGACTGGGGCTCTCCTGGGAAGCGGCCGGATTTGATTGGGTTGGACGTTTAAGATCCGCCCGCCGGTATGCAGTCTGCGCTTATCGATGGGGCTCCGCCTCATCATTCCCGCATCGTGAATCCGGCATCCCTGCACATGGGAGGGCCCTCTCCACGCTTCTGCGTGGAGGGGGCCCTCGGGTCGTTTGACGGCCGTAGTTGACGACAACATCAGCAGGCGCGGGCACTCCAGGGATGCATTTTTTTCGCTGCCCCCCCGGGGGGAGATCCTTGCATAAACCATCCCGAAGGTATCTGTAAATTCTGCAGCGGATCGGCTTGTATGCGTCCTGGAAGCGCTCCGGTTCAACCCAGTGAGGATGTGCGGACCAGAGATGCGCGCATGGAGGGCACACAGTCAGGCTGGCAAATTCCTCTGACGTACACTTCGGCATCGTGAATGAACTTCTCTCCATCGATTCGGATAGCGTCGGACGCTTCCTCCAGCGGTGGTACGGCACCGCACGGAGCGTGAGCGATGTGCACCTCGAAGCCATCCCCTCTGCGCCTGCCGAACTGGTGGAGTGGCATACGGCAGCAGCTCTCGTCGGCGGTCCTGTGACGTTTCAGGACCGGCCCGTTACGCCTCAGGGCCTCGCACCGGACTCCTGCGGCATGCTCGAATTCTGGGCCGAAAACCAGAACGGCTGCTTCTGGGCCGTCGACCTCGCCATGGCACCGCCGCCGGCGGGATATGCCGCCCCGGCGAACAGCTGCGGAGGCTGACCTTTGCGGCTCCGTCCGATTCACTCATTACGCGGTACGCCTCTCGGTTCGGCCTTGGGATCTCGACGGAGGCCGGACCCGTTCCTGCGGAACTTCCGTATGAGCCGCCACCGTTCTGAACATCTCTGATAACGCCGGAGCGACATGAGATCGCCTCTCTTCAGCTCATCTCGGCCTTCGTTGAAGAGGCGGGGTTCGCTGTGACCGGGACGCGCCCTGACCCTTCGGTCCGGGGCGATACCCGAGTGAGCGGGGTCTCGGTCCGGCCGCCCTGCCCCGAAGCGTCCGAGACCATCGCTCCGGCATTCCTCGGGACTCCAACGGCCGCTCTCCCCGGCCCCACGGCGATAACACGGCAGGCCGGGATACGGTGTTGAGGGCGTCCTCACCAGATGCGGTGCCACAGCCTCGGGAGACCGTCCCGTCGACGGTCTTCCAGAGGCTGTTGTCACCTATCGGCATTCCGTTGGGCATCGAGCCGCTGCGGCAGACAGAGAGAAGTCGGTATGTTCGGCACCTTCGACCAGTTCTTCGCGCCGGGCCGGCGTCATGCCGAGGAGGAACGCCGTCGCCAGGAACTGACCGTCGAAGACATCGGCGATACCGACCCCGGGAAGGGCCCGATAGACCTGACCGGAGGCGTCGTCCTGATACGCCTGCCACCGGACCGCCCGGACCGCCCGGACCGCCCGGACAGCGCCGCACACGGCTGACCACGCCCTCGGCACTCGACAGGCCCGTTCCTCCGCCGACCGCGGAGGAACGGGCCTGTCTCGTACGCCCCGAGGGCTGCTACGCCTTGCGCTGCATGGAGCTGCGCGCCGGGTTGGCCTGTTCGGCGGCCTTGGGGTCCTTCTCGCCGGCCTTGGCGCGGACGCCCTGCTCGATGCGCTTGCCGACCGTGGCGTCGATGTTCGTCCAGTACTGGAACGCCCGCTGGAGGACCGGCTCGGTCACTCCGTTGAGGAGGTGGCCGACCACGTTGTCCACCAGCCGGTCGCGCGCCGCGTCGTCCATGACCTCGCGGACCAGGGTGCCCGCCTGGCCCCAGTCGTCGTCCTCCGCGTGGTCCACGTAGGCCGCCCGGGTGATGTCGCCGTCCGCGTACCAGCTCGGCGGGGTGCCGTAGCGCTCCGTGTCCGCCGCCGGGCCGCCCTTGGAGTTCGGGGCGTAGACCGGGTCGGTGGTCTTCCGGTACGCCATCGCCCCGTCCTTGGAGTACGTGTGCACCGGGACGACGGGGGCGTTGACGGGCAGCTGCTGGTAGTTGCCGCCGATGCGGTAGCGGTGCGAGTCCGCGTAGCTGAACAGCCGCGCCAGCAGCATCCGGTCCGGGCTCGGGCCGATGCCGGGGACCAGGTTGTTCGGCTGGAACGCCGCCTGCTCGATCTCGGCGTGGTTGTCGGTGGGGTTGCGGTCCAGCGTCATCCGGCCGACCTCGATCAGCGGGTAGTCGCCGTGCGGCCACACCTTGGTCAGGTCGAACGGGTTGAACCGGTAGTCCTTGGCGTCCTCGTACGGCATGATCTGGACCTTCAGCGTCCAGCTCGGGAAGTCGCCGTCCCGAATGTGCTCGAACAGGTCACGCGTGTGGTAGTCCGTGTCCGCGGCGGCCATCTGGTCGGCCTCGTGCTGCGTGAACGTCTCGATGCCCTGGTCGGTCTTGAAGTGGTACTTGACCCAGAACTTCTCGCCCTCGGCGTTGATCCACATGTACGTGTGCGAGGTGTAGCCGTTCATGTGGCGCCAGGTGCGCGGGATGCCCCGGTCGCCCATCAGCCAGGTGACCTGGTGGGCCGACTCCGGCGACAGGGTCCAGAAGTCCCACTGCATGTCGTGGTCGCGGAGGTTGTTGTCCGCGCGGCGCTTCTGGGACCGGATGAAGTGCTGGAACTTCATCGGGTCCTTCACGAAGAACACGGGGGTGTTGTTGCCCACCATGTCGTAGTTGCCTTCGCTGGTGTAGAACTTCACCGCGAAGCCGCGCGGGTCGCGCCAGGTGTCCGGGCTGCCCCGCTCCCCCGCCACGGTGGAGAACCGGACGACCAGGTCGGTCGTGGCGCCGGGCTGGAAGAGCGCCGCCTTCGTGTACCGGGACACGTCCGCGGTCACCTCGAACTTCCCGAACGCGCCGCTTCCCTTGGCGTGCGGCTGGCGTTCGGGGATGCGTTCGCGGTTGAACTGGGCCATCTGCTCGATGAGGTACGAGTCCTGGAGCAGGATCGGCCCGCCCGGGCCGACGGTGAGCGAATGCTCGTCGCTCTCCACCGGGGCGCCGGAGTCGGCGGTGGTCGGCTTGCGCGAGGTGTCGGTCATGTCGTCGTTTCCTCTGGTTCGTCTTCCCCCGATGTGTCGGGGGCTCCCCCTGCGACTGCCCTGCCGGCCCTCCGCCAAGGTAGGCAGACCCGGATGGATCGACCCGTCGGGACAGCGACCGCGCCGCCTCGGGGCCCTGAAGGCCGGGGCCCGGAAGATCAGGAGCCCAGGAGACCCGGGGCCCAGGAGACCCGGAGACCCGGGGGCCCGGAAGAGGGGCCGGGTCAGTGGGTGCGTCGACCCGCGATCATCCGGTAGATGAGCAGGACGATCACCGAGCCCACGATGGCGGCGATCCACGTCGACAGGCTGAAGAAGCCGTCGATCGAGTCCACGCCGAAGATCACCTTGCCGAGCCAGCCGCCCAGCAGACCGCCCACGATGCCGATGATGATCGTGATGATGCAGCCCCCGGGGTCCTTGCCGGGCATCAGCGCCTTGGCGATGAGCCCCGCGAACAGGCCGATGAGGATCCAGGCGATGATGCCCACGAAAATCTCCCTTTGCTTCTCCGACGCCCGGCACCCTCGTGGTGCCGGGATCTTTCGCGTATCCCCTTAACCGGAACTCACACATCCGTCGGACTCCGCCTTCACCCTGCGGCTTCCCCTTCGCCGGTCCGCGTTACGCCGTACAGGCCCTCGGCGACCGCGCCGCGCCACCCGGCGACCGAGCCGTACGGCCCCCGGCCGAGCGGGTTTCACGCCCGCCGGGCCGCCACCGCCAATCGGGTGTCCTCCGTGATCAGGTCGCCGTTGACCGCGGCCGCCGCCATGAGTCCGGCCGCCGCCGCGCCGATCACCTGTTCGGTGAGGCGGGTGACGTTTCCGGCCGCCCAGACGCCGGGGGCCTCCGTCGCGCCGGTCGGGTCGGTCGGGACGTACGTACCGATCACCGTCCCGGCCATCTCCTGCGCCACCGGCTCGACCCCCAGCGACTCCAGCACCGCCGACCGGGCCGTGAACCGGGCCTGCACCACCACCGCCTCGCGCGGGACCACCCGCCCGGACGCCAGCCGTACGCCGGTGAACCGGTCGTCCGCGATCTCCAGCCCCGCCACCTCGCCGTCCACGACCGCCACGCCCCGGGCCGCCAGCTCCTCGTACTCCTCCTCCGAGGGCTCGGGGCCGGTGTGGAGGAAGAGCGTCACGTCGTCGCTCCACTGCCGCCACATCAGCGCCTGGTGCACGGCGAGCGGGCCGGTGGCGAGCACACCGATCGGACGGTCCGCCACCTCGTGGCCGTGGCAGTAGGGGCAGTGCAGCACCTCGCGCCCCCACCGCTCCGCCAGCCCCGGCACGGGCGGCAGCTCGTCCACGAGCCCCGTCGTCACCAGCAGCCGCCGCGCCTCGACGCTCCGGCCGTCCTCCGTCACCACCCGGAAGCCCTGCGCCCCCGCGTCGGGCAGCCGCTCGGCCGAGGCCACCCGGCCCTCGACGATCTCCGCCCCGTACCCGGCGGCCTCGCTCCGGCCGATCGCCAGCAGCTCGCCGGGCGGGGTGGACTCGCGGCCCAGGTAGTTGTGCACGTGGGAGGCGGGGGCGTTCCGGGGCTCGCCCGCGTCGATCACCAGGACGGAGCGCCGGGCCCGCGCCAGGGCGAGCGCTCCGCTCAGGCCGGCCGCGCCGCCGCCCACGATCACCACGTCGTACCGCTGCTGCTTCATGTCGCTCCTCCTCCGTCACCGGGCTGCGGAACGTCTCCGCCGCCTCCGTTCGATGACGAGAGTGCGCCCATGAGGCCGAAACGACAAACATCCTTGCGGAAACAGCAAGTCATACGATGCTGAACTCGCACCACACGGTCTTGCCGGGGTTCCGCTCCTCGACCCCCCACGTGTCCGCCAGCGCCGCGACCAGCAGCAGCCCGCGCCCGCCCTCGTCGTCCGGCCCCGGCGGGTCCTGCGCCGGACGCACCTCTCCGTCTCCGCTGTCGTGCAGTTCGAGGCGGATGGTGCCCTCCACCCGCTCCAGGTGGATGTGGACCTTGAAGCCGCGCCCCGGCGGCACCCCGTACCGGAGCGCGTTGGTCGCCAGCTCGGTCACGCAGAGCAGCACGTCGTCGGCCCGCTGCTCGCACTCCCACTCGACCAGCGCCTTGCGCGCGAACCTGCGTACGACGGGGATCGACCTGCGCTCACGGCAGTAGAAGGCGGCGCGGAAGTAGGAGAGTTGGGTTGTCTCGTTCATGTCCCCACGCTCACACGGTGTAACTACCCTTCAGCAGAGCGTCGGGGCGTACAAAAGCTTTTGTACGGGTTCTGACGGGTGGACAGACGGGCCAATTGGGGGATAGCCAGGTCATGCAACCGGGAACGCACAGCATCAGGCGAGTTACTTCGTGGCAGTTGATCGGCGCGCAGCTGCGCCACTTCCGCAAGCTCGCCGGGCTGACACAGGCCGCCCTCGCCGCACAACTAGGGGTTGGCGAGGACACGATCGCCTCGATCGAGCAGGGACGGCGGGCACTCCAATTGGACTTGGCCCTTCAACTCGATGAACTACTGGAGACCAAAGGGGCGCTCAAGGTCGCCGTGGAGCGGGTGCCGAAGAAGGAGCGGTATCAGGCACTGGTCAAGGACTTCGTGCAGTACGAGCAGGGCTCGGTGAGCCTGCTCTCGTATGAATCCCAGCTCATCCCGGGGCTGCTACAGACCGATACCTACGCGCGGCTGGCGTTCTCCAGCCACTACCCGCCGCTGGAAGAGGAGGAGATCGAGAAGCGGGTGACGACCCGACTCGATCGACAGAAGATCCTGGAGCGCAAGCCTCGCCCTATCCTCCACTTCATCCTGGAGGAGAGCATCTTGCAGGCGGAGTTGGGCGATCCTGAAGTCAGGCGCGAGCAGCTCCTCCATCTGCGACGCTGCATGGACCTACCCTTCGTCAGCATCCAGATCATGCCGCGGAAGACACCGCAGCACGCAGGGCTTGCGGGACCGCTGGTCCTTCTGGAGACCCCCGATCACGATCAGCTCGCGTACGTCGAGATGCATCTGCGAGCCGAGCTGTATGACGATCCGGCCGACGTCAGCGCTCTCATGCAGAAATATGGGATGCTGCGGACGCAGGCGCTGACCGCCGAGGAAAGCGCCCGGCTTCTGGACGCACTGCTCGCAGCCCTGCTTGGAGAGACATGAACCGCGCTGCCCTCCCCGTCTCCCGTCCCGCCGCCCTCCACTGGTTCAAGTCGAGCTACAGCAGCGATCAAGGCGGAAACTGCATCGAAGTCGCCTACCAGTGGCGCAAGTCCAGCTACAGCAACGGCAACGGCGGCGACTGCGTCGAGGTTGCCGCGCACCCCGCCGCCGTCCACGTCCGCGACTCCAAGGTGACCGAGGGCCCCGTCCTCACCGTCGCGCCCGCCGCCTGGAGCGCCTTCGTCGAGGGCAGCAGCGCCGCCCTCTGAGCCTGGTGACACCGCCCCGCGTCCGGGACCGCCAACGCGGCCGGAAGCGGGGCGGTTCACGTCTGCGGCGGCCGGATCAGTAGCGCACCCACAGCTCGTACACGCCCGGCTTGCCCGCGAACGGGTTGCAGATGAAGACGCGGCTCCAGAGAGCGTTGTCGGCGCCGGCGTTCCCGACCGCCTGGCACTCCGCCAGGCTGGCGTGGTGGCTGCGGAGGTAGAAGCCGGGGCCCGTGGCGGAGGCGGTCGAAGCGGTGCCGAGCAGCATCGCGCCGGCCGTCGCCACCGTCACCGCGAGCGCGGCGATACGTCTGTGCATGTCGGTAACTCCCTTTTCAGTCAACACACATGACTGTGCGTCAGTGAATGTGCAGAGCCGAACCGAACAGCGCGCGCCGCCAGGAGAAAGCTAGCGAGCGGAGCACGCCCGCACAATAGGTCTGGACCACTGAGGCGTCGCATATGCCCCTTGGCCGTAAACCTCTGCCGTGCCGCGTATTCCGCCGGGCCGGACCTGCCGACTCCGCGCGGTCAGCTCTCCAGCGACCGCTCCACCGGAATCCACAGCTCCGCCTCCGCCCGCTTCCCCTCCTCCATCAGCCGTACCTGCAGGATCTCGGGGCCGGGCCGGGAGGCGTACGGGTTCGACGGGAACCACTGGGTGAACACGTCCCGCCAGAGGTACTGGAGCGCCTGCGGGAACTCCCCTTCGCTCTGGAAGACCGCCCACGTCCCCGCCGGTACGGAGAGGACGTCCAGGTCCTCCGGAGGCTCCGCGCCGCTCACCACGCCGTGGTAGTAGTCGAGTTCGGTGCCCTCCGCGCGGCTCCGGTCGAGCTGGTCGCTCACCCCGAGGAGGCCCGCCGGCTCCTGGTCGGAGAGGGCCGCGATGCGGTCCAGCTCCTCCCGCCCGATCCCCCGGATGAACTCCGCGATGGCCGGATTCGGCCCCTCGTGGACGAGCGGGACGCGGGCCTTCTTCCCCACCACCCGGAAATCGTCCTTCTCCACCAGCTTGTACCGCATGGCCGTACTCCCTTCGACGACGAGTCGGAAGGTCAGCCGCTGCTGGGACCGCAGGACCGCGCCCGTGCGCCGCGCCTCGCCGGGGCCGATGCCGTGCACGGCCCGGAAGGCGCGGGCGAAGCCCTCCCCGCTGTCGTACCCGTACCGCACCGCCACGTCCAGCAGCGTCCGGTCGGGGGCGGCGAGGACCTCGGCTCCCGCGACCGTCATGCGGCGGCGACGGACGTACTCCGCCAGCGGGAGCCCCGCCAGCGCGGAGAACATCCGGCGGAAGTGGTGCTCCGAGGTCATCGCGATGCGGGCGAGGTCCGCCGCGTCGATGCGCTCACCGAGGTGGGCCTCGATGTGGTCCATCGCGTCGTTCAGCCGTTCCAGCAACTCCTGGTCCCTTCCCTTGCCCGTTCACCGTAGGAAGGGACCAGGGTGCCGGACCCGACCGTTCCGGGCCCGGAACGGTCGGGGACGCGGCGCGCGGAGACGCGGACCCGCTTACGGGGCCCAGGGGCCGATCATGTCCTTCATCGCGTCGGTCAGCGCCATCTGGAGCAACGGGCCGTAGGTGATCCGGCCGACGCCGAGGCGGCGGAACCGCTCCAGGTCGTGGTGGACCGGGTGGGCCGTGGAGTTGACGGGAACGGAGACGGCGGCCGTCACCGCCGTGAGCAGCTCGTCGTTGTCCTGGATCTTCACCGGGTAGACGCTGTCCGCCCCGGCCTGCTCCAGGGCCAGCAGGCGTTCGATCGCCTCGTCGAGGACGGCGGCGGGGTCCTGCGCGTGGGCGAAGAGGTCGGTGCGCCCGTTGATCCAGACCGGGACGCCCGCGTCGTCGGCCGCCGCGCGCAGGCCCGCGATGTAGGCGGCGTGCTCCTGCGTGGTGCGTACGCGTCCACCCTCGGAGTGAACGGTGTCCTCGACGTTGAGGCCGACACCGCCGGCCTCGACGAGACCGGCGATCAGGTCGGCGGGCTTCTGTCCGTACCCCGCCTCCAGGTCCACGGAGACGGGGATGTCGACGGCGGCGGTGATCGGCCGGACGGCGGCCAGCACCTCCTCGAAGGTCTGGCCCTCCTGGTCCTGGGCCCCCCGGGAGGTCGCGAGGGGGTGGCTGCCGATCGTCAGGGCGGGGAACCCGGCGGCGGCCGCCGTCCGCGCGGACCAGGCGTCCCAGACGGTCGGAAGTACGAGCGGCTTGTGGTCGGCGTGCAGTTTCCGGAGGCGCTGAGCGCGCTCGACTGCGGTACGGGAGTCCATGCCGAGGACGCTACCCCCGGATCGGCCGGAACAACGCGGGGACGGCAGAACGGCCTGAGCACCGCATCGGAGCGTACGGAACCCAATGCGCTCGACCGGCCCCGGGAACGCGGACGGGGGCGGCCTTTCGGCCGCCCCCGTCGCTTCCCAGCCGGTTCAGCTGAGCTTGGCGCCTTCCACGGTGCTGGTGACCGTCCCGGCAGTGGAGGTGGTGGCCCCCGCCGCCCCCTCGACCAGCTTGCCGAGGTCGCCGACGTCGTCCAGCGCCCCCAGGGAGACGGCCGGTTCGGCGGCGTGGGCGGCGTCGCCGCCGCCCGGGTGCGGGGCGATGGCGGCGATGACCGCTCCGGTGGCGAGGGTGACGGCGGCGAGTACGCTTCGCTTCTTCATGCCGGGTTCAACGGCCCGGACCCCGCAAAGGGCACGCTCTGTCCGCGCACCGCCGTCGCGCAGCCGCGTCGCGGGACGCCGTCGCGGGGCTCCGTCGCAGGTCACCGTGGGGGGAGGCGGCGTCGGGGCGGTACAGCGCGCTGCTTAGTCTGGGCCCATGGTGGTCTACGTCCCGGCGGCGCTCCTCTTCCTCGTCTTCTGCGTGAGCGTGCTGCGCGAGCGCCGTAAGTTCAGCAATGCCGTCGTCCTCGGGCTGGCCGTGCTCTGCGCGGCGGCCGGTCTGCTGTACCGCCTGGTCGCCTCCGGCTCCGCCTCTACGCCCCTCGTGCTCTGGTCGCTGCTCGGCCTGGGGGCGGTGGCCGTGCTCGTGCTGACGTGCTTCCTCTTCCTCAACGGCGTACGCATGGTGCGCAAGGAGGGCAGGAGCCCGTCCAACCTGCTTTCCCTGCTGGCGGCCCTGGCGATCCTCGCCGTCATCGCGCTGCTGGCCACCGCCGCCACCGTGCGGACGCCGCTCCTGATCGGTGCGGCGACGGCGGCGGGCGGGCTGGCGCTGTACTTCTCGTTCCTGTTCCTGTGCTTCGTCTGCTACGCGTTCCTGTACGGGCGGCTGCGGGTGCGCCGCAAGGCCGACTTCGTGGTGGTGCTGGGCTCCGGGCTGATCAACGGCTCCACCGTGCCGCCGCTGCTGGCGAGCCGGCTGGAGCGGGCGCGCGAGGTCCACGCGCGGCTCTCCCGGCGCGGTGGAAGCCCCGTGCTCCTCACCTCGGGCGGGCAGGGGCCCGACGAGGATCTGCCGGAGTCCCACGCCATGGCCGACCACCTGATCGCGCAGGGCTTTCCGGCCCACCTCGTCGAGCGGGAGGACCGGTCGAGGAACACCGAGGAGAACCTGCGGTTCAGCAAGGCGATCATGGAGGAGGCCAAGCCCGACTACCGGTGCGTCGTCGTCACGAACAACTACCACGCCTTCCGCGCCGCGCTCACCGCACGGCGGGTCCGCATCCGGGGGCAGGTGGTGGGCTCGCCCACGGCCGCGTACTTCTGGCCCAACGCCACGCTCCGCGAGTTCACCGCCGTCCTCGTGGACCACCGGCGCAGCAACGCGGTGATGTGCGTGCTGATCGTCCTCGGCGGAGTGGCCGCCTGGTGGGCCACCTGGCGGTAACGGCCCCGCACCGCCTCACCGCTTGCGCATTTTCCGACCACAACTCCCCCACATACGAATAAGGTTGATCACGCTCGCATCGCAGATGTGCGACATCGGTCAACTGACAAGGGGGGTCAGGTGTCCCGACACCTGTACGTGAACAGCAGCGCCCGCAGCCGGAGTGCCGGCCGGGCCGCGGGAGCGGCGGCGGTCGCGGTGGCGCTGGCGGCGGGGCTCGCCACGGCGCTGCCGGCCACCGCGCACGCCGAGGGGAAGGCGCAGGCGGCGGAGGTGCTGATACCCGCGCCGGACGCCTTCGGCGAGGGGCCGGAGAAGATCCTGGCCACCGGCAGGTACGGGGCGCTGCACCGCGAGGGCGGCGGCGACTACCTCTGGACCAACTCGTACAACAGCCGCACCAAGGTGGTCCCCGAGCTGGCGGGCGTGCCCGAGGAGCAGCTGGTGGGGGGCCACGACGAGCACAACCGGGCGATCTACACCCGGCCGCGGGCGGACGGCGGGACGGACATCGTCCGGATCGGCATCGAGGACCCGGCCTTCACCAGCACCTCCACGGTGCCCGCCCGGTACCTCAACCTCCGCTTCGCGGGCGGCTGGACGATCGCCACCGTCGACAAGGGCGACGGGACGTACGAGATGCGGGTGCCGCGCGGAGGCGACCCGGCGGCGGACCCCCTCGTGCGGCTGCCCGCCGGGGCCACCACCGACGCCCGGCCCGTGGTGCTCGGCGCCCAGGGCAGCGAGGTCCTGATCGGCTACCGCCTCGCGGACGGCTCGCCGGGCTACGGCATCCTGACCGCGTACGACGGCCGGGTGAAGCCGCTGCCCGTGACCGGCGACGCGAGCAGCTTCCGCATCACCCAGATGACCGTCAGCTGGTTCTCGCGCGACGGCAGCGGCGGCCAGGGGGTCCGGATCCTGCCGCGCAGCGGCACGGGCACGCCCCAGATCGTTCCGCTCGCCACGCAGTCCCCGGAGAGCGAGGTCACCGCGTTCGTGGTGGAGGACAACATCGTCTGGCACGAGGGGCTCGGCGGCCCGCTGCGCCTGACGCCCGTCACCGGTGCGGACACCGAGCGCACGCTCCTGCCCACGGTGGAGTTCGCCCAGCTCCGGGCCGAGGGTTACGGAGGCGTCCTGGCGCTGGGCAAGGACGCCGACGGCAGGCGGGCCATCCGCTCGTTCCACCAGGACGGCAGCGGGACCGTCTTCGACCTGGTGATGCGCGAGGTCCCGAAGGTCAAGACGGCGGACGGCGAGATCGGTGCGCTGACCCTGGACCGGGGGCGGCTGCGGTACGTCAACTCCCTGGTCGGGAAGGACACGTTGCACGGGACGGGCGTCGGGACCGGCCTCGACCCGGCGGAGGGCCCGCGGCTCGCCGACTTCCCCGGTCTCGCGGCGGGCCGGTTCGCCGACGGTACGGACGAGGGGCTGGCCCGGCTGGTCACCGACCCCGCCACCGGCAAGGACGCCCTGGTCACCGGCGACGACCCGGACCGGCCGTCCGAGGCCCTGGTCCTGCCGGGCACGGGCGGCCGCATCCTGGACGCGTCACCGGAGTTCGTGCTGTACGAGGCGGGCGGCCGGCAGTACGTCGTGGACACCGCCCGCGACGCCGTCGTCCGCGACCAGCCGGCGCAGGGCTCGGTGCTGGACGGGGACCGGCTGGTCAAGTCGGCCCCGAGCAAGCCAGGAGTCGTCAACGTGGTGGACCCGCGCACCGGCACGGTGACCGGGTCCCACGACATCGGCACCGACTGCGTTCCCCGTGAACTCCAGCGGAGCGGAACCCTGTTGTACTGGAGCTGCCCCGCCGTGGACGCGGCGGGCGTGTACGACACGGCGACCCACCGCGACTACCCCGCCCCGGCCACCGGGGTCCTGCTGGGCGACCGGTTCCTCGCCGCGCGCGAGGCGTCCGGCGATCTGCGCCTGACCGCGCTCCGGCCCGACGGCTCCACAGAGGAGCTGGGCGCCGTGACGGGTCTGAAGACGCCTGCTCAGGGCGACGGGCGCGGCACCACCTGGACCCTGGACGCGGGCGCGGGCAAGCTCGCCTGGGTCGGAGCCGACGACGCGGTCCACGTCACCGCCCCGCAGCAGGCCGTCTCCCCGCTGGCCGTCGCCCACTCCGCCGCCCCCGCCACCTCGACGGGCGCGTGGAAGGCCGCCTGGTGGCTGTCCAAGCCGGCCGCCTCCTGGAAGGTGACGCTGGTGCGCCGCTCGACCGGGGAGGCCGTCCGCACCTGGACGGGCGAGGAGACGCGCGGCACGGTCCGGGTCGCGTGGGACGGCACGACCGCTTCGGGCGACCCGGCCCCGGCGGGCGGGTACACCTGGCGGCTGACCGCCGCACCGGCGGACGGCTCGGGCGCGGACGCCACGGCGTCGGGCACGCTGCGGGTCACCACCGGCTGAGCGCGGGCCGCGCACCGGGGGCGCGGGCCGGGGGCGGACTCCCGGTCCGCCCCCGGCCGCCTGCGTCGAGCCCCGGCCGCCCCGCGTCGGGCTCCGGGCCCCTGCGCCGAGCCCCGGGCCCCGGCTGAGGGGGTCCACCGGAACCCGGGGCGCTGGGAGAGGAACGGGGCGGCGGAGTGGTCAGAATCCCCCGCCGTCGAAGCCTCCGCCGCCCCCGAACCCTCCGCCGTCCCCGAAGCCGCCCCCGCCGAAGCCGGAGGAGTCGAAGTCGGAGCCGGAGAAGTCGCCGCCGCTCCAGTCGCCGCCCGCGCCTCCTCCGAAGTCGCCGCCGCCGTACTCGGAGGCGTACGCCGGGGTGGCGAGCATCGAGCCGAGCATGGTGCCGACCAGGAGGCCGGGGAGCAGGCCGCCGCCGAAGTAGCCGCCGGCCCAGGGCCCGTACGCCGGGCCCGCCTCCCAGTACGGGCGGCGGCGGCCGTCGCCCACGTCGACCGTACGGCTCATGGGGTCCTCGCCCCGGGCCAGGCGGGCCTCGTCCGCGGTGCAGACCGGGACCTCGCGGGGCGCGCCGCCGGGCGGGATCCAGCGGACGTCCGCGGCCGAGGGGCCGTGGCGGGGGTCGAAGAAGCACGGCGGGCGGCGGGCCGGGATCTCCGTGCCGGTGCGGCGGGCCTCCAGGACCGCGAGGGAGTAGCGGCCGTCCTCCAGGGTCTGGGTGACGCCCCGCACGTCCGAGGGGTGCGCGGCCCGGTCCATCTTCGCCTTGGCGCTCTCGTAGGAGTCCAGGGCCCGTTCGTAGTCGGCGCGCATGGCGTCGTCCGCGCCCTTCTCGGCGGGGTGGAAGTCGAGCCGTTCCAGCGTCTCGCCGTACGCGGTGATGTCCTCGTCCACGACGACCCGGAGCTTGTCGAGTGCGGCGCGCTCCTCTTCCTCCCTGCGGCGCTTGTTCCGGCGGGAGATCGCGTACGCCCCGGCGCCGCCCGCCGCGACGAGGGCGCCGAGGGTGATGAGGCCGCCGACCGGGGCCCCGGACGCGTCGCCCGCGCCGGAGCCGCCGGACCAGGAGGCGGGGGCCGAGCCGCGGGCCTGTTCGACGGCCCGGTCGACGAAGGCGTCGAGCTGGGCGTCGGCGTTTCGGGCGGTGACCGGGTCCTTCACGGCGGCGGTGAGGTTGTCGACGGCCCGGACGGACATGACCTGCGGGTCCGCGCCCGCGTCGAAGCCGTCGCCGAGGCGGACCGCGTAGACGCCGGTGATCCCGGTGTCGTTGCGCAGGGTCCTCAGGAGGGTGTCCTCGGGGAAGGCGGGGGTGTCGGGGAGGACGGCCACGAACACCGGTTTGCCGGCGTCCGTGATCTTCTTCTCCAGGGCCTTCTCGTCGGCGGCGGAGAGCTGGTCGCGGGCGGCCGGATCCACGTACACCGGGTCGTCGCGCAGGGCCTGTGCGGCGTCCTGGACGGTCCCGGCGGGGGCGGCCGAGGCCGGGGAGGTCAGGGCGAGGGCCGCCGCCGCGATGATGAGCAGCAGGCCCGCCAGCAGCGCGGGAAAGAGCCTTTTCCTCATACTTCACGCTACTCCAGGCGGGCGGCGAACGTCGTCGCCCGCCCGGAGAGCGCCTTCCGCGCGGCGCTACGCGGCGCGGTACGCCGTGCGCAGCTCGGCCACCGCGCCGGTCAGGTCACCGGTGAGCAGCAGGTGGTCCGCCTCCGCGAACGGCTGGGAGACCGCCTGGGTGAACGTGCCGCCGATCTTCTGCTGGACCAGCAGCCGGGCCCGGTCCACGATCGCCTTGCCCGCCGGGGTCTTCCCCAGCCCCGCCTTCTCCGCGGCCCCGGCGGCCACGGCGAGGGCGGCCAGGGTCAGCTCGCCGCCGACCGGGGGCTTCTTCAGGGTGGTCAGCCCCCAGCCGTAGGGGAACTGCGGGTCGTAGGCCTTGTCCCCGACGTTGATCGGGAGCTGGGACTCCGCCTTGGGCCAGGTTACCGGGAGCTGACCGGTGAAGGGCCGCTTGCCGTAGAGCACGTCGGCCACGCCGTCGCCCTCGGAGCCGGGCAGCCAGGACGCCACCAGCGCGTCCATGGAGCCGAGCCGGTCGCCGATGAGCTGCGGGCGGCCGGAGACGACGAGGACGGCGCACCTCATGGCGGCGCAGACCGTGTCGACCGCCTTCTTGTCGGCGGCCGTCAGCTCCAGGTCGTGGCCGTTGCCGACGTCCCCGATGCCCTCGGCGTACGGGGTCTCGCCCACGACCACCACGCCGACGTCGTGGCCGTCCGTGGCGGCGGAGGCGTCCTTGGAGTAGGTGACGGAGTCGGGGCTCTTCGCCGCCTTCCTCATGCCCTCCAGGATCGTGGTGCCGGTGGTGGTCTTCCCGGAGGAGCCCTGCCAGCTGATGGTCCAGCCGCCCGCCTGGTTGCCGATGTCGTCGGCGTTGGACCCGGCGACGTACACCTTCTGGTCCGGGGCGAGGGGCAGGACCGGCCCTTCGTTCCGGTCGCCGTTCTTGAGCAGCACCTGCGACTTGGCGACCGCTTCGCGGGCCACCGCCCGGTGTGCGGCCGAGCCGACCGCGTCGAGGTGGGTGGTGTCCGCGTACGGCTTCTCGAAGAGGCCGAGGCGGAACTTCTGGGTGAGGATGCGGGCGACCGCGTCGTCGATCCTGGCCCGGCTGATCCGGCCGGCCGCGACCTCGTCCTTGAGCGTCTTCGTGAAGTCCTGGTACGCGGTCGGGACCATGATCATGTCGAGTCCGGCGTTGACCGACGTGCGGACGTCGCTCGCGTAGTCGCCGGGGATCTGGTCGATGGCCTGCCAGTCGCTGATGACGAAGCCCTCGAAGCCCATCCGGTCCTTGAGGACGCCGTTGATCATCTCGCCGTGGGCGTGCATCTTCACCGGCCCCTGGCCGTCGCCGATGACGTCGAGCGAGGAGTACGACGGCATGACCGTGCCGACGCCGCGCTTCACCGACTCCGCGAACGGGGAGAGGTGGACGGCCTCCAGCTCCTGCCGGGTCACCGTGGTGACGCCCTGGTCGGTGGTGTACGAGCCGGTGGTGGAGGAGCCGTAGGCGGTGCCGCCGTCCCCGACGAAGTGCTTGGCGCTGCCGAGCACCTTGTCGTTGCGGTGCAGGTCCTTGCCGGAGGGGCGGCCCTGCATGCCCTGGATGACCGTCTCCATGGCCTCGACCAGCGCCGGGTCCTCGCCGAACGCCTCGTAGGAGCGGCCCCAGCGCTCGTCGCGGGTGACGCAGACGCAGGGGGCGAAGTCCCACGGGACGCCGGTGGCGCGGACCTCCTTGGCGGTGACCGCCCCGGTCCTCTCGGCGCTCCCGGGGTCGCGGCCCGCTCCGATGCCGATGTTGTGCGGCATGATCGTCGCGCCGACGACGTTGTTGTGGCCGTGCACCGCGTCCACGCCGTAGATCAGCGGGATCTGGAAGCGGGTGGCGCGGGCGCGCAGTTGGTAGGCGTCGACCATCCTGGCCCAGGCGGCGGCGGTGTTCGGGGTGGGGACCGAGCCGCCGCCGGAGAGCAGCGAGCCGAGGTCGTAGGCGGCGATGTCACCGGGGGCGCGCAGGGCGTTGCGCTCGGCCTGGGTCATCTGGCCGGCCTTCTCCGCCGGGGACATCCGCCCGAGAAGGTCCGCCACCCGCTTCTTCACGGGCAGTCGGGCGTCCTGGTACGGGAGGCCGTGGGCGTCGATGACGACCTGCGGGTTCTCCTTCGGGGCCTTCGCACCGGTGACGGTCAGCTCCAGCGGGATCGTCCTCGCCCCGGACGCCTTCGCCGCCTTCGCCGTGCGGACGGTGACCTTGTGGGCGGTCCCGGAGGCGGTGCCGGCGGGGAAGGTGTGGCTGCCGGTGACGGGGGTGTAGTCCGTGCCCGCCTCGGCGGTGCCGCCCTTCGTGGCGTACGTGACGGTGACGGGCTCCTCGATGGGGACGGAGCCGGTGGTGGCGACGGAGAGCGTGATGTCGGCGCTGCCGCCGTTCTTCACCGTGCGGACGGGCGTGTCGGTGACGAGGCTCGCGGTGAGCGCCGGGTCCGCCTTGCCGTAGAGCTCGACGGCGTCCATGGCGAACGTGCCGGGGGCGCCGCCGGGGAGGGTGACGGCGTAGCCCCACATCTCGTTCAGGCCGAGGACCTGGTCGATGCCGCCGACGGGTTGGTAGTCGGCGCGGTAGACGAAGTCCGCGAAGGGGATCTCGACGAGGTGCCACCCCTCCCAGTCGTCGGTGAACGAGGTGGTCCACAGCTCGGACGCGCCGCCGTTGGCGCCGCCGTCCTTGATCTCGAAGTTGACCCGCTTGCCGGAACCGGGCGGCAGGGGGGCGGTGTTCTGGCCGTACCACCAGAAGCGGATGCCCTGGTGGGCGGTCCAGTTCCGCGGCGGGGCGTCCACGGCGAACTCGTGGCTGAACCCGCCGTACGCGCTGATGTCGTAGGAGCCTTCGAGGACCTGCCCGCCCTCGGGGGCGTCGGCGCGCTCGGCCAGCTTCAGCTTCGGGTGGTCGTCCGCGTCGCCGCCCCAGGTGAAGATCGCGTCGGCGGGCGGCTGCCCGCCGAGCGGGACCTCGCCCTCGAAGCGGTCGACCAGGACGGGGGCGGGTTCGTCGTCGGCGGCCACGGCGGGTCCGGTGGCCGATCCGGCGAGCAGGGCGGCCAGGACGGCCGCGGCGGCGACGGCGGCGGTCGCGGGTCTGCTTCTCCCCTTGCGGGAGCGGAGGTTCGGGGTGCGGGGCATTGTTGAGAGCGCTCTCTTCTCGGGTCGGCGTGTCGGACGGGGTGACGGGTCGGGGGTGGTGGCGCACCACGCGGTGGAGGCGGGGCGGATCGTGTCGCGGTACCGCCGCGCGCCGTCCTCGGGCGCGCGGGTCCGGGCGGCGAGCGCGGACGGCGTCCGACCGCCCACCGTAGCCGGGCGCTCACGCGACGCCGCCCGTCGACGGCCCGGCGAAGCGGCCCCGGCCGTCCGTCCCTCGGCGCGCCGCTCGTGGACCGCGCGGTGGCCGTGGGCGGCCTTCGGCGCCGGCTCCGGACCCGGCGCCGACGTTGCGGCTGGAGTCAATCGCGCCGATCGGGTGCCGTCAATACTTCACGTCGAGATTGGCACTGCCCCATCTGCCGCGCAGGCGGCGGGCGTTGTGCGTTCACCTCTTGAACGTGCGAGAGCCGCCGCCCGGCGGGGCGACGGCTCTCGCGGAAGGCGGTGGTGCGGCGCTACTCGGTGGGCTCGACGCCCGCGCGCAGCAGTCCGTAGGTGTACGCGTCCTCCAGCGCCTGCCAGGAGGCGGCGATGACGTTCTCGGCGACCCCCACCGTCGCCCAGTCGCCGTCGCCGTCGCCCGTGGTGATGAGGACGCGGGTGGTGGACTCGGTGCCGGTACGGCCCTCCAGGATGCGGACCTTGTAGTCGACCAGCTCCAACTTGGCGAGCTGCGGGTAGATCCGCTCCAGGGCGACGCGCAGGGCCCGGTCCAGGGCGTTGACCGGGCCGTTGCCCTCGGCGGTGGCGACGATCCGTTCGCCCTTGGCCCACAGCTTCACGGTCGCCTCGTTGGCGTGGGTGCCGTCGGGGCGGTCCTCGACGATCGCCCGCCAGGACTCGGTGCGGAAGTAGCGGCGGGCCCGGCCCTCGACCTCGCCGCGCAGCAGCAGCTCGAAGGAGGCGTCGGCGGCTTCGTAGGTGTAGCCCTGGAGTTCGCGCTCCTTGACCCGCTCCACCACCCGGCCGACCAGGGCGCGGTCGTCGCCGAGGTCGATGCCGAGCTCCTTGCCCTTCAGCTCGATGGAGGCGCGGCCGGCCATGTCGGAGACCAGCATCCGCATGGTGTTGCCGACCAGTTCGGGGTCGATGTGCTGGTAGAGGTCGGGGTCGACCTTGATCGCGGAGGCGTGCAGCCCGGCCTTGTGGGCGAAGGCCGAGACGCCGACGTACGGCTGGTGGGTGGAGGGGGTGAGGTTGACGACCTCGGCGATCGCGTGCGAGATCCGGGTCATCTCGGCGAGCGCGCCCTCGGGCAGCACCTTCATGCCGTACTTGAGTTCCAGGGCGGCGACGACGGGGAAGAGGTTGGCGTTGCCGACCCGCTCGCCGTACCCGTTGGCGGTGCACTGGACGTGGGTGGCGCCGGCGTCCACGGCGGCCAGGGTGTTGGCGACGGCGCACCCGGTGTCGTCCTGGGCGTGGATGCCGAGCCGGGCCCCGGTGTCCGCGATGACGGTGGAGACGACGGCCTGGATCTGGGCGGGGAGCATGCCGCCGTTGGTGTCGCAGAGGATGACGACCTCCGCGCCCGCCTCGTGGGCGGTACGGACCACGGCCTTCGCGTACGCGGCGTTGGCGCGGTAGCCGTCGAAGAAGTGCTCGCAGTCCACGAAGACCCGGCGCCCCTGCTCGCGCAGGTGGGAGACGGTGTCGCGGACCATCTCCAGGTTCTCCTCCAGGGTGGTGCGCAGGGCCAGTTCGACGTGGCGGTCGTGGGCCTTGGCCACCAGGGTGACCACCGGGGCGCCGGAGGTCAGGAGCGCCTTCACCTGGGGGTCCTCGGCCGCGCTGCCGCCGGCCCTGCGGGTCGCGCCGAACGCCACGAGCTGCGCGTTCTCGAACGTGATCTCCTGCTGGGCGCGGGCGAAGAACTCGGTGTCGCGCGGGTTGGCCCCCGGCCAGCCCCCCTCGATGTACCCCACCCCGAAGTCGTCCAGATGACGGGCGATGGTCAGCTTGTCGGCGACCGTCAGGTTGATGCCCTCACGCTGGGCGCCGTCGCGCAGCGTGGTGTCGAAGACATGGAAACCGTCGTCGGTGGCGTTGGCCTTGGTGGTCATGCTGATCTGGCTCCTGTCGGATGAGTGGACCGGACGATCTGGTTCCACTTGCCCCATCATCCCGCGCGCGCCGTCCCGGCCCGGGTGGGGACCGGAAAACAAAAAACCCCTCGCGGGTGCGAGAGGTCTGCGCGCGGGTCTGGGGCACGGTGGCCGCGCCGTACGGGGTGGTACGGGGCGGTCACTGCGGACCGGCGCGCCTGCTGCCAATAATCATGACGAACGAGGACACGGCAGCAGTCTGGCACAGCGAGCGCCCCGTGACGGCGGTGTCTCAGGATGCGGTCGTGACGCCGGTCGCATCCGGGCCCGGCCCCGGCGTCAGCGTCTCGTCCAGGAACTCCGCGGCCTGGGCGAGCACCTGCTCCCGCCCCGTGCCCGGGACGCCGACCGTCACATGGACGCTGAACCCGTCGAGCAGCGCCCGCAGCCGGGCGGCGAACCGGTCGGCGTCCACCGGCCGGAACTCGCCGCGTGAAACGCCCTCGGCCAGCAGCGCCACGAGGTCGCGGTGCCAGGCGCCCTCGATGGCGGCCTGCCGGGCGCGGGCGTCGTCGTCGGCGTTCTGCGAGCGGCCCCAGACCTCCAGCCAGAGCGTCCAGTGCGGATCGCGGTGGCCGGCGGGCAGGTAGAGCCCGATGTACGCGTCCAGCCGCCGGCGGGCGCTCCCCGGCCGGGCGAGCAGGGCGCGGCGCTCGGCGCCGAGGCGGTTCTCGCTCCACTCCAGGGTCCGGAGCAGCAGCTCGTCCTTGGTGCGGAAGTAGTAGAGGAGGTGCCCGCTGCTCATGCCGACCTCCCGCCCGAGCCCGGCCATGGTCAGCCCGTCGAGCCCGCGCTCGGCGACGGTGGCCATGACGGCGGCGAGTACGTCCTCGCGGGGCGGGGCGGCCTGGTGGGTGCGGCGCGGGGCGGAGGGCATGGGGCCGGGCTTTCGGGTCGGGTCGCGCGGGGGCATCGGGCCGCGGGGCCGGGCGACCGGCTCCCGCGAGGTCAGACGGCGGGCTGCTGCTGGGTGATGCAGTGAATGCCGCCACCGCCCGCGAAGATCGTACGGGCGTCGACGAGGGACACCGTACGGTCCGGGAACAGCCCGCGGAAGATCGCGGCGGCCTCCTCGTCGCGCGGGTCGTCGAAGGCGCAGAGGACCACACCGCCGTTGCAGAGGTAGTGGTTGATGTAGGAGTAGTCGACCCACTCGCCGTCCTCGTCGCGCAGCACGGTGGGGGCGGGCACCTCCACGACTTCCAGCGGGCGGCCCTTGGCGTCCGTGGCGGCGCGCAGGACGGCCAGCAGCTCCCGGGTGACCTCGTGGTCGGGGTGGGCCGGGTCGGGCTGGACGTGGGCGACGACCGTGCCGGGGCGGACGAAGGCGGCGACGATGTCGACGTGGCCGAGCGTGCCGTACGTCCCGTAGTCGCCGGTCAGCCCGCGGGGCAGCCAGATCGCCTTCTCGGTGCCGAGGCGGGCGTGGATCTCCGTCTCCACCCGCTCCCTGGTCCAGTCGGGGTTGCGCTCCGGGCCGAGTTGGACGGTCTCGGTGAGCAGGACGGTGCCCTCGCCGTCGACGTGGATCGCGCCGCCCTCGTTGACGAGCGGGGAGGAGCGCACGGGGGTTCCGGCCACCTCGGCGACGGCCCGCGCGATGTGCTGGTCGTGCTCCCAGCGGGCCCAGCCCTGCGCGCCCCAGCCGTTGAACGTCCAGTCGACGGCGGCGAGGGTGGAGCCGTCGGTGACGAAGGTGGGGCCGATGTCCCGCATCCAGGCGTCGTCGAGCGGCCGGACGACCAGCTCGACGTCGGGTCCGAGCAGGGCTGCGGCGCCCTCCTCCTGGCCCGGCCCGACGACCATCGTGACCGGCTCGAAGCGGCGTACGGCCCGCGCGACACCGGCCCAGGCCCGGCGGGCCTCGTCCAGCTCGGCGTCGGAGGCGAAGGTGGGGTTGGGCCCCGGCCAGGCCATCCAGGTGCGCTCGTGCGGGGCCCACTCGGGAGGCATGCGGAAGGGGGCGGGGGCGAGGGGCATGGGGGCTCCTGGTCGAGAGAGTTAGAGCGCCACTCTAATCAATGAGCAGCGGCGTAGGGAACAACTGCCTGTGCTTTTCGAGTGCCGCTCCAGTTTCCGGCCCGAGAAAGGGCCGCACCGGCGGGGAGCCGGTGCGGCCCGGTCCTCGGACGGGACGTGCCTAGCCGAGCGGGTGCATCCAGCCGTGGGTGTCCTCGACGATGCCGCGCTGGATGTCGAGGAGGCGCTCCCGCAGCCTCATGGTGACCTCGCCGGGCTCGCCGCCGCTCTGGGTCCACTCGCCGCCCGCGGACTTCACCAGGCCGACGGGGGTGATGACGGCGGCGGTGCCGCAGGCGAAGACCTCCACGAGGCTGCCGTTCGCCGTGTCCTCGCGCCACTGGTCGATGGAGACGCGGCCCTCCTCGGAGCCGTAACCGAGGTCGCGGGCGACCTTGAGGAGGGAGTCGCGGGTGACGCCGGCGAGCAGCGAGCCCGTGAGGGACGGGGTGACGATCTTCTTCGAGCCGTCCTCCTGGGCGTACACGAAGTAGAGGTTCATGCCGCCGAGCTCCTCGACCCACTTGTGCTCGACCGCGTCGAGGTAGGCGACCTGGGCGCAGCCGTGTTCGGCGGCCTCGGCCTGGGCCAGGAGGGACGCCGCGTAGTTGCCGCCGGTCTTGGCGTCGCCCATGCCGCCGGGGACGGCGCGGACGCGGTTCTCCGAGAGCCAGATGGAGACGGGCTTCACGCCGCCGGGGAAGTAGGCGCCGGCGGGCGAGGCGATGACCAGGAAGAGGTACTCGTTGGCCGGCCGCACACCGAGGCCGACCTCGGCGGCGATCATGAACGGACGCAGGTACAGCGACTCCTCGCCACCGTGCTCCGGAACCCACGCCTTGTCCTGCTGCACCAGCGCGTCGCACGCCGCGATGAACGTCTCGACGGGCAGCTCGGGCATGGCGAGCCGGGCGGCCGAGCGCTGGAAGCGGCGGGCGTTGGCGTCGGGGCGGAAGGAGGCGACCGAGCCGTCGGGCTGGCGGTAGGCCTTCAGCCCCTCGAAGATCTCCTGCGCGTAGTGCAGGGTCATGTTGGCCGGGTCCAGCGACAGCGGGCCGTAGGGGACGAGCTGGGCGTCGTGCCAGCCGCGGCCCTCGGTCCAGCGGATGGTCACCATGTGGTCGGTGAAGTACCGGCCGAATCCCGGGTTGGCCAGGATCGCCTCGCGCTCCGCGTCGGACAGCGGGTTCGAGGAGGGCTTGAGCTCGATCGTGGGCGTCGTCATGAGTGCGTGTCCTTCACCAATCTTGTGTGTGATGGACCGCGCTCACACCGTCTCGGCCCGACGCTTTCCGGTCAGGTCCTAGGACGTCCGAGCTTCACCGCGAGCCACGGCCCCGCGTTCGATTATCGCTTGCGGGAGGCCGTGCACGAAATGGTGTGAATGCGGTCCAGAGGTCGATGGTGGCACCCGGGGGCCGCACAGGTGAAGCCGCCGGGCGCTGTTGCGACCCGGCGGCTTCGAAGTGGAGTCGTCGGGTCAGCCCGCTACGCGTACCGCGAGGGCGTCGCCGATCTCGTCGGTCGTGCGCGCAGTGGCCCCGTCGCGCTCCGCGAGATCGGCGGAGACGGCGTCCTCGATGCGCGCGGCCTCGGTCTCGTGGCCGAGGTGGCGCAGCAGGAGGGCGACGGAGAGGACCGTGGCGGTCGGGTCGGCCTTGCCCTGCCCCGCGATGTCGGGGGCGGAGCCGTGGACCGGCTCGAACATCGACGGGAACGCGCCCGTCGGGTTGATGTTGCCGGAGGCGGCCAGGCCGATACCGCCGGTGACGGCGGCGGCCAGGTCGGTGAGGATGTCGCCGAAGAGGTTGTCGGTGACGATGACGTCGAAGCGCTCCGGCTGGGTGACGAAGAAGATCGTCGCGGCGTCGACGTGCAGGTAGTCGGTGCTGACCTGCGGGTACTCGGCGGCGACCCGGTCGAAGGTGTTCTTCCAGAGGTGGCCGGCGTAGACGAGGACGTTGTTCTTGTGGACCAGCGTCAGCTTCTTGCGCGGCCGGGCGGCCGCCCGCTCGAAGGCGTCCCGGACCACGCGCTCGACGCCGTACGCCGTGTTGACGCTGACCTCGGTGGCGACCTCGGCGGGGGTGCCGGTGCGCAGCGAGCCGCCGTTGCCGGTGTACGGGCCCTCGGTGCCCTCGCGGACGACGACGAAGTCGATGTCGGGGCGGCCGGCGAGCGGGGTCGCGGTGTTCGGGAAGAGCTTGGAGGGCCGCAGGTTGATGAAGTGGTCGAAGGCGAAACGCAGCTTCAGCAGCAGCCCGCGCTCCAGGACGCCCGACGGGACGGACGGGTCGCCGATCGCGCCGAGCAGGATGGCGTCGTGGCCCTTGAGGGCCTCCAGCTCCGCGTCCGGGAGGGTGTCGCCGGTGCGGTGCCAGCGCTGGGCGCCGAGGTCGTACTCCTTGGTCTCCAGCTTCACATCCTGCGGGAGGACAGCGTTGAGGACCTTGAGGCCCTGGGCCACGACTTCCTGGCCGATTCCGTCACCGGGGATCACTGCGAGATCGATGCTGCGAGACATGCCGGAAGCCTAACGGTGCGTCCCACCCCATGACATTCGATGTCCACCATATGGACGAGGGCAGGTGCGTTCGGGGTACGGGTGGCGGGAGCCGGAGGGGTCAGCGACGACGGGCCGGGGCGGCTCAGTGGCCGGTCGAGCCGCCGTTGTCGCGGCGGTCCAGGGCGCGCTGGAGGGCGGCGGCGGCGTTCTTGCGCTCGGCCTCGCCCTGACGGGAGGCGTGGCGGACGCGGCGCGTGGTGACGTTGGCCATGATGGATCGACTCCTTGAGATCGCGGATCGCGTGGATGCCGGGAACGGGCCGCACATCGCGGTGCGGGGCCGGGGCCGGGATCGGATTTCGAGGCGCCGGAAGGGGCGGGGAGCGTACGCCGCAGGGGTTGCCTGCTTCGGGGCGCGCGCCCGCATCCGCCAACCGCTCGATCGAGCGATGCGTTCGGCTCCTCCCACGGTAGGACAGTCGGGGCGTCCTGTCTCCACCGTTAGTCGGACTTCCTACTATCTGAGACGGCCGCGGCGTCGTAGCAGGTCACAGCGGTGGAGGGGAAGCTTCCACCGAGGAGCCGTACGGATCACGCCCTCAGAGCAGGTCGCCGTCCCGCCAGTCGAAGCGGAGCGGGTGGCCGGGGTCGGGCAGGGGGCGGCCCGCCGCCGGGCGGACGTAGGTACTGCCTTCCTCCTCGGGCAGCGGGACGGGTCCGGCCGGGCCGAGCGCGGCGAGTCCGCCGGGCCAGAGCCGCCAGCCGCGTGCCGCGTAGAGGGCCGCCCCGGCGTCGGACGCCGACAGCGCCCCGAACTCGTAGGCCGTGTCGATGACCTGCTCCAGCGCCGCCATTACCCGGTGGCCGAGGCCCTCGCGGCGGTGGATCGCGTGCACGGCGACGGCTTCGACGTATCCGGCACGGTAGGAGCGGCCGGCGTGCTGGACCCGGCGCTGGACGACGCTGCCGTGGGCGATCGGGCGGCCGTACGGGTCGAGGACCAGGGCGTGCAGACCGCCGAGCGCGTGGTCCCAGTCGTCGTCGTCGAAGTTCCCCTCGAAGGCGGCGTCGAGCATGTCGCGGACGCGGGCCAGTTCGACGGGGGTGAGTTCGCCGGTGTGGGCGATCCGTACGGCGGGGGTCGGGTCCATGACGACAGCCTCCCAGGCCGCTTCCCCGCCCGACAGCGAGTTACGCCCGCGCTCGGGGGCGCGCCGCCGCACAGGCGAGCCCGCCCGGACCGGGGGCGGTGGTCCGGGCGGGCGGGGCGTACACCGGGGGAGGCCGCACAGGCCGTCGCAGCCCGTACGGAACGCGGCTCAGTACACCGTCACGCCGTACGCCGACAGCGCCTCGGCGACCGGCTGGTGGATGGCCGAACCCGCGGTGCCCGAGCAGCCGGAGCTGCCCGAGTGGATGCCGAGGGCGACGGAGCCGGCGAAGTGCGCGCCGCCGCTGTCGCCGCCGGCCGAGCAGGCGGTGGTGCGGACCATGTTGTAGACGGGGCCGTCGCCGTAGTTCACGGTGACGTTGACGGCGGTGACCGTGCCGGAGGTCACCTTGGTGGTGGACCCGCTCTTCCTGATCGCCTGGCCGACGACGGCGTTGGCGGCCGAGGAGATGTCCTGGGTGGAGCCGTTGTAGAGGTCCACGGTCCCGGCGGGCGACGAGCCGTCGGTGTAGCGGACGATGCCGTAGTCGTTGGTCGGGAAGCTGGTGCCCTCCCGTACGCCGACGACCGGACCGCCGGAGGTGGCCGACCAGTTGGCGGAGATGTTGGTGCAGTGCCCGGCGGTCACGAAGTAACGGGCCCCGCCCTTGGTGACGTTGAAGGCGGCCGAGCAGCGGCTGCCGCCGCCGTAGATCGCGCCGCCGCCGAGCACCTCGCGCTGGAAGACGCCGGGGACCCGTTTGATGTCGACCGCGCCGCCGAGCCGTTCGGCGACGGCTTCGAGGCGGGCCATCTCCCGTGCGGAGACGGAGGAGTCGGCCTCGACGGCGATCCGGTTGGCGCGCGGGTCGACACCCCAGGAGGTGCCGGTGATCTTCGCCTCGGCCTCCAGGGTGTCCATCGCGGCGTCGAGCTGGGCGGCGCTGCGGGCCACCCGGCGGACGGCGGCCCCGGCGGCGCGGGCCTGCTCCTCGGCCCGGTCGGTGGTGACGGTCACGACCAGCTTCCCGGTCTTCGCGTCGAGGTAGGTTCCGGCGGTGGCGCCCCCGAGCTGCCGCTCCACGGCGGCGTCGAGCGCGTACGCGGACGGGGAGGGGATCGCCGAGGGGGCGGGGGCGCCGGCGGCGGTGGAGGGGGTGGCTCCGAGGCCGAGGGCCCCGGCGACGAGCAGCAGGGAAACGCCCAGGCGCGCACGGGAGTTGCGTCTCATGGGGGAGCTCCTTCTGGGGTGACGTGTGGGGACGTACCGAGAAGGAATTTGACATGCTCATTACCTAATCCACAAGACCGCGTGCCCCGGCGCCCCTTCCGCCCCGCCCTCCCCCGGCGGGCGGACAGCCGGTCCCGCTCATCGGACACTGACCGGGACCGGTCCCGCGCCTGTCCGGTCCGCCGCTTCCCCCGCCCCTCCCCCGCCGCGCACACTGCGCCCATGTCCGAGACGACGCCCACGCCCCCCGCGCCCGCCCCCGGCCCCTGGTCGCCCACCCACGGCGCCCCCTACCGCCCCGCGCCCTACCGCCCCGAGCGGATCGCCGCCGAGGAGTCCCTGGAGCGCGCCGCCCGGCTGCGGCGGCGCATGGACGAGCGCAGGACCGTCCGCGCCTTCTCCTCCGACCCGGTCCCCGAGCAGGTGCTGCGCGACGCCATCGCCTGCGCGGCCACCGCCCCCTCCGGCGCCCACCAGCAGCCGTGGACCTTCGTCCTGGTCAAGGACCCCGAGGTGCGCCGCCGCATCCGGGAGGCCGCCGAGCACGAGGAGAAGGTGAGCTACGACGGGCGGCTCGGCGAGGAGTGGCTCGCCGCGCTGCGCCCCCTGGGCACCGACGCGGTGAAGGCGCACATGACGGACGCGCCGGCCCTGATCGTGGTCTTCCAGCAGCGCTACTGGCTGGGTGAGGACGGCACGAAGCGCAAGCACTACTACGTGGACGAGTCGGTCGGGATCGCGGTGGGCATGCTGCTCACCGCCCTGCACCTGTCCGGGCTCGCCGCGCTGATCCATACCCCGAGCCCGATGCGCTTCCTGGCCGAGGTCCTGAACCGGCCGGAGAACGAGAAGGCGTTCGCCGTGATCCCGGTCGGCCACCCCGCCGAGGACTGCGAGGTCCCCGACCTGGTGCGCAAATCGCTGGACCAGGTGCTGGTGGAGATCTGAGCGCGCGCCGCATCGGCCCCCCGCGCACACGGCTCCCCTGCGCAGGGAACCGTCCTCCGCGCCCAAGGCACCCCGCACAGGGAGCCGGCCCCCGCGCACCGAGACCCCCCGCCCATGGAAACCGCCCCCCGTCCGGCAGGGGGGCCGGTCGGGGGGCGGTGCTGGGGGGGGCTCCGTGGCGGAGACCCCGGTCCGGGGCGTCGTGCTGCGGCGCCCCGGGGCGGGCGTCAGCCCTGGTGAGGGTAGGTGTAGTCGGTCGGCGGGACCAGCGTCTCCTTGATGGCCCGGGTCAGGGTCCAGCGCTGGAGGTTCTGCGGGGCGCCCGCCTTGTCGTTGGTGCCGGAGGCACGGCCGCCGCCGAAGGGCTGCTGGCCGACGACCGCACCGGTCGACTTGTCGTTGATGTAGAAGTTGCCCGCGGCGTAGCGGAGCTTGTCCATCGTGTACGCGGCGGCCGCGCGGTCGCCCGCGATGACCGAGCCGGTCAGCGCGTAGTCGGAGACCGACTCCATCTGCTCCAGCATCGCGTCGTACTTCTCGTCCTCGTAGACGTGGACCGCGAGGATCGGGCCGAAGTACTCGGTCGTGAAGACCTCGTTCTCGGGGTCGGTGCACTCGATGACGGTCGGGCGGACGAAGTAGCCCACCGAGTCGTCGTAGGTGCCGCCCGCGACGATCGTGCACGCCGGGTCGGTCTTCGCGCGGTCGATCGCGGCCTTGTTCTTGGCGAACGAGCGCTCGTCGATGACGGCCCCCATGAAGTTGCTCAGGTCGGTGACGTCGCCCATGGTGATCGACTCGACCTCGGCCGCGAACTCCTCCTTGAAACCGGAGTTCCAGATGGAGGCCGGGATGTACGCGCGCGAGGAGGCGGAGCACTTCTGGCCCTGGAACTCGAAGGAGCCGCGGGTCAGCGCGGTCTTCAGGACGGCGCGGTCGGCGCTGGGGTGCGCGACGACGAAGTCCTTGCCGCCGGTCTCGCCGACGAGCCGCGGGTAGGTGCGGTAGTTGGCGATGTTGTTGCCGACCGTCTTCCACAGGTGCTGGAAGGTGGGGGTCGAGCCGGTGAAGTGGATGCCGGCCAGGTCGCGGTGGTTCAGCGCCACCTCGGAGACGGCCTTGCCGTCGCCGGTGACCAGGTTGATGACGCCCTTGGGCAGACCGGCCTCCTCCAGGAGCTGCATCAGCAGCACGGCGGCGTGGGTCTGGGTCGGGGACGGCTTCCACACCACGACGTTGCCCATGAGGGCGGGGGCGGTGGGGAGGTTGCCCGCGATGGCCGTGAAGTTGAACGGCGTGATCGCGTAGACGAAGCCCTCCAGCGGGCGGTGGTCCATGCGGTTCCACACGCCCGGCGAGTTGGCCGGGGGCTGCTCGGCGAGGATCTGGCGCGCGTAGTGCACGTTGAAGCGCCAGAAGTCGATCAGCTCGCAGGGGGTGTCGATCTCGGCCTGCTGGGCGGTCTTGGACTGGCCGAGCATGGTCGAGGCGGCCATGGTCTCGCGCCAGGGGCCGGCCAGCAGCTCGGCGGCGCGCAGGATGATCGCGGCGCGGTCGTCGAAGGACATCGCGCGCCACGCGGGGGCGGCGGCGAGGGCCGCGTCGACGGCGTCCTTCGCGTCCTGCTCGGTGGCGCCGGCGAAGGTGCCGATGACCGCCTTGTGGTTGTGCGGCTGCACGACGTCGACCCGCTCGCCGCCGCCCATCCGCTTCTCGCCGCCGATGGTCATCGGCAGGTCGATCGGGTTCTGGCTCAGCTCCTTGAGCTTCTTCTCCAGGCGGGCGCGCTCCGGGGAGCCCGGGGCGTAGGAGTGGACCGGCTCGTTGACCGGCGCGGGGACCTGGGTGACGGCGTCCATGGTTGCCTTGTCTCCTTGGTGTCGGCGGGAATGTGGGTCAGCCCGGGGGCCGCTCAGCCCTTGGTGAGGATCGAGCGGCCGAAGAACAGCAGGTTGGCCGGCTTCTCCGCGAGGCGGCGCATGAAGTATCCGTACCAGTCGGTGCCGTACGCCGTGTAGACGCGCATCCGGTGGCCCTCGGCCGCGAGCCGGACGTGCTCCTCGCTGCGGATGCCGTACAGCATCTGGAACTCGTACTCGTCCAGTTTGCGCCCGGCCTTGCGGCCCAGCTCCTGGGCGATGGCGATCAGACGGGGATCGTGCGACCCGATCATCGGGTAGCCCTCGCCCTCCATCAGGATGCGGGTGATGCGGACGTACGCCTTGTCGATCTCGGCCTTGTCCTGGTACGCGACGGAGGCGGGCTCCTTGTAGGCGCCCTTCACGATGCGGACGCGGCTTCCGGCGGCGGCCAGGCGGCGGGCGTCGTCCTCGGTGCGGAACAGGTACGACTGGATGACGCAGCCGGTCTGCGGGAAGTCCTTCCGCAGCTCCTCGTGGATGGCGAACATCGAGTCGAGGGTGGTGTGGTCCTCGGCGTCCAGGGTGACCGTGGTGCCGATGGCGGCGGCGGCCTCGACGACCGGGCGGACGTTGGCGAGGGCCAGCTCGTGGCCGCCCTCCAGCGCCTGTCCGAACATGGAGAGCTTGACGGACATCTCGGCGCGGGGGCCCAGCTCCAGGTCCTTCAGGCGCTCGATCAGCTCCAGGTAGGCGTCCCGGGCGGCCTCGGCCTGCGCGGGGGTGGTGATGTCCTCGCCGACGACGTCGAGCGTGACCTCCAGCCCCTTGTCCGCGGCGTCCACCACGATCGGCACGACCTGGTCGACGGTCTCCCCGGCGATGAAGCGGTCGACGACCTGCTTGGTGCCGGGCGCGGCCGAGACGAACCGGCGCATCTTGTCGCTGCGCGATGCGGCGAGAATCACGGGACCCAGCACGGGGCACCTCCACGAATGTACGGACGAGGGGCCGCATCGGTACGAACGTGAACGGACCGGTACGGCACGGATAACCACGGTGAAATCTAGGCACCCCGTGCGGGCTGTGCCATCGACAGCTGTCACGCATCCGTGGCCGCCATCTCATACATCTGTCTGAAGAAGCGGGCGCGGGGGTGCAGAATGGCGGGGTGAAAGGCGACTACCAGGAACTGGTCGACGAGATCTCGGCCCTCCTCGGCGCCCCGGCGACCCTGGAGAACCGCGACTTCGGCCTGGTCGCCTTCGGAGCCCATGACAGCGACGACGACACGGCGATGGACCCGGTCAGGACCCGTTCGATCCTGACCCGCCGCTCCACCCCCGCCGTGCGCGCCTGGTTCGAGGGGTTCGGCATCACCCGGGCCACCGGGCCTGTCCGTATCCCCGCCGCGCCCGAGGCCGGGGTGTTCCGGGACCGCGTCTGCCTTCCGGTACGCCATCGGGGTGTGGTCCTCGGTTACGTCTGGCTCCTCGACACCGTCCCGGGGCCGACCGACGAGCGGCTGGCCGCCGCCATGGAGGTCGCCGCCCGGATCGGGGCGCTGCTCTCCGACGAGGCACGGGCGGGTGCGGACCTCTCGCGGGAGTTCGGCGCGGTGCTCACGGCGGGCCCCGGCCGCCAGCACGACGCGGCCGTCGCCGCGCTGGGCGAGGCGCTGGGCCGGGACGCGGAGGGGCTGCACGCGGTGGTGTGCGTGACCCCGTGGGCGGACGACACCCCGTCGGTACGGACCGTGGCGTCGGCGGCCGCGCTCGCCGCGGTCCCCGGGCCGGGGGCGGCCGGGCCGCCGTCGCTGGCCGCGCTGGTCCGGCTCCGTTCGTCCGACCGGCTCGACCCCGCCCTGAGCGCCGGGGACCGGCTGCGCTCCGACGCCGGACCGGCGGCCACCGCGGGGATCGCCGCGCCGCGCCGGGGGCTGGCGGAGCTGACGGCCTCCTGGCGCGAGGCGAGGGCGGCGGCCCGCGCGGCCCGGGCCGAGCCCCGGCTCGGCCCGGTGGCCCGGTGGTCCTCGATCGGCCCGTACCGCCTGCTGACCTCCCTCCCGGACGCCGGGGGCGGGGGCGGGGATCCGGCGGTCGCCCCGCTGCTGCTCCCGGTGCACCGGGAGCTGGCGCACACCGCCGAGGTGTTCCTGGACCACGCGGGCCAGGCGGGCCGGACCGCCGCGGCGCTGGGCGTCCACCGCCAGACGCTGTACTACCGGCTCTCCCGCATCCAGCAGATCACCGGCCTGGACCTGAACGACGGCGAGGACCGGCTGCTGCTGCACATGGCGCTCAAGCGGGCCCGGCTGTAGCGAGCGTGCCGACGAGCCCCCGCCGGGGGCCGGGACCGAGCACCGGCGGCCGTGCCGGGCGGCCTGCCGTCAGCTGAACAGGCTGCCGTCGACGAAGGCCCGCGCACTGTCGTGGATGCGGTCGGCAGCCGGCTCATCGGGGAGGAGGGGCCGCAGCCGCGTCCACGCTCCGTCGAGGAGGGCCCGGGCCTCCTCCGCGCACGCCGCCGGGGCTCCGCACGCCTCGATGGCCTCCCGCGCCCGCTCCACTTCGCGCAGTGAGGGGGCGCCCGTGCGCAGCGTCCGCCACACCGCGTCCAGCTCCGGCGGCGGCATCAGCCGCACGCTGTGGGCCAGGGGCATGGTGATCTTGCCGTGGTGCAGGTCCTCGGCGGCGCGCCTGGTCGCCTTTCCCTGACGGGTTACCCCGTGGAGGTCGGCGACGTCGTCGGCGATCTGGTAGGCGGTGCCCAGGGCCGAGCCGAAAGCGGTGAGCGCGCCCCGCAGCGCGGATCCGGCAGCGGTGAAGAGGGCGGCCATCTCCAGGACGGCCCCGACCACGGCCCCCGACTTGAGCCGGTGGGTCAGGCGGACGACCTCCAGCAGGCCCGCGGCGTCGCCGCGGGCCACCGCCCGGTCCATCTCCTCGCGGTGCCCCTGGATGTCGAGGGCCTGTCCCGTGTGGGCGGCGCGCAGGGCCTCCATGTACCTCTCGCGCATCTCCCCCCGCAGCAGCACGTCGTCCGGAACGCAGCGCCGAAGGGCCACGTCCATCGCGAAGTAGGCGTTCGTACCCGCGTTCAGCGCCGTCGGCACGCCGTGCACCAGGTGGGCCGCGGGCCGCCCCCGCCGCAGAGCCGCCCCGTCCTCGACGTCGTCCACGATCAGCGAGCCGGTGTGCGCGATCTCCATCGCCGCCAGAACCAGCGCGAACCGGGCCCGGTCGCCGCCCAGGACACTCACGACCTGGCCGCCGATCGCAGGCCGCCACCGCCGGCCGCCGGCCTCCATCACCTCCCGCACCGGAGCGACCAGCGACCGGTGGATCCGCTCGGCCAGCAGGGACCGGTCCGTCCCGTCCGGTACATGGCCGGGCATCCACTGCTCCAGTCCGTGCGGATCGGGCGCGAGCGGGTACAGCTCCACCGCGTCGGTCTCCACGCCGGGGAGACGGTCACGCGCATCGACGGCCGAAGGCTGCCCGGCGGGCGACGAGAGGATCATTCCCCTTCCAACGACGCCCGGCCCCGTAGGTCACCGCGCACCCGGCGCCCGCCCGTGTCCGCCCGCGGCCCGGGGCCTCAGGGCCGCCGGCGGCGTATCAGCAGCGCGTAGCATCCGGAGGCGACGAGCATGCCCGCCGGGAGCGAGAGGTCCACGCCGCCCAGGGCCGCGGCGACCGGCCCGGTGTACACCGTGTCCACGCACAGGGCCGCCGCGGCGACGCCCGCCAGGAGGGCGAGGGCGCCCGCGACGTGGAAGCCGCCGGTGTACCAGAACCGGCTGGCGCGGCTCTCGTCCGACAGGGCGATGCCGTCGTAGCGGTTGCGGCGCAGGAGGATGTCGGTGGCGTAGACGGCCGTGCTGGGGCCGAGCAGGACGACGGTGAGCTGGAGGACGTCGCTCATGGTGTCGAGCAGGTTGGAGACCAGCAGGGCGTACAGGGTGAGGGAGACCGCCGCGAAGCCGTCCACGAGCACGCTGTACGAGCGCCGGATGCGCAGGCCCACGGCCTGGAGGGCGAGGCCCGCGCTGTAGGCGGTCAGGGCGTTGATGGCGATGGTGCCGAGCACCAGGGCGAGCAGGAAGACGGGGGCGAACCAGCCGGGCAGGATGGTTTCGAGCCCGGTCTGCGGGTCGTTCATGTCCACCGCCGTGGCGGCCAGCGCGCCGAGCGAGCAGACGACGACGCCGGGCACGAAGCCGCCGAGCGCGGTCCAGCCGACGATCGCCCGCTTCGACGTCGTACGGGGCAGGTAGCGGGAGAAGTCGGCGCTGGTGGTGTAGGACAGCGGGCCCGAGGCGACCAGGGCGAGACCGGCGGCGAGGGTGGCCCACAGGGCGGTGCCGCCCAGCGGTTCGGCGGGCCGGTAGGAGAGGTCGGCGTGGTCGAACACGATAGCGGCGACCACCGCGAAGGCGAGGGCCAGCACGAGCGTGATCGGCAGGTAGAGCTTCATGATCGCGGCGTGGCCCCAGACGCTGATGACCAGCGTGAGCGCGGCGATCACCACCACGACGGCGGCCGTCACCCCGTCGCCGGGAGCGATGCCCGCCCGTTCGACGAGGGCGGTGGCGGCGCTCGCGGCGGCGGCCAGGTTGAGGGCGAAGTAGCAGACGGAGATCGCCCAGCCGACGATCGCGTTGTTGATCCGGTTGCCGCGCACGCCGTAGACGGCCCGGGTGATCACCTCGCTCGGGGTGCCCGACGCCGGGCCGGAGACCGCGAGCACGCCCGTGAGCACCCAGAACAGGTTGCCGACCACGATCACCGCGAGCGTCTGCGCCAGGGTCAGGCCGAGCAGGACGAGCACCCCGCCGGACAGCAGGCTCAGGTAGTTGACGTTGGCGGCGGCCCAGACCGAGAACAGTTCGCGCGGCCTCCCGCGCCGGTCGGCGTCGGGGATGTGGTCGATGCCGTGGGCCTCGATGCGCGGCACGGCGCGCTCGGGGGCGGCGGCGGCCCCGTCGTCCGGCAGGGCCTTCCCGTCCCCCCGGGGCGGGACGTGTGCGGTGTCGCGCCGCCCTGGGATCGGGTCGGGAATCGTGGACGCCATGGGCCCTCCGGGTGCTGGTCGTACCCCACCTGCTTGCTTATTGGTCGCACACTCAATAACGTTCCCGGCATGTCGTCAAGCGTTCAGCGCCCCCGAATTCGGAAAAGCCCCGCCGCCCGACGTGCGGAAATCGTCGAGGCGGCCGCCGCGGTCGCGCTCGCCGAGGGGCTGGAGTGCGTCACCCTGCGCCGGATCGGTGACGAGCTGGGCGTCCGTCCGGGGTTGATCAGCCACTACTTCCCGTCCGCCGAGGAGCTGGTGGCCGAGGCGTTCGGCACCGCGGCCGACGGCGAGCTGGACGCGCTGCTGCCGGAGGGCCCGGCGGACGCCTCGCCCGTGCGGCGACTGGCCGGCTTCCTCGCCCGCACGACGGGCGAGGAGTACGACGCGATCAGCCGGCTCTGGATCAACGCCCGCCATCTCAGCCGCTACCGGCCCGCCCTGCGGGAGCGGGTCGCCGAGCAGGAGGCCGCGTGGCGCGGACGGCTGGAGGGGCTGATCCGGGAGGGCGTGGAGCGCGACGAATTCCGTACCCCCGACCCGAAGCTGACGTCCATGCAGATCCTCGTCGTGCTGGACGGACTCGACGCCCACGTCAACACCGAGACGAACGAGCGGCCCGCGGCGGTGACCCGGATGGCGTTCACCACGGCGGAACGCGAACTGGGACTGCCGCCGGGCACGTTGACCGCCTGACGGGCCGTCCCCGCCCCACCCGGGCGCCCTGCCCGCCTGAGGGGCCGTCCCCGGCCCCTTTCCCGCCCACCCTCTCGTCCGGCCGGCGTGCACCCCGGCCCCGCCCGAACAGCCCCGAGCGAACGACCCCTTGGAGTCCCCGTGCGCACCTCACTCGTCCTGCTCTCCGCCCGTCTGCTCGACCCGGTCACGGGCAGGTTCCTGCCGGAGACCGCGCTGGCCGTGTCCGGCGGGCGGACGACCGCCCTGGGCGGCGACCGCGAGATCCGGGCGCTGGCCGACGCCTCGACGACGGTGATCGACCTCAAGGGCGCGGTGGTGACCCCGGGCCTGGTGGACGGGCACCTCCACCCGGTCACCGGCGCCGAACTGACCCACGGGCTCGACCTGTCCGGCTGTACCGACCTGGCGGAGGTGCGCGAGGTGCTGGCGGGCGAGGTCCGGCGGCTGGCCCCCGGCGCGTGGCTGCACGCCTGGGGCCTGGACCCGAACGTCTTCGGCGACGCGCCGGTGGCGTCCGCCGCCCTCTCCCCCGTGCTCGACGGCGTACCGGCCCTGCTCCAGCTCTTCGACGCCCACTCCGTGCTGGCCAGTCCGCGCGCCCTGGAGCTGGCGGGCGTGGACGGCCCCCGGACGTTCGACCAGGCCGCCGAGGTGGTCTGCGACGCGGACGGGCGGCCGACCGGGCTGCTGCTGGAGGACGCCGCCTGCGAACTGGTCGAGCGGGCCGCGCCCAAGCCCACCCGGCGGGAGAGCCGCGACCGGCTGGCCGCCGCCCTGCGCTCGATGGCCGCCGCCGGGCTCACCGGGGGCCACGCCATGGACGCGAACGGGGACAGCCTCGCCCTCTACGCCGACCTGGACGCGGCGGGCGAGCTGCCGCTGCGGCTGCGGGTCGCGCCCTGGTGCCAGCCCGGCGCGGACACGGACGCCGTACGGGCGCTCATCGGGCAGCAGGGCGCGGGCGGGACGCTGTGGCGGACGGAGGGCGTCAAGCTGTTCATGGACGGCACGATCGACAACGGCACGGCCTGGCTGGAACGGCCCGACTGCCACGGCGAGTCCACGCACTCCTTCTGGCCCGACCCCGCGGTCTACACCCGGGTGATCGGAGAACTGCACGCCGCCGGGGTGCCGACCGCCACCCATGCGATCGGGGACGCGGCCGTACGGCACGCCCTGGACGCCGTGGAGCGGGCCCGGACCGCCGGGGGTCCGGACGTACGCCACCGGGTCGAGCACATCGAGACGGTGCCCGACGACACCGTGGCCCGGTTCGCCCGGCTGGGGGTCGTGGCCTCCATGCAGCCCACGCACTGCTGCGACTTCACCCGGGCCGACCACACCGACAACTGGTCGCGGCGGCTCGGCGAGGAGCGCGCGTCCCGTGCCTGGCGCTGCCGCGACCTGTGGGACGCGGGCGCGCGGGTGGTCCTCGGCTCGGACTGGCCGATCGCGCCGTTCCCGCCGCTGGGCGTGATGGCGGGCGCCCGCCACCGCCGCCCCGGCCGCGACCTCACCCAGCCGCCGCACGGCCCCGACCAGGCGCTCACCGCCCTCGAAGCGCTCCAGTCCATGACGGTCAACGCCGCCTGGGCGGCGGGCGAGGAGCACGAGGCCGGGCGGCTCGCCGTCGGCCACCGCGCCGACTTCACGGTCTTCGCGGAGAGCCCGCTGACCACGGGGGCCCTCGACCTGCCCGAGCTGCCGGTGCTGCTCACCGTCGTCGACGGCCGCCCCACCCACCGCGCCGCGTCGCTCTGAGCCGGTCCGGGCGGGGGCGGGGGCACGGTTCCGCGCCCCCGCCCCCGCACCGGCCCCGCCCACCTGCCGAAACGGCGTTCCCGGTCCGTGTACGAGCGCAGCGCGCCCGGGAAGTCCACCCGCCGGGAGGCCGGCCACCGGCCCCGCCCGCCGCCTGCCACTCCCGTACGGGCCGGGCGGCGGCGAGGGATCTCATCAGCGGCCCCGGGGGGCCGGACAGGGCCTGCGGCCTCAGAACAGCCCGTCGTCGTCCGCCGGTTCGAGGACCGGGCGGTCGCTGACCAGGGCGGCCAGCACGAACGGCGCGTCCCCGTCGCTGTGGCCGACCGTCACCGCCAGCCACCGGTCGTCGGAGCCGTCCGGGCCGGCCGCGCCGACCGGCCCCCACAGGGCCAGGTCCCCGTACAGGTCCGCGCGGAACAGCGCCTGGAAGAGGGGCTCCACGGGAGAACCGCCGCTCAGCCACCGTCGCAGCGGAACGTGCAGGCGAACGGTGGCGTGCGGCCCCAAGCGGTGATCCAACTCCCGCGCGAGGGAAGCCAGATGGCCCTCGGCGGCGTCTTCGGCGTCGTTCCACTCGGGGGCGTACACGCCGGTCAGCGGATCGCTCTCCCAGAGCGGCACGATACGGAAGCCCGCGCCTTCGGTGGCGGTCCACTCGCCGGTCGCCGGGTCGCCCTGCGCGGCGGTGGGGCCGGCGGACGGCACAGGGGCGGCCAGGAGCCGTTCGGCCTCGGCCACCGCCCGGGCCGGCACGAAGGGCTCGCCCGCCCGTGAGGTCACAGCACCGCCCGGTCCATCGGGCGGGGCAGCGGCGCCAGGGCCCCCGACCCGCGCAGACGCTCGTACACCCGCACCACCGTCGCGCTGTCGCCCGGGGCGGCGACGCTCAGCAGCTCTCCGCCGCCGGGCAGGGGGGCGCGGACCGCCTCCAGGCCGTCGGGGACCAGAGCCGCGCGGGCCGGGGAGAGGTAGCCGACCCGGCCGACGACGGGATCGCCGACGGAGTACCCGGCCTCGTCCTCCAGCGCGTCCAGTACGTCGTCGTCGCTCACGTCGCCGAAGTCCGGCTCCCACACCCGGGCGACGAGGGACAGCAGCTCCTCCTCCGGCACCACGGCCTCGTCCGGGGCGTGCAGGATGATCGCGAGCGACTGGAGCAGGAACTCCGGCGCCCCGCCCGCCAGTCCGCTGACCTCGGCCTGCCAGCCCGGCGCCCCGGTGCCGACGAGCCGCAGCCCGGTGCCGGTGAGGTCGGACCAGTCGGCGGCGCTCTGCGCGGTGCGGAGCGCGCCGAGCAGCGCGTCCTCGTCGGCGGCGAAGGCGGTGGCGGGGCCGTTGCCGTGGACCTGGCTCCAGACGTCGGCCGCCTGCGGAACCAGTTCGGCGAGCCCGTCGAGGGTCCGCCGCCACCGGCCGGCCAGGGCCTCGACCGGCTCCGGCCGGGGGCCCCAGAAGCCCCGCACTACACGTCGCATGCTCGTCTCTCCTCCGTCGCCCGACCGGTCCGCGTACGGCTCCCCCGGCCGCTCGGCGGCCGGGATCGCCCCGCGTTGCAGGCTACTCGGCGCGCCGTCCCCACCGGGGCAGCGCCTACTCGTCGAACGCCTCCGGTTTCCGGGTGCTGTCATTGGGCTTCGTCGGGCTGTGCACCACCTTGATCGGCAGCCCTTCGTCACGGAACGCCTTGCGTGCCGCCTTGGCCACCTCCGGGTCGGAGAAGTGCCACTCCACGGTCCGGCCGCCGGACGCCTCCACCTGCGCACGGGCCTCGGTGACGAACTTGTCCTTCCCCGAGGGGGTGAGCGTGCCCTTGTCGGTCTTGGACAGATAGCTGCCGTAACCGTTCTTGGCCTCCAGGTACGTCTGCCGGGAGGAGTCCCAACCGTCGTACTCCACGGCCGGCTTGCCCTCCCGCGGGTGCGGTACGACGTACTCCTGGCCCCGGTTCGTCCCCGTGATCTGCTCCTGGTAGCGGAGCCAGGACTCGTTCTTCCAGTTGGGCGCGGGGTTACGGTCCCGGCTCGCCCAGTAGCCGTCGCCCGCGTCCGCGTCGCCGAGGGTGCGGTCCTTGAGGTCGTCGGCCCAGGACGGCGGGTTGTAGTTGCGGGGGTCGGAGGTGTCGTTGCGCTGCGGCTCCGGGTACTGCTTCTTGTCCGCCGCCGCCTTCCGCGCCCGCTCCGGCTCCTCCAGCCGCTTCTGCTCCAGGTGCGCCTGCCGCTCCGCCGCCCGCGCCTCTTCGGCCGCCTTCTTGGCCGTCTCGTCGCAGCCGCCCTCGGCGAGGACGACCCGGCCCGGGGAGCTGCCCGCCAGCACACCGGTTCCCGAGCCCGGCACGCCACCGCCGCCGGGGCCGCCGCCCGGTCCGTACGGCACTCTCGGCGGTCCGCCCGCGATCGCGCAACCGGTCCGGCGCGCCGCGTCCTCGGCGCTGTCCGCCGCCTCGTCGGCCTCCTTCGCCGCCTTCCGTACGCCGTCGAGGTCGCCGGCCTCCGCGGCCTTGCGGGCCCGGCGGGCGGCGGAGCTGGCGTCGCCCGCCGCCTCCGCGACCTCCGAGGCGATCTTGCCCAGCTTGCCGAGTTTCCCGACCTTGCCGACGACCTTCGCGACGTTGTAGCCGGGGATGAAGATCGATCCGACGTTCCAGATCACATCGGTGACGGCCCGGGTCTTCTCGCCGTTGTTCCAGCGCTCGCGGACCTCGTCCCCGACGAAGACGTCGTCGCCGACCGTGATCACGGTGTTGACGGAGGCCCCGCCCCAGTCCAGGAGCGCGCCGAGGTAGTCGCCGTCGGCCCACTTGTCGCCCGCGCCGGAGGAGTCCTGGACCCACTGGTCGCCGAGCTGCTTGCCGTAGTCGACCAGGCCCGACCATGTCTCCGGCTTGAACAGGTCGATGATCCCGGAGATGTCGCCCCAGATCCCGTCGACCACGAGGCCCTTGAAGACCTGCGTCGTCCGGTCCCAGGCGCAGCCGAAGAAGCCCCAGCCGCCGCAGTCCTCCTGCTCCTCGGCCTTCTCGCCGCCCTCGCCCCCGCCGTCGTCGACCGGCTGGGCGTCGTAGGCGGCCTCGGGCTCCTCGTGGTCCTCGGGGAAGGTGTCCTCCCCGGTGCCGGGCCGCCCCTGGTCGTCGGGGCCCCCGGTGCCGCCGGACGCGGCGGGGCCCCCGGCCCCGCCCGTACCTCCGGAGCCCCCGGTCCCTCCGGCGCCGCCCGAACCCTGGGTTCCGCCCGCTCCTTCGCTGCCGCCCGGACTCCCGCTTCCGCCGGTCCCCTCCGAGCCGCCCGTCGCCGCGCCGCCCGTGGTGCCGCCCGTGGTCGTCGTCCCTCCGTCGGCGCCCCCGTCAGCACTGCCCGACGTACCACCGTCCGCACTGCCCGACGTACCGCCGTCCGTGCCCCCGTCCGCTTCGCCGCCGCCCGTGGCGCCGTCCGTGCTGCCGTCCGTGCTGCCGTCCGGGCCTTCGCCCGCCTCGACGGAGCCGCCCGGGGAGACCGGGCAGGAGCTGCCGGTCAGCGAGCAGATCGCGGACTGGAGGCCCTCGGTGATCCGGCCGCCGAGGCCGCCCACGGTCAGGGCGGCGATCAGCGCCACGACGATCAGGACCAGGCCCAGGTACTCCAGGGCGGTCTGCCCCCGGTCCCGCTTCCAGGTGATCATGTGCGGGAGCGAGAACCTCGGCGGCTGCCCGCGCTCGGCGGCCGGCAGCCGGAACCACGCCCGGCTGCCCGCGCGGTTGATCAGGACGAGGATCAGGATCGGCAGGACCAGCTGGGTGAACCCGTCCGGCGACCCCTCGCCCACGTTGGCGAGGCCGCCGAGGACCAGCCACACCTGGACGGCCACCACACCCCACCGCACCCGGGGGCCGCCCGTGCGCACATGCCGGGCCAGGAGCACCGCGAGCACCCCGGGCGCGGAGGCGTACAGCAGGATGCCGAGCACCTCGGCGCCCATCGCCCCCACCGCGATGGCGGAGCCGGACAGGCCGACCGCCCCCAGGACCGTCGCGCCGAACAGCACGAGGAGCAGGACGCGCACCAGGACGAGCGGGCCCGGGAGTTCACGCCGCGGGGCGGCGGCCGGGGCCGGGCCCCCCGCTACGGGTATGCCACCGACAGCAGACATACGTGACCGACCCCCGGGGCGCCCATGAGTGACATGACAACCGGTCACCCTAGGGTCGCGGGCCGCTCACGTCGTGGGCCCCCGGACCCAACCCCGGGCCCATACGGACGGTTCTGCCACCCGCCCCGGACGCCGGTCACGCGCCCCCGACACCGGCCCCGGGCACCGGTCACGCGCCCCCGACGCGACGTACCCGGTGGCGGGACCACTCGTGCGGAACGAGCGGGCCTGCCACCGGGTACGGAGCGGGGTCGTGCAGCTGTCCGTGCGCCTGGCGGGCGAGGTCAGTCGGTGAGGTCCACCGAGCGGGCCGAGGAGGCGCCGATCTCGTCCGCGATCTCGGTCAGCACCGGCTGCGGGACCGTCTCGTCCACGGTGAGGACGACCAGCGCCTCGCCGCCCTCCGCGGCACGCGAGACCTGCATGCCCGCGATGTTCAGCCCGGCCTCACCGAGGATCTTGCCGACCGCGCCCACCACACCGGGACGGTCCTGGTAGCGCAGGACGACCATGTGGTCGGCCAGCGCCAGATCGACGTCGTGCTCACCGATGGCGACGATCTTCTGGAGGTGCTTCGGGCCCGCCAGCGTGCCGGAGACCGCGACCTCCTGACCGTCGGCGAGCGTGCCGCGCACGGTGACCACGTTGCGGTGGTCGGGCGACTCGGAGCTGGTGGTGAGACGGACCTCGACACCGCGCTCCTGCGCGAACAGCGGGGCGTTGACGTAGCTGACGGTCTCGTCGACGACGTCCTCGAAGACGCCCTTGAGCGCGGACAGTTCCAGCACCTTGACGTCGTGCTGGGTGATCTCGCCGTACACCTCGACGTCGAGCCGGGCCGCGACCTCGCCCGCGAGCGCGGTGAAGATCCGGCCGAGCTTCTCCGCCAGCGGCAGACCGGGACGCACGTCCTCCGCGATGACGCCGCCCTGGACGTTGACCGCGTCCGGGACCAGCTCGCCGGCGAGCGCGAGGCGGACGGACTTGGCGACCGCGATGCCCGCCTTCTCCTGCGCCTCGTCCGTGGAGGCCCCGAGGTGCGGGGTGCAGACGACCTGGTCGAACTGGAACAGCGGGGAGTCCGTGCAGGGCTCCTTCGTGTACACGTCGAGGCCGGCGCCGGCGACGCGGCCCTCCTTGAGCGCGGAGGCCAGCGCCTCCTCGTCGACGATGCCGCCGCGGGCGGCGTTGACGATGCGCACCGAGGGCTTCACCTTGTGCAGCGCCTCGTCACCGATCAGACCCAGCGTCTCCGGCGTCTTGGGCAGGTGCACGGTGATGAAGTCGGCCACCTCCAGCAGCTCGTCCAGGCTGAGGAGCTTGACGCCCATCTGCGCGGCGCGGGCCGGCTGCACGTAGGGGTCGTAGGCGACGATCTTCATGCCGAAGGCCGACATGCGCTGGGCGACCAGGACGCCGATGCGGCCGAGGCCGACGACGCCGAGCACCTTCTCGCTGAGCTCGACCCCGGTGTACTTGGAGCGCTTCCACTCGCCGTTCTTGAGGGCGGTGTTGGCCTGCGGGATGTTGCGCGCGGTGGCCACCAGCAGGCCGCAGGCCAGCTCGGCGGCGGTGACGATGTTGGAGGTCGGGGCGTTGACGACCATCACGCCGGCCTTGGTGGCGGCGGAGACGTCGACGTTGTCCAGACCGACGCCCGCGCGGGCCACGACCCGGAGCTTCCTGGCGGCGGCGATCGCCTCGGCGTCCACCTTGGTCGCGGAGCGCACCAGGATGGCGTCGACGTCGGCGATGGCGGGGAGCAGTTCGGCGCGGTCGGCGCCGTTGCAGTGCCGGATCTCGAAATCCGGACCCAGGGCGTCGACGGTGGCGGGCGACAGCTCTTCAGCGATGAGTACGACAGGTTTCGAGCTCACGTGAGTCCTCACAAGTCCAGTGCGGACGGCCGTCCCGACGGCCGCAGGCGGTGGAGGGGCTAGCCGCGTGGTAGACGCACGACACTGTGGGCCCTGACGCGTGTATGTGTTCAGAAGTGTAGTCATGCGACGGGCTGTGTACTGCGCCCCGGTGGAAGGATCACCCGCACGAGGGTGGACGTCGTGTACACCCGTACGGAGCGGCCCCTCCGGCGCCCCCGTACGGAGCGACTCCTCCGGTGGTACGAAGCGGGGCGGGCCCCGTGACCAGGACCCGCCCCGCTCCCCCGAGGGCTACGCCTCTTCGTCGTTCACCCAGCTCATGAGCTTGCGCAGCTCACGGCCGGTGGTCTCCAGCAGGTGGTCGCCGTCCGCCTTCTTGTACTCGTTGTACTTGGGCAGGCCGTTGTGGTACTCGGCCATCCAGTTCTTGGCGAAGGTGCCGTCCTGGATCTCGGCGAGGACCTTCTTCATCTCGGCCTTGGTGGCGTCGGTGATGATGCGGGGGCCGGTGACGTAGTCGCCCCACTCGGCGGTCTCGGAGATGGACCAGCGCATCTTCTCCAGGCCGCCCTCGTACATGAGGTCGACGATGAGCTTCAGCTCGTGCAGGCACTCGAAGTACGCGATCTCCGGCTGGTAGCCGGCCTCGGTCAGCGTCTCGAAACCGGCCTTGACCAGGGCGGCGGTGCCACCGCAGAGGACGGCCTGCTCACCGAAGAGGTCGGTCTCGGTCTCCTCGGTGAAGGTCGTCTTGATGACGCCGGCGCGGGTGCCGCCGATGCCCTTGGCGTACGAGAGGGCCAGCTCCAGGCCCTTGCCCGAGGCGTCCTGCTCGACGGCCACGATGCAGGGGACGCCGCGGCCCTCCTCGTACTGGCGGCGGACCAGGTGGCCGGGGCCCTTGGGGGCGACCATGCAGACGTCGACGTTGGCCGGCGGCTTGATGAAGCCGAAGCGGATGTTCAGGCCGTGGCCGAAGAACAGCGCGTCGCCGTCCTTGAGGTTGTCCTTGACGGACTCCTCGTAGACCTGGGCCTGGATCGGGTCCGGGACGAGGATCATGATGACGTCGGCCTCGGCGGCCGCCTCGGAGGGGGTCACCACGCGCAGGCCCTGCTCCTCGGCCTTGGCCTTGGACTTCGAGCCCTCGTGCAGACCGACGCGGACGTCGACGCCGGAGTCGCGGAGCGACAGCGCGTGGGCGTGGCCCTGGCTGCCGTATCCGAGAACCGCGACCTTGCGGCCCTGGATAATGGACAGGTCGGCATCGTCGTCGTAGAACAGCTCGGCCACTGGGTCTTCTCCTTGGTGTGCAGGTGTTGCGTCCCACCGTACGGCGGGGTGCGTCGTGTGCGTTGTCGGGTCTCGCCATGCGAGCGGAGCCGGCGGCTCCGCCCGGGGCGCGTCCGCTCAGGCCGAGCGGTCGAGGGCGCGCAGGGACCGGTCGGTGATCGAGCGCGCGCCGCGCCCTATGGCGATGGTGCCGGACTGGACGAGCTCCTTGATGCCGTACTGCTCCAGCATCTTGAGCATCGCCTCCAGCTTGTCGGCCCCTCCGGTCGCCTCGATCGTGACGGCCTCCGGGGAGACGTCGACGGTCTTGGCGCGGAACAGCTGGACGATCTCGACGATCTGGGAGCGGGTCTCGCTGTCGGCGCGGACCTTCACCAGGACGAGCTCCCGCTGGATCGCGGCGGAGGGCTCGAGTTCGACGATCTTCAGGACGTTGACCAGCTTGTTGAGCTGCTTGGTCACCTGCTCCAGGGGCAGGCCCTCGACATTCACGACGATGGTGATGCGGGAGATGTCGGGGTGCTCGGTGGTACCGACCGCGAGCGAGTCGATGTTGAAGCCGCGTCGGGAGAACAGGGCGGTGATCCGGGCGAGGACACCGGGCTTGTTCTCGACCAGGACGGAGAGTGTGTGCTTTTCGGCCATGGGAGTCGTTCTCTCTCTGTCTCTCAGTCGTCTTCGTTGTCGCCGAAGTCGGGGCGGACGCCGCGTGCGGCCTGGACCTCGTCGTTGGAGGTGCCGGCGGCGACCATCGGCCAGACCATGGCGTCCTCGTGGACGATGAAGTCGATCACGACGGGGCGGTCGTTGACGGAGTTGGCCTCTTCGATGACCTTGTCCAGGTCGGCCGGGTCCTCGCAGCGGATGGAGTAGCAGCCCATGGCCTCGGACAGCTTGACGAAGTCCGGGACGCGGGTGCCCCTGGCGGGGGTGCCGTCCGCGTCAGGGCCGGAGTGCAGCACGGTGTTGGAGTAGCGCTGGTTGTAGAAGAGGGTCTGCCACTGGCGGACCATCCCGAGGGCGCCGTTGTTGATGACGGCGACCTTGATCGGGATGTTGTTGAGCGCGCAGGTGGTCAGTTCCTGGTTGGTCATCTGGAAGCAGCCGTCGCCGTCGATGGCCCAGACGGTGCGGTCGGGCGCACCGGCCTTGGCGCCCATCGCGGCCGGGACCGCGTACCCCATCGTCCCGGCGCCGCCGCTGTTGAGCCAGGTGGCGGGCTGCTCGTAGTCGATGAAGTGGGCGGCCCACATCTGGTGCTGGCCGACGCCGGCGGTGAAGATCGTGCCCTCGGGGGCGAGCTCGCCGATGCGCTGGATGACCTGCTGCGGGGAGAGGCTGCCGTCGTCGGGCAGGTCGTAGCCGAGCGGGTAGGTCTCGCGCCAGCGGTTGAGGTCCTTCCACCAGGCGCTGTAGTCACCGGTGTTGCCCTCGGTGTGCTCGGCCTGGACGGCCTGGACCAGGTCGGCCAGGACCTCGCGGGCGTCGCCGACGATCGGGACGTCGGCGGTGCGGTTCTTGCCGATCTCGGCGGGGTCGATGTCGGCGTGGACGATCTTGGCGTACGGGGCGAAGCTGTCCAGCTTGCCGGTGACGCGGTCGTCGAAGCGGGCTCCCAGGGCGACGATCAGGTCGGCCTTCTGCAGCGCGGTGACGGCGGTGACCGAACCGTGCATGCCCGGCATCCCCACGTGCAGCGGGTGGCTGTCGGGGAAGGCGCCGAGCGCCATCAGGGTGGTGGTGACCGGCGCTCCGGTCAGCTCCGCGAGGACCTTCAGCTCGGCGGTGGCCCCGGCCTTCAGGACGCCGCCGCCGACGTACAGCACGGGGCGCTTGGACTGGGTGATCAGCTTGGCGGCCTCGCGGATCTGCTTGGCGTGCGGCTTGGTCACGGGGCGGTAGCCGGGCAGGTCCATCGTGGGCGGCCAGCTGAAGGTCGTCCGCGCCTGCAGCGCGTCCTTGGCGATGTCGACGAGGACCGGTCCGGGGCGGCCGGTGGAGGCGATGTGGAACGCCTCGGCGATGGTGTGCGCGATGTCCTCGGCGCGGGTGACCAGGAAGTTGTGCTTCGTGATCGGCATCGTGATGCCGCAGATGTCGGCTTCCTGGAAGGCGTCGGTGCCGATGGCGGAGGAGGCGACCTGGCCGGTGATCGCGACCATCGGCACCGAGTCCATGGCGGCGTCGGCGATCGGGGTGACCAGGTTGGTGGCGCCGGGGCCCGAGGTGACCATGCAGACGCCGACCTTGCCGGTGGCCTGCGCGTAGCCGGTGGCCGCGTGGCCGGCGCCCTGCTCGTGGCGGACCAGGATGTGGCGGACCCGGGTGGAGTCCATCAGCGGGTCGTAGGCGGGAAGAATGCAGCCGCCGGGGAGGCCGAACACGGTGTCGGCGCCGACTTCCTCGAGCGAGCGGATGAGGGACTGCGCGCCCGTGACGTGCTCAACGGTGGCGGAGGGCTGTCCGCCGGTACGGGCGCGCGGCTGCGGGTGGTGGGCCCCGGTGGCCTGCTCGGTCATCTGCGTTCTCTTCTCGGAGCTGAGGGTTTTCGCGGGTGTTTTGCGGCGTTTTGAGAGGCGTCAATGCAACAAAAAACCCCTCGTGCCGTGAGGCAAGCGAGGGGAGCGCGCCGGGTGCGGTCCGCAGAGTGTCACCGGAGTGACTCTGCTTCAGCCGACGCGCTTTCCAAGTACGAGAATTCGGGTGCGCATGGCATTGACCCTCTCTCCGGCACGCATGACGTGTCAAGTGGGTGGGACGGGCGTCTCAGTATGTGATCCGGCGAGCAGCGGGATCGAGCCGCCCGCCATCACGGGCCGGGGGGCCGGGACGCCCGGTACGGGGAACTCCCCCCGGACCAGGGCGCGTCGCAGCCGGTACTCGTCGAGCGGGCCGGAGAAGGCCATCCCCTGGCCGTGGGTGCACCCCATGGCGCGCAGCGCGAGCACCTGCTCGGGAACGTCGACGCCGTCCGCGACGGACTGGAGACCGAGGTCGCAGGCGATCCGCAGCAGGCCGCTGGTGATCTTGTGCAGCCTGGCCGACTCGACCACGCCCTCCACCAGGTTCCGGTCGAGCTTCAGGACGTCGATGGGGAGCCGGCGCAGCGCGTTGATCGCCGCGTAGCCGCTGCCGAAGCCGTCGAGCGCGATCCGCACGCCGAGCCGGCGCAGGGCCACGAGGCGCTGTTCCAGGGCGTCGAAGGAGACCCGGGGGTCGCTGTCGGCCACCTCGATCATCAACGCGCCCGAGGGCAGCCCGTGGCGGGTCAGCAGCGCCTCGACCGAGCCGAAGGGCGGGCCGGCCTCCAGCAGCCGGGCGGCGGAGAGCCGGACGGAGACGGCGACGGGATGGCCCGCCCTGGTCCGCTCGGCGGCCTGGGCCACCGCCTCCTCCAGGAGCCAGCGGCCGAGCTCGGCGGTGCGGTCGTCGTCGCCGGAGACCCGCAGGAACTCGGCGGGAGTGAACAGGATGCCCTGGGCGGAGCGCCAGCGGGCCTGGGCGGCGACGGCGGCGACGGAGCCGCTGGCGAGGTGGACGACGGGCTGGTGGAGCAGGGCGAACTCGCCGTCGCGCAGGGCGGAGCGCAACCGGGTGGCCAGCTCCGTGCGGCGTACGACGTCGGCCTGCATCTGCGGGGCGTACAGCTCGACCCGGTCCTTGCCGCCGGCCTTGGCGCGGTACATCGCGAGGTCGGCGTTGCGCATGAGGTCGGTGGGGCTGATGGCGGGCTCCGCGAAGGCCACCCCGATGGAGGCGGCCACCCGGACCTCGTGGGAGCCGATCCGGTAGGGCTGGGAGAGGGTGAGGCGCAGCCGCTCGGCGATCTCGTGGACCTGGTACTCCCGGGCGCCCTGGTCGCGGGTGCCGTCCCCGAGGATGAGCGCGGCGAACTCGTCGCCGCCGAGCCGGGCGGCGGTGTCGCCCGCCCGGACGGAGTCCTGGAGCCGTCGTCCGGCCTGGATGAGCAGTTCGTCGCCCGCCTGGTGGCCGATGGTGTCGTTGACCTGCTTGAAGCCGTCGAGGTCGATGAAGAGGACGGCGGTGCCCGGGTCGCTCGCCCGCCGGCCGCCGAGCGCCTGGCGGACCCGGGCGGTGAACAGGGCCCGGTTGGGCAGGTCGGTGAGCGGATCGTGTTCGGCGTTGTGCTGCAACTGCGCCTGGAGTCGGACCCGTTCGGTGACGTCCCGGCTGTTGAGCAGGAGGCCGCCCTGGTGGCGGTTGACGGTGGACTCGACGTGGAGCCAGTCGCCCGTGCCCGAGCGGAAGCGGCACTCGATGCGGGTGGTGGGCTCCTCGTGCGGCGGGGCGGCGAGGAAGCGCCGCACCTCGTGGACGAACCGGCCGAGGTCGTCGGGATGGATGAGCGAGGACAGCTCGGAGCCGACGAGGTCCTCCGCGTCCCGTCCGTAGACCCCGGCGGCCGCGGGGCTGACGTAGCGCAGGGTGCCGTCGGGCGCGGCGATCATGATGACGTCGCTGGAACCCTGCACCAGGGAGCGGAAGTGGTTCTCCTTCTGGGCCAGTTCCTGGGTGAGGGAGATGTTGTCGAGGAGCATGATGCCCTGCCGGACGACCAGCGCCAGGACGACGGTGCAGGCGGTGAAGATGACGACCCGGTCCACCCGCCGGCCGTCGACCACGTTGTACAGGATGCCCAGCGTGCAGACGGCGGCGGCGAGATACGGGGTCAGGGCGGCCAGCGAACCGGCGATCGGCCGGCTGGCGACGGCCCGCGGCGGATCGGGCCGGGGGGGCGGGCGGTGCGCCCGCCGGGCGCCCCAGGGGGCGTAGGCGAGGAGCAGCGACCCGGCGAACCACCCGGCGTCGAGGAGTTGGCCCGAGTGGTAGGTGGAGCGGAGCAGCGGCGAGGTGAACACCGCGTCGCTCAGGACGGTGAGGGCGAGGGCCGCGATGGCGGTGTTCACCGCCGAGCGGTTCACCCCGGAGCGGCGGAAGTGCAGGGCGAGCACCATCGAGACGAGCACGATGTCGAGCAGGGGGTAGGCCAGCGCGAGGGCGGCGGGCGCCACGTCGGGGTCCTGCACGCCCGCCAGCTGCGTGGCGTGGGCGTGGGCGAGGGCGAGGCTCCAGGCGAGCGTCAGCAGGGAGCCGCCGATCAACCAGGCGTCCAGCCCCAGGCAGATCCAGCCGGCCCGGGTAACGGGGCGCTTGGCGAGCACCAGCAGGCCGATGATGGCGGGCGGCGCGAAGCAGAGGAAGAAGACGTCGGCGAGGGAAGGGGCGGGCACGGGGACGCCGAGGACCACCTCGTACCAGCCCCAGACGGCGTTGCCGCAGGCCGCCATGAGGGAGGAGAGCGAGAACAGCAGCCAGGCGGGCCGGAGCCGGCCGCCGACCGCCCGCGCGTACAGGAAGCAGGAGACGGCGGCGACCAGCGCGGCGGCGGCGAGGCCGAAGTCCCCCATGAAGACGGCGACGCGGGGCGAGCCCCAGCCCGCGGCGGCGCCCACCGAATACCCCGCGCAGACGAGGCCGAGCAGGACCCGGGACCGCATCCCGGAGGAGCCGGCGGGTCCCGGGGAGAGCGGGGCCCCCAGCGCGCTCACCGGAGGGCTCCCCGGCCCGGGCCGGCCGGGCAGTCGGCCCCCGGCGCCCGGCTCTCGTCCGCACCGCCGCGGAACCGCCCGTCGCGGGCCGGGCGCAGGCGCTTCGGCGCTCCCCGCCCGGGGCAGGGATCCGGCCATCGGCGGGCGCCGCGCTCCGTCGGCGCGGACGGCCTCAGCCGCTCGCTCGTCCACGTCGGATCGTCTCTCCATGGCCAGCACATCGCCCGTCGCCCCCTCGCGTTCCGGTGCTCCCCCCGCGCCGTCCCTTTCACAGCGCAGCCCCCCGGATCGGACGATACACCAGGTCGGTCACGCAGGGCCATAGCTTCTCTACGCTCAGTGACGAAAGGCGAGGTGAGCGGTACTGTGCGCATCCGGACCGCCCCGTAGCGTGGCTGTCCGGGAGGGTTCAGCCGGTGGTGCGGACGACGTTGTCCACCGGCTCCCCGGCGGCGAACCGGGTGAGCTGTGCGGCCAGGAGCCGCTTGGCGCGCGGTTCGAACGCGGAGGTGCTGCCGCCCACATGAGGCGTGATCAAGACATGAGGAGCATGCCAGAGAGGATGGCCGGCGGGCAGGGGTTCCGGGTCGGTCACGTCGAGTGCCGCACGCAGGCGTCCGGATTCCAGTTCGGCCAGCAGGGCTCCGGTGTCGACGACTGCGCCGCGTGCGACGTTGACCAGGAGGGCGCCGTCGGGCATCGCGGCGAGGAAGCCGGCGTCCACCAGGCCGCGCGTGGACGCGTTCAGCGGGGTGGAGAGGATCACGACGTCGGACGCGGGGAGCAGGGCGGGCAGTTGGTCGATCGCCTGTACGGGGCCGCGTGCGGAGGCACGTGCGGAGCGTGCGACGCGCGTCACCCGCGCGCACTCGAACGGGGCGAGCCGGTCCTCGATGGCCGAGCCGATGGAGCCGTAGCCGACGATGAGGACGGACTTGTCGGCGAGCGCCGGGTAGAAACCGGACCGCCACTCCTCCTCGTCCTGGCCGTGGACGAACCCGGGGAGCCCGCGCAGGGAGGCGAGGACCAGGGCGAGCGCCAGTTCGGCGGTGGACGCCTCGTGGACCCCCTTGGCGTTGCAGAGCCGCACCCCGGCCGGCAGCAGGTCGAGGCCGGGCTCCACGTGGTCGATGCCGGCGGAGAGCGTCTGCACCACCTGGACGGAGCCCATCTTCGCGAGCGGGCGCACCGCGACCTCGGGGCCCTTCATGTAGGGCACGACGTAGTAGGCGCAGTCGGCGGGGTCCCCGGGGTAGTCCGGTTCGCCGTCCCAGTAGCGGTAGTCGAGGCCGTCGGGGAGCCCGTCGATCTCTTCGGCCGGGAAGGGCAGCCACACAGCGGGTTTCGTCGCAGTCATGGTCAGGAGGCTATGCGACAGAGGTGCGGACGCTCCAGGACGGCTGCGCGGAGGGCCGGGGAGGCCAGAGGTTACTTTTGGGTCGCGGTACGGCCCCGTGACCGCATACGAGGAAGGGTTCGGGGAGTTGGAGCGCAGGACTATCGGGGCGGCGGGGCTTGCCGTGGGCGCGGTCGGTCTGGGGTGCATGCCGATGAGCTGGGGTTACAGCGCGTCGCAGCAGCTCGGCGACCGTTCGGTGCGGACGGTGCACGCGGCGCTGGACGCGGGCGTCCGGCTGCTCGACACCGCCGACATGTACGGTCCGTTCACCAATGAGCTGCTGGTGGGGCGGGCGTTGAAGGGCCGCCGCGACGAGGCGTTCGTCTCCACCAAGTGCGGGCTGCTGGTGGGCGACGGGCACATCGTCGCCAACGGCCGCCCGGGGTACGTCCGGCGGGCCTGCGACGCCTCGCTGCGACGGCTCCAGACCGATGTGATCGATCTGTACCAGCTCCACCGGGCCGACCCCGAGGTGCCGGTGGAGGAGACCTGGGGCGCGATGGCGGAGCTGGTCGCGGCGGGCAAGGTGCGCTCGCTCGGGCTGTGCGCGGTGGGGGCCCGGGCGCCGCGCCGGTCGGGCGCGGGCCCGCATGAGGGAACGGTCCGTCAGTTGGAGCGGATCCAGCAGATCTTTCCGGTCAGCGCCGTCCAGGCGGAGTTGTCGGTGTGGTCGCGCGAAGCGCTGGCCGAGCTGCTGCCGTGGTGCGTGGCGCGCGGGGTGGGGCTGCTGGCCGCGATGCCGCTGGGCAGCGGGTACCTGACCGGAACGCTGAAGCCGGGCCAGGGGTTCGAGCCGGAGGACCTGCGGGCCCGGCACCCCCGGTTCACGGCGGAGGTGATGGCGGCGAACCAGCCGGTGGTGGCCGGTCTGCGGCGGGTCGCCGAGCGCCGCGGGGCGACCGTGGCCCAGGTGGCGCTGGCCTGGGTGCTGCGCCAGGGCCCGCACGTGGTGCCGGTGCCGGGGGCGAAGCGGGAGCAGTGGGCGGTGGAGAACGCCGGGGCGGCCCGCGTGGCCCTGGAGGGCCGGGACCTGGCGGAGATCGACGCGCTGCCCGCCGCCCGTGAGTCGTGGGACTGAGGGGGTGGGCGCGGGGGCGCCGGTCCCCTCCCCTGCGGGGGTGGCGCGGCCGGTCCCCGTCGTCCGGGGCGCCGCGGCCGGTACGGCGGGAGAATGGGCGGATCGGGAGCTCCCGGGCCGGGTGCGCGGTACGTACACGGTGCGGGAGCGGGTAGTCGGGCAACCGTCGAAAGGATCGGTTCCGTGCGTGGTGCTCTGTTCGGACCTGTGCAGTCCCCGGCCGTGCGCAGAGGGGTGGTGGCCGCGCTGGCGTCGGCCGCCCTGCTGCTGACCGCCGCGTGTTCCGGCGACGGGGGCGGGAGTTCGTCCGGGCAGCCCGCGGGCTCCCCGACGGCCTCGGGGGGCTCCGCTCCCCCGGCCTCCCCGAGCCGGTCGGCCGACCTGCCGCCGGCGAAGGGTTCGGCGAAGGTCGTGGCGACGCTGACGGAGAAGCTGGCGTCGCCCTGGGGGCTGGCCGCGCTGCCCGGCGGCGACCTGCTGGTCTCCTCGCGCGACGAGGGCACGGTCCACCGGATCGACGGCGGGAGCGGGAAGCGGACGCTGCTGGGTTCGGTGCCCGGGGTGTCGTCGTCCGGCGAGGGCGGGCTGCTGGGGCTCGCCGTCGCCTCCACCTTCGGCGCGGACCAGTTGGTGTACGCCTACGTCACCACCGCGTCCGACAACCGGATCGTACGGATGAGCTATGACGAGAAGCGCCCGCAGGGGCGGCAGCTCGGGGCTCCGGACACCGTGCTGCGCGGTATCCCCAAGGGCGGCGTCCACAACGGCGGCCGGATCGCCTTCGGGCCGGACAAGATGCTGTACGCGGGCACGGGCGAGACCGGGGACACCGGGCTGGCCCAGGACAAGGAGTCGCTGGCGGGCAAGATCCTGCGGATGACCCCGGACGGCGAGCCGGTGCACGGCAATCCGGAGGCGGACTCGGTGGTGTACTCGTACGGCCACCGCAATGTGCAGGGCCTGGCCTGGGACGCGGACAAACGGCTGTGGGCCGCCGAGTTCGGGCAGGACACCTGGGACGAGCTGAACCTGATCGAGCCCGGCGGGAACTACGGCTGGCCCGAGGCCGAGGGCAAGAAGGGCGAGGCCGGGTTCATCGACCCGGTGGCGCAGTGGAAGACCTCGGAGGCGTCCCCCAGCGGGATCGCGTACGCCAAGGGGTCGATCTGGATGGCCGGGCTGCGCGGCGAGCGGCTGTGGCGGATTCCGCTCTCCGGCGACCGGGCGAAGGAACCTTATGCGGCCCCCCAGCCGTTCCTGGAGGAGGAGCACGGCCGCCTGCGCACCGTGGTGAGTGCGGGGGGCGACCGCCTGTGGCTGGTCACCAGCAACACGGACGGACGGGGCACGCCGAAGACCGGGGACGACAGAGTCCTCCGGGTGGAGGTGGAGTAGCCGGCCGTCCGCGCGGCATGTCGGAGGGAGCACGGCCCGTGTTCAATTTCTTCGAGGAGCTGTTCGCCCCGGGGCGCAGGCATACCTCGGACGAGCGGAAGCGGCTGGCGCTGAGCCGGGTGGACCTCGGCGTCGGGGATCCGCACCGCGGGCCGATAGACCTTGGCTCGGGGAAGGTGACCGTCCGCGCCCCGGCCCGGGACGACGCGGCGGGACGGGACGCCGCACCCGCGCGGAAGGGCGCCGGACCGGCCCGGGACGCCGCGGCCCCCGGGCCTCCGAAGGGCACGCCCGCGCGGGAGGGTGCACCGGAGCGCCAGGACGGTGAGCCGGAGGGCCCCGGGGCGTAGGACCGGAGGCCCCCGGGGCATAGGGGCCGGAGCGGGACGCCGGCCCGCCCCCGCTCCTACGGCGTCGGGTAGAGCCTCAGGCGGTGGGCGAGCGCGGCGGCCTCGCCCCGGCTGGAGACGCCGAGCTTGGCCAGGATGTTGGAGACGTGCACGCTCGCGGTCTTCGGCGAGATGAACAGCTCCTCCGCGATCCGGCGGTTGGTGTGGCCCGCCGCGACCAGCCGGTGCACGTCCTGCTCGCGCGGGGTCAGTCCGAAGGACGCCACGGCGGCGATCGCCGGGTCCTCCTCGTCCGGCCGTGCCCGCCCGGGGCCGTCTCCGCCGGTCAGGACGGCCGGGTGGACGGCCGGGTCGGTGCGGAACGCCGGGGCCGCTCCGTCGAGCGTGATGCGGGCCCGGGCGGCGAGCTGTTCGACCGCCTCGGCCAGGGGGCGCGCGCCGAGGCGGCGGGCGGTCTCCAGCGCGCGGTGGAGCAGGGCGGTGGCGGTGGACCGGTCGCCGGGGGCGATGAGCAGGGACTCCGCCCAGCGGCGGTGGATCTGGGCCAGTTCGTACGGGCGGCTCAGCGGGGCGAAGGCCTCGGCGGCGCGCGCCCAGTGTCCGGGGGTGTCCGCGCCCTCCGCGCGGGCCAGCTCCGCGTCGATGAAGAGGCCGTGGGCCGCCCAGACGGGGACGAGCGTCGGGAGGTTCTTCCCGCACCGGCGGATCAGCGCGAGCAGCTCCGGGCGGCCCGGTTCGGCGGCGGGCAGCCCGCGGGCGTCCGCCTCGATCATGGCGGCGGTCTGGAGCAGCGGCAGGGCGTAGCGCTGGGTGCCGGGCGGGAAGCCGTGCCGGGCCAGCTCCTCGAACGCGGCCCGCGCCTCGGCGAGCCTGCCCTGCGAGGCGGCCAGCAGCATGGTGTGCCGGACCGGGGCGAGCAGGTGCTGGGGCTGCGGATCGCGCTGGCCGAAGCGGGCCCGGGCCAGGGCCAGCAGCTCCTCCCCCTCGGCCAGGTCCCCGCGCGCGACGGCCAGCTCGGTACGGCGGAGGGCGGCGAGCCCCTTCGCCTTGGGGGCCAGTGCCAGGCGGGCGGCGGACGCGGCGGCGGCCTCGCTCTGGGACCAGTGGCCGAGGGAGAAGAGGGACTGGGCCTGGTTGGCGTAGACCCAGGCCCCGGAGTCGGCCAGGCCGTGGCTGTGGCAGATCTCGATGCCGTGGTCGGCGGCGGCGACGGCCTCCAGCGAACGGCCCATCGCCTCGAGCGAGGAGGGCAGGTTGACGCTGACCCGGCCGAGGAGGTTCATCAGGTGCAGCTTCTCGGCACGGTCCCGGACCGCGTACATCTCGGCGAGGCCGTCCTCGACACCGCCCGCGTCCGCGGTGAGCCAGCCCCGGGTGAGGCGGGCGTGCAGCTCGATGTACTCGTCGCCGACGAGCCGGGCGTACTCCACCGCGCGGTCGCTGTCGGCGAGCGCCTGCGGGCCCGGCTGGTGCAGCGCCCGCCAACTGGCCACATTGGTCAGGACGTCGGCGAGCACGGGGGACGGCGGCAGCCCGCGCACCAGCTCCTGCGCGGTGGCCAGCTCCTGCCAGCCGTCGCCCTTGTCGAGCCCTTGGACCAGGCGGGCGCGCTGCACCCAGAACCACGCCTCGCGCAGCGGGTCGGCCTCGGAGGCCAGGACCCGCATCGCCTTCTTGGAGATGGCCAGGGCGCGCTTGCGGTCGCCGCCGAAGTGGGCGGCGACGGTGGCCTCGGCCATCACGTCCAGGTAGCGCAGCGGGGTGTTCTCCGGGTCGCAGCCGGAGGCCGGGTAGACCTCCGCGTAGTCGAAGGGGCGCAGGGTGGCGAGCACCGCGTCGGGGACGTCGTCCCAGAGCTCCATCGCCCGCTCCAGCAGCCGAAGTTGTTCGGAGTAGGCGTAGCGGCGGCGGGCCTCGACGGCGGCCCGCAGGACGGCGGGCAGGGCCTTGGCGGCGTCGTGGGCGGCGTACCAGTAGCTGGCGAGGCGGGTGGCGCGTTCGTCGTCCCGGACGAGGGAGGGGTCGGCCTCCAGGGCCTCGGCGTACCGGCGGTTGACGCGGGTGCGCTCGCCGGGCAGCAGGTCGTCGCTGACGGCCTCACGGACCAGGGAGTGGCGGAAGCGGTAGCCGTCGTTGTCGGAGGCGGGTTGCAGGAGGTTGGCGCCGACGGCCGCGCGCAGCGCCTCGTCGAGTTCGACCTCGCCCAGCCCGGCGACGGCGGCCAGCAGCTCGTGTTCGACGAAGGAGCCGCCCTCGGCGACGATCCGGGCGATCCGCTGGGCGTGTTCGGGCAGCGCCTCCACCCGGACGAGCAGGAGGTCGCGGAGGGATTCGGTCAGCCCGGAGGCGTCGCCGCAGCACTCCAGGGAGCGGGCCAGCTCCTCGACGAAGAAGGCGTTGCCGTCGGAGCGTTCGAAGATCTCGTCGACGAGTGCGGCCTGCGGGGTCTGCGCGAGGATGCCGGCGAGCTGGCGGCCGACCTCGTCGTGGCTGAAGCGGTCGAGTTCGACGCGGGTGACGGTGCGCAGCCGGTCCAGCTCGGCGAGGAGGGGGCGCAGCGGATGGCGGCGGTGGAGGTCGTCGGCGCGGTAGGTGCCGACGACCATGAGGCGGCCGGCGCCCAGGGTGCGGAAGAGGTAGGCGAGGAGGTGCCGGGTGGAGGCGTCCGCCCAGTGCAGGTCCTCCAGGACGAGGACGACCGGCCGGTCGGCGGAGATCCGTTCCAGCAGGCGGGCGGTGAGTTCGAAGAGGCGGGCGATGCTGTGCTCGTCGGTGGCGTCCCGGTGGGCCTCGCCGAGTTCGGGCAGCAGGCGGGCCAGCTCGCCCTCCTGGCCGGCGCAGGCGGCGGCCATCTCCTCGGGCAGGGCCCGCCGCAGGGCGCGCAGGGCGGTCGGGAAGGGGGCGAACGGCAGTCCGTCGGCGCCGATCTCGACGCAGGAACCGACCGCGACCACCGCGTCGCGCCGCTCGGCGGTGGTGACGAACTGCTCGACCAGCCGGGTCTTGCCGACGCCCGCCTCGCCGCCGATCAGCAGGGCCTGCGGGTCGCCGGACGCGGCCCGCCCCAGGGCCTCGGTGAGCGAGGCGAGTTCCTCGGCGCGTCCGATGAACTCGGGGCTGACTGACCTGGTCTCCACGCCGCCGAGCATCGCATACGCGTACGAGGCGGCGGGAACTTTTTCGCGCACGGTGATCATGCTCTCCCCTGCTGCCGCCGCCACGCGGCTCCCACCGGGCGTCCCGGGGGCCGCGGCCGAGGGCCCCGCCGCGCCCGGTGCGAAGGGGGCGTCGGCGGGGCCGGGTGCGGGGGCCGTCCCGCGCCCGGCCACGGTCAGGCGGCCGGGGCGAAGCGCGCGCGGTCGTCCTCCCTCACCCGCCCCTCCGGTTCACGGCGTCCGGAGCGGCGGGCGGCCCGGCGGGCGGTGCGGGCCCGGCCGAGCTCGCGCTCGGCGTCGGCCCGGCGGATCAGCTCGGCGGAGGCGGTGCGGTAGATCTCGTACTCGTACACGGGGTTCTCCCTGGTCGTCGACGGCGGCAGCGGGCCGGTGGGGCGGCCCGGCCGGTCGGCCGGGGCCCTGTCTCCGCTGTGGGTCCACTGTCGTCCGCCGGGAGGGGGCGCCGCATCGGGCGAGTTCCGCATCTTCGCGGGGGCGGGGGCCTTAGGGCGCGTCCCGTCGTTCAGGACGGTTCCGGGGCCGGAGCGCGGGCGGCCGGGGAATCCCGGATTCCGTGCCGTAGGGAGCCCTGGGGCGGCGGGAGCTCCGGGGCCGGGTCAGCCGGCGGCCGGGGCGTCCGCTCCGGCGTCGCGCCGCGCCTTCCACTCCGGGGCGAGGACGGACCAGACCTCGGTGTCGTGGCGGACGCCCCGGTAGAGGTAGTTCTGCCGGATCACCCCGTCGCGGGTCATGCCGAGCCGCTTCGCCACCGCGATCGACTTCGTGTTCGCGGCGGAGGCGTCCCACTCGACGCGGTGCATGCCGCGCTCGTACACCGCCCAGTCGATCAGGCGCTCGGCGGCGCGGGTGATCAGGCCCCGGCCCTGGGCCGCGGGCTCCAGCCACACGCCGATCTCGCAGGTGCCGGACGCCGTGTCGAAGATCCGGAAGAGGACGCCGCCGACGAGGACGTCCTCCAGCCAGATGCCGTACAGCCGCCCGGTGTCCGTCGCCTGCTTCTCCGCGTACCGCTGGAGCAGCCCGCGGGCCGACTCCCGGTCGGTGGCGAAGGAGGCGAAGGGGATCCAGGGGTCGACCAGCTCGCGGGCCCGGTCCATGTGGGCCAGGAACTCCTCGTCCTGCCAGACTTCCAGCGGGCGCAGTTCCGCCCGGTCGTCACCCAGCGATATGGCGAACATCGTGCTCCTCCTCGGACCGCGCGACGCCCTCCTCCGGGGCGCGCACCCCCGGGATCTTCGCACGGAGCGGTACGCGGTCGGGCGGTTCGATGCTGATCCGCGGCAGCCGCTTCTCCAGCCAGCCCGGCAGCCACCAGTTCGCCCCGCCGAGCATGTGCATGAGGGCGGGCACCAGCAGGGTGCGCAGGACGAAGGCGTCCAGGGCGACGGCGGTGGCCAGCGCGATGCCGAACATGGCGATGACCCGGTCGCCGCTGAGCACGAAGGCGAGGAAGACGGAGATCATGATCACGGCGGCGGAGTTGATGACCCTGCCGGTCTCGGCGAGGCCGACCCGGACGGACCGCCGGTTGTCGCCGGTCTCCAGCCACTCCTCGTACATCCGGCCCACCAGGAAGACCTGGTAGTCCATGGAGAGGCCGAAGAGGACCGAGACCATGATCACGGGGAGGAAGGGCTCGATGGGTCCGGCGCTGCCGAGGCCGAGCAGTTCGCTGCCCCAGCCCCACTGGAAGACGGCGACGACGACGCCGAAGGAGGAGGCGACGGCGGCCACGTTCATCACGGCGGCCTTGAGGGGGATGCCGATGGAGCGGAAGGCCAGGAGCAGCAGGAGGCAGCCGAGGGCGATGACGACCCCGACGAAGAGGGGCAGCTTGCCGACGATGATCTCGGCGAAGTCGTCGTAGCTCGCCGTGACCCCGCCGACGTGGGCCTCCAGCGAGGTGTCGGCCTTCACCGGCGGCAGGACGTCGTCCCGGATGCGGTCGACCAGCTCGCTGGTGTCCTGCGACTGCGGGGAGGAGTCGGGGACGACGGTGAGGAAGGCGGTGTCGCCGGAGCCGTTGTAGGTGACCGGGCTGACGGAGGCGACGCCCTCGGTGGTCCGCAGCTTCTCGGGCAGCGAGTTCAGCGCGAGCCGGTCGTCCGCCCCGTCGAGCCGGGCGGCGATGGTGAGGGGCCCGTTGACGCCGGGCCCGAAACCGTCCGCGAGGAGGTCGTACGCCTGCCGGGTGGTGGCGGTGGCCGGGTTGTTGCCCTGGTCGGAGGTGCCGAGGTGGAGGCCGAGGGCGGGCAGGGCGAGGACCGCCATGACGACGGCGGCGATGGCGCCGAGCAGTTTGGGGTGGCGCTCGACGAAGGCGGACCAGCGGGCGGCGAAGCCGGTGGGCACCTCGGGCCGGGGCCCGTGTTCGGCGAGCTGCCGGCGCTCGCGGCGGCTGAGCGCCCGCATCCCGATGAGGGAGAGCAGTGCGGGCAGCAGGGTGACCGAGGCCAGCACGGTGAGGACGACGGTGAGCGAGGCGGCGATGGCGACGCCGTTGAGGAAGCCGAGCCGCAGGACGAGCATGCCGAGCAGGGCGATGCAGACGGTGGCTCCGGCGAAGACGACGGCGCGGCCGGTGGTCGCGACGGCGTTCCGGGCCGCTTCGGGCACGGACATGCCGCGCCGGAGCCCTCTGCGGTGCCGGGTGACGATGAACAGGGCGTAGTCGATGCCCACGCCGAGCCCGATGAGCATGCCGAGCATCGGGGCGAAGTCGGCCACGGTCATCAGGTGGCCGAGCAGCACGATGCCCGCGTAGGCGGTGCCGACGGAGACCAGGGCGGTGGCGATGGGCAGCAGGCTGGCGGCGAGCGAGCCGAAGGCGAGGAAGAGGACGACGGCGGCGACGACGACGCCGATGCCCTCGGTGAGGTGGACGGAGGGCGCTTCGGTGAGGGCGACGACGGCGCCGCCCAGTTCGACGTGGAGCCCGTCGCCCTCGGCGGCCTTCGCGGTGTCGACGAGGGCCTGGGCCTGGGCCGCGGGTATCTCGTCGGCGGGGCGGTCGAAGGTGACCGCGGCGTAGGCGGTGTGGCCGTCCTCGCTGATCTGGCCGGTGTCCGGGGCCCCGTAGGGGCTCGTCACCGCACCGACGCCGGGCAGCTCCTCGATCGCGTGGAGCGTGCGGCTCATGGTCTGTTCGACGTCGGCGGCCCGGACGGTGGAGTCGGCGGTGTGCCAGACCACGGTGGCGGTGTCGCCGCCGAGGTCGGTGAAGCCGCGCGTGAGGAGTTCGGCGGCCCGGCCGGACTCGGCGCCGGGGACCTCGTAGTCGTTGGAGTACGCGGAACCCGCCAACCCCGCGGCGGCCGCGGCACCGCCGAGGGCGGCGAGCCAGATGAGGACGGCGACGAGACGGTGCCTGATGCACCAGCGGGCGATGGCAGCCAACGGACGAGCTCCCTGCGGGTTCGTGGACCTTTACCCGCAGATAATGTGATCTGCCCGTAAACGTCTCATGACCTGAGAACGCCACTCTGACAGCAATAGATGATCCTTTGTCCGTTTCGTGGCCATGGTCACAGGGCCTGATCTGCCCCTTATACGGGACGGATCGGGCCCTGCGACCCGTCGGCGGGCCGGGCCGGAACGGCGGGGTCAGCCGGAGACGCTGGCGCGGCCGTTCTCGATGTGGCCCATGAGCCGCCGCCGGAAGCCGTCCTCCCCCTCGGCCGTGACCTCGAGGTCGTACCAGCCGTGGGCGTCGGCCGCCGAGTGCACCAGCGACCGGCTGCGGCCCGGCTTCACCGTGACGCGGCGGGTCCAGTCCCGTACGTCGTCCTCGTCCACGTAGCCGAGCGGCCGCACCAGGAAGGTCAGGGTCCGGCGGCCGGTGTTGCGCAGGGTGAGGTGGAGGTCGCGGTCGCGGGGGTCGATGCGGCTGGCGACCTCCGCTCCCCCGTCGGCCGGTCCGGCGAATTCGCGCCGGAAGCCGTTCGGCCCGGTGACCGTGAAGCGGTACGCGTCCCCGCTCACCGGCACGGTCCAGTGCGCGCGGCCCCGGACGTCCTGGTGCTGCGGGGCGGGGAACTCGCCCGTGTAGGGGTACAGCGCGAAGTGCGCCGAGGACCGGCCGGTGTTGGCCAGCTCCACGCGCACTCCGCCGTCCGTCCTGCGCGCCTGCGCGTCCGGCTGGTAGGGCAGCGGGCGCGCCGGGCGTACGCCGGGCTCCTGCTCGGGCAGGTGCTGGACGGCGGGCGGCTGGGGCTGCCAGCGCCCGCTGAGCGGCGGGATGGCGGCCGGCTGCTCGACGGCGGGCTGCCGGCGGGCCCGGGTGAAGTCGAAGGCGGAGGTGAGGTCGCCGGTGACGCGGCGCCGCCACTGGCCGATGTTGGGCTCCTCCACCCCGGTCCAGCGCTCCAGGAAGCGGATGACGGAGGTGTGGTCGAAGACCTCGGAGCAGACGTAGCCGCCCACGGTCCACGGCGAGACGACCAGCATCGGCACCCGGATGCCGAGCCCGGTCGGGCGGCCGCCCCACTGCTCGTCGGTCACCTCGGGGGGCGCGACGGGCGGCGGGACGTGGTCGAAGAAGCCGTCGTTCTCGTCGTAGTTGATCAGCACGGCGGTGTGCCGCCACACGTCGGGGTGGCTGCCGAGCGCGTCGAGGATCTTGTAGACGATGGTGGCGCTGTGCACGGGCGAGGAGACGCTCGGGTGTTCGGAGTCGATGGCCGAGGGGACCAGGTAGGAGACCTCCGGGAGCGTCCCGGCGGCCACGTCCTTGGCGAACTCGTCGGCCAGGGAGCCGGTGGGAACCCGGCGCAGCCCCCGCTCGAACAGGGACCGCTCGCGCCGGTCGAGCGTGGCGACGCCCTCGTCCAGCAGGCCGAGGAGCCGGGTGCGCTCGGCCTCGGACGCACCGCGGACCTTCGCGTAGAAGGACTCCATGTAGGTGTGGCCGCCGGTCCTGGCCAGCGCCTTGCGGGCGATCGCCTTGAAGGTGGCGAAGAACTCGATCTGGTTGTCGGTGAAGTTCTCCCACTCGGTGTACGTCCGCCAGCTGCGCCCGGCGTCCTCCAGTCGCTCGGCGTAGGTGGACCAGTCGTAGCCGGGGTGGGTGCCCTCGTTGTACGCGTCGTTGCCGACGGCCCGCTTCCCGTTCGGCTCGAAGCCGGTCTTCCCGCTCCACAGGTGGTTGCGGTTGGGGCTGGTGGAGGTGTGGATCGAGGAGTGGTAGGCGTCGCAGACGGTGAAGGTGTCGGCCAGCTCGTAGTGGAGCGGGATGTCGCGGCGGTCGTAGTACGCCATGGTGGCCGCGGTCTTGGCGCTGATCCAGCCGTTCATCCAGCCGCCGCCCCAGGCTTTCGCCCCGCCGTTCCAGGAGTGGTCGAGGGCGCCGATGTACTGGAGGTCCTTCTTCTGCTTCTCGGCCGCCTCGCGCACCGGGAAGGGCAGCACGGCGGCGCCGGCCGCACCGGGCTGCTCGAACACCGTCCCGCCGGTGGGCAGCTCCACGGCGTTGCGGTCGCCGAAACCGCGTACGCCGCGCAGGGTGCCGAAGTAGTGGTCGAAGGAACGGTTCTCCTGCATGAGGATCACCACGTGCTTGATCGAGTCGAGGCCTCCTCCCCCGGACCCCGCGTGCGCGGGCTGCGCGGCGATGGCGGCCTGGAGCGAGGGCGGCAGGAACGATCCGGCCGCAGCGGCGCCGAGCGCGCCGCCGCCCAGCGCGAAGAGCCGTCGCCGTGACATGTCCGTGGTCAAAGGAGCCTCCTGGTCCGGTGGTTACAGCCGGGAAGCTAGCCACGCCAGGTGGCTTCGGGAAGGACTGCGTACGGCCCGGTGGTGAACGTCCAAGAGGTCGGACGAGAAGTCCAACCGGCCGCTCCCCCTCGATGCACGCCCCGGTCACGCCCCGGTTCCCGCCCCGATGAGGTGCAGCGACGCCCACAGCGCGAGGGTGGCGGCCAGGAGCGTCGCCGGTACGGTCGCCAGCCCGAGCCGGGTGAAGCGGCCCAGTTCGGGGGCGTCGCCGTGGGCGTGCAGGATGCGCCGCCACAGGAGGGTGGCCAGCGATCCGACGTAGGTCAGGTTCGGCCCGATGTTGACCCCGATGAGGGCGGCGAGCAGCGGTCCGGGCCCCGCGGCCGCGACGATCGGGAGCAGGGCGAGGACGGCGGGCAGGTTGTTGATCAGGTTGGCGAGCAGCGCGGCGACCGCGGCGACGCCGAGCAGGGCGGGCAGGGTGTCGCCGTCGGGCAGCAGGGCGGCGATCCCGTCGCCGAGCCCGTTGTCGACGACCGCCTTCACGACGACGCCGAGCGCGAGGACGAAGAGGCAGAACAGCGGGTTGGCCGAGCGGACGACCGCCAGGGGCGTGGTCTCCCGCTTGGCGAGCGCCCGCGCGCCGAGCACCAGGGCCCCGGCCAGCGCCGCCCACAGCGGTTCGGCCCCCGCGAACGAGGTGGCGACGAACCCGGCCAGCGTCAGCGCCAGCACGACGAGCGTGAAGACCGGCACGGGCGTGCGCTCCGCCTCGGGATCGGGCGGGTGCGCCCCGGCGGCCAGGTCGGCCCGGAACGCCCGGCGGAACACCGCGTACTCGACGGCGACTGCGGCGAGCCACGGCAGCGCCATCAGCGCGGCGAACCGGGTGAAGGAGAGGCCGCTCGCGGTGAACGCCAGCAGGTTGGTGAGGTTGGAGACGGGGAGCAGGAGGGAGGCGGAGTTGGCGAGGTGCGCGCAGGCGTAGACGTAGGGGCGGGGCCGCGCGCCGACCCGGGCGGCGGTGGCGAGGACGACCGGGGTGAGCAGGACGACGGTGGCGTCCAGGCTGAGGACGGCGGTGACGATCGCGGCGACGGCGAAGACGCCGCCGAGGAGGGGCCGGGTCCGGCCCCGGCAGGCGCGGGCGACCAGTTCACCGGCGGCCCGGAACAGCCCCTCGTCCGCGCAGAGCCGGGCCAGCACGAGGACCGCGGCGAGGAACCCGACGACGGGCAGCAGCTCTCCGGCCTGCTCCCGCGCCTCGGACCAGGAGACCGCCCCCACGGCCACCACGAGGATCGCGGCGGGTACGGCGGCGGTCGCCTCCGGCAGGCCGCGGGGGCGCAGGACCGCGAAGGCGAGGACGCCCAGGAGCAGGGCGAAGGAGACGAGCTCGGCGGTGAGGGTGTTCAGCGGATGCTCTCAGGTTCTGCGTGGCGACCGCCGGGGCCGGCCCGGTGCGGGTCCGGGCGGGACGGGACGGTTGAAGGGGCGGCGCGGGACGGTGAAAGGGGCGGCGCGCCCGTACGTACAAGGGGTACGTACGGGCGCGCCGCCCCTTCGGGACGATCGGGCGGTCAGCCCTCGACGCCGAGCTTCTCCAGGATCAGCTCGCGTACGCGCGCCGCGTCCGCCTGGCCCCGGGTGGCCTTCATGACCGCGCCGACGAGCGCGCCCGCCGCCGCGACCTTGCCGCCGCGGATCTTGTCCGCGATGGCCGCGTTCCCCGCGATGGCCTCGTCCACGGCCGTGGACAGCGCGCCCTCGTCCGAGACGACCTTCAGACCGCGCTTCTCGACGACGGCGTCCGGGTCGCCTTCGCCCGCGAGGACGCCCTCGATGACCTGGCGGGCCAGCTTGTCGTTGAGGTCGCCCGCGGCGACGAGCGCGGCCACCCGGGCGACCTGCGCCGGGGTGATCGGCAGCTCGTCCAGACCGCGGCCGGTCTCGTTGGCGTTGCGGGCCAGCTCGCCCATCCACCACTTGCGGGCCTGGTCCGCGGGGGCGCCCGCCTCGGTCGTGGCGACGATCAGGTCGACCGCGCCCGCGTTGAGGATGGACTGCATGTCGTGGTCGGAGACGCCCCACTCCTCCTTGAGCCGCGCCCGGCGCAGCCGGGGCAGCTCGGGGAGGCCCTTGCGCAGCTCCTCGACCCAGTCGCGCGCGGGGGCGACGGGGACCAGGTCCGGCTCGGGGAAGTAGCGGTAGTCCTCGGCGTTGTCCTTGATGCGGCCGGCCGTGGTGGAGCCGTCCTCCTCGTGGAAGTGCCGGGTCTCCTGCACGATCGTGCCGCCCGAGGACAGCACGGCGGCGTGGCGCTGGATCTCGAAGCGCGCGGCCCGCTCGACGGAGCGCAGCGAGTTCACGTTCTTCGTCTCGGAGCGCGTGCCGAAGGCGGTGGTGCCGTTGGGGCGCAGCGACAGGTTGACGTCGCAGCGCATCTGGCCCATCTCCATGCGTGCCTCGGAGACCCCGAGGGCCTTGATCAGCTCGCGCAGCTCGGCGACGTACGCCTTGGCGACCTCGGGGGCGCGGGCCCCGGCCCCCTCGATCGGCTTGGTGACGATCTCGATGAGCGGGATGCCGGCCCGGTTGTAGTCGAGCAGGGAGTGGGACGCGCCGTGGATGCGGCCGGTGGCGCCGCCGACGTGGGTCGACTTGCCGGTGTCCTCCTCCATGTGGGCGCGCTCGATCTCCACGCGGAAGATCTCGCCGTCCTCCAGCTGGACGTCCAGGTAGCCGTTGAAGGCGATCGGCTCGTCGTACTGCGAGGTCTGGAAGTTCTTCGGCATGTCCGGATAGAAGTAGTTCTTCCGGGCGAAACGGCACCATTCGGCGATCTCGCAGTGGAGCGCGAGACCGATCTTGATGGCCGACTCCACACCGATCTCGTTGACGACCGGCAGCGCGCCGGGCAGTCCGAGGCAGACCGGGCAGGTCTGGGAGTTGGCGTCCTGCTTCAGCTCCGTGGAGCAGCCGCAGAACATCTTGGTCTTGGTGCCGAGCTCGACATGGACTTCGAGGCCCATGACGGGGTCGTAGGACGCCAGCGCGTCCTCGTACGACACCAGGTCGGTGACAGTCACGGTGAAACTTTCCCTCTCAGCCCAGCAGAACGTCGTCGTCGCCGAGACGCTTCAGTTCGCGATAGAGGATCGCGAGTCCGGTGACGATGGCGGCGGCCGAGACCGCCGCGTCGACGAGCCGCAGCACGTCGTTGTCGTTGCGGGCGAGCTTCGCCTGCTTGGCGACGCTGATCGCGCCGAACGCGGTACTGCCGAGCGAGACGTACAGCCCGGTCCTGGACTTCTTGAAGTTACTGGCCTTCTTTGCCATGGCACTCACAGCGACGGAGCCTCCTCAAGCAGCGGGTGCCCCCACTTTTCCACGAAGGCGGCCTCGACGGCCGCTCCGACCTTGTAGAGCCGGTCGTCCTTCATGGCGGGGGCGATGATCTGCAGCCCGACCGGCAGGCCGTCCTCCGGGGCCAGGCCGCAGGGCAGCGACATGGCGGAGTTGCCGGCCAGGTTGGTGGGGATGGTGCACAGGTCCGCGAGGTACATCGCCATCGGGTCGTCGGCGCGCTCGCCGATCGGGAAGGCGGTGGTCGGGGTCGTCGGGGAGACGATCACGTCGACCTGCTCGAACGCCTTCTCGAAGTCCTGGGTGATGAGGGTGCGGACCTTCTGGGCCGAGCCGTAGTACGCGTCGTAGTAACCGGAGCTGAGCGCGTACGTGCCCAGGATGACGCGGCGCTTGACCTCGTCGCCGAAGCCGGCCTCGCGGGTGAGCGCGGTGACGTCCTCGGCCGACCGGGTGCCGTCGTCGCCGACCCGCAGCCCGTAGCGCATGGCGTCGAAGCGGGCCAGGTTGGAGGAGCACTCGGACGGGGCGATCAGGTAGTACGCGGAGAGCGCCAGGTCGAAGGAGGGGCAGTCCAGCTCGACGATCGTGGCGCCGAGCGACGTCAGCAGCTCGACCGACTCGTCGAACCGCTGGAGGACGCCCGCCTGGTAGCCCTCGCCGCGGAACTGCTTGACGACGCCGACGCGCATGCCCTGGACGGAGCCGTTGCGGGCGGCCTCGACGACCGGCGGGACAGGGGCGTCGATGGAGGTGGAGTCCATCGGGTCGTGCCCGGCGATGGCCTCGTGGAGCAGCGCCGCGTCCAGGACCGTACGGGCGCAGGGCCCGCCCTGGTCGAGGGAGGACGAGAAGGCGACCATGCCGTAGCGGGAGACGCCGCCGTAGGTGGGCTTGACGCCGACGGTGCCGGTGACGGCGGCGGGCTGGCGGATCGAACCGCCGGTGTCCGTGCCGATGGCGAGCGGGGCCTCGTAGGAGGCGAGGGCGGCGGAGGAGCCGCCGCCGGAGCCGCCGGGGATGCGGGTGAGGTCCCAGGGGTTGCCGGTGGGGCCGTAGGCGCTGTTCTCGGTGGAGGACCCCATGGCGAACTCGTCCATGTTGGTCTTGCCGAGGATGACGACGTCGGCGGCGCGCAGCCGCTGCGTGAGCGTCGCGTCGTACGGCGGCACCCAGCCTTCGAGGATCTTGGAGCCGACGGTGGTCGGCATGTCCTTGGTGGTGAAGATGTCCTTGAGCGCGAGCGGGACGCCGGCCAGCGGGCCGAGCTTCTCGCCCGCCTCCCGCTTGGCGTCCACGGCGCGGGCCTGGGCGAGTGCGCCCTCGCGGTCGATGTGCAGGAAGGCGTGGACCTTCTCGTCGACGGCGTCGATCCGGGCCAGGTGGGCCTCGGTGACCTCGACGGCGGTCAGTTCGCCGGAGGCGATCCTCGCGGCGATCTCGGCCGCGGTGAGCTTGATGATATCCGTCATGATGATCAGTCCTCCCCCAGGATCTGCGGCACCTTGAAACGCTGCTGCTCCTGGGCCGGGGCGCCGGAGAGTGCCTGCGCGGGGGTGAGCGACGGACGGACCTCGTCCGCGCGCATGACGTTGGTCAGCGGCAGCGGGTGGGAGGTCGGCGGTACGTCTTGGTCGGCGACCTCGGAGACGCGGGCGACCGCGCCGATGATGTCGTCGAGCTGACCGGCGAAGTGATCGAGCTCTTCGCCCTTCAGCTCCAGACGCGCCAGCCGGGCGAGGTGGGCGACCTCCTCGCGCGTGATGCCAGGCATGCAGCGATCCTCAGGGGTTGGTGTGCGGTTTTGGCCCAATCCTATGGGGTCTCCCGAGGGCGGGTGCCCCACCCCGATCGGGCTACGCCTTCACGGGCCGCGCCCCTGTGGTCTTCAGGGGGTGTCGGACTCCGCCGGGCCGTTCACCACCCGGTTCGCCGCGCCGTTCACCGCGCCGTTCACCGCGCCGTTCACCGCGCCGTTCACCGCGCCGTTGACCGCGCCGTTGAGCGACGGGTTCAGCGAGCCGGTCGCGGAGCCGGTGGCGGCGGCCGCCTGGGCCTTCAGCTCCGCGGGCCGCCGCCAGCCGTGCTCGCCGCGCGCCCGCAGCCAGGCCGTCGTCTCCTGCGGCGGCATCGCGGCGGCCACCAGCCAGCCCTGCACCGCGTCGCACCGCAGGTCCCGCAACCGCTCCCACGTCGTATCGTCCTCGACGCCCTCCGCGACGACGACCAGGCCGAGCGAGTGGGCCAGATCGATGGTGCAGCGGACGATCTCGGCGTCCTCGTGGTCGACCGCGAGGCGGGCCACGAAGGAGCGGTCGATCTTCAGCTCGCTGACCGGGAGCCGGCGCAGGTGGACCAGGGAGGAGTAACCGGTGCCGAAGTCGTCGAGGGACATCTTCACCCCGTGCGCGGTGAGACCGGCCAGGGTGTCGGCGGCACGCTGCGGGTCCTCCAGCAGCACATGCTCGGTGATCTCCAGTTGGAGCGCTCCCGCGGGCACGCCGTGGCGGGCGAGCCGGGCGGCGACGCTCCCCGCGAAGCCCGGGGTGTGCACGTCGCGGGGGGAGACGTTGACCGCCACCGGCACGAACAGGCCCTGCCCCCGCCAGCGGGCGACCTGGGCCAGCGCCGTCTCCAGGACGTACTCCGTGAGGTGCGGCATCAGCCCGGAGGACTCGGCGATGGCGATGAACTCGTCCGGGGGAACCCGGCCGCGCTCCGGGTGCACCCAGCGCACCAGCGCCTCCAGCCCGGCGACCTGCCCGTCGAAGCGGACCTTGGGCTGGTAGTGCAGCTCGACCTCGCCCGCGTCCAGCGCCCGGCGCAGGTCGCCGAGGAGCCCGAGCCGGTCGGGGGTGTTGCTGTCCCGTTTGGACTCGTAGACCTCCACGCCCGTGCGGTCCCGCTTGGCCTGGTACATCGCGACGTCCGCCCGGCGCAGCAGGCCCTCGGCGTCCAGGGCGTGGTCCGGGTGGACCGCGACCCCGGCGCTGGCCTCCAGGACGAGGGTCAGCCCGTCGAGGTCGAGCGGCGAGGACAGCTCGGCGACCAGGTGACGGGCGACCTGCTGGGCGCTGGTGGTGGAGTCGGTGTGCGGCAGCAGCACGGCGAACTCGTCGCCGCCGAGCCGGGCCGCCTCCGCGCCGCGCGGCAGGGCGAGCCGCAGGCGCTCCGCTATCTGGAGCAGCAGCCGGTCGCCGGCCAGGTGCCCGAGGGTGTCGTTGACCGCGCGGAACCGGTCGAGGTCGATGAGGACCAGCGCGGAGCGGCCGCCGATGGACTCCGCGTCCTCCAGCGCCGACCAGGTCCGCTCCAGCAGCCACTGCCGGTTGGGCAGCCCGGTCAGCGGGTCGCGCAACTGCTCCTCGGCGCGGGCGCGGGCGATCCAGAGCGTGGAGTCCAGGGCGATGAGCGGCACCGCGAACAGCGGCAGCAGGACCGGCATGGAGACCGCGACGGCGCAGATCAGCGGAGCGAGCCCGAGGAGGGCGACGGCGACGAGCCCCTGACGCAGCATCGCGGTCCGGGCGATGGTGGGCAGCCCGCCGCTGTGCGGGACCTGGGCGTACCACAGCAGGACCCGGGTGACGAGCAGATACGTGGAGGCCGTCAGGAGCAGTTCCGGGACGGCGGTGATGCCCCAGTCGAGTGGCCGCCAGGGCTGCTCGACGGTGGGGACCTCGCCGAAGGCGGCCAGCACGAGGGCGGCCGCGGCGATGCCGAGCATGTCGACCCCGCCGTGCAGCAGCCCCTGCCACCAGCGGTGCCGGCGGGCGGCCCCGACGAGCACCACGACGGCGGAAGAGACCAGGACGGCCGGGAGCCAGCCGTACAGCAGGAGCACGGCGAGGGTGAGGGCGGCGCCGGAGCCGGTGCCGCCCCACCACCGGTCGCGGCCGAGGGCGACCAGATGGCCGACGACGATCCCGGTGAGCACGGCGAAGGACCAGCCGACCGCCCCGTCCGGGAAGAGGGCGTGGTCCTGCTGGACCGTCCGGTACGACCCGACCGCCAGCAGGAGCGCGGCGATCGCCACGACGACTGCGCCCACGGGGGGCGTGAGGCCGACGAAACCTTGCAGCCGCGACACCGGGGCGGCGCTCTCGGTCGGTTTCATTCCGTCCCTCTCACAGCCGGCGGTGCCGTTGTCCCTCGGTGGCGCCCGCTTCCGTGGGCGCCACGGCCCGGTCGGGGGCCGTGCACGGCGGGCGTACGTCTCAACAGTAGGCCGCGAAAGGCTTCCAGGGGCAGCGCTCTACAGCTCTTGCCCGAATGCGAACCGACCACCCGTCACCATCTGCTATTGACCCGAACGGGTGGTGCGACAGGGCCGTTCGGGGAACAGGCGGCCCTTCTTCGCCCCTCTGTCCCCTTTCCTTTTTTCTTCCCCGGAGGGGAGCGCGCCACTCCGTGGGAGCGTCTCGAAGGCGTTGCGATCCGGCGAACAGGGGGCGAACGCCGGCCCTGCGGGCGGCTGCTCCGCCCGGTCGGTCCGCTGCCGCCCCGCCGTCACTCCCCCTCGGCCTCGGGCGCGGCCTCCGGGACGGGCAGCGCGGCCTCCCGGGCGCGCTCGGGTCCGTCTTCGAGCAGGATCGCGAAGCCGTCCTCGTCGAGCACGGGGACCTTCAGCTGCATCGCCTTGTCGTACTTGGAGCCGGGGTTGTCGCCGACGACCACGAAGGCGGTCTTCTTCGACACCGATCCGGTGACCTTCGCGCCGAGGGCCTGGAGCGCCGCCTTGGCGCCGTCGCGGGTGTGGCCCGCCAGGGTGCCGGTGACGACGACGGTGAGCCCCTGGAGGGGGCGGGGGCCCTCGTCCTCATCGGCCCCCTCGTCGGCCATGCGCACTCCGGCCTCGCGCCACTTGCGCAGGATCTCGCGGTGCCAGTCCTCGGCGAACCACTGCTTGACGGAGGCGGCGATGATCGGGCCCACGCCGTCGGCGTCGGCCAGCTCCTGCTCGCTCGCCTCGTCGATCCGGTCGATGGAACGGAACTGCCGGGCCAGCTCCTGGGCGGCGACCGGTCCGACGTGGCGGATGGAGAGCCCGGTGAGGATGCGGGCGAGCGGGGCCTCCTTGGCGGCGGCGATGCCCTCCAGCATGGCCAGGGCGTTCTTCTTCGGCTCACCCTGCTGGTTGGCGAAGACCGTGGCGATCTTCTCCTCGCCGGTCTTCGGGTCGCGCTTGGGCAGCCCGCTGTCCTGGTCCAGCACGTACGCCCGGATCGGCAGCAGTTGCTCGATGGTGAGGGAGAACAGGTCGCTCTCGTCCCGGAGGACCGGCTCGGCGGGCTCCAGCGGCCGGGTCAGGGCGGCGGCGGCCACATAGCCGAAGTGGTCGATGTCGAGGCTCTTGCGCCCGGCGAGGTAGAAGACCCGCTCGCGCAACTGGGCGGGGCAGGTGCGGGCGTTGGGGCAGCGGAGGTCGATGTCGCCCTCCTTCATCGGGCGCAGCTCCGTCCCGCACTCGGGGCAGTGCGTCGGCATCTCGAACGCCTTCTCGGTGCCGTCACGCAGGTCGACGACGGGTCCGAGGATCTCGGGGATGACGTCGCCCGCCTTGCGGATGACGACGGTGTCGCCGATGAGGACGCCCTTGGCCTTGACCACGTTCTGGTTGTGCAGGGTGGCGAACTCGACCTCGGAACCGGCCACTTCGACCGGTTCTACCTGGGCGTAGGGGGTGACGCGGCCGGTGCGGCCGACGCCGACGCGGATGTTGACCAGCTTGGTGTTGACCTCTTCGGGGGCGTACTTCCAGGCGATGGCCCAGCGCGGGGCGCGCGAGGTGGAGCCCAGCCGCCCCTGGAGCGGGATCTCGTCGAGCTTGACGACGACACCGTCGATCTCGTGCTCCACGGAGTGCCGGTGCTCGCCGTAGTAGGTGATGAACTCCCGCACCCCTGCGAGGGAGTCGACGACCCTGTTGTGCCGGGCGGTGGGCAGGCCCCAGCCGTGCAGCAGCTCGTACGCCTGCGAGAGCCGGTCGATGCTCAGGCCCTCGTGGGCGCCGATGCCGTGCACCACCATGTGCAGCGGGCGGCCGGCGGTGACCTTGGGGTCCTTCTGGCGCAGCGATCCGGCCGCCGCGTTGCGCGGGTTGGCGAAGGGCTTGTCGTCGGCGGCGACCAGCCGGGCGTTCAGCGCCTCGAAGTCCTCCATGGGGAAGAAGACCTCGCCGCGGATCTCGACGAGCGCGGGGACGTCCTCACCCGTGAGGCGGTGCGGGATCTCGGCGATCGTGCGGACGTTGGGGGTGATGTCCTCGCCGGTACGGCCGTCGCCGCGGGTCGCCGCCCGGGTGAGGCGGCCGTTCTCGTAGGTGAGGTTGACCGCGAGCCCGTCGATCTTCAGCTCGCACAGGAAGTGGTGGTCGGGGGTGCCGACGTCCTTGGCGACCCGGTCCGCCCAGGCGGCCAGCTCCTCGTCGTCGAAGGCGTTGTCCAGGGAGAGCATCCGCTCCCGGTGCTCCACGGAGGTGAACTCCGTGCGGTAGGGGCCGGCGACCTTCTGGGTCGGGGAGTCCGGGGTGCGCAGCGCCGGGTGCTCCTCCTCCAGGGCCTCCAGCGAGCGCAGCAGCCGGTCGAATTCGCCGTCGCTGACGACCGGCTGGTCCTTCACGTAGTAGCGGAACCGGTGCTCCTCGATCTGCTCGGCCAGCAGCGCGTGCTCCTCCCGCACGGCCGCCGGCACCGAGCTTTCCTGCTCCACCCGCTGTTCGCCCGCCATCGTCCCGTCCTCCCGTTTTCCCGTCGTCCCCGTCACTCAGGGTTGTCCGCGAGCGACCTCGCCGCTCTGGCGCTGTGGGCGAGCGCGGTGCGGGCGTACGCGGGCGACGCGCCCGCGAGACCGCACGACGGGGTGATCGCGACGGACTCGGCGAGAGTCCCCGGATTCAGCCCCAGCCTGCTCCACAGCGTCCTGACCCCCATGACGCTACCGCCCGGGTCCGACAATGCCGCCGCTGCCGCGTCGGTGGAGGGCACCACGCCCAGGAAGAGGTGCGTACCGCTCTCGACGGCTTCCCCGATCGCCTCCTCCTCACGCTCCGTCAGCAGGGAGAAGTCGAACGAGATCCCGTCCGCCCCGGCCCGGCGCAGCAGCGCGAACGGCACCTCGGGGGCGCAGGAGTGGACGAGCGTCGTCCCGTCCTCCCCCGCCGCCGCGAGGACGTCGCGCAGCGTCCCCTCGACGATCTGGCGGTCGACGGCCCGGTAGGTGCGGTAGCCGCTGGCGGAGCGGACCCGGCCCAGCAGGACGGCGGTCAGGGAGGGTTCGTCGAGCTGGAGGACGACCTGGGCGCCGGGCACCCGGCGGCGGACCTCCGCGAGGTGGGCGCGGAGCCCCTCGGCCAGGGAGCCGGCGAGGTCCCGGCAGGCCCCGGGGTCGGCCAGCATGGCTTCGCCGCCGCGCAGTTCGAGGCCGGCGGCGAGGGTCCAGGGCCCGACCGCCTGGACCTTGAGCAGGCCCTCGTACCCCTGGGTGAACTCCTCCAGGGCGTCCAGGTCCTCTCCCAGCCACGCCCGGGCCCGCCGGGTGTCGCGGCCGGGCCGGTCGCTGATCCGCCAGCCGCTCGGCTCGACGTGCCCGTACATCTCGACGAGCATGCCGATGGTCCGGCCGGTCATGTCGGCGCCGGGCCCGCGCGCGGGCAGCTCCGCCAGGTGCGGCATGCCCCGGCCGTCGGCGAAGGAGCCGGTGACGGTCTTCGCCGCCTCCCTCGCGTCTTCCCCGGGCATCGACCCGATGCCGGTCGCCGGACACCCGCTGAACTCGCTCTTCTCGCTCACGCGGGAAGCCTACGGGCCTGTGGCCGCCGCCCGTGTACGCGGGGCGCGGGCGGCCGCCCGCCGACGGCCGGGCCCCGGGCTCAGCGGCCGGGCCGGACGGTCAGGTCGTTGACCTCGGCGTCGCGCGGCAGGTCGAGCGCCATCAGGATGGTGGTGGCCACCGACTCGGGGTCGATCCAGCGCTCCGCGTCGTACTCCTTGCCCTCCTGCTGGTGCACCTTGGCCTGCATGGGGCTGGCCGTGCGGCCCGGGTAGACGCTGGTGACGCGTACGCCGTTGCCGTGCTCCTCGTGGCGCAGCGAGTCGGCGAGCGCCTTGAGCCCGTGCTTGCTCGCGGCGTACGCGCTCCACCCGGCGTGGGCGTTAAGCCCCGCCCCGGAGTTCACGAAGAGGACGTGGCCCCGGGCGACGCGGAGCTGCGGGAGCAGCAGGCGGGTGATCTCGGCGGGGGCAACCAGGTTGGCGGCGAGCTGGAAGTGCCATGCCTTGGGGGTCAGCTCCCCGACCTCGCCCAGTTCGACGACGCCGGCGATGTGCAGCAGGGTGTCGATCCGCTCGGGCACGGTCTGCTGGCCGAACGCCCAGGAGAGCCGGTCGGGGTTGCCGAGGTCGCCGACGAGGGTGCGCGCGCCCGGGTAGCGGTCGGCGAACTCCTTGGCGCGGCCGGCGTCGCGGGCGAGCAGGACGAGGTCGTCGCCGCGCTCCAGGAGACGGCGGGCGACGGCGGCGCCGATGCCGGAGCCGGCGCCGGTGATGAGGTGGGTAGCCATGGGGCGATCCTAGGGCCGTGTCCCCTACTGCAGACCGGCGGACTCCTCCAGGTAGGCCAGTGCGCCGACGGCGTCCTCGGCGAAGAAGACCAGGTCGGTCAGGGGCACGGGGAGGAAGCCCTCGTCCTCCATGCGCTGGAACTGCAGGCGCAGCCCGTCGTAGAAACCGGCCGTGTTCAGCAGGACGACCGGCTTGGTGTGTTTGCCGTGCTTCTTCAGCTCCAGGATCTCGGTGGCCTCGTCGAGCGTGCCGGTCCCGCCGACCATGATCACGATCGCGTCGGCCTTCTCCAGGAGCAGCGCCTTGCGCTCGGCGAGGTCGCGGGCGATCACCATCTCGTCGGCGTCGGTCCGGGCCTTCGCGGCGAGGAAGTCGACCGATACGCCCACCAGCCGCCCGCCGGCCGCCTGGACGCCGTCCGCGACGACCTTCATCAGCCCGCTCTCCGACCCGCCCCAGACCAGAGTGTGGCCGCCCCGGCCGAGCAGCTCGGCGAACTCGCGGGCGGGCACGGTGTAGCGGTCGTCGAGGTCGGCGGCGGAGAGGAAGACGCAGATGTTCATGGAGCCACCGTACGACCCGGCCCGGGCGCCTCCGCGCCCACCCGTCGAGGGGCAATTCCGGCGTACGGGGAAGAACGCGGGCCCGTGCGCCGCTGCACCGGGTATGACTTCCACCCGAGGACACCGCATCACCGTCGAGCAGGGCTCCGAGCACGTCCGGGCGGTGCACGACGGGCAGGTGCTGGCCGAGAGCCGCCGACCGCTCGTGCTCCGCGAGACCGGCTGTCCGGTCCGCTACTACCTGCCGCCCGAGGACGTCCGCACCGACCTGCTCTCCCCCTCCGACACCTCCACCCACTGCCCGTTCAAGGGGGACGCCTCCTACTGGTCGCGGCCGGGGGCCGCCGATCTCGTCTGGGCCTACCCGGACCCGAAGCCCGCGGTCGCCGCGATCAAGGACCACTTCTGCTTCTACGCCACGGAGACGGTGGCCGACTGATCCGCGTCCGCCCGTTCCGCGACCGGCGCGCCGCCGTGCTCGCGCCGTGCTCCGGGGCGCCGGACACGGAAGGCGGCGGCGCCGGTTCTCGCCCCGGGGCGGCGGAGTTCTCCGTCGAGGGCGCGGGCGCGTGCGGACGGCGTGAGCCGTGCGCAGGCGTCACGCGTCCGTCCGGGGCCGGGGCGTCAGCCCCCCGTCGCCACCCGCTCGCGGCGGACGGTCGTGGCGATGGTGGCCGAGCCGACCACGCGCGTGCCGTCGTACAGGACGACCGCCTGGCCGGGGGCCACACCCCGGACCGGCTCGGTGAAGGCGACGTGGAGCTCGGAGCCGTCCACCAGCTCGGCGGTGACCTCGGTCTCGCCGCCGTGGGCGCGGAGCTGGGCGGTGTACGTCCCCGGGCCGGAGGGGGGCGTTCCGCACCAGCGGGGCTTGATGGCGATCAGCGCGGTCACGTCCAGGGCCTCGACGGGGCCGACGGTGACGGTGTTGTTCACCGGGGAGATGTCGAGGACGTAGCGCGGCTTTCCGTCGGGGGCGGGGTGGCCGATCTTGAGGCCCTTGCGCTGGCCGATGGTGAACCCGAAGGCGCCCTCGTGGGTGCCCAGCTTCGTACCGGACTCGTCGACGATGTCGCCCTCGGCCGGGCCGCCCAGGCGGTTCGCCAGGAAGCCCTGGGTGTCGCCGTCCGCGATGAAGCAGATGTCGTGGCTGTCGGGCTTCTTGGCGACGGCGAGGCCCCGGCGCTCGGCCTCGGCGCGGATCTCGTCCTTGGTGGTGAGGGTGTCGCCGAGCGGGAACATGGCGTGGGCGAGCTGCTTCTCGTCCAGGACGCCGAGGACGTAGCTCTGGTCCTTGGCCATGTCGGAGGCGCGGTGCAGCTCGCGGCCGCCGTCCTCGGTGAGGACGACGGTGGCGTAGTGGCCGGTGCACACGGCGTCGAAGCCGAGGGCGAGCGCCTTGTCGAGCAGCGCGGCGAACTTGATCTTCTCGTTGCAGCGGAGGCAGGGGTTGGGCGTGCGCCCGGCCTCGTACTCCGCGACGAAGTCCTCGACGACGTCCTCGCGGAAGCGTTCCGCCAGGTCCCAGACGTAGAACGGGATGCCGATGACGTCGGCCGCGCGGCGGGCGTCCCGGGAGTCCTCGATGGTGCAGCAGCCGCGCGCCCCGGTCCGGAAGGACTGGGGGTTGGCGGAGAGGGCGAGGTGGACACCGGTCACGTCGTGGCCCGCCTCGACGGCGCGGGCGGCGGCGACGGCGGAGTCCACGCCGCCCGACATCGCGGCGAGGACACGCAGGGGGCGCTGGGAAGTCTGAGTCATAGCCCCTCCAGGGTACGGGTCGCCGGGAACCGAACGCTCGCGGATATGCGTTGACGATCACATGAGCAACAACGGGAGCACCGGCGCGTCCCCCCAGCCGTCCGGTTCGTCGTCGCGGAAGAAGCCCGGCGGCGGCGTGAGCCGGCGCGCACTGCTGATCGGCGGCGGCGCGGTGACGGCCGTGGGCGCCGCCGTGCTCGCGCGCGACGAGGTGCAGCGGCTGTGGTGGCAGGTGCCCGGCGTGGGGAAGCCCCGCAAGCCGGGCGAGCTGGACTACCCGGGGGCGACCTGGGTGGCGGCGTCCGACGCGAACTGGCGGCGCGCGGACCGGCCCGACGACTTCCCCATCGACCGGGTGATCATCCATGTCACCCAGGGCAGCTTCGCCAGCGCGGTGCGGGTGTTCCAGGACCCGTCCCACCAGGCCGCGACGCACTACATCGTGGGGCAGGACGGGCGGGTGGTGCAGATGATCCGCGAGCTGGACGTGGCGTACCAGGCGGGCAACCGCTCCTACAACGAGCGGGCGGTCGGCATCGAGCACGAGGGGTTCGTGGACCGGCCGAAGGACCTCACGAAGGAGATGTACGCGTCGTCGGCGCGGCTCACCGCCTCCATCTGCGCCCGGCACGGGATACCCGTCGACCGGGAGCACATCATCGGGCACGTGGAGGTGCCGGGCACCGACCACACCGATCCCGGCCCGCACTGGGACTGGGACCGGTACATGGAGCTGGTGCGGCGCGCCGCGGCGGCGCCGCCGAGCCCGGCGCCCACCGCGTCGGCCGCCGTGAAGCCGTGAAGCCGTAGCGGGACCGTCCCGGTCAGGGCCGGCCGTCAGCTGAGCCCGGCCGTCCTCGCCCGTTCGACCGCCGGGCCGATCGCCCCGGCGAGCGCCTTCACGTCCTCCTCGGTCGAGGTGTGGCCGAGCGAGAAGCGCAGGGTGCCCCGGGCCAGGTCCGGATCGGTCCCGGTGGCGAGGAGCACATGGCTGGGCTGGGCGATCCCGGCGGTGCAGGCGGAGCCGGTGGAGCATGCGATGCCCTGCGCGTCCAGCAGCAGGAGCAGGGAGTCGCCCTCGCAGCCGGGGAAGCTGAAGTGGGCGTTGGCGGGCAGGCGTCCGGCCGGGTCCGGGTCGCCGCCGAGCACGGCGTCCGGCACGGCCAGACGCACGGCGGTCACCAGTTCGTCGCGCAGGGCGCCCACGCGTCGGGCGAACCCCTCGCGCCGTTCGGCCGCCAGCCGCCCGGCGACCGCGAACGAGGCGACGGCGGGCACGTCCAGGGTGCCGGAGCGCACGTGCCGCTCCTGGCCGCCGCCGTGCAGCACGGGTACGGGGGTGTGGTCGCGGCCCAGCAGCAGCGCGCCGATGCCGAACGGGCCGCCGATCTTGTGTCCGCTGACCGTCATCGCGGCCAGTCCGGAGCGGGCGAAGTCGACCTCCAGCTGGCCGAAGGCCTGGACCGCGTCGGCATGCATGGGGATCTCGAACTCGGCCGCGACCGCTGCCAGTTCGCGTACCGGCATGATCGTGCCGATCTCGTTGTTGGCCCACATCACGGTGATCATCGCGATGTCGTCGGGGTTCTGGAGGATCGCCTCGCGCAGGTCTTCGGGGTGGACCCGGCCATGACGGTCGACGGGGAGGTGGTCGACGTTCGCGCCCTCGTGCTCGGCGAGCCAGTCGACGGCGTCGAGGACGGCGTGGTGTTCGACGGGTCCGGCGAGGACCCGGGTGCGGCGGGGGTCGGCGTCGCGGCGGGACCAGTAGAGACCCTTCACGGCGAGGTTGTCGGCCTCGGTGCCGCCGGAGGTGAACACCACCTCGCTGGGGCGGGCGCCGAGGGCTTCGGCCAGCGCTTCTCTGGACTCCTCGACGACACGGCGGGCCCGGCGTCCGGCGGCGTGCAGCGAGGAGGCGTTGCCGGTGGCGGAGAGCTGGGCGGTCATCGCCTCGATCGCTTCGGGAAGCATCGGCGTGGTCGCGGCGTGGTCGAGGTATGCCATGGTGGGGCCGATTCTACGAGCCCGGAGCGGGGCGCACGTCGGGCGCGTCACGGCCGGGGCACGGCGCACGCCCGCGCGAGGGAGGTCAGCCGCCGATGTTCCAGGCGACCGCGCCGTCGGAGGCGACCAGGACGGCGAGCACGGCGAGGTCGGCGACCCCCAGCGCGAGACCGAGGCGGGCGCGCCCCGGGCGGCGAGTGCGGCGGGCCAGGGAGAGCAGCGCCATCACGATCGCGGTGGGCCCGAGCACGAGGTTGAAGACCAGCAGTCCGACGAGGCCGAGGACGAAGGAGGCGACGGCGAGACCGTCCGCCTCGCGCCCGGCGGGCCGGGAGGCGGCGGTCTCCGCAGAGGCGTCCGCTCCCCCGGCCGGGGCGGGGTCCGGGGTGCGGGCCACTACCCCCTCTGCGGGGTGCTCCGCGGGGGCGGGGTGCTCCCCGGGGGCGGGGTGCTCCGCGGGGGCGGGGTGCTCCCCGGGGGCGGAGGCGTCGGCGGGGGCGGAGGCGTCGGCGGGGGCCGGGGTCGCGCGGCGGGCGAAGCCGGTGGGGGCCATGGTGCGAGCTCCTTCGGATCGGGGGGAAACGCCAGGCTCGGCGGGGCGGGCCCGGCGGGTCAGCGCAGGCGGCGCGAGGTGCGCTCACGCACGGCGAAGACCAGCAGCCAGCAGCCGATGACGGCCGCGGCGGCCAGGGACAGCGGAAGCGGAAGGTGGGCGACCGCCCCGAGGAGAATGCCCAGCAGGAGCAGCGCGGCGACGAGGACGAGCACGGCGGAACCTCTCTGTGCGACGACGGAAGCCGTTCGGAGTACGAGTGTTCACTGACCGCCAAGACTAAACCTGGGTCCTCTTCCTCGACTCGGAGTACAGCTGTTTACTGAATGGCATGAGTCACACCGCCGGGGCCCGCCACACCCAGAAGCTGAGGACGCGCCGGGCCCTCCTGGACGCCGCGCTCGTCCTGCTGGAGCACCAGAGCCTGAGCAGCCTGGGGCTGCGGGAGGTCACCCGGGCCGCCGGGGTCGCCCCGACCGCCTTCTACCGGCACTTCGAGCACGTCGCCGCGCTCGGGGTCGCCCTGGTCGAGGAGACCCTGGGCAGCCTGCACGGGCTGATCGCCGCGGTCCTCGCGGAGACGGGCGACAGCGAGGAGCGGCTGGACCGCAGCGTGGCGGTGATAGCCCGCCACGTCGGCGCGCAGCCCGCCCACTTCCGGTTCATCGCCCGGGAGCAGCACGGCGGGGTCGGCCCTGTCCGCGAGGCGATCGCGGACCGGCTTCGGCGGTTCACCGAGGAGGTGGCGTGCACGCTCGGGCAGGAGCCGGACGCGGAGGGCTGGAGTGAGGAGGACCTGCTGATGCTGGGCCGGTTCTACGTGGACCACATGGTGATGACCGCGTCGGCGCTGCTGGCGGCCGGGCCCGAGGGCGAGGAGGAGGCGGTGCGGCAGGCCCGGCGGCGGCTGCGGCTGGTCTCCATCGGCCGCGCCCACTGGCTCGACGAGGGGGCGGCGGGCGGCACCGCCCGCACCTGACCCGCGGCCGGGGGACGGTGGCCCTGCGGGCATGCGTGCCCACCCGGAGCGGGCCGCCGAAGCCACCGGCCCGCCGGGTTCACCGCGCCACCGCCCGGAGCGGGGCCGACCGGATCGGGTCCGCCCGGATCGGGGCCGGCCGGGCCCGGGCGGTGACGCGGTCAGGCAGGAGTGTCGCGCCGCGCCTGCGAGGGAAGCCGCGCGGGCTTCGCCGCCATCAGCACGGCGGCGAAGACGAGGGGGGCGATCACCTGGTACCCCATCCAGACCTCACCACCGGCAGCGCTGCCCCGCCACGCCATCAGGAGGCCGATGGCGGCAGCCAGCGCCCAGCACGCGTCGTAGCCGATCATGAGCTTCAGATAGGTGCTCATCGGCCGGCTGCGGAGGTACCCGATTCCGACGGCGCCTCCGACCAGCAGGGCGACGCCGGACACGGCCATCAGCCAGACCGGCACACCGAGCAGCTCGCCGAGCGGGGCGGCCCCGGCGACGAAGACCACGGCGAGCACCGCCTTGAAGGCGCCATCGGCTGCGGCGCCCGCCATCTCGCGGGGCACTCGCGCTGTCACGGCCTGGACCATGAGCCTCCTCCTGGGGACTCGTTCCGTTGTTTCCATAACGAGATTACGGCAATATCGAAGTTATGAGAATGACGAGAGCCCAGGCCAAGGAGCGCAATCGCAGCGCCCTGCTGGATTCCGCGCTCCAGATCGTGTCCCGGGACGGGTACACGGCCAGGCTCGACGAGATCGCCGAACGCGCCAATCTGACCACCGGCGCCGTCTACTCCCTGTTCGGGAGCAAGAACGGCCTGATGGTCGCCTTGATGACCGAGCATCTGCGGCCCTATTACGAGGAGATCGAGCAGGCGGTCCCCGCCGGGGCCGACCTGCTGGAGGCGGTCGACGCCTTCGCCCGGTACTACCGGCGCAGCTGTGACGCCCCGGAGGCGCTGTCGCGACTGTCCCTCCAGATCGGCTTCCTCGGCAGGGCTCTGCACGACCCGGAGCTGGGCGGCCGGCTCGCGGCCTCCCTCCGCTCCCAGGAGAACCAGGTGATCGCCCTGTTCACCGGAAGGCCGCACGGGCAGGGGACGGTGACCTCCCAGCAGTCCCATCGGCTGACCATCGCCCTCAACGGGCTGTTCGTCGGCCTCAGCCAGGGGGTCCTCCTCGGCCTGGCGCCCGGGGCCGACGAGGACTACTTCGCCGACGCCGCCCGAGCGCTGGCAGCGGGGATGGTCGTCGCCGAACCGGACGCGGCCTCTCGGTGACGAGCCCGCTGGACGGGCGGTGGCTGATGACGGGGGCCTACCGGGACGGCCTGTTCCTGTCGCCGCTGCCGGCCGAGGAGTTCGCCTCCCGGACGCCGGAGGGCAAGGGCGAGCTGGAGCTCGACGCCTTCACCCCGCCGAGCGCGCCCCCTTGCCGGGTCTGTCGCGCGACGCCGTGGTCGGGGCGACGACGGAGCACACCCTGGCGACGGGGCACCAGCAGGGCTGGACGGCGCCCACCGGCCGGCAGGAGCACTTCGACGTCGGCCTCAACCCCGTGCGGGCGCAGTGGGCGGGCGAGCCGGCCCCGGACTCCACCCCGCAGCCCGACGTGCTCGCCGCGGCCCGCACCGAGCCCGAGATCGCCACGCGGCCGCGTACGTCCTGGAGGAACCGTCCGCCGGGGCCGCGGCTCCGGACGCCGCCATGACCGAGGAACAGGCCGGGAAGTTCTGGGCTCCGGTGGGCCGCCGGGCGGAGTGCGAACCGCTGGAGTACCTGACCGGCCGGGCCCCGTTCCTCGGCGTACGGCCCTCACCGCCGTCCGGGCGGCTCCGGCCTACGGGGCCGCCTCCGCCTTCTCCGCCCCGTCCCGGTGGCCGCCAGGACCGCCCATGCCGCGCAGCACCGTGAAGGCGAGGAGGGAGCCGACCACCACCAGCACCGCGCACAGGGTCGCGGCGGTCCGGAGCCCTTCGGTGAAGGCGGAACGGGCCACCGAGAGCAGGGTGTCGCCGGCGCCCCCCGCGAGGCCGGCCGCGCTGTGGACGGCCCCGCCCAGGGTGTCCTCGGCGGTGCGGGCCGCGTCGGGGGGCAGGCCGGAGGGGAGTTCGCCCTTCAGTTCGCTCCGGTAGACGGCGGTGCCGATGCTGCCGATGACGGCGACGCCGAGCCCGAGTGCGAACTCCTGGACCGTCTCGGCGACGCTGGAGGCGGCGCCGGCCCGCTCCGGCGGCGCGGAGCCGACGGCCAGTTCCAGGCCGAGGATCATCACCGGGGAGACCCCGAAGGCCATGCAGAAGACGCCGCCGACGAACAGGGCGATCGGCGAGTCGGCGCCCATCCGGGAGAGGAGGGCGAAGGCCCCGCAGGACACCAGCAGGCCGGAGCCCATGATGACCGGCGGCCGGACCTTCTTGATGAGGTTGCCGGTGGTGATGGCGCCGGCGACCACGCCGAGCGCCATCGGCACCATCCACAGCCCGGCCCGCAACGGGCTCAGCCCGCGGACCAGTTGGAGGTACTGGGCGACGAAGAAGAGCGTGCCCGACATCACCAGGACGGCCAGGCCCATGATGCCGAGCGCCGGACCGAAGCGGGGCGTGGAGAAGAGGCCGAGGTCCAGCAGGGGGTCCTCCAGCCGGCGTTGGCGCACCACGAACGCCGCGCCGACCGCGAGTCCGCCGACGATCGACAGGGCGCCGGCCGCGCCGAGGCCGTGCGTGGCGATGTCCTTCATCCCGTGGATCACCGCGAGGACCGCGACGACCGACATCGCGGCGCTGACGAAGTCGACGCGTCCCGCGCCCGGGTTGCGGTGCTCGGGCAGCAGCATCGGGCCCGCGACGAGCAGGAGCAGCATGACCGGGATGCCGAGCAGGAAGACCGATCCCCACCAGAAGTGGGCCAGGAGCGCGCCTCCGGCGAGCGGGCCGAGCACGCTGCCCGCGGAGAAGCAGACGGTCCACACCCCGATCGCCGCCGTGCGCTGCTTCGGATCGTGGAACATGGTGCGCAGCAGGGCGAGGGTGCTGGGCGCGAGGGTCGCCCCGGCGACGCCCAGCAGGGCGCGGGTCGCGATGAGCATCTCGGGGCTGGTGGAGAACGCGGCGAGCGCCGAGGCCGCGCCGAAGGCGCAGGCGCCCGCCAGCAGGAGCCGCCTGCGCCCGATCCGGTCGCCGAGGGTGCCCATCATGACCAGGAAACCGGCCATCAGGAACCCGTAGACGTCCATGATCCACAGGAGTTGGGCCCCGCTGGGCGCCAGGTCCGCGCTCAGGTGCGGGACGGCGAGGTAGAGGACGCTCAGGTCCATGGAGAGCAGAAGGGTGGGCAGCGCGAGGACGGCGAGTCCGATCCATTCGCGCCGTCCCGCCCTGGGGGGCGGGGCCCCGCCGGCCGCCGCTTCCGCGGTGGCCGTTCCGGGGTCGGGGGCGCCGAGGGCGCCTTTCGCGTCCTCGCCGGTGCCGCTTGCGGTCGTCATGGCGGGATTCCTCAGACCGTGGGGAGTGCGCCGCCGAGGACGCAGCGGCGGCCGGGCCCGTGGGTGATGCCGGAGGTGAACTCCTCGACGCGCTGCCACTCGGGCGTGACGACCGGGTTCTCCAGGAAGGCCCGGTGGGCGTCCTCGCCGCTCCACTCCGAGTGGTTCAGCACCTGCACCCCGCCGTCGGCCGCGGCGCCGCTGATCAGGAAGTGCCGGGCGAGCAGGCCGGGGGTGGGCTCGGGCTGGGTCTCCTCGGCGAGGGTGATCGCGTCGGCCCAGGCCCGCGCGCGCTCCGCGCTCGCGAAGCCGAAGGTGGTGATCACCACGCAGCCGGGTGCGGCGGGGGCGCCCGCCGGGCCGGTCGCCGCCGTCCTGCTGCGGTAGGGGACGGTCACGAGCGCCGGGGACCGTTCGGCGCCCTCGATCACGCCGTCGCCCTCCACCGCCTGGCGGCCGGCCTTCTCGAAGGCCCTCAACTCGGCGCCGGAGGCCCACTGTTCGTACCCGAAGACCGTGTCGCCGTTGGTGCTGACGAAGACGGCGAGCGTGCGCGGGGAGACCGGCGCGGAGGTGCGCCGCCAGGCGTCGAGGAGGGTGTCGGCGACGGCGCCCTGCCGGTCCGGGGTGGTCGTCCAGCGGTGCAGCACGGTGACGGGGGTGGAGCCCTCCGCCCCTTCGACGGTGACGGCGCCGGGGCCCGTCACCGTGCCGTCCTCGTAGTGGCGGGAGGTGCGCCCCTTCGCCAGGAAGCCGCGGCCGCGCAGGAACGCGCCGTCGAGCTCCGCCCGCGCCTCGCCCGGCACGGGGCCCGGCAGCGGGTGCCGCAGGGTGAAGCGGAACAGGCCCTCGGCGGCGGGGTCCTGGCTCCACTCCCCGCGCCCGGTGAAGAACGGTTCACCGTGCTCGTCGCGGGGCCCGGTCAGCCGTACGGTCCGGTCCGCGCCGAACTCGATCTCCACGTCCACGGCCTCCGCCTCGCCCGTGGCCTCCTCGACGGCTCGGGCCTGCCACAGGCCCACCAGGGACGGAGGGATGGCCAGGGCCGAGCCCTCGTCAGCGCCCTGGGGGACCTGCGTGGCGTGTGGGGTCATGGTGCACCTTCCCGGTCTGGGGTGAGTGTTCACTCACCCCAGGGTGAGTGAACACTCACCCTCCCGTCAACCGCACTGCACGACACGGCGGGCACCGGTTTCCGGGCCCCGGACGCCAGACCCTTCGCCGGCCCTGTCCGGCGGGGCGCCCCGGCCCTGCCCGGCGGGGCGCCCCGGCCCTCCCGCGACCGGGCCCTACGGCTGCCGGCCAGGGGGCCCGTCGCCCCCGTCGCCCCTTCCGCCCCTTCCGCCCCGCGCCGGGCGCGGCAGCGGACCGGGGACTCCCCCGTCCCCGTACAGGGCGACGACCTCGGCGGCGGCCCCGGCCAGGAACGCCCGGGCCTCGGGCGGGTCGAGGACCTCCACGGCCGCCCCGAACGCCAGGAGGGGTCGCGCCCGGCCGAGCTCCGCCACCGCCAGCTCCGCCAGCAGCCACTCCCCCGGCTCCTCCCCCGGCCGGGGTCCGTCCGGCCGCGGCTCCCCGGTCAGCGCGCCCGCGTTCAGCCGCCGGAACAGCTCCAGGCGGTCGCGGCGCACCCGGACCCGCAGCCGTACCGCCGCCGGGCGCTGCTCCACCCCGGCGCGCAGCGCCTCCCACACCTCCGCCAACTCCACGCCCGCACGCCGCCGCACGGGGTCGTCGGTGGCTTCGGCGGAGTGGATCCGGTCGGCGCGGAAGAGGCGGGGGCACTCGTCGAGGTCCGCGACCAGGTACCAGACGCCGGCCTTCACGACGAGGCCGTACGGATCGACGGTGTAGTCGCGCGGGACCTCCTGACCGCCGTGCCGGTAGCGCAGGCGCAGCCTCACGTCGGCGAGGACGGCGTCGTGGAGTTCGGCGACGTCGACGGCGGCCCGGGGGCCGCTCATCCAGCGGACCGGGTCCACCAGGACGCGGCGGCTGGTCCGCTCGGCGGCCGGGCGGTGCGGGGCGGGCAGGGCCGCCATGAGCTTGCGCAGGGCGGAGCCGAGCGCGGTGTCCAGGCCGAGGGCGGCGTGCGCGTCGTCGGCGGTGAACACGAACAGGGCGCGCGCCTCGTCGGCGGTGAGGCCGGTGACGTCGGTGCGGAAGCCGGGGAGCAGGGCGATACCGCCGTACCGGCCGCGTTCGGCGTAGACGGGCACACCGGCGGCGGAAAGCGCCTCGACGTCCCGGTAGACGGTGCGTACGGAGACGTCGAGGCGCTCGGCCAGCTCACGGGCGGACACGGTGCCCCGGGTCTGGAGCAGCAGGAGGACGGCGAGCAGCCGGTCGGCTTTCACCGGTCCATGATGACGGGGCCGGCGACGCCCGCGCCCCTGACGGTCCGGCCCCGGCACCCCGTGCGGCTACGCCGTGCGCGGGGCCTTGGCGAGCTGGCGGGACTGCGCGACGAGGCGGTCGGCGCTGTCCCAGACCTCGGCGTCCTCCTCCAGGAAGCCGCCCGCCAGGTTGCGGGTGGTGATCGCGACGCGCAGCGGGCCCGGGGCGGGGCGGCAGCGGATGTGGGTGGTCAGCTCGACGGTGGGGGTCCAGCCGGTCAGGCCCAGCTCGAACGAGGTCGGCGGCAGGGCGTCCACGGTGAGCAGCAGCGACAGGGCGTCCGGGTCGCGGCCGTCGGCCAGGCCGAACCAGCCGCGCATCTCCCCCTTGCCGGACGGCGCGCCGACCGCCCACCCCACGGTGGCCGGGTCGAGCTTGATGTCCAGGCGCTCGGTGATGGCGGAGCTGCCCGGGATCGGGGCGTCGCCGTCGCTCGGGCCGAGGCAGTGGTCCCGGCCGGGCATGGCGGGCGGCAGGGCCGTCGTGCGGACGTCGTCGGGGAGCGCGTCCAGGTCGCCGTAGGTGGCCAGGACGCGGATGCGCTCGACCTCGTTGCCCTCCTCGTCGTACTGGAGGAGCGAGGCCTGCCCGGTGGAGAGCGTGCGGCCGGTGCGGACGACCTCGGTGCGGATCACGGCGGGGCCGGGCACGGAGGCGGTGAGGTAGTGCGCCGAGACCGAGAACGGGTCGGGGTGCGGCAGCGCCTCGCCCAGGGCCCGGCCGATCAGGGCCAGCAGATAGCCGCCGTTGACGGCGTGGATGATGGTCCAGCCCGCGGAGAGCTCGGCGTCGTAGACGCCCTCCTCGCGCAGGGTGACCGCGGTGTCCCGGTCGAACTCGCTGTCGCCGATGGTCGCCCGGGCGGTCCGCGCCGCTCCGACCACTGTCTCAGTCGCTGCCTGTGCCATGGCATGCACGGTACATCGACTGCCCTACTGAGCGGTAGCTTTTTGGGTTCGCCCTCCGCATCGGCCGGGGCGGCATCCGCGCTCCCGGCCGGCCCCCCGGACGCGAGCCCCGCCGCGGAGAACCGACCGGGGAACAAAGGTGTGAAAACGACTGAAATGCCTACTCTTCGAGAGAGGGCTGCCGTCGGCCGGTCGACCGCCCGTCCCGCACCCCCTTCGTTCGACGGGCGGCGCCCCGCCGTCCGTCGCCAGGAGAGGAGACATCGTGAAGCAACCCGTCATCGTCGGGGTCGACGGTACGCCGGACAGTCTGCACGCGGCCGGCTGGGCGGCCGACGAAGCCCGCCGCAGGGGGGCGCCTCTCCTGCTGCTGCACGGCCACGAGCCCACCCTCCTCGGCGATGCCGACCGTGAGCGGCAGTCGGCCGAGCACGTACTGCACGACGCCCTGACCCATGTCCGCGAACAGCATCCCGACGTGGAGGCCCGTGCCGAGATGGTCGCCCGGCCCGAGGCCGAGCTCCTGACCGAGCGGGGCCGCGAGGCCGAGATGATCGTGCTCGGATCCCGCAGACCGGGACCGGTCGCCGGCTTCCTCCTCGGGTCGGTGGGGCTCCGCGTGGTGAGCAGGACCCTGTGCCCCGTGGTGATGATCCGGGGCGGCGAAGCCGTGCACCGGCCGCCGACGGGCGCGGTGGTCGCGGGCGTCCCCCCGGAGGAGGACGAGGCCACGGCGGTCCTGGACTTCGCGTTCCGGACCGCGGCGGCGAACGGCGTCCCCCTGCGGGCGGCGCGGGCCTGGGCGCTCCCCGCCCTGTTCCCGAACCGGACCGGCGTCCTGGGCCTCTCCGACCGGCCGGGTGAACTCGGCACGGAGCACCGGCAGAAACTGGTCCGCCTCCTGAAGCCGTGGCGCCGCCGCTACCCCGACATCGCGGTGACCGAACACGTCGAACGGGGATTCGCCGCCGACATGCTGGTGAATCTCGCCGCCGGCGCCCACCTTCTGGTCGTCGGACGCAGCAGTACCCCGGGCAGCCGCTATGTGGGGCACGTCGTCCACGCGACGCTCCACTTCGCCAACGCCCCCGTCGCCGTCGTCCCCACGCGGTAGACGTCGCTGCGGGCCCCCGCCGGGGCGCGCGGCGTCGCACCGGACCGTCAGCCCCGCGCCGGAAGCCGCAGGGCGAGGAGGGCCACGTCGTCCCGGCCGTCGCCGGGGCGGTGGTCCGCGAGCGCGCCCGCCAGCTCCTCCACCGGCAGCGCGGAGTGCAGGGCCGCCTGCTCGGCGAGGGCGGCCAACCCCTCGTCGATCGAACGGGCGGGGTGCTCGACCAGTCCGTCGGTGAAGAAGACGACCGTGGCCCCCGGCGGCAGCGTCACCCGGTGGTCCGGCCGCGGGAGCGCCGGATCGACGGCCAGCGGCACCCCGGGCTCCCCCGACAGGTACGCGGCCCGCCCGCCGGGCGTGATCACCAGGGGCGGCAGGTGGCCCGCGGAGCACCAGTGCAGCTCCCACTCCTGCCCGCACGGCTCGACGCGCGCCAGCAGCACGGTGGCCGTCGGCGCGGCGGACCCGGCGTCGAGCGTGGCATCGAGCTGCCGCAGGACGTCGCTGGGCGGCGTGCGGCGGTCGAAGAACAGCGCACGCAGCATGTTGCGGATCTGCGCCATGTCGGCGGCCGCCGACAGGTCGTGGCCGCAGACGTCGCCGATGACGACGCCCAGCGCGTCGTCCGGCAGCCACAGCGCGTCGTACCAGTCGCCTCCCAGCCGGTTGGGCACGGCGGCGGGACGGTAGACGGTGGCCGCGGCGTAGGGGCGGAGATCGGGGAGGACCGGCAGCAGCAGGCGCTGGAAGTTCTCGGCGCTGCCGCGGACCTGCTCGAAGAGGTTGGCGCTCTCGATGGCGATGCCGGCGGCGCCGGCCAGGGCCGCCAGGACTTCCTTGTCGCCGTGCTCGAAGGGCTGCCCGTCGTGCTGTTCCGACACGTAGAGATCGCCGTAGACGCGGCCCCGGACGCTGATGGCGACACCGAGGAGCGACCGCATGCGGGGGTGGCCGGGCGGGAAGCCGACCGAGGCCGGATGGGCGGAGATGTCCTCCAGCAGCAGCGGTTCCGGGTTCTGGATGAGGAGGCCCAGGACGCCGTCACCGTGGGGGAAGTCGATGCCGGCCAGCGCCTCGTACTCCGCCTCGTCCAACCCCACGGTGATGAACTGCTCCAGGCGCTCGCCCTCCTCGTCCAGCACGCCGAGCGCTCCGTAGCGGGCACCGCACAGGTGCATGGCGGTGGTGACGATCCGGCGCAGCACCTCGTCCAGTTCCAGTTCGCCGGTGATCGCGAGCACCGCGTCGAGAAGGCCCTCCAGCCGGTTCTCGGTGGCGGCGAGCGCCCGCAGCTTCCGGGCGATCTGCTCCCTCTCGGTATCCAGGCGTCTGCGCCGGTCGGCGAAGGGCGCCGCGTCGCCGTGCGGCCGCCGGTCCGTCACCACTGCCCCGCTTCGCGCCGGCCGCCGGTGCTCACCGGGTGGGGACGAGGGCGATGGGGGCGTCGGCGAAGTGGAGTACGGAGTGGGCGACGTGTCCCACGTAGCGGGTGCCGAGCCTGCTGCGCCGGCCGAGGACCAGGAGCTGCGCCGAAGCGGCGAGGGAGACCAGCATCTCCACGGTCGGTCCGAGCTCGACGTGCTCGACCACCGTGACCTCGGGGTGGGCCCGGCGCCACGGTCCCAGCCGTTCGAGCAGGCCGCTCCGGTGGGCCGCCTCCAGGCTCCCGCGCGTCTCCGCCAGGGCCAGCGCGGCGGGGTGGCGGGTGGCGATGGGGGGAAGGTGCCAGGCGCGTGCGGCCCGCAGCGGAGCACCGCGGGTGGCGGCGGCCCGGAAGGCGAACTCCAGAACCGCGTCGGCCTCCTCCTCGTCCTCGGGGACGCCCACCACGATCTCGCCGTTCCGCGGCCGGTGGCTGACGGTGCCGCCGCGGATGAGGACCACGGGGCAGGCCGCCCGGCTCAGCACGCGCAGTCCGACCGACCCGACGATGAACCCGGTGACCGGCCCCGGCCTGCGGGAGCCCAGGACGATCATCCGCGCGTCCTCGCCGCGCTCCACGAGCAGCTCGCTCTCCGGCCCCACCGCCAGTTCACCCGTCACCTCGACGTCCTCGTGGTGTTCGCGCACCCACGTCACGGAGGTGTCGAGGAGGTCCCTGGCCTCGTCGTCCTCGTAGCCCTCCCCGCCGAAGCCGAACCTCTCGTAGCCGTGCAGCAGGACCAGGGGGGTCTCCTGCCGTCGCGCTTCGCGGGCCCCCCAGTCGGCCGCGAGCAGGCTGTCGGACGTTCCGTCGACTCCGACGATGACGGGCTGGGGCACGGTGTCTCCTTCGAAGAGGGTCGGCGGGCGGCGCCCGACCGGGTCGGCCCCGCGCGGGCCCGGCCCGGAACGACCGGGCCGGCCGCCGGGGCCCGGAACCCCGGCGGTCCCACCGGTGCGGCGGGCGTCGTCGGGCCCCGGCGCCGGGACGGGCCGGGGCCGCCCTCCCCGGACAGACGGGGTCAACAGCAGGCTAGGGCTCCCACCGCCGTTCGCACGTCATGGGCGCATCGGGGTGAATCGGCCGCCCGCACCGGCGACCGGACCCACGGGGCGGAACGGGAGGCGGGGGCCCGACGCGGGGCGGCCCGCAGCGGAGGCCGTGGCCCGCCGGACACGCCCTAGGTCGCCGCCGAACCCTCCTCGGCCCGCGCCGACGAGCGGTTGTAGGCGCGCGGCGCCCGCCAGTGGAAGCGCAGCGCCAGCAGCCGCAGGGCGAAGGCGGCGATCACCGCGAGCCCGCTGGTCAGGGCGTTCAGGGTGTCGAAGCGGATGCACAGGACGACCATGGTCGCGCCGACGATGGCGGGCACCGCGTACAGGTCGCGGTCCCAGCGCAGCAGCGAGGGCACCTCGTTGGCCAGCACGTCGCGCAGCACACCGCCGCCGACCGCCGTGGCCAGGCCCAGCGCCGCCGACGAGGTGAGGCCGAGTCCGTACTCGTACGCCTTGACCGTGCCGGTCACGCAGAACAGGCCGAGCCCCGCCGCGTCGAAGACGTTGACGCCGACCTGGATGCGCTCCACGTGCGGATGGAGGAAGAAGACCAGGCCGGCGGCGACCAGCGGGGTGGTGAAGTAGCCGAGGTCGGTGAAGGCGGCGGGCGGGATCGCACCGATCATCACGTCACGGAACAGCCCTCCGCCCAGCGCCGTCACCTCCGCGAGAACCGCGATGCCGAAGACGTCGAAGTTCTTGCGGACGGCGAGCAGGGCGCCCGAGATCGCGAAGACGAAGATCCCGACGAGGTCGAGCGCATGCTGGACGGAGGGGGTGAACAGTTCGGTGAGCACCGGCCAATTGTGCCGGGCCGGGGCGCTCCCTAGGCCTGGGGGCTCTCCTCCGCCTTCTCCTCGGCATCGGCCGCCTTCTCGGAGGGGCCCGCTCCGGCCTGGGCCGGTACGGTCGCGGGCTCCTGCTCCGGCGCCCCGCCCCCGGCGCCGGCGGACTCGGCGGCCGCGGGCTCCGGGGCTCCGGACCCGGCCTCGGACGCCTCGCCCTCGGAGGTCTCCACCGCCTCGGCCGCCACCTCCTCCGTGGCGGTGACCGCCTCGATCCCGGTGGCCAGGGTCTGCTTCACCGTCCCGGCCTCGATCTCGGCCGTGAAGTGGCAGGCGACCTTGTGCCCGTCGCCGGTGTCCAGCAGCGGCGGGCGCTCCGTGGCGCACTTGGTCTCCTGCACCCACGGGCAGCGGGTGTGGAAGCGGCAGCCGGCCGGCGGGTTGGCCGGGGAGGGCAGGTCGCCGTGGAGCAGGATGCGCTCGCGGCGGTCCTCGACCTCGGGGTCCGGCACCGGGACGGCCGACATCAGGGCCTTGGTGTACGGGTGCCGGGGCTTCGCGTACAGCGCGTCGCTCGGGGCCTCCTCGACGAGGCCGCCGAGGTACATCACGCCGATGACGTCCGAGATGTGCCGGACCACCGCGAGGTCGTGCGCGATGACCAGGTAGGTGAGGCCGAGGGACTCCTGGAGCTCCTCCAGCAGGTTGATCACCTGCGCCTGGACGGAGACGTCCAGGGCGGAGACCGGTTCGTCGCAGATGATCACGTCCGGCTCCAGGACCAGCGCGCGGGCGATCCCGATGCGCTGGCGCTGGCCGCCGGAGAACTCGTGCGGGTAGCGGGACATCGCGTTGGACGGCAGCCCGACCTTGGCGAGGATGTCCTTGATCTTCTCCCGGCGCTCCGCCCGGTCCTTGCCGATCCCGTGGGCGGCCATGCCCTCGGAGAGGATCGACTCGATGTTCTGCCGGGGGTTGAGACTGCCCAGCGGGTCCTGGAAAACCATCTGGAGGCGGCGGCGGAAGGCCCGCATCTCCTCGGAGGGCAGCTTCGCCAGGTCGGTGCCGTCGAAGACGACCCCGCCGTCGGTGATGTCGTTCAGCCGCAGGACCGCCCGGCCGAGGGTCGTCTTGCCGCAGCCCGACTCGCCCACCAGGCCGTACGTCTGGCCGGCCTCGATGGTCAGCGAGACGCCGTCGACCGCGTAGACGTGGCCCACCGTACGGTCGAAGAAGAGGCCCTTCTTGACCGGGAAGTGGACTTTGACGTCGTCCAGTTCGAGAAGGCTCATGCCGGGACCTCCGCCTTGGGCAGGACCGGGTTGACGCAGCGCACCTGGTGTCCGGCCGTGCGTGGTTCGGTCAGTTCGGGGGTGCCGGTCAGGCACTCCATCGTGTAGTGGTCGCACCGGGGGGCGAACGCGCAGCCGTCGGCCCAGGCGATCTTGTCGTTGATGGACCCGCGGATCGGGTGGAGCGGCTCGCCGCGCGGTGCGTCCAGGCGCGGGATGGAGCCGAGCAGTCCGTGCGCGTACGGGTGGGTGGGGTGCGCGAACAGCTCGCGGCGGCCCGCCGACTCCACCGCCCGCCCGGCGTACAGGACGTTGACCTCGTCGCAGAGGCCGGCGACGACCCCGAGGTCGTGCGTGATCATCAGCAGGGCGGTGCCCTGGTGGTCGACCAGCTCCTTCAGGAGCTCCAGGATCTGCGCCTGGATGGTGACGTCCAGGGCGGTCGTCGGCTCGTCGGCGATCAGCAGCCGGGGCGCGCAGGCGACCGCCATGGCGATCAGCGCACGCTGGCGCATACCGCCGGAGAGCTGGTGCGGGTACTCCTTGAGCCGCCGGTCCGGGTCGGGGATGCCGACCCGGTCGAGCAGCGAGGCCGCTTCCTTGCGGGCCTTCTCGCCCTTCAGCCCGCGGTGGCGCTGGAGGATCTCGGTGACCTGGACGCCGATCGGAACGACCGGGTTCAGCGAGGAGAGCGGGTCCTGGAAGATCATCGCGAGCTGGCTGCCGCGCAGGTCGCGCAGCTTGCGCTCGTTCAGCGTCAGCAGGTCCCGGCCGTCGAACTCGGCACGGCCGCCCACGCGCACACCCTTGCGGGGCAGCAGCCCCATCAGGGCGAGCGAGGTGACGGACTTGCCGCAGCCCGACTCGCCGACCAGGCCCACGACCTGGCCCTGGTCGACGGTGAAGGAGACGCCGTCCACGGCCGTGGCGTCCTTGCGGCCGCGGGCGGTGAAGGTGACGCTGAGTTCCTCAACGGAGAGCAGTGACATGGGACTTCAGCCTCGCAACTTCGGGTCGAGGGCTTCGCGCATGGCCTCGCCGAGCAGGGTGAAGCCGAGGGCGGTGATGATGACGCCGATGGCCGGGTAGGCCGCCATCATCGGGTCGTTGTCGAAGAAGCGCTGCGCCTGGGCGAGCATCACGCCCCACTCGGGAACGGCCGGGTCGGGGTTGCCGAGGCCCAGGTACGACAGGGCCGCGGCCTCGATGATCGCGGTCGCCAGGCTCAGGGTGGCCTGGACGATCACGGGGCTCAGCGAGTTCGGCAGGATCTGCGTGAGCACGATCCGCTTGCGCCGGATGCCGACCGCCTTCGCGGCGAGCACGTAGTCGGCGCCGCCCTGGACCAGCATCGAGCCGCGCAGCAGGCGGGCGAAGACGGGGATCTGGACGATGCCCACGGCGATCATCACGGTGGTCAGCGACTGGCCGAGCACGGCGGCGATGGAGACGGCGAGCAGCAGCGAGGGCAGCGACAGCACGATGTCGGTGCAGCGCATGATCACGGTGTCGACGCGCTGCCCGGCCTTCCCGCCGAGGGTGGCGGCGGCTCCGGAGAGCACACCGACCAGGGCGCCGACGATCAGGCCGATGAGCATGGAGACGACGCCGACGAGCAGCGTCTGCCGGGCCCCGACGAGCCAGCGGGAGAACATGTCGCGGCCCAGGTGGTCCAGGCCGAACCAGTTCTCGCCGCGCATGCCGATGAACTTGCCCTGGTTGGGGAAGACCTCGCTGCGCCAGTTCTGCGCGGTGGCACCGTGCGGGGCCACCAGCGGCCCGACGACGGCGAGGACGATGAACGCGCCGATGATGACCGCGCCGATGATCGCCATCTTGCTGGAGCGCATCCGGCGGAACGCCTCGCGCCACAGGCTGGAGCCCGTGACGGTCTCGGAGCTCTGCGTCAGCTCGGCGAGGCGGTCGATCTTGTCCGCTTTGTTGGTCAGGATCGTCACGTCAGTGCACCCGCACTCTGGGGTCGATGATGCTGTACGCGAGGTCGACCAGCAGGTTGATCAGCACGTACACCATCGCGATGAAGAGGATGAACCCGACGAGGACCGGGTAGTCACGGCCGTCGATCGCGGTACGGATGAAGGAGCCGATGCCGCCGAAGTCGAAGACGGACTCGGTGAGCACCGCACCGGAGAGCAGGCTGCCGGTCAGCAGGCCGACTGCGGTGATCACGGGCAGCAGGGCGTTGCGCAGGACGTGGCGTCCACGCACGGTCCTCTTGTCGAGGCCCTTGGACTCGGCGGTACGGATGTAGTCCTCGCCGAGCACCTCCAGGACGCTGGCGCGGGTCATCCGGACGATGACGGCGAGCGGGATCGAGGCCAGCGCGACGGCGGGCAGGGTCAAGTGCCAGATCGCGTTCACGCTCGCGTCGAACTCACCGGTCAGCAGGCCGTCCAGGACGGCGAATCCGGTGACGTCGGTGGCGTCGATCTTGGGGCTGAGCCGTCCCTGGCTCGGGAACCACTGCAGCTGGACGGAGAAGATCCCGCGCAGCAGCACGGCCAGGAAGAAGACCGGGATGCAGATGCCGAGCAGCGATCCGGAGACCGAGGCGACGTCCAGCCAGCCGCCGCGGTGCCTGGCCGCGAGGTAGCCCATCGGGATGCCCACGACGACGGCGATCAGGATCGCCGCGAGGCTCAGCTCCACGGTGGCGGGGAAGGCGCGGGTGAACTCGTCCCACACCGGCTGCCCGGTCTGGGTGGAGGTCCCGAGGTCGAGCTCGAAGATGCGCTTGAGGAAGCGCCAGTACTGGACGTGCACCGGCTCGTCGAGCCCGAGTGCACGGTTGATTCTCGCCACTTCGGCTTCGGTGGCCCGCTCGCCCAGGATCGCTGTGGCGGGTCCGCCGGGCAGTCGGTTCAGCCAGAGGAACAGCAGGACCGACAGGCCGAGCAGGGTGGGAATGAGCTGGAGAAGTCTTCTGACGACGAGTCGCAGCACCCCGCATGCCCCTTTCTCACGTGCGTCGATGCGGGTCCGCCCGGCCACCTGGTTGCTGTGGCCGGGCGGACCCGCTGGTGTGCGATTACTTGAAGGAGACCTCGGCGAAGTTCTCCTGCGTCAGCGGGGAGACCTTCGGCGGGTTGACGTTCTTGGCGAACGCGATGGCCGGGGGCGACGAGGAGATCGGCACGCCCGGGACGTACTCCATGATCGCCTCGTTGGCCTTCTTGTAGGCCTCGGTGCGGGCGGTCGGGTCGGTGACCTTGGAAGCGGCGTTCACGGCGTCGAAGACCTTCTGGTCCTTGAAGCCCCACTGCTTGTCCGGGCCGGCGAACCAGGTGCCGATGAAGTTGTAGCCGTCGTTGAAGTCACCGGTCCAGCCGAGCATGTGCAGGGCGCAGGAGCCCGCCTCGGTGGCGTCCAGGTAGTCCGGGGCCCACTTCATGGCCTTCGGCTTGACGGTGATGCCGGCCTTCTCCAGGTCGGCCTTCATCAGCTCGAACATGTCCTGCGGAGCGGGCATGTACGGGCGGGTGACCTCGGTCGGGTAGCAGAAGTCGATGCTCAGCTTCTCCTCGCCGGCCTGCTTGAGGAGGCTCTTCGCCTTGGCGGTGTCGAACGGGTACGTCTTCACCTTGTCCGAGAAGCCGGCGACCGTGTCGGGCATGAACTGGGTCGCGACCTTGCCGCCCTCGGGCAGCTGGGTGTTGACGAGGTTCTCGCGGTCGATGGCGTGCGTGATCGCCTGGCGGACCTCGGGCTTCTTCAGCGCCGGGTTCGACGCCTGGCTCATGCCGATGTAGAAGATGTTGAAGACGTCACGGGTCGGAACCTCGTAACCCTGCTTCTCCAGCGTCGTCACATCGGCCGGCGCGACCAGGTCGTAGCCGTCGATGTCACCCGCCTGGAGCGCCTGGCGGCGGGTCTCCTCGGTGGAGATGGTGCGGAAGACCAGGTTCTTCACCTTGGCCTTGTCGCCCCAGTAGCCGTCGAAGCGGGTGAGGGAGACTTCCTTCGTCCCCTTGTTCCACTTCGTGATCTTGTACGGGCCGGTGCCGGCGACCGTGCCGGCCTCCTGGCTGTACTTGGGGTACGTGATCGCGTCGCCCTTGGCGCTCGCGTCCTGCTTCTCGTACTCCTTGATGGCCTTCGGCGAGTGGATCGCCAGCGCCTGGAGGGAGAATCCGCCCGGCAGGTTGGCCGAGGGCTCGTTCACCTCGATGACGGCGGTGTTCTCGTCCTTGGCGGTGCAGGACTTGTAGTTCGCCTTGGGCGCCTCGGCGTCCTCGTTCTTCGCGAACCCGCCCATGATGGACTGCCAGTAGTAGGAGACCGCGCTGGACTGGTACGTGCCCTTCCAGTTGAACCAGTGGTCGTAGTTCGCGCAGACCGCGGCGGCGTTGAACGCCTCGCCGTCGTGGAACTTGACGTTCTGGCGGAGGTTGAACGTCCAGACCTTGCCGGCCTCGTCGCTCGACCACTTCTCGGCGAGACCGCCGACGAGCTTGCTGCCGCCGGGCTCGTGCTCCAGGAGCGCCTCGAAGGCCTGGCGGGTGACGCGGAACGTCTCGCCGTCGCTCGCGAGGGCCGGGTCGAGGGAACCGGGGTCACCGGCTCCGGCGAAGACGAAGGTGTCCTTGTCGCCTCCCTTGGAGCCGCCCTCGTCCCGCTCGCTGGAACAGCCCGTGGCGACCAGTCCGACAGCGACCGCTGTCGTGATCGCCCGGACGGCCCGGGACTTGAATATGCGCATGGGTCCACCCCTGGTTCGCCATGTGGTGAGCTTCGATGGCCGCACACTACAGACGGGGTACATCGCAAGAGAACAGTCCGGATAGCGGTGATACCTAGTCGAGACCCGGACAGTTAACAAACCGTCCAGTTCCGGGACATCCTCCCGAGGGAAGTTAACAAGCCCGACATCAGCGGGCGTTCGGCGCCCGACGGGCGGATCCGTCGCCCGCCGCAGCTCAGCGGGGGCGGGCGACGCGACGGGACGCCTCCGTGCGCGCGGTCCGATGCGCGGCCCGGCGGGGGTCCGGCCCGGTGGGGCTCAGGCCCCCGGGGCACGGGTCCGGTGGAGCTCAGCGGGCCTGGGGCGGGTAGCCGTAGCCGGGGGCGGGGGGCGCGACCGCCGGGCCGTGGGCCTCGCGGTCGTAGAACGGGCGGGCGTTGGCGCGCAGCCACATGCCGACCGGGTCGTACTCGTCGGACAGGGCGACGGTGGAGACCGGCAGCCCGTCGGGGACTCCGGCGACCGACTGGCGCATCATCGCGCGCACCGACTCCACCGAGGCGCGGCCGGTGTCGTAGAGGTCGAGGCCGATCGCGAGGTACGGCACGCCGACCGCGGGGTGCACCCAGGCCCGGCGCAGGGAGCGGACGGCGGGGGTGCGGTGGGCGTTCTGGGTGAGCAGGGCGTAGAACTGCGGGAGTTCGATCGCGGGGTCGGAGATCCGGAGCGGCCCGGCGGGCAGCCGGTCCAGGCCGGTGGCGATCCGCCGCAGGTCGAGCCAGGGGATGCCGACGCCACCGCCGGGAGCGTGGGGGTTGAGCCAGACGCCCCAGCGGTCGGGGAAGAGGGCACGGGCGATGTCGCGTCCGGTGACCAGTTCGTGGGCGCGGTTCCAGCCGCTGGCGGAGAGCTCCTGGGCGGAGGTGACGCAGGGGGCGTACCCCAGGCCGTCGACTTCCATGTTGCCGTACTGGGCGTCCGGCGAGCCGGCGGTGCCGTTCCAGAGCAGCATCCAGACCCGGCCGTCCGCGAGGGCGGCGAGCAGCGCCTCGTAACGGTCGTACCGGCCGGGGGTCACCTGGCGCAGCATGTGCTCGACCTGCCCTGCCGCCGCAGTGCCCGACGCGCTCACTCTGGGTTCCGCCCCTCGTCGTTCCATCGGTTTCACGCCGCTCCGGGCCCACGGGAGCGGCTTCGCCATCAAACCAGCTTATGCGCCGCCCCGGACATCGGCTTGACGCCGCGGTCCGGCGGCGTCCGGCGCCGGAACCTCGTGCGACGCCGTGGTGCGGGTGCGCGCCTCAGTGGCCCGCGCGCCGGTAGAAGGGGCGCACCTTCTCCCGCATCCAGTCGCCGACGAGGTCCTGGGCGACGTCGAGCAGGACCAGGTTGACCGGCCAGGGCGGCTGGACCCGGCCGAGCGCCCGGCCGACGGCGTCCATGGGGACGCTCTGGTCCGCTCCCTCCCAGACGGCGAACTCGACGCCGACGAAGAGGACCGGGTCGCCGCCCTCGATGCTGGCCAGCGTCCGGCGGGCGGTGCCGACCACCCCGGTGGCCTCGAACTCCTCGGAGACGACGGAGAGGAAGTCGACCGGGTCCTGCTGCCAGTCCGGCTCGAACAGGCGGACGCGGCCGCCCGCGGCGGGGCCGTCCAGGGGGGTGCGGCCGGCCCGGCACAGTTCGGCGACGGCGGGCGGCGGAAGCGGGAGGCCGACGGCGCCGCCGGGGTTGACGGCGATGCCGACCTGGGGGGGCAGGCCCCGGGCGAAGTCGCGGGCGGGCGCGACGGCGAAGGACATGTGGCTGCCGACGCAGCCGAGGAACTGGGCCTCGGAGCTGAAGACGGGGACGAAGGCCGCGCCGTCGATCTCCATCATCGGCAGGTCGAGGTCGGCGCTGGCGGGGCTGCCGCCGTTCGGCAGCGGTACCCAGACGGAACTGCGGCCGAGCACTTCGACGAGACGGCCGCCCGCGTCCGGGACGCCGAGCGAGGCGCTGAGCACCTCTTCGAGCTCGTTGGCGGGCCACCCCTGCTGGGGGTGCGCCGGTGCGGGTGCCGGAATGTCCACTGCCTCTGTGCCCTCTCTCCACCGCGTCGGCCGCGCGCGGCGGCCCCTCGCTCTTCGCTCGGCCAGAACCCTATCCGGCGCGGACGGGCGGGGGCTCTTCGTCGGTGAAGTCGCCGAAGGAGATCCGGCGCAGCGCGTCCGCGGCCTCGCGGTCCAGCAGCACCGCCGAGGCGCAGCCGGCGGGCGGGCGGCCCCGCTCGATGTCGCGGATCAGCCGGCCGACCGCGCGGCGGTGGCGGGCGAAGGCGTAGCCGGAGACGCCCCGGCCGCGCTCGCGCTGTCCTCGGCGGGCCGTCTCGGGGTCCACGTCGAGGAGGATCAGGTGCAGGGCGCGGCCCCGGCGCGCGGCGTGCCGGGCGAGCCACCTGCGTACCCAGGTCTGGGTACCGCAGTCGTGGACGACGACGGAGGCGCCGGAACGGAGGACGGTCCGGAGCCCGAGGTAGTGGGCGGCGCGGGCCAGGGGGCGGTAGAGGGCGTACGGGAGTAAGGAGGGCAGGGCGGCCGTCCAGCGGTCGCGGGTGTCCTGGGAGTCGATGGCGTGGCCGGTCACGGCGCGCCGGATCAGAGTGGACTTGCCCCCGCCGGGGAGACCGGAGACCACCGCGATGTCCCCGGCGGCGAAATCGAGGCCCTCGGGGCCCGCTCCGGCGCGTCCGCGCAGATCCCGCACCACCGGGGCGCACCCGCTGAGCGCCTCCCGCGCCGGCGCGCCAGGCTGTGCGGGCATCGCCCGGTACGCCTCCCCCGTGATCGGTGCCGACCGCTGCAACGTCATGCCCATCCCCTTGCCGTCGGGCCGCCCACACCTGTTCCTGAAGTGTAAAGAACTGGCAAGGCGGCACAACCGTCCTCGCCGTCCGGGCGGGCGCCGAGGACCGGCCTCCCGCTCCGCCGCAAGGCGTGCGATGATGGCCGCGCCAACTGCATACCGGCCGTTCGAATCCGCGCGGGAGAGTTCCGGCCACAGTGTGGGCCGGGCGCCGAAGGAGCAAGACCCTCCCTTGAATCTCTCAGGCCCCGTACCGCGCGGATGAGGCAGATCTGAAAAGCGGGCCGCCCCGGTGGCCCCACCCAAGGTGCAAGCCGAGCCCTCCGAACAAGGGCGCGCCCTCCGGGGCCCACCCCGTCAGGGGCTGTCGGCGAACCTCTCAGGTTCCGATGACAGATGGGGAGGATCTCCGTCCCGACGTCGTCATGCCCTGGAGCCATGCCCATGAGCACCGCCCCCCGTCTCACCGCCCTCGACGCGCTGCACCGCTCGCTCGGCGCCACCATGACCGACTTCGCGGGCTGGGACATGCCGCTGCGGTACGCGAGCGAGCGCGACGAGCACAACGCCGTCCGCACCCGCGCCGGCCTCTTCGACCTGTCGCACATGGGCGAGATCACCGTCACCGGCCCCGAGGCCGCCGCCTTCCTGAGCTACGCGCTGGTCGGCAACATCGCCACCGTCGGCGCGGGCCGGGCCCGCTACACGATGATCGTCCAGGAGGACGGCGGGATCGTGGACGACCTGATCGTCTACCGCCTGGGCGACACCGGGGCCCCCGAGTACATGGTCGTCGCCAACGCGGGCAACGCGCAGATCGTGCTGGACGCGCTGACCGCCCGCGCCGAGGGCTTCGACGCCGAGGTGCGCGACGACCGGGACGCGTACGCGCTGCTCGCGGTCCAGGGCCCCGAGTCGCCCGCCATCATGAAGGCCGTCACCGACGCCGACCTGGACGGGCTGAAGTACTACGCCGGCCTGCCGGGCACGGTCGCCGGGGTTCCGGCGCTCATCGCCCGTACCGGCTACACCGGCGAGGACGGCTTCGAGCTGTTCGTCGCCCCCGACCACGCCGAACAGCTGTGGCGGGCGCTGACCGAGGCCGGCGCCCCGCACGGCCTGATCCCCTGCGGCCTCTCCTGCCGGGACACGCTGCGCCTGGAGGCGGGCATGCCGCTGTACGGGCACGAGCTGACGACGGCGCTCACCCCGTTCGACGCGGGTCTGGGCCGGGTCGTGAAGTTCGAGAAGGAGGGCGACTTCGTCGGCCGCGAGGCGCTGGAGGCCGCCGCCGAGCGCGCCGAGAGCGCCCCGCCGCGCAAGCTGGTCGGCCTGGTCGCCGAGGGCCGCCGCGTCCCGCGCGCCGGGTTCTCCGTGGTCGCCGACGGCAAGGTGATCGGCGAGGTCACCTCCGGCGCCCCGTCCCCGACCCTGGGCAAGCCGATCGCCATGGCCTACGTGGACGCCGCCTTCGCCACTCCCGGCACCGAGGGCGTGGGCGTGGACATCCGCGGCACGCACGAGCCGTACGAGGTCGTCGCGCTGCCGTTCTACAAGCGCCAGAAGTGATATCCCGGAGGGGCCGGAGCGTTTCCGGCCGCCCGCGCCCGTCACGGAAGTGACGTACCTCCGTCTCACCCCGTAAGACCACCGTTCATCAGCACTCCCCCGCGTACAGGAGAATTCAGGTCATGAGCAACCCCCAGCAGCTGCGGTACAGCAAGGAGCACGAGTGGCTGTCGGCCCTCGAGGACGGCGTGGCCACCATCGGCATCACGGAGTACGCGGCCAACGCGCTCGGCGACGTCGTCTACGCCCAGCTCCCGGAGGTCGGTGACACGGTGACCGCGGGCGAGACCTGCGGGGAGCTGGAGTCGACCAAGTCCGTCAGCGACCTGTACTCGCCGGTGACCGGTGAGGTGACGGCGACCAACCAGGACGTCGTGGACGACCCCTCGCTGGTGAACTCCGCTCCCTTCGAGGGCGGCTGGCTGTTCAAGGTGCGCGTCGCGGAGGAGCCGGCCGATCTGCTCTCCGCCGACGAGTACACCGCGTTCTCCGGCAACTGAGACCCAAGGGATCCCCTGATGTCGCTTCTGAACTCCTCCCTCCACGAGCTGGACCCGGACGTCGCCGCCGCCGTCGACGCCGAGCTCCACCGCCAGCAGTCCACCCTCGAGATGATCGCCTCGGAGAACTTCGCTCCGGTCGCCGTCATGGAGGCCCAGGGCTCCGTCCTCACCAACAAGTACGCCGAGGGCTACCCGGGGCGTCGCTACTACGGCGGCTGTGAGCACGTCGACGTCGTCGAGCAGATCGCGATCGACCGGATCAAGGCCCTGTTCGGCGCCGAGGCCGCCAACGTGCAGCCGCACTCCGGCGCCCAGGCGAACGCCGCCGCGATGTTCGCGCTGCTGAAGCCGGGCGACACGATCATGGGCCTGAACCTGGCCCACGGCGGTCACCTGACCCACGGCATGAAGATCAACTTCTCCGGCAAGCTCTACAACGTGGTCCCCTACCACGTCGACGAGAGCGGCGTCGTGGACATGGAGGAGGTCGAGCGCCTCGCCAAGGAGTCCCAGCCGAAGCTGATCGTGGCCGGCTGGTCCGCCTACCCGCGGCAGCTGGACTTCGCCGCCTTCCGCCGCATCGCGGACGAGGTCGGCGCCTACCTGATGGTCGACATGGCGCACTTCGCGGGTCTGGTGGCGGCCGGGCTGCACCCCAACCCGGTGCCGCACGCCCACGTCGTCACCACCACCACGCACAAGACCCTCGGCGGTCCGCGCGGCGGCGTGATCCTCTCCACCCAGGAGCTGGCCAAGAAGATCAACTCCGCGGTCTTCCCCGGTCAGCAGGGCGGCCCGCTGGAGCACGTGATCGCGGCCAAGGCGGTCTCGTTCAAGATCGCGGCGGGCGAGGAGTTCAAGGAGCGCCAGCAGCGCACCCTGGACGGCGCGCGCATCCTGGCCGAGCGCCTGGTCCAGCCGGACGTCACCGAGGTCGGCGTCTCCGTCCTCTCCGGCGGCACCGACGTCCACCTGGTCCTGGTCGACCTGCGCAACTCCGAGCTGGACGGCCAGCAGGCCGAGGACCGGCTCCACGAGCTGGGCATCACGGTCAACCGGAACGCCATTCCGAACGACCCGCGCCCCCCGATGGTCACCTCGGGCCTGCGGATCGGCACCCCGGCGCTGGCCACCCGCGGCTTCGGCGCCGAGGAGTTCACGGAGGTGGCGGAGATCATCGCCGCCGCCCTCAAGCCGTCGTACGACGCGGACGACCTCAAGGCCCGCGTGGTCGCGCTGGCCGAGAAGTTCCCGCTGTACCCCGGCCTGAAGTAGCACCTGGCCTGCGGTTCCGCGCATCTCGACGGGGCACCGCGCACACTGGACGAGTGAGCGCGGTGCCCCGACCCTTGTCCTCCGCCACCCCACTTGCCCCCGCTTGTCCCCGCACCACCCCGGCAGACAACGGCGTCTTCCCACCCCCAAGGAGTCATCCCGTGGCCATCTCGGTCTTCGACCTGTTCTCGATCGGCATCGGCCCGTCCAGCTCCCACACGGTGGGGCCGATGCGCGCCGCCAGGATGTTCGCGCGCCGCCTGAAGAACGAGGGGCTGCTCGCGCACACCGCCTCGATACGGGCCGAGCTGTACGGTTCCCTCGGCGCGACCGGCCACGGGCACGGCACGCCCAAGGCGGTCCTGCTCGGCCTGGAGGGCGAGTCGCCCCAGACCGTGGACGTGGAGTCCGCCGACGGCCGGATCGAGGAGATCCGCTCCACCGGCCGGATCAACCTGCTGGGCATGCACGAGATCCCGTTCGCCTTCGACGACGACCTGGTCCTGCACCGCCGCAAGGCGCTCCCGTACCACGCCAACGGCATGACGATCCTCGCGCACGACGCCGAGGGCGCGCCGCTCCTGGAGAAGACGTACTACTCGGTCGGCGGCGGCTTCGTCGTCGACGAGGACGCGGTGGCCGGGGAGAACCCGATCGTCCCGGACGACACGGTCCTCAAGCACCCGTTCCGCACCGGCGACGAGCTGCTGCGGCTCTCCCGGGAGACCGGCCTGTCCATCTCCTCGATGATGCTGGAGAACGAGCTGGCCTGGCGCACCGAGGCGGAGATCCGTTCCGGGCTCCTGGACATCTGGCGCGTCATGCAGGCGTGCGTCTCGCGCGGCATGTCCCGCGAGGGCATCCTGCCCGGCGGCCTGAAGGTCCGCCGCCGCGCCGCGAACTCGGCCCGCCAGCTCCGCGCCGAGGGCGACCCGCAGGCCCACGCGATGGAGTGGATCACCCTCTACGCGATGGCCGTCAACGAGGAGAACGCGGCGGGCGGCCGCGTCGTCACCGCCCCCACCAACGGCGCGGCGGGCATCATCCCGGCCGTACTGCACTACTACATGAACTTCGCGGCGGGCGGCTGCACCGAGGCGGAGAAGGAGGACAGCGTCGTGCGCTTCCTCCTCGCGGCGGGCGCGATCGGCATGCTGTTCAAGGAGAACGCCTCCATCTCCGGCGCCGAGGTCGGCTGCCAGGGCGAGGTCGGCTCCGCCTGCTCCATGGCGGCCGGCGCCCTGGCCGAGGTCCTCGGCGGCTCCCCCGAGCAGGTGGAGAACGCCGCCGAGATCGGCATGGAGCACAACCTCGGCCTGACCTGCGACCCGGTCGGCGGCCTCGTCCAGATCCCCTGCATCGAGCGCAACGGCATGGCGGCGGTGAAGGCGGTCACGGCGGCGCGGATGGCGCTGCGGGGCGACGGCAGCCACAAGGTCTCCCTCGACAAGGTCATCAAGACCATGAAGGAGACGGGCGCGGACATGAGCGTCAAGTACAAGGAGACGGCGCGGGGCGGTCTCGCGGTGAACATCATCGAGTGCTGAGGGCGGCCGGCCCTGACCGGCGCGTTCGTATCTTTCGGCGCTGTCAGGGCCTTCCTCGGCGCCGGACCGGGCCACAGGATGTCGCAGAAGGCCGGCGCCGGGCAGGCAGGGCCTGGTCCCGGGGCCGGGTGGCTCATGCGGTCAGGGCGTGACGGTGGAGGGTGGCGGATGGCCGACACCCTGCGGCTCGGACACGGCTGCCTGACGCGGAAGAGCAGCGGATGAGCCGACGACGAGCCCCTGGAGCGAAGGAGCGGTGAAGCCGGCGACCGGCGCACCGGCAGCGGTTCAGCGGGTGAGGCTCCGGCGGGTCACCGGTCTGAAGCATCCTTACGGGGCGGTGGGCCCACGTCGGAGTGCCGGCCCGGACGGACGGCCGCGTGGCTCTGTCCGGGGCCGGGGCCCTGTCGGGCCGCGAGGGCGTCGGCGACGGCGCCGGTGACCAACGCGTAGACGCTCTTGTGCAGCACATCGACGACGAGCTCTCCGCGGGGCCAGGTGGAGGGCGGAGCCCCGACGCCCGTGGCGTTCTCCAGGATCTGGTCGTTGGTCAGGCGTACGACGGCGAACTTCGCCGAGGCGGCCGGTCCCCGCAGCCCGGCGTGGGCCATGACCGACCGCAGCACGCCGAGGAGGGCGGCCTGGCCGAAGTGCATGGCCCAGTTCACCGGCAAAGGCTGCTTCCCAGGGTGCTCGGGCATGCCCGTCAGCCGCTGGAGGACCCGCGCCGGAACGTACGAATCGGGCCGTCCCGTGACGGCTTGCTCAAGTTTCTCGCCGAGGGTCATGGCCACACCTCCGGCGAGGCCCGCGATCAACCCCTGTCGCACTGCTCTCTTGATCATGCGCCGCCGAGTACCCGCACCCGTCCCCCTGACTCGTCCCTTCACGCGAAGCGCCGTCCGGGCCCCGGCCTGTTCACCCGGATGCCGCGGGCGGCGGCTCGCCGCCACGTGAACGGGTAGGCGTACCGGGCGGCAGACGCCGCTCGTACCAGGAGGCGGCCTTCATGAACGCATCGGTCCACCGACGTCCAGGGCGCCCGGCGCCGCCCGCCGCCCGCAGGTCGCTGCTGGTGTGCGGAATGATCGGGGCGGCGGTGATGGCGGCGGTCGACGAGATCGTCTTCCACCAGATCCTGGGATGGCACCACTTCTACGACCGCTCCACCAGCAGTGTGGGTCTCCTGTCGGACGGGCTGCTGCACACCGCAGAGCTGCTGGGGCTGATCGCGGGGCTCTTCCTCTATGCGGATCTCCGTCGCTCCCGCACTCTGGCACCGGCGTACGGCTGGGCGGGCTTCTTCCTGGGACTCGGCGCCTTTCAACTCTTCGACGGGATCGTCGACCACAAGCTGCTGCGCCTGCACCAGATCCGCTACGGCGTCGACATCACCCCGTACGACTGGGCATGGAACACCGGCGGCCTGGCGCTTCTTCTGACCGGTCTCGTGCTGGGTGTCCGCGCTCGCCGGTCCGACCGGGCCGGGTCGGCCTCGTGATCCTCGCGCACGGGGCGGGCCCCGGCCTGTTCGAGCAGGCGCTGGCGGTCGCCGCGTCGGCGGCTGCCGTCGCCTACTGGTGGGCCGCAGGCCGTCTGCGGCGGCGAGGGGACACCTGGTCCCGGTGGCGCACCGTGTCCGCCACCGCCGGGAGTACGGGTGTGGCAGGGGCCGCTCTGGGCCTCCCCCCGGGCACGCCGTTCACCGCCCACATGGTCGGCCACCTGGTCCTGGGTATGGCGGCCCCCCTGCTGTTCGTCCTGAGCCGTCCCCTCACCCTGGCCCTGCGCGTCCTGCCTCCCGGCGCCCCGCGCCGGGGCTTTCTGGCCCTCGCGCACTCACGCCCTGCCGGTTGGCTGCTCTTCCCCCCGCTCGCGGCCCTCATCGACGGGGGAGGGCTATGGCTGCTGTACCGCACAGAACTGTTCGCGGCCGCACAGCACGACCCCGCGGGACACGCCGTCATGCACGTGCACGTCCTGGCCGCCGGACTGCTCTTCACATTCTCCGTCTGCCAGCTGGATCCCGTACGCCGGCGATGGCACCTGGCCCTACGGGGGGCGGCCCTGCTGGTCGCCGGTGCCGCACACGCCGTCCTCGCCAAGGCCCTGTACGCGGTGCCGCCGCCCGGCACCGCCTTCGCCCCGGCCGACCTGCGGGCCGGAGCCCAAGCCATGTACTACGGCGGCGATCTGGTGGAAGCCGCTCTCGGAGCGGTGCTCGCCGCCTCCTGGTACCGGGCGGGCGGCCGCGCCCGGGCGCACCGTCGACGCCGGTCGGGCACGGGGCGCGGACTGCCGGCGGCGACCGGCGTACGGTCCTGAGGCAAAGCCGTGGGAGCCGGTCCCTTCAGCCGTTCCGTCAGCAGTCCGTCTCCCGGGCGGCCGTGCTGCCCGCGGTGCGGGAAGTCCGGGCCGGTGAGAGCGGGGGCCCGCCCGTACCGCTGCCGTGGGGCGGGGGCCGCCCGTACCGCCGACGGCAGGCGGGGCGGGGGGCCGGCCGTGTTCCCGGCCCCCCGGGGCCCTGCGGGTTCCCACCGATCCGGCGGCGGTGGGGGCCGCCACCGCGGGGCGGCCCCTCGCTCTCCCCCTCTGCTCCAGAGCGGGCGCGGCCCGGCGGCCCGGTCAGCGCAGGACGACGTGCCGCTCGTTGGGCACGCAGTGCGTCATCGTCAGGCCCGCGACGTCACGCGGCGGGTTCTCGCCGAGCCGCGCAAGGCGCTCACGGTCTTCGTCCGACAGGTCCTGGCTTGCCAGGGGCTTCAGCCCCTTGACGTCCTGCGGGGCGATGCCCAGCCCGTCGCCGACCCGGCGGCCGAGGTCGTTCTCGACGAGGAGGAAGTGCCAGACCATCCTCTCCTGCACCGCTCGGTCGCATGCGGAGAGCATGCCGACGAGGTTCGTCACGAGATCGTCCCGTTCCCAGTCCTCCATGAGGAGGTAGCGCTGGCCGGCCTGCAGGTAGTCGTTGGTCCGGGGGATGCGCTTACGGGTCAGGCGGCCGCGGATCTCCGGGCCCTGCTCGTCGTGGGTCGGATACTGCGCCTCACGCAGTCCTCCGGTGATCGACGGCTCGTAGTTCACCTCGGGGTTCTCACCGTGGGGACCGTTGTCGTACGCCATCAGCCCGTCGCGCTGGTTGGTGGCCACGTGGGCGTTCTTCGCCTGGTTGACGGGGAGTTGCAGGTAGTTCGGGCCCACGCGGTAGCGCTGGGTGTCGCTGTAGGAGAAGGTTCGCCCGACCAGCATCTTGTCGTCGGAGAAGTCCAGTCCGTCGACCAGGACACCGGTGCCGAAGGAGACCTGCTCGTTCTCCGCGAAGTAGTTCTCCGGCACCCGGTCGAGGACCATTCGGCCCACCGCCTTCGGCGGAAAGTCCTGTTCCGGCCAGGTCTTCGTGTCGTCCAGGGGGTCGAAGTCCAGCTCGGGGTGGTCGTCGTCGGACATCATCTGCACGACCAGTTCCCACTCGGGGTGCTCCCCCCGCCGGATCGCGTCGTAGAGATCCTTGGTGGCGTGCCCCAGCTCATTCGCCTGGACGTTCGCCGCGTCTTCGGCGGTCATGCTGCGGACGCCCTGCTTGGGCAGCCAGTGGTACTTGACCAGTACCGACTCGCCTTCGGCGTTGACCCATTTGTACGTGTTGACGCCGAAGCCCTGCATGTGGCGGTAGTCGGAGGGGATGCCCCGGGGGCTGAACAGGTTCACCAGCATGTGCATGCTCTCCGGAGTCTGCGACATGAAGTCGAAGATGCGGCCCGGCTTCTGCTCGTGGGAGACCGGGTCGGGCTTGAGAGCGTGGATGACGTCGGGGAACTTGATCGCGTCCCGGATGAAGAACACACCCAGGTTGTTGCCCACCAGGTCCCAGTTGCCGTCCTCGGTGTAGAACTTGACGGCGAACCCACGGGGGTCACGCGCCGCCTCGGAGGAGTCGCGGCCGCCGATCACCGTGGAGAAACGGACCGCGACGTCGGTGCGCTTGCCCGCCTCCTGGAACAGCTTGGCCCGGGTGTAGCGAGCGATGGGCTCCTCGCCCCACTTCCCGTACGCCTCGAAGTAGCCGTACGTCGTCACGCCCCGCGCGTGCACCACACGCTCGGGGATGCGTTCCCGGTCGAAATGGCTGATCTTCTCCAGGAACTGGTAGTTCTCCAGGGTGGCCGGCCCCCGGGCCCCCACGGTGCGTTGGTTCTGGTTGTCGAAAACAGGATGACCCTGCCGGTTCGTGAGCTCCGGCCGGTCGTCGTCCGCGCCCGATCCGGCGCTCGCTACGTCTGTCACAGCCACCTGCTCCTTCTCTTCGTCTTCGTAGTGGGGTGCGGGGCCGCGGTCGACGACGGCCCCGGGACGGGAGCGCGGGGCCGGGTGTCGACTTCCCCGGTCGACGGTCCAGCGGGATACCACGCTGCTCCAGCGGATGGAGGACCATGCGGTGTCTCCCTCGACGGCAGAAGAGGGAGGGCGACCGAGTATCCCGGCGCCGTGCCCTCAAACCCGGGAGCCGCGCCGCCTTTGTCATCGCCTCGCCCCGGGGCTTCGCCGCCACGCCGTCGCGTCGTGTCCGAGGGCGCGGGCGGCGATGGCGCACGGGTGAGCCAGACGGTCAAGCGGCTGGAGCGGCGGCTCGGGGTGGCGCTGTTCCTGCGGACCAGCCGTGCGGCGCGAGGAGACGGCGACGTCGCGGCAGGAACTGCTGACGCTCGTCAGCGCAGGGGCGGGGAGCGCCTCCGCCCGCACCGGCGGGACGCGGGCCCCTCCTACGGGGCTGACCGGGGCGACTGCGTCCGCACCGCGTTGCCTTCCGGGCGCTCGACAGGGCCGCTCGCATCCTGTTCGATCATGGATGCCACCGTGGGCGTCCGTCCGGGGCGGGCTGGGGCGAGGGAGGGCGCGTGCTGGAGATAGCGGGCATCGGGGCTGCGGAGGAACGGATCTACCGCCTCCTGGTGGAGGTGCGGAACGCGGATGTGGACGAGATCGTCCAACGGCTCCACCTCCGGGAGAACGAGGCGGCGCTGCTGCTGTCCTCCCTGCACGACAAGGGCCTGGTCGAGCGTCCGCCGGGCGACGGCGGCACCCGGTACGTGCCCGTCCCGCCGGACGTGGCGCTGCAACCGCTGCTGGCACGCGGCCAGGAAGCGCTGGAGGGGGCCCGGCGCGGAGTGGAGCAGTTGACCGAGGAGTACCGGGCGGGGGGCCGCTGCCACGACGCCGGGCAGCTGGTGGAGGTGATCACCGGCGGCGGCGCCATCCGCCGGCGTCTGCGCACGCTCGCCTACGGGGCCCGCAGCGACCTGCGGTGGTTCTGCAAGGCCGATCCCGTGGCGCTGCGCGCCCAGGACAACACCGAGGAGTTCGAGCTGCTCGCCCAGGGCATCCGCTACGAGGCGATCTACGAACGGGCCTGTCTGGAGGAGCCCGGCATGGTCGACAACGTCGCCCAGGGCATCCGCGCCGGTGAGACGGCGCGCGCCACCAGCACGCTCCCCGTGCGCATGGTCATCATCGACAGCTCCGTCGCCGTCTGCCCGCTGATGCCGGGCAAGGCGTCCGGAGCCCGCGGCGAGCCGACCGCCGCGATCATCCGCAGCAGCACTCTCCTGGACGCCCTCATCGCCCTGTTCGACATCCAGTGGGCGGCGGGAACCCCGCTGCACGTCACGGAGGAGGGCGAGCTGGCCGACTTCGCCGGGGGGATGGGGCCGGGCGGCAGTCTCGCCGGCGACGAACGCTATCTGCTCTCCCTGGTCGTCGCGGGGGTGGCGGACAAGGCGATCGCCACCCAGCTCGGCGTCAGCCACCGCACGGTGCAGCGCAGGATCACCGCGCTGATGCAGCGGGCGGGCGCGACGACGCGTACGCAGCTGGTGTGGCAGGCCGCGCGGCGCGGCTGGTTGTCATAGGACGTGCGGAAGCCGCGACCGGGGCCGGTCGCGGCTTCCTGGTCCCGCTTACTACCTCAGTGCGTAAGCCCGTTCGATCTCCTGCGTCACCTCGTTGCCCGCGTCGTCCCAGGCGCGGACCCGCAGCGTGACGTACCCGCCGGTGCGGTCCGCCCGGGGGTGGGCGACCCGGACGCGGTAGGCGCCGTCGCCCCGGGCGGAGGCCGTCGCCGTCCGCCAGTGCTCGCCGTCGTCGTACGAGACGGACACCTGCACGCCCTTCACGGAACGGCCCGTCAGACCGTCCTGGTGGCGGGCGCTCACGTCGAAGGCGAAGGACCGGGAGCCGGGGGCGGAGCCCCGGAGGTCGGTGGCCACGTCGTAGTCGAGCTGGAGAAGGGGGAGCAGCGACTTCTCGCCCTCGGCGGGGCGGGGGGCCGTGAACGACCAGCGGGTGCTGGTGGCCCGCGAGAGGACGCCCTCGGAACCGGTGCGCTTCACGTCCAGGTCCAACGTGTAGCGGCCGGCGTTACCGCCCGCCGGGAAGACGCCCCACGCCCGCGGGCCTTCGGCGAGGACCTTGCCCTCATGGCGCAGTACGGCGCGGGTCTCGTCGGGGTGGGGGGCGGCGGCGTTCCCGCGGGGCAGGGCGTAGCCGTAGTGGCCGGAGGCGCTGTCGGCGAACTCGGGGATCCCGATGGTCAGCCGGTCGTCCTCGCGGTGGGCGAGCTCTTCGACGCCCCGGGGGATCGCCGGGCGCACCACGGGGGCGTACCAGCTCTCCGCGGTGCGCTCACCGGGGCGGTAGGTGCGCAGGGGGCCGAACATGCCGGTCCCCATCGCGTGGATCGCCCAGGTGTTGCGGGGGTTGACCCAGTGCAGCCACCGGGTGTCGGCGGGACCGCTCAGGTACTCCGTCCGTGCCTGCCCGGTGCGGAGGTACCGGGACGTCATGGCGACGTTGACGCCCTGCCACGGGCGGTAGGCCTGACGGTTCTCCGTGACGTAGTCCGTTCCGCTCGTGTCCGGGTAGCGCGAGACCACGGTGGCCGTGTTCTCCGGCCCCACCCGGTGGACCACGCGGTCGGGGATGCGCTGTTCGGAGACCTGCAGGACGTCGTAGAGGTAGGGGCTGTCGGGGGTTCCCTTCAGCTCCAGGACGGTGCCCGGCGCGCGCAGCCGCTGGGCGGTGGCGCGGGGGGCGAACAGGGCGATCGCCGGCAGCCGTGCGCTCACCGGCTGCCAGAACGCGGGCTGGTACAGGTCACCGGTGGCGCCGCTGATGACGGCGGCCGCCGCTCCCGCGCGGGCGGCCTCGGTCACCGCCTCGTCATAGAACGGCCCCTCCACTCCCACGAGGACCGCGGCTCCGCGGACGTCCGTCCCCCGTGCGCGCAGCGCCGCGTAGTCCTCGGGGCGCCCCGAGCCCGCGTCGACCACCCGCAGGCGCCGCACGCCCTGCACGGCGGGAGAGTTGTGGAGCAGGCGGACGGGGACCCCGGCCGCGGCGGAGCCGGAGACCGCGCGTGCGCCGAACGTGGGCGCGGTCAGCTGCCAGCGGGAGGTGAACTCGAAGGTCGTTCCCTCGAGGGCCTTCTCGGTGGGCGTGACGTAGAGGGACTGCCCGCCGCTGAATCCGTGCGTGAAGGAGTTGACGACTTCGTGGTCGCCGGTCTTCCAGCGGGTGAAGAAGTGCAGCGCGCCCTGCTGCACGGCCGGCTTGGGGGTCCGGATCTCCACGGGGACCGCCTTGCGCGCGTCGAGCACCAGCTCCATGTCCGCGCTCACCTGCACCCGGGGGTCGACCACCAGGCTGTAGGCGGCGTTCTCCTCCGTGTACTGCGAGATGAGGCCCTGCAGGGAGTACGTGCCTTCCGGCAGGTTCACCGTCAGGCTCCGCCCGGCCGGAACCTCTTCGTAGACGCCGGAGGTGCCCGTCAGACTCTCCATGATCAGCGGCGAGACCGCGGCCGGTTTCCCGGCGCGGTCGATGCCGCGCAGCGTGACCTTGTGCGTGACCGGGGTCTTCGCCGCGGAGAGAACGGTGTGCGCGACGGTCTGCCCGTCGGCCGAGACGGCGGTGAGGCGGCCGCCGTAGACACCTTCCGCGAGCGCGGGCGTGTCGAGGGTCACGGCCACCTCGGCGGTGCCGTGGGCGTCCACGGTGACCTGCGCGGGAAGCTCCAGGGTGCCTGCCGGGGCCGGGGAGCCGTAGAGCTTGTCGAAGGTGGCGTTCAGGGTGAGCGTGACGGGCACGTCGCCGTCGTTGGTGTAGGTGACGCTCACCTTCCGCGGGCCCGCGTCCGGCTCCAGGGAGCCGAAGGCGGCGGTGCCGGTGGCGCGCACCCGCTGGCGCACCGAGCGGGCCACGTCCACCCGGCCGGTGCCCTGCTCGTAGACCGTCCGGTCGGGTGCGGTACGCGTCGTGCTCATCAACGCGTCCTTGAGCTGCCGGGCGCTCCAGTCGGGGTGCTGTCCGGCCAGGATCGCCGCCGCGCCCGCCACGTGCGGGGTCGCCATGGACGTACCCGACAAGGCGGTGTAGTTCGCGTCCACCGGGCGGCCCAGGGACGTACCGGCGGCGCGGGCGGCGACGATGCCGACGCCGGGAGCGGTGAGGTCGGGCTTGGCGCCGCTGTCCCCGACGCGCGGGCCGCGGCTGGAGAAGCCGGCCAGCGTGTCGTCGCGGTCGACGGCCCCCACGGTCAGGGCTTTCTCCGCGGTGCCCGGGGAGCCCACGGTGTAGTCGGCGCCCGTGTTGCCCGCCGCGACGACGAAGAGGGCGCCGGTCTCCTCGCTGAGGTCGTTGAGGGCGAGGCTGAGGACGTCCGTGCCGTCGGTGGCCGGGCCGCCCAGGCTCATGTTGACGATGTCGGCGCCCGCGCGGGCGGCCCACTCCATGCCGGCGATGATGGTGGAGTACGCGCCGGAGCCGCTGTCGTTGAGCACCTTGCCGACCAGCAGGTTCGCCCCCGGCGCCACGCCCTTGCGCGAGCCGTCCGAGGCGGCGCCGCTGCCGGCGATGGTGGAGGCGACGTGGGTGCCGTGGCCGTTGCCGTCCTTCGCGGTGGGGTCGGGGGTGAAGTTGCGTACCTCGCCGAGCTTCCCGGCCAGGTCGGGGTGGGTGGCGTCGACGCCGGTGTCCAGGACGGCGACGGTCGTGCCCTTCCCGTCGTATCCGGCCCGCCACGCCTCGGGGGCGCCGATCTGCGCGGTGCTGCGGTCGAGGGAGGCGTGGACCTTCGCGTCCAGCCACAGCTTCTCGACGCCGCCCTCGAAAGCGGCCTTCTTGGAGGAGGGCTTCCTGGAGGCGTTCTGCGCGTCGCCTCCGGCGAGCGCGTCGTCGTCGATGCCCTTCCAGAAGCGCCCGGCCTGCTTCTTGTCCGCCTTCAGCGCCGAGCCGCGCAGGCTCTTGATGACCGGGCCCTTGCGCGAACCGGTGGGCGCCGCCTTGGCCGTGGGGTCCGTACCGCCGGTGTAGCGGGCGATCAGCGGGATGGCGGAGGAGCGGGCGTCGTCGTAACCCTGCTCGATCAGGGAGGTGATGTTGAACAGCTGCCGGTCCAGCTTGCCGGAGGAGATGTACGGGAGCGCGGCGTGGGGCAGCACGTACAGCTGCTCGTCGATCTCCGTCTGGGTGAAGCCGGACTCCGGAACTCCCGGACCCGGTTCGACGGCCACGGTCTTCCGGCCGTCGGAAAAGGTCTCCAGCCGCACCCGGTCACCGGTCACCAGCGTGACGGTGGAGACCTGGGGGCGGGCGGCGGAGTTCGTGCCGAGGGGAGCGGGCGCGGGGGCGGCGCTCGCACCGGAGCTGGTGGGAGCCAGGGTGGCGATGAGGGCCCCTGCCGTCAGAACGGCGGCATGGCGAAGCCGTATGTGCATCGGAACCTTTCCAGGGGGCAAGGAAACGGACACGCGGTGCGGCTCCAGAATCGGGCTCCCCCGGGGGCCGCACCAGCTTTTTCGGTGTCGCGCTTACGACATGTCGCTACTACGACACGCGGCGTGTCCCCCGTCGGCCGCGCGCCCGGCCGAGGCGCGCCCCCGCCGCAACGCCCGTACGTGCGGCACTGGTTCAGGGGCGGTCGATCGCCGTCGGCGGGATCGCGCCCGTCCGGCGCTCCCGCGACGAGGCGCCGCCCCGACAACACGCCGGGGCGTGGCCCCAGCAGTACACAGTTGGCTCAGTACTGATCAGAGAATTAGGGGCGATCAGACATTTTCGGTCACACATGCTTCCCTCCGCGCCCCCACTCGGGGTTGACTGGGCATCACCCATGGTGACGCGCTCGCCCACCGGCTCGCCTGCCCTGCCCCGGCGTCCCCGGCCCCCGGCGGAGGAAGGAGGAGGACCGCGATGGCCCTCCCACCTCGCACGGCCGCCCCGCCGGCCGGCCCCCGGGCTCCCGGCCGCCGGCTCCGGACGGGCCCGTCCCCGGCTCGGTCACCCCGAATGAGCCGTACATCATCATCCGCCTGTATTCATCAGACGAGGGGCAGCAATGAGCCAGATCACCTTACCCGCGTTTCACATGCCGTTCGAAAGTGCCGGATGCCATCCCGGCCTGGCCGAAACGCGTGAGGCCGCCTGGGAATGGGCCGAGTCCGAAGGACTGGACCTTTCCGTCCCGGCCCGCCGGAAAATGATTCGCACCCGCCCGGAACTGTGGATCTCCCTCATCTTCCCGAAGGCCACCCAGGAACATCTCGACCTGTTCTGCCAATGGCTGTTCTGGGCCTTCCTCGTGGACGACGAGTTCGACGACGGTCCGGCCGGGCGCGACCCCCTGGTGTGCGAGGCGGCGATCGCCCGGCTGGTGGACGTCTTCGACGGGGCGGCGCCCCACGGACCGATGGAGCGGGCCCTGGCCGGGTTGCGGGACCGGACCTGCGCCGGCCGATCGCCGCAGTGGAACCGGCAGTTCCGCCGGGACACCGCCGCCTGGCTGTGGACGTACTACGCCGAGGCCGTCGAGCGGGCCGCCGGACAGGTGCCGAGCAGGGCCGATTTCATCAAGCACCGCCGCGATTCGGTCGCCATGCAGCCTTTTCTCTGCCTGCACGAGATCACCGCCGGCATCGACCTCCCGGATTCCGCCCGGAGCCTGCCCGCCTATATCGCCCTGCGGAACGCGGTCACCGATCATTCGGGGCTCTGCAACGACATCTGCTCCTTCGAGAAGGAAGCGGCTCTCGGTTACGAGCACAACGCCGTACGGCTGATCCAACGCGACCGGGGGTGCACCCTCCAGGAAGCCGTCGACGAGGCCGGGATCCAACTGGCCCGGGTGGCCGAGCGGGTGCACAGGGCGGAAAAGGAACTGATCGAGGAGATCGAGGCGGCGGGCATCGAGGGCCCGACCCGAGAGGCCCTTGAGCGCTGCGTCCAGGACTACCGGGGGCTCGTGCGGGGCGACTTCGACTACCACGCGCGCGCCGAACGCTACACGCGCCCGGACCTGGTGGAGCGCGACGAGCGGGAGTCCCTGTCCCGCCACTTCGCCGCCTGAACCGCCCGTCCCGCCCGTACCGCCGACCCGTGCGCACGCCGCGCCACCCGCCCCGGGGCCCGGGGTCGGAGCACCGCTCCCCGGGCCCCGTGGAAGACTGTGGGCCGCAGCATGTCCCGGGTCGCCCCACCGGCCGGGCCGACGGCGACGTCGTGCCCCCGGTCAGCGCCTGGCCGGTCGGAACGGTCTGCCTTCCCATCAGCGACGTCCCCGGGAAAACACACATGAGAGTGCAGCGAAGAGTTTGGACCACGGCCGCCGTCACCACGGCCGCCGTGGCGGGTGTCCTGGTGTTCCAGGGCGCGACCGGCGCCTTTGACGGCGAACGCGACGAGCGGAAGGCCGACGCCAAGTCCGCCCCCGTCACGCCCGATGTGCACCGGGCCGCGCTGAAGACCTCCGCGGACGGCGGCTCCGCCTCCCTCACGCGCCGCGACACCGCCCCCTTCAGCCTGCTCGGCGTGACCTGGACCGACCCGGCCGCCAAGGTGGACGGCCGGGTCGAGGCCCGTACGCGTTCCGCCGCCACCGGCGAGTGGACCGGCTGGCTGCCGCTGGACACCGAGATCGACGGGCGCACCGAGGCCGGGCGGTCCGGCGTCCGCGGCACCACCGAACCCCGCTGGGTCGGCCCCTCCAACGGCGTCGAGGTCCGCGTGACCACCGCGGAGGGCGCCCGGTCCGGGCTGCCGGCGGGGCTGCGGCTCGACACCGTGGACCCGGGCGGCGCCCCGGGCCCGCTCGCCGCCGAACCGGCCGCGTTCGCCGTCGACGAGACCCCCGGCGAGGAGCCCATACCCGAGGAGCCGCCGACCACTCCGCCCGCGGAGGAGCCGAGCGGGACGCCCACGGACGAGCCGGCGCCGACCCCGACCCCGACCACCGAGTCGCCCGCGCCGCCGAGCCCCGACCCCACGCCGAGCACCGAGTCCCCCACCCCGTCCGCGTCGCCGACGACGCCGACCGCCTCCCCGACGCCGACGACGACGCCCGGCCCGCCGTCCACCGTTCCGCAGCCGCCGATCGTCTCCCGCGCGGGCTGGAAGGCGGACGAGTCGCTCAGCACCGAGGCGCCCGACTACCTGGACCAGGTCAAGGCCGTCTTCGTCCACCACACGGCGCAGACCAACGCGTACTCCTGCGCCGACTCGGCGGCCATCGTGCGCGGCCTGCACACCTACCACGTGAAGTCGAACGGCTGGAAGGACCTCGGCTACAACTTCATCGTCGACAAGTGCGGCACGGTCTTCGAGGGCCGCAAGGGCGGCGTGGACCGGCCCGTGATGGGCGCGCACACCTACGGCTTCAACCGGGACACCACCGGGATCGCCGTGATCGGCATGTACACCGACACCAAGGCCGCGACCGCCGCGACCACCGCCGTCGCCCGCGTCGCCGCGTGGAAGCTCGGGCAGTACAAGGCCGACCCGGCCGGTACGGTCCAGCTCACCGCCGGGGCCAACGGCAACAACATGGACCACAAGCAGTTCGTCGCCGGGCAGCAGTACAGCTTCCAGCGGATCTCCGGGCACCGCGACGGGTTCGCCACCGAGTGCCCCGGCCTCTCGCTCTACCAGCAGCTCCCGGCCGTCCGGGCGCTGGCCGCCGGCCCCGTCGCCGGGCTCGCCGTCTCCTCGGTGACCGGGGCGAACGCCTCCGGCTCGACGTACTACACCCGGTCGAAGATCACCGTCGGGTGGAAGGCGACCACACCCGCCGCCCTGGTGAAGGGGTACGAACTCCTCGTCGACGGGAAGCCCGTGGCCACCGTCGCGGGCAACGTCACCTCGGCGGCCGCCACCCTCGCCGCGGGCAAGCACGCCGTCCAGGTCCGGGCCACCCACCAGTCGGGGAAGACCTCCCTGTCCCCGGCGGCGACCGTGGTCGCCGACCTCACGGCGCCGGTCTTCTCCGCCAAGCCGTCCCTCGCCCTGCGCACCGGCACGGTGAACACCACCGCCGCCCCGGTCACCCTGAAGTGGAAGGCCGTCGACGCCGCCTCCCTCAAGGAGGTCCGGCTCACCGCGCCCGTCGCCAGGACGTACGGCCCGACCACCGGCAGCGCCTCCCACACCGCGAAGCCCGGCACGGCCACCGCCTGGAAGATGACGGCGTACGACCGGGCGGGCAACACGGCAGCCGCCTCGGTCTCCGGCGCCCCGGTGATCCTCCAGGAGTCCGCCGCCAAGAAGAGCGGGAAGTGGACCACCAAGTCCTCCAGCAGCTACCTGGGCGGCAAGTCCTACTCCAGCAGCACCAAGGGCTCCACCCTGACCTGGACGTTCACCGGCCGTTCCGTCGCCTGGACGGTGTCGCGGGCCGCCACCTCGGGGCAGGCGTACGTCTACGTCGACGGCAAGAAGACCGCCACCGTGGACCTGAAGTCCTCGGCCACCAAGTACCGGCAGGCGATCTGGACCAAGTCCTGGTCCTCCGCCGGCAAGCACACGGTCAAGATCGTGGTCGTCGGCACGGCGGGCCGCCCGACCCTGACCACGGACGGGCTGGTCTACCTGAAGTAGGGGGCCGCACCACCCGGGGGCCGCACCGTCTGCGTGCGGCCCCGGAGGGGGGCGGACGACGGCACAGGGCGGTCCACGGACCGGAACGCCGTCGTCCGCCCCCCTCGTGCTGTCGGACGGGCCGCAGGGGGGGGTGGACACGCCCGCGCTCCTCCGATTGGATGATCACCGCTCATACACGAGCATGCGTTCGAATAACGGGGGTGGCGGTATGGACCGCACACGAAGACTTCTTCTCGGCGGCGTGACGGCGGGCGCCGTGTCGGTGGCCACCATGGCGCCGAACGCCGCGGCGGCTGAGCCCGTTGCGGCGGCGGCCGCGCCGGGCTGGCACGACGTCAGGACGTACGGGGCCGAGGGGGACGGCCGGACCGACGACACGGCCGCGATCCAGGCGGCGCTGGACGCCTGCGAGCCGGGCAACAGCGTGTACCTCCCGGTCGGCCAGTACCGTACGAGCGCGCCCGTGCGGATCGGCCCCTACATCACCCTGCGGGGCTCGCACGGCTCCGGCGAGAACGAACACGACGTGGCCGACCCGCCGTTCGGCCTGAAGCCGCTGCCGCACTTCGCCGGCGAGGCCGTCGTGCTCATCCTCGACCAACTGCGGGGCGGCCACGCGCGCCGGGCCGTCGAGCCCCGCGTCTTCGACCTCACGATCGACGGCAGCGACCTCCCGCGCGACGGAGCGGAGATCGACGGCATCCGCGCCGTCGGCCAGATCCAGCACCTCCAACTCCGGGACGTGCAGATCCGCAAGGTCACCGGCATCGGGATCAACACCGTCTACAACACCGACGTCCCCAAGGGCCCGCAGGCGCCCTTCTGCCTCCACTTCGACCGGGTCTCCGTGCAGTGGACCGGCAGCTACGGCATCGCGCTGAACAACTGCACCGACTCCGTCTTCCACGACGTGTACGCGCTCGGCTGCAACGGGACCGGCTGGTGGATCGCCGGAACGGGCAACTCCACGTTCACCAGTTGCCGGGCGGAGTGGTCCGGCGGCGACGGCTTCCTGCTGCACGGCTGGGAGGGCGTCATCCAGTTCGTCGGATGCTCCACCGACCGCAGCATGTTCGACGGCGTCAAGGTCGTGGCGAAGAGCACCCGCGCCATCCTCCAGCTCACCGGCTGCCGGTTGGACCGGGACGGGCGCAACAACGACCTGGGCGGCGGCGGGTACGCCGGACTGAAGGTCCAGGACTCGGCCGCCAAGGTGCTCGCGGACGGTCTGATCGTCACGCCCGGAAGCAACGACGACGGCCGCAACAAGGCGTCCCCCGCGCGCGGCGTCTCCGTGTCCGGCTCCGCCTACACCGTCGTCAACTCCGGCTACATCGACGGCGTCGAGATCGACTGGCACGACGGCGGCGGCAACACCGTGCTCCGCAAGGGCCCCCTCCTCTGAGGAACCCGCCGTCGTCCCCCGCGGGCGCTCCACCGAAGCGCCCGCACCCGTTTCCCCATCCTCACGAGCAAAGGACACCGACACCGGTGCGCACGAGATCCCTGCTGTACTCCCTCACCGCGATACCCCTGCTGGCCGCCTCCGTGATGCTGCCGGCCTCCACCGCCCACGCCGCGCCCGAACCGCTGCTCTACGGCGAACTCGCCCCCGAGGGCGACTTCAGCACCGCCCCGCCGAACACCACCTGGTGGTCCTCCACGGGCACCGGCGCCGACTACACCGGCGGCACGATGAAGACCTCCGTGAGCCCCGAGAAGACCAAGCTGTACGACGCGATGCTGGGGCGCAACGGCGTCCGGCTGCGCGAGGGCGCGCTGTACACCCTCTCCTTCGACGCCAGCTCCTCGGCTCCGGCGAACATCGTGGCGACCGTCCAGGAGCCCGACGGGGACTTCACCGCGCCCCTCCAGCAGCCCATCACCCTGGATCCCGTGAGCAAGCGGTACCAGTGGACCTTCCGCTCCACGATCGACACGACCGCCGGCGTGGGCGGCCAGATCACCTTCCAGCTCGGCGCGCAGAGCGAGGCCCGCAGCTTCACCTTCGACAACGTCTCGCTGACGACGTCGACGCCGCGCGAGGGCTTCTTCGTCGACCCCGAGTCCAACGCGAAGAAGTGGGTGGACGCCGCCCCCGCCCCCGAGCAGGACCCGTACAGGCTCACCCGCGACAGGATCCGCACCGAAGTGGCGGACCGGATGACCGTCAAGTGGTTCGGTGGCTGGGACTCCGATGTGCGCTTGGCCGTCAACAAGTACGTCACCCAGGCCACGGCCGCCGGCCAGCTGCCCACGCTCGTCGCCTACAACATCCCCGGCCGCGACTGCGGCGGCGCCTCCGGCGGCGGCGCTGACGGCCCGAAGCTGTACAAGGAGTGGATGGACGCCTTCATCGCCGGCATCGGCAAGCGGCCGGCCATCGTCATCCTGGAGCCCGACGCGGTGGCCCAGGCGGACGTGGAGCAGAACTGCCTCACGACCGAGCAGCGCGAGGCCCGCTTCGACATGCTCTGGTACGCCAACCAGCACCTCGACGCGCAGGGACCGTACGTCAAGACGTACATCGACGCCGGCAACGCGACCTGGACGCTGGGCGAGCGCCGCGAGGACAACCCGGCGGACAAGGGGATCGGCCTGAGCGACATGGCCGACCTCCTGGGCCGCTCGGGCATCTACCTGGCCGACGGCGTGGCGGTGAACGTGGCCAACTACCACTCCACCGACATCTCCAACGACTACGGCCGCCGGCTCGCCGCCCGCGTCAAGGAGCGGCTGGGCGTGGACACGACCTGGGTCGTGGACACCTCCCGCAACGGCAACGGCGCGTACCGGATCCCCGGCGACGAGACCAGCGGCCAGGTCGGGTTCTGCAACCCGCCGCTGCGCAAGCTGGGATCGCCCTCCCGGATCGGTGAGGGCGGCGCCGCGTTCTACCTGTGGATCAAGAACCCCGGCGACTCCGACGGCCGGCACGCCGACGACTCCCGCTGCTCGGCCACCGGGCCGCAGGTCAAGGCCGGTGACTTCTCGCCGGAGTTCGCGCTGCGGCTCATCGACGGCGCGTGAGGAAGGCCCGGCGGGGCCCCATCGCGGTGGGGCCCCGCCGGGGGAGTCAGGGCCGCAGCGAGATCCAGTGCGGGTCGGGGACCGCGGTGAGGACCGCCGAGACCACCACCACCAGAACCAGCACGGCCTGTTCGCGGCGGGCGAGCCGGTGCGCGACGGAGGGGTCGGCGTCCTGGAGCATCCGTCGCCGGGCGGCCACCGCCAGCACGCTGACCACGGCCATGAGCGCCAGTTTGACCAGCAGGGTGCGCCCGTAGGCGGAGGTGAATACCACGTCCAGGGGCAGGCGGCGCAGCATCGAGACCGTACCGGTGGCGGCGAGGGCGACGTACAGCCAGATCGCCAGCCGCGCGTACCGGCCGAGCAGCGCGCGGGCCGCGACGGGCGAGCCGCGCCAGAGCCACATGGTGCGCAGGACGTACAGCAGGCCGCCGGTCCACAGCGAGGCGGCGGTCAGGTGGACGACGGTGAGGGCGGCGCCGAACTCGGGGCTGTACGCCTCCGGGTGGGCGCGCAGGGCCTCCGCGCCGATGACGACGGCGAGCGGGGCGAGCGCGAGGGCCGGGCGCCTGCTCGCGGCGCAGAGGGCGGCGACGACCAGGCCGTTGGCGATGAGGAGGAGCAGTCCGCCCTCGCGGGTGCCGTACGTCTCGGTGATGCCGAGGCCGCTGACGGCGGCGAGGAGGACGATCTGCCCGGCAGCGGCGGCGGCCCCGGCGAGCGAGGCGGTCACCGCCCAGCTCCGTACGGCGGTACGGGGGCGGCCCCTCACGGGCCGGATCAGCTGCGGGGCGAGGAGGTCGCCCAGGTGGAGGGCGAGGGCGGCGAAGAGGACGGTGCGGAGCACGGCGGCGAGCCCCGCCCCGGGTATCCGGAGCTCCCCGGTGCCGCGGGCCGCGACGCCGGGGCCGAGCAGGGCCACGAGGAGCGCGAGGCCGCCCGCGGCGCACACCAGCAGCGGCCCGGCCCACGGGCGTGCGGCCGGTCCTTCGGGCAGCGCGCCGTCGTGGGACGCGCTGCCCGCCGGTCTCGGGGCGACCGTCGTCGGGGACATGCCGGGCCCGGCCGGCGCGGCCGGGTCCGAGGAGGGTCCGGAGAACATCACGGCCCGATCCTCACCCCTGGACAAAGACGCGGCAAGCCGCGCACGGCGGGCGTTCCAGGCGAAAGCCGCCCGGAACGGCCGCGGCGCCTGCGGCCCGCCCGCGTACCGGCCGGATCAGGCCTTGTTCTGCGCGGCCCAGAACTCGTCGAAGGTGAGCCGGCCGTCGCCGTTGGCGTCGTGGGCGTTGATGACCGCCTGCGCCACCGTCTCGGTGACGAAGGGATCCCCCAGCTGGGCCATGGCGCTCTTGTACTCGTTGGCCGTGATGAGCCCGTCGCCGTTCGCGTCGAACTTCTCGAATACCGTCCGTGCCGACTCGATGTCCGCCACAGTTCCGCCCCTTCGTGATGCCGAATGTCAGGGGTCAGGTTATCGGGCCGCACGGGCGGCCCCGGCGGCCGGTCGGGCCAGCAGCTCCGTGGCCGTCACGGCGCGCAGCCCGCGCCGGCCGATCTCGGCGAGGAGCAGCGGCAGCGCGGCGACGGTGACGGGACGGCCGAGGCTCAGCTCCACCACCGATCCGTTGCGCAGCTCCCCGGCCACCTTGCGGGTGACGGCGGCGACGCGGGTGGCCGCGTGGTCGAGCGATTCCACGTCGCAGCCGAGGACGTGGGGGTAGCCGGCCCGCCGTGCGAGCCGCTCGACGAGCGGGGTGGCGTACGCGGTGGGCGAGGGGCGGAACCAGGCGCCGATGGACCCGGTGAGCCGGTGCAGCCGCCGGGCGCAGGAAAGGATCTCCTCGTACGCCGCGTGCTCGTCGAGGGCCGCGAGGTCGAGGTGGTGCTCGGTGTGGTTGCCCAGCTCGTGGCCGCCGTCGAGGATGCGGCGCGCCAGGCCGGGGTGGCGGTCGAGCCAGGTCCCCACGGCCAGGACGGTGACGCGCGCTCCGGCCTGTTCGCACCGGGTGAGCGCGGTGAGCGCGAGGTCCGGGTCGCCCCGTCCGTCGAAGGTGAGGGCGACCCGGGGCCGGTCGCGGGGGCCGTGCGCGATGCGGACGGGCAGCCCGGGGAAGCGGCGCGGGGCGGGGGCCGGGGAAGCGGCGCGGGGCGCCGCCCGGCCGGTGGCGGCGGGTGGGGGCGCCGCGCCGGGTCCGGTCCCTGCGGAGGTCCCGGGTTGCGGCCCGCCCGAGCTCCCGGAGGCGGTCGGGCCCGGGCGGGCGGGCCCGACCGCCCCGCCGCCCCGGGCACATCCCGCAGCCAGGGCGGCGGCCAGCGCTCCGGCCCCGGCGCCGAGCACCTCCCGGCGGCCCAGCGGCGCCCCGCACCCGTCCATGCCCGACCACCTCGCGCTCCCCGGCTGCCACCGGCTCCTCTCGGTTCCGGAGACACGGTAGAGGCGGGACAGGCGAAATGCGGAGATTGAGCAGTTCATCGAATGATCTATGAATCATTCAGGGGATGCCATAGTGATGCATGAAATGCCAGGCAAGTGACGGAGCACACCTGCGATTCCCGCAGCCGATGTCTGTTTAGCCCTAGAAAATACCGACAAGTCGCCTTGGCACCGAGGTCGCCCATCTGCCATAGTCGGAGCCACGACCCCCATTGACCCGGGCCAGGTCGTCATGAGCGGCCGTGAACACACCCCCCATTTCACGGCCCCCGTCAGAAGCCCCCGCAGCGCCGCACCCCGGCCGACCGGGGGCTTCTGCGCATCCGGGGGCCGGACGCGGGCCGCCCGGCCCGGCGGACCGGCGACCGGCGACCGGCGACCGGCGGGCAACGGCCGGCGGCGGGGGTCAGCGGTCGGCGATGCGCATCTCGAACCAGGTGGTCTTGCCGCGCGGCAGCAGGTCCACCCCCCAGCGGTCGGAGAGCTTGTCCACCAGGAAGAGGCCCCGGCCGCTGACGTCCATCTCGCGCACCGGCATCAGACAGGGCAGCCCGCGCGAGGGGTCGCGCACCTCGATGCGGATCCAGCCCCGGCGGCGCACCATGCGTAAACCGAAGACCCGGGCCCCGGTGTGGCGCACGGCGTTGCCGACCAGCTCCGAGACGAGGAGCACCGCGTACTCGGCGGTCTGCGGCGAGAGGGACCACTCGCGGAGCACGACGCAGGAGGTGAGCCGCCGGGCCGTCGCCGCCGACTCCGGGCGCGACGGCAGCCGGACCTCCTCCTCGGTCGGATTTCCGAACAACTCCAGCGCCTTGAACGCCTGTTCGTCGTCCATCGTCGACGTCCACCGTGCCGCGGTCGCGCTGCTGCGCGGTCGCGGCTGATCCACACCCTCCAGGCCCGCCATGCCCACCATCATGGCCGCACGCTTCGCCCCCCGGGGTGGATCCGCAGGAATCCGCGCCCCCGGAACAGGCCCCCCGAGGAAGGCTTTTGGCATATACCCCCGGCATGACGCAACCCTGGACGGCCCCGCTGAGCTGCGGCGATGCCCCAGCCCCCGAGGACCCCCCGGCGGGAGACGGCTCCGGGCCTTAAGGTTGCCTTAAGGCCCGGATAATCCGCTCTCACGGATGAACTCCCCGCGCGGGACCGTCCGACCCGACTACCGGGGCACCCGTGACGACTACGGGTCAGCGGAACACGGCCTTGCCCGGGCCCTCCTCGACGAAGCTGCGCATGCCCCGCTCACGGTCCTCAGTGGCGAACAGGCCGGAGAACCAGTTCCGTTCGATCGTGAGCCCGGTGTCGATGTCCGTCTCCAGCCCGGCGTCGATCGACTCCTTGGCCGCGCGCAGCGCCAGCGCGGGCCCCTTGGCCAGCTTGGCGGCCCAGGCGCGGGCCTGCTCGTAGACCTCGGCGGCCGGGACCACCCGGTCGACCAGGCCGAGCGCGAGGGCCTCCTCCGCCGCGACCATGCGGCCGGTGAAGATGAGGTCCTTGGCCCGGGAGGGGCCGATGAGGCGGGCCAGCCGCTGCGTGCCGCCCGCGCCCGGGATCAGTCCGAGGAGGATCTCCGGCTGGCCGAGCTTGGCGTTCTCCGCCGCGATCCGGAAGTCGGCGCAGAGCGCCAGTTCGCAGCCGCCGCCGAGCGCGTAGCCGGTGACGGCGGCGACGACCGGCTTGGGAATGCGGGCGACGGCGGTGAAGGCGTCCTGGAGACCCTTGGACCGGAGCACCATCGCGGTGTGGTCCATCGCCTGCATCTCCTTGATGTCCGCGCCGGCCGCGAACACCTTCTCGCCGCCGTAGAGGATCACGGCCCGCACGTCCTCGCGCCGGGTCGCCTCCTCGGCCAGCTCCCGCAGCCGGTCCTGGATCGCGACGTCCAGGGCGTTCATGGGCGGCCGGTCGAGCCGGATGGTGCCGACGCCGTCGCGTACTTCGAGAGTCACAGTCATGCCGAAAGGTTAACCACCGCTAACGGCGGCGGGCCCGGTGCCGTTGGTCACAGCACCGGGCCCGCCCGGATCCCTCAGGAGGGGAAGAGGTCTACTTCTTCCACTCCTCCCAGTCCATGTTCCAGCCGTTGAGGCCGTTGTCCGGCTGGATCACCTTGTCGTGGGAGTTCTTCACGATGACCACGTCGCCGATCAGCGACTTGTTGTAGAACCACGCCGCCGGCGTCTGGTTGTCGTAGCCGCCGCGCACATCGCGCAGGCCGACGCAGCCGTGGCTGGTGTTGGTGTTGCCGAAGATCGAGGACGCGCCCCAGTAGTTGCCGTGCAGGAAGGTGCCCGACGTGGAGAGCCGCATGGCGTGCGGGACGTCCTTGATGTCGTACTCGCCGCCGAAGCCGACGGTGTCGCCGTTCATGCGGGTCACCTTGAGCTTCTCGCTGATGACCATCTGACCGTTGTACGTCGTCGTCGCCGGGGCGCCCGCCGAGATCGGAATGTCCTTGATCTGCTTGCCGTCGCGGACCACCTTCATCCGCTTCGTGCTCGCGTCCACGGTGGAGACCTGGCTGCGGCCGATGGTGAACTTCACCGTCTTGGACTGCTTGCCGTAGACGCCCGGCCGGCCCTCGACGCCGTCGAGATTGAGCTCGACGGTCACCTTGGTGCCCGCCGCCCAGTACTTCTCCGGCCGGAAGTCGAGGCGGTCGTTGCCGAACCAGTGGCCCTCGATCTCGACGGCCGGCTCGGCCGTCACCCTGATCGCCCGCTCCACCGCGTCCGGGTCGGTGATGCCCCGGGTGAAGTTGATGGAGACCGGCATGCCGACGCCGACGGTGGAGCCGTCCTCCGGCGTGTACTGCCCGATGAAGGTGTTGGCCGGGACGAGTGTGGTGAAGGTGGTGTCCTTCGCCGACTCACGGCCCTCGGCGTCCTTGGCGACCGCGTGGACCGTGTACTTGGTGGCGGCGGCGAGGTGCCGCTCGGGCGTCCAGCTCGCGCCGTCCGACGAGATCTCGCCCTCCACCTCGTTGCCCTTGGGATCCGCGACCTTCACCGTGGTCAGCTTGCCCCGCTCGGCACCGATCTTCAGGGCGCCGCTGGTCGCCACCGACTCCGCCCCGTCCTTGGGCGCGATGGTCACCACCGCCTGCGAGGCGGCCGTGTCGCCCTTCTTCGCACCGCCCGCGGCGCCCTTCTTGTCCCCCGCGTCGGCACTGCCGCCGCACGCCGTCACCAGCAACAGCATCGCTCCCAGGACCAGGGCCAGAAGCCCCGTCCCGCCGCGCCGCTTCCCGCTCGCCCCGGCCGATGCCCCCGATATCGGCTGCCCGTTCACTGTGGTCGTCTCCCCTCGCACGGCCCGGCTCCCGCCGTGGCCCGCACCCCCGCGCGCTACACCTGCACGCCCATCGCAAGATAATCACACCGCGAGCGGGGTGAACTCCCCCCGGGATGTCACCGTTCCGTCCCAACTGGTCCGGAAGGCTCCCGGGGAGCTGTGCAGGTGGCGCGGGGGCGCCGGGGACGGGCTCCGGGGCCGGGCCCGGGGGCCCCGGGCCCCCGGCCCCGCCCCCGCGGGGGCCGCGCCGGGCGGGGCCCCCCCTACACATCGTCCAGCCCCTGTTACACCCGCCCCGCCCCGTGTCCGGGGCGCCCCTCTCGTCCCCGG